>NZ_FYAK01000016.1 GCF_900185615.1 Photobacterium malacitanum
CTGTTACCGCTCGACTTGCATGTGTTAGGCCTGCCGCCAGCGTTCAATCTGAGCCATGATCAAACTCTTCAATTAAAGTTTTGTTGTTTCTTTCGAAACGGCTCAATGAATACTGACTTCAAAACTAACTCTTCATAAATAAAGAGTGTAATTTTAAAGCTATTATCGTTCCAACAGAACGATAATGAATTGACTGTGCCGCTTTCTTATTTTTACTTTTTATAAAAAAGTAAAACAAAAAAGCAATCGAACTATTTCTAGCTCTAGGTCACTCAGTTCATTGATAAATCTTTCGACTTAACTATTCAACGAGTGCCCACACAGATTGCATGGTCAAATTGTTAAAGAACGTTGACTTTCAACATGTTAGCGTTAACCGCCTCAGTAAGTCAGGCCGCGTATAATACGTAAGCCAAATATAAAGTCAATAAGAAATTTTATCATTTAAAACGTCTTATTGACTCTCTTCGCTATATCAGCAGAAGAAATTTTTTAAATAATTATCTAATATTCATTGAATTAAAGATTAATTATCACTAATAATCTGGGAGATAAAAAGTTTGAACTCTGTCGGTTGTTGAGCCGTATCCCCTTTCGATGGAGCCGCATTATAGAGACTTTGATCACTCTGACAAGCCTTTTTAAAAAAAAAGAATGTAATTGCCGATTATTTCATCTAATGTGAACAATGTGACTGTAATAAGCACATGCGAGTAAATTTGAGCTCAATTATTATTAATTACAAGTCATTAAAATTGGCATCATTGTAAGCTTGATGTTAAAACACCAACTTAATGCATTCTTCTCTTTCCCTTTTGAGATGTACTTTAAATATGAAATCAAACAACCAAACCACAATAACCGTGATTGCTATCGCTATCATTGGCGCCTTAATCTTTAGTATGTTCGGTAGTACTCCACCAGCCATCAGTTTTGCATTAGGTGCAATGCTAACAGGACTGGCGTTACACTTTATGCAAGAAAGTAAACATACCATCCTTGATGAATCAGATCCCTCTCAGAGCAGTAAAACACTTTATGTTGGCAACCTTCCTTATCGTGCAAATGAGAGTGACGTAAAAAATCTTTTCGCTGAGCATGGTGATGTTTTTGCCGTACGCTTAATGAAAGACAAGCGTACAGGCAAGCGTAGAGGCTTTGGCTTTGTTGTTATGAGCAGCCAAGATGCGGAACATGCCATTGAGCAACTTAACAATCAAGAATATGGTCAACGCACACTAAAAGTACGTGAGGCTAATGAACCTAAAAATGCGGATAGCTTAGATCTTGAATAGTATCTAACTGCATTGCATTTAAGCTTTTATTCAGCGCCGCAGCATCATATGTTGCGGCGCTGCTGTATGTGACATTCTTTATTGTATTACTAGGCACCATAACGCCACTTGACGCCCCTAATAATAGTGCAACTCGCTTAGCTATTGCTTTACCAGAATCCACCACATTAACTGAGTGCTTAAAGGCGGTCTGAATTTCTTGCTTGATCAGTGGAAAGTGGGTGCAACCTAAAACGATACTATCAATTGTCCCTTGCCAAGGTTTTAGAATTTGTTCCAATTCCCCTATATCTACAGTTTTACCGCGTAGTTTCTGCTCTGCCATTTCAACTAATCGTGTCGAACCAATCATCTTAACTTCACACCCATTAGCAAACTGCTGTACTAATTGATGGGTATAATCTCGATTTACCGTTGCAGGAGTGGCTAGTAACCCAATGGATTTAGTCTGACTAATTAAAGCGGCTGGTTTTATTGCTGGTACTACGCCCACCACAGGAATGGTTAACTGTTGACGCAAAGAAGGTAAAACAATCGTGCTGGCGGTATTACAAGCAATAACGATTAAATCAGCTTGATACTGGTTAGCAAGTAACGTCACAATATAATTAGTACGCTTAATTAAGGTGGCATCATCAAGCTCGCCATAAGGAAAAGCTGCGTTATCAAAAGCATAAATGAACTGCACTTGCGGTAGTAAAGCATGGATCTCTTGATAAACAGATAAACCGCCCACTCCAGAATCAAAAATAACAACTTTTTTCACTACCACTGACCTTATTACGATATCAAGCTGTCATGATACTGCGATATCAACGTTCGGCAAAGTGCCTGTCTCGATAACCATATAGCGTTGATAACAAAATCGCGTCTCTATTTCGCAAGTTAACCACTTTATAAGTAGTGACTGCTGATAAAAAGGCGCATCAACGACCAATGAATGAAACTCACCATTTTCACCACACGGATCAATTGCTGTCGGTAACTCATTTAATAACTGATGATCAAACCAACGCCCACAAAATTGACGAGCTAATTGAGTACTATCAATGGTGACTAATTTAGTTTTAATTCCAGACTCAATAATTTCATTGGCTAATTGAGTGCTAGGTTGACCTAATAAAGGAAAAATACATTGCCATCCTGCAGGCTCAATATACTGTCGGCGATAATCAGCAATACCATTATCAAACAAATCACCAAAAGCGACAGCATCAAACGGTAAGCCACAATTTTTTAGGCCATCAATAATCGCCTGCTGATAAATATCATTGGCGGGAAATACTTCAGGTAATGCAATCAGCACTAACGGTAAACCAATCAGCAGTGCTTGTTGTTTAACAACCGAGATTGGCGTCGCTTGAAAGGGAACATCGTTATTTACATGAGTTGTGAACAGTCCAACAACCTCATAGTCTGAATCATTCAATAACCGCCATAGGGTTAATGCTGAATCTTTACCTGATGACCAACTGATCATTATTTTTGTTTTCATCTGCATCACCATCAAAAAGACCGCACAATGGCGGTCTTTATCTATACATCATCAAATATTAAAACTGGTAATTAATACTGGTGTAGAACGTTCGACCAGGCATTGCATAACCAGCAGCTGTTTCGTAATCCTCATTCAGCAAGTTCGCGACTCGGCCTTTTAGTGCAAGTTTAGGCTGTAACCAATAAGTTAATGCCAGATCCCATGTATCATAAGCGGGTAATTCGACATCAAAATCTGGGCGTTTACCGTGATACTGGTACGTTACCGCAGTATCTAGATCGCCATAACTCGCGCTACCGACCCATTTAAATGAGAACTTTTCACGACGTATTAGCTGCTTACCTTCGCTATCTCGAGGATCTTTAAAATCAAAGTTTAGCTGGTGACTAATAATACCGGTATCAAAATCAGCTTCGACTTCAACACCTTTGATTTTGCTTTCGCCTGCAACATTTTCATAAGACGGTGTACCGCCGGTATAACTGATTAAATCGTCAATGCGCATTTGATATGCAGTTACCGCCAAACTACCAATGTCGTAATCAGCATGTAAGGAGACATCGATATTTTTTGAGGTTTCAGGATTTAAATTAGGGTTACCAGTTGACCAAGCACTTTTCACATACAATTGATAAAGGTTCGGTGCTTTAAATGCGGTGCCGTATGAACCACGTAATTGAATATTGTCATTCAAATACCAGCCACCAGCGATATTATAAGTTGAATGAGTGCCATATTGCTGATTATCATCTAGACGAACACTGGTTTCGATACTAACAGGCGAGTAATCCCATAAGCCAATCGCATAGTAACCAGTATTATCTCGTTCTTTATTGCCAGCAAAACCAGTTAAATCATTCCATTGTTCTTGACGCCAATCGATACCACCACTCACCGACAGTGTCGATAATAGTTGGTACTGGTTATGCCATTGAATATTACGCTGATGATATTGATCTTTACGATTCACGACATTAGTTTTATCAATAAGATCCAGGTTATCTTGCTTTTGATAATCAAATATCAGTGATGATTTATAGCTATTTTGAGCATATTTTAAACCTGCAGAGTAATCATTAAATTCCGTTTCGGCTCTTACATACTGATGCCCAGAATAGATACTTGAACCATCATATTGGTAATGATTTTTATACCACCGAGTTGCGACATAGCCTGAAACTTGATCACTAAATTGATGATGCAGTGCTAACGATGCATTACGGCTATCAAAACCATGTTTATCACCGTCATTCAATCCTGGTTGAGGATGAACATTATAGCCTTTATCATTTTCGTAACCTGCAGCTAACTGTAATACGGTTTTATCCCCAATATTATAGGCACCGGAAGCATTAGCCTCTTGGTAGTTATGACTCCCAATACCTAAATCTAACTTCGTTTTTGATGGCGTATCTGTACCTGTCAGGGTGATGATATTTATCACACCACCAATCGCTTCGGAACCATAGATCGCAGCTCGCGCACCGCGCGTAAATTCAATCCGCTCAACTTGAGTTAATGGAATTTGGTTAAAATCAACGTTGCCAGCAACTGAGCGAGCCATACGAATGCCATCAACCAAGACTAATACTTGATCGGAGTTTGCCCCGCGAACAAAAATACTTGAACTTTGGCCTCGGCCACCATTTTGAGTGATCTGCACCCCTGGTAATAAGCTCAATACTTCAGTTAATGTTTTCGCCTGCACGTTATCGATATCTTGACGAGTGACAACATTAAAAGGCGCTAGGACAGATGTTACTGGTTGCTCAAAGCGGTTAGCCGTTACTACCATCACATCATCAGATGTCGTGTCGGCGGCAAATGAAGTAAAAGAAGGGAGACACAACGACGCTACTGTCGCTGCTAAAAGGGATTTTTTCATTACAATTTCCTAAGTCGCGTTTATATCAAAGCAAGATTGCTTGTCTGCTGGTTGGTATTCGGACTTAAGAGCATGACCATTTGGTCGCCTAGGCAACAACTTCCCATTGTCACTATACTAAATCATGCACTGATTATTTGTAGGGAGCATCAACAGTGTTTGGATTACATCCATGTGCGTTCGTTCTCTATTACCGCTGCGCGTCAGTTACGGATTTACACCGTATTCCCTAGCCTTCCAAGGCTAACCAGCACAGCGCGAATGCTAGTGGTGTATTGCTTTTATGTCTAGTTTTGTTTGTTATTAGTGATAGATTTTTAGGGTCTCCGCAATTTTAATTTGCCCCAACACTGGACATCAGTGTGCAATACAATAAAATCTGCGGTCTTATTTTGAGCAGTCGAGGCACACACTATGACATCCACCGTCCTTAATACCGCTGACTACCAGCCACAGTTGGATGAAAAAGCAGCCCGTATTCAAGATCTACTTAGCGATTTTGAAACGCCTGAATTGGAGGTGTTTGCCTCTCCTGCAGAGCATTACCGTATGCGTGCAGAATTTCGTGTATGGCACGAAGGCGAAGAACTGTATTACATCATGTTCAATCAACACACGCGTGAAAAGTACCGTGTTGATCAGTTCCCTGCAGCAAGCCGTTTAATTAACGATTTAATGCCAATGTTACTTGATGCAATCAAGCCAATAAAAGCCCTACGTCATAAACTGTTCCAAGTCGATTTCTTATCAACATTAAGTGGTGAAATCCTAGTTTCAATGCTTTACCACCGCCAGTTAGATGACGAATGGACTCAAGCTGCAAAACAATTAAAGCAACGTTTGAATGACGAAGGGTTTAAATTAAACCTAATTGGTCGTGCACGTAAGATGAAAATCGTCTTAGATCAAGATTTTGTCATTGAAGAACTAAAAGTTCATGATAAAACATTAACTTACAAACAAGTTGAAAATAGCTTTACTCAGCCAAATGGTGAAGTTGCTCAGAAAATGTTGGAATGGGCGGTTGATTGCACTCAAGATAGTGCTGGTGACTTACTTGAGCTGTATTGTGGTAACGGTAATTTTTCACTTGCACTCGCGCCAAATTTTGAGCGCGTACTGGCAACTGAACTCGCAAAACCTTCGGTTGATTCAGCCCAATACAATATTGCGGTAAACAACATTGAAAACGTGCAAATCATTCGTATGTCAGCGGAAGATTTTACTGATGCGATGGCGGGTAAACGTGAATTCCGTCGTCTAAAAGATCAGAATGTTGATTTGCAAAGTTATAATTGCAACACCATTTTTGTTGATCCACCACGTTCAGGTATGGATGACGGTACCTGCCGTATGGTGCAAGGTTACGATAATATTATGTATATCTCGTGCAATCCTGAAACCCTGCGCGATAATTTGGCGATTCTAACTGAAACCCATAACATTACTCGATTCGCGTTATTTGACCAATTCCCTTACACCCATCACATGGAAGCTGGAGTTGTGCTTGAGCGTAAATAAGCTTAATTAGCCACAATATAGACATAAAAAAGGCGCTTATAGCGCCTTTTTGTTTTTATCATCGCAAGATACTTACGCTGCTTTTTTCTCTTTCTTATCCATTACACCCATTTTGTATGACACCCAAAATAGCAATGCTAGAGTAATCATTAATGGAATGAAATTTGACCCCATATCTGGGTATTCAGCACGAAGTAATGCCGCGTAGCCAAATACACCGACAAAGAAACATGCACTTGCAACAGCAGGAACACCTTCAGCCATCGGCTTACGCATATATTCTTGATATAAGCAGTATAATGCCATGGCAAACGCCAAGACAGGGAAAATAGAGAACGTTACATAGCTTGAAAACAATACAGCCAGAGTGCCGTAACCACATAAACCTGTTAGTCCAGATAAAATCAGTGTCTTACGCTCTGCTTTAAGTTGTTGCTTGTCCATATATACTTCACCAAAATAAAAATGAAATTATAGTTTCTGCCTGAGCTCTCGACGCTCACGCTCTTTTCGATACCAATAGGCACCTTTTGCAATCATTCTAAGTTGCATAATCAGTCTTTCTGCATGCTCAGCACGAGCATGGCTATCTAGATCAAGTGCTTCAGCACCCGAGCTAAAGACCAATGTCACTGACGCTTCAGCTTGAGTATATGCTTCTTCATGAGTTACCCCAGTTTTAGCCTCAAGATACTCAGCCAGTTCCGCCACGAAATGTTGTATCTCTCGCACAACAGCAGCTCGAAAAGCTGGCGATGTACCAGAACGCTCACGAAGCAATAAGCGGAATACGTTAGGACTACTTTCAATAAACTCCATAAAAGTCTCTACCGAGGTGCGGATAACACTGCCTTCGGTAGCAATACGTTGTCGTGCCTGACGCATTAATTGACGAAGAATTAATCCGCCTTCATCAACCATAGTTAACCCTAACTCATCCATATCTTTAAAGTGACGATAAAATGATGTTGGAGCAATACCAGCTTCACGCGCAACTTCACGTAGACTTAAATTAGAAAAACTTCGCTCGGCACTTAATTGGCTAAAAGCGGCATCAATTAATGAACGCCGAGTTTTTTCTTTTTGCTGAGCCCTAATCCCCATGAGTTATCTGCTTCTCTGTGATTTTCTTACAATGATACTCTGCTTACACAGTAACATCCGCGTCATTGTAACGACGCTCTACCCTCACATAGTAAAGGTAGAGTGCGACTGACGCAAAGCCAGATTAGTATCATTTTGCATTTTACATCACAAACTGTGGTGCTTGTTTAATAACCGATCAGGATCTATAACGTTTGATTAATAATAAAAACTTCGTGACTCAGTTCGAGCTCTGACTATGTAACCATTCATCCCTATCAGCCAAACCGTTACCATAATAGCTATTCACATAAAATAACCCAATCAAGGAATGAGGCTATGTCTAATAACCAATCCACACCAAATAATCATTTTGATGTCATCGTTATTGGCAGTGGTCCTGGTGGTGAAGGGGCTGCAATGGGGCTCACTAAAGCTGGGTTTAAAGTTGCGATTATTGAGCGCGAAAATAGCGTTGGTGGTGGCTGTACGCATTGGGGAACGATTCCATCAAAATCATTACGTCATGCTGTAAGCAGAATTATCGAATTCAATCAAAACCCACTCTATTGCAACGACACCTCAACCTTACACCGTACCTTTAGTCAGATCCTTCACCATGCAGCAGAAGTTGTCAGCAAACAAACTCGTATGCGGCAAGGTTTTTATGATCGCAATCACTGCCAAATAATTCATGGCGAAGCTCAATTTGTTGACTCTCATACAGTCAGCGTGACTTGCAATGATGGCAGCATTGATTATTTCAGTGCTGAGCGATTTATTATTGCAACGGGTTCACGCCCTTATCAACCCGCTGGTGTTGATTTCACGCATTCGCGCGTTTATGACAGTGATTCAATTTTACAATTAGCCCATGATCCGCGTCATATTATTATTTATGGCGCAGGCGTTATTGGCTGTGAGTATGCGTCTATTTTTAGAGGGCTTGGGGTTAAAGTTGATTTGATTAACACTCGACAACGATTGTTGGAATTTCTTGATAACGAAATGTCAGACTCATTGTCTTATCACCTCACCAATACCGGTACCATGATCCGTAATGATGAAACTTTTGAGACCATAGAAGGCACTGATGACGGGGTTATTGTGCATTTACAATCAGGCAAAAAGATGCGCGCTGATTGTTTACTGTATGCCAATGGACGTACTGGTAATACCGATAAACTGGCATTAGAGCATGTTGGTTTAGAAGCTGACTCGCGCGGTCAACTACGAGTTAATAGTAACTATCAAACCACGGTAGAACATATCTATGCGGTTGGGGATGTGATTGGCTACCCTAGTCTTGCTAGTGCGGCTTATGATCAAGGCCGATTTGTGGCACAAGCTATCAGTACTGGTAAAGCGCAAGGACAATTAATCGCTAATATTCCCACTGGTATTTATACCCTGCCAGAGATCAGTTCTGTCGGTCAAACAGAGCAACAATTAACTGCGGCAAAAATTCCTTATGAAGTCGGTCGGTCGCAATTTAAACACTTAGCGCGCGCTCAAATTGCAGGAACTGAAGTTGGGAGTTTAAAAATTTTATTCCATCGTGACACCAAACAAATCCTCGGTATTCATTGCTTTGGCGAACGTGCTGCTGAAATCATTCATATTGGCCAAGCGATCATGGAACAAAAAGGCGCAGGAAATACTATTGAGTATTTTGCTAACACCACCTTTAATTACCCGACAATGGCAGAAGCATTTCGCGTCGCGGCATTAAATGGTCTTAATCGATTATTTTAACTATCACTAAATTACAATAATAACGGAGCCATTGAGGCTCCGTCATCGTTATATGTTGTACTCGCGATAATTTTATTCGGCAGTCATTAAGCGATCATCAGCAGTTAGAATCGATGTCCATGGTAACTGTTCATCACCTAACACAATAAAGTTAGGATTTTCCAATGTCTGGCGTAAGTTATAAGACAACGGTGTAATATGGGTATTAAAAATTCGCCCGCCCGCTTCTTCAACAATACATTGTGTTGCCGCGGTATCCCACTCCCCCGTTGGTCCTAAACGTAAATAGCAATCAGCTCCCCCTTCAGCGACTAAACATGCTTTTAGAGAAGCAGAGCCAAGTTCAACGACATTATATTGATATTGACTATCAAATCGCGCCTTAGTGATATCAACATTCTGACGTCGGCTAATCGCAATTGTCAGCGCACGTAATGGTGACTGGTGTTTGTTAGTTGAGATCACACGCGTTTCACCATCAGCAGTAATTTTATGTGCCCCTTGGCCTTGCGCGGCATAATATGTCACGCCAGAGACTGGTGCATACACCACCCCCATTACCGGCTTATTATTCTCAATAAGTGCAATGATAGTGGCAAAATCACCACTACCAGCAATAAATTCTTGAGTGCCGTCAAGTGGGTCGATCAGCCAATAACGTGACCATTGGCTACGTTCAGTCAGCGAAATATTAGCATCTTCTTCAGATAACACCGGAATATCTGGTGCCAGTAATGATAGTCGCTCAACCACTAATTGATTAGCGGCTAAGTCAGCACTGGTTACTGGGGTATTATCTGATTTAATATGCTGTTCAAACTGACCATTTTGATAAATATCTAAAATCAAGCGGCCAGAGGCTTGAGCAATATCGATCACCTCAGGAATAAGATGGTTAAGTGTCATTGGCTATTCCTCACAAGCTAAATACTTTAGGGCTAAAAACAGCGCACTAATACTACGCGCTTCTGCAAAATCAACATGTGTTAGCAACTCTTCAGCTTGTGCTAACGGCCAGCGAACAATCTCTAACGGCTCAGGCTCATCACCTTCTAAACGCTCGGGATATAAATCTTGGCCGACAAACAATGTCATTCGGCTTGAAAAATACGATGGGGCTAAAATTACTTCTTTTAATGGTTGTAATCGTTGCGCACCAAAACCGATCTCTTCTTTTAATTCACGATTTGCTGCTTCAAGTGCTGTTTCACCAGCATCAATCAAACCTTTAGGAAAACCTAATTCATAACGCTCAGTACCCGCTGAATACTCACGAATAAGTAATAAATCACCATCAGCAGTAACCGGAACAATCAATACTGCATGGCGTCCACTTGGCTGCATGCGCTCATAAGTGCGCTCGACACCATTAGAAAAACGTAATTCCAATGATTCAATTTTAAAAAGTCGTGATTGTGCTACAACTTCAGCAGCTAAGATTTGGGGTTTATCTTTGCCTATCGCCATGATTAGGTCCTGTTTAATGAAATGCATTACCAGAATAAAAAAAGCTTACTCTAATTAAAAGCGAATAATCACCAGAAAGAAAGCGGCAGTCGAAATCGACTGCCGGTTATTAATGCTTTTGTGATTAAAATGTTAACTAACGCTACAGTCGCCCTGAATAGTTAAGTTTATATTGACCTTTAGTATTCGGATCGCCTAACCATTTTAATTGTTTTGCAAGCCCAGCAGGAAATTGTGCTCCCGGTTTAAACCACCCATGAAATTTATAGTGGCGATTGGTAGCAAGGTTAGCTTGCCAATCACTGCTAACATCAGCAGAGGTTTGATTGATTTTGGCAACAACTGCACCTTTAGCACAACTTAAATCAGCAAAAACAGGCCCAGGGTTTATCGTTCCCATTGGGGTTGCTGCTGATCCTTGTACCCAAGCTAAGGTTGCATCAAGTGTTTTACAATAGGGGGCGGCATAGTGGTAATTTCTAACGGTTAATTCTAAATTACCTGTTACCGTTAGCGGAACAGGCAATTGAGCCTGTGCTATTGCTTGAACGGCAGGCATTGATAACAATAATTTTTCCGCGAATGGGCCATCACTGTTATAACCCACTGCCCCTTGTCCTTGAAGTTGAAATTCACTGCCTTTTCCAAACCGAACATCAAATGCAAGCTCACCCTGTAGCAAGCGACCAATACGCATATTCCATTGCAAGTGCCCAAAAGGTTGATTCTGCCAGCGAACATTGCCAGCAGAGCCTTGCCATGGTGTTCCTGTAATACCTTCTAAGGCTAAACCATTAATTTTAGGTGCATGCTGCCATAACCAACTCGCAGGAACATGAGCCACTAAACTGGCAATAAATACTGCACCAAAACTGGCACCGACGGCTAACTTAAATTTCACGGTTATCCTCGTCCTAACTGCAAACGGTTAACTTCAACCATGCCGTTTTTATCGGTTTTTGAGAGATCAATAAACTGAGTATTAATCCCATAGCTCTGTTGTAAATACACTAACCAATTGACCAAAGTATCAAACGGTAATGGCTGCACCCACACTTGTAGCGCATCATTACGTGGCTGCATACGAATTAAGTCAATTTTAAAGCGAGTCGTGGTTTCATTAATGACTTGATTAAGCCCTTGATCACTGACATTGACTGTTCCACCTGCACGTTTAAGAGCTGAAATCTGATTGGCTTTATGCTCAACCCATGTCAATAATTGGCGCTGTTGATTGATCTTATTCTGAGCGACGGCTGCGCGTTGATTTAACGGCTGCCATACGCCCCAATATAACATTGCAACCACCAATGCACCGCCCGCTCCAAGCAGTAAATGTTGTTCCCGCTGACTGAGGGATTTCCACCATGCCTTAATCTCTGCCATTAGGCTTTTCTCCTCAGTACCACGGCACCACTGACTAAATTATCTGCTTTGGTTAACTGACCTTGAACAACCTCAAACTGCGCACTCAATGCACTGCGTAACTGTTCAAAATCTTGAAACCCTGCCGCTGTTGCCTGCAAGCGCAATTCACCACGTGTTTGATCATATTTAAGATTAACAACTTTAATCGAAGGCACTTTTATTAATGCTGGCTTTAATTCACTGAGCCACATTAACATGCCATTTTGTTCACCATGACCACCTAAACTTTTTAACGCCGCATTCATTTGATTTTTCAAATAGCTCTGCGAAGGGATACGTTTAAACTGTGGTAAAACTTGACGAAAAATACGTTCACTTTCAGCTCGGTAAGCATTAGCTTGTTGCTCTAAACGCTGCGTAGTTAGTACTTGCTCACCAATAAGCACCACCAATAGTACAGCTGCAGCAATAGCAACTTTTCGCCATGGCTGTAAATGTTTACGCCATGCCGCTTGCGGTTTATAAGGCCCTGATAGCAACGTTGCCTTTGATTCTGCGGCACCGATAGCGAGTAACTGCATCACCAATTCTGGCGTTTGAGGCTGCCAATGCCCAGGAATATTCGCTGGTGCTGGTGTATAGTGATGAATCGTCACTTGAGCCAAGCTCGCAGTAGCGGCAACAATCGATTCAACTTCTTCCGTCAAACGTGCGGCTTCCGCTTCAGGCGTAATATCATCACCTTCGTCATCCCCACGATCATCAACCGTATCAACAATAATTGGTGCTTTTTGCGCGGTCACCCAAGCAGCTAACCAACTACTATCAGCACAAACGCCCATTGCTTCTGATTGACGAATTAACCACTGCCCATCGATTTCAGCGGCACTGTAACCATCATTAAATAAAGGTAAGCATAAACAATCGGGAATCAGTTTTTTAAGCTCAATACCACAGTCTGCAAACGCTGCTAACCACATTGCGATTTTGTGATGCTCAATAATCGCTACCGTCGCAACATCATTATCACGTTTAAGTAATTGTACATGTAAGCTATCCACATCTTGAGCAAGCTCTTCTTCTAGCAGGTACGGTAACACCGCCGCTAACTGACGGCTGCTTCCAGCAGGAATCGCAACTTGAGTTAATAGCATCTCACTGGTTGGCACTAAGCCATACACTGGGCGAGCTGCAGCATATTCGGTTAATTCACTTAACTGATTAATATCCGCCAATTGGCCCGATGCAATCACTTCATTTTGCAGTGGCGACCAGACCAACCATTGCACCGGCATTCCCGGCCGGCTACTTAGCCTTATCGTCAGAAATTCGCTCACGGATTCCTCCATATTGGCGACGAACGACCGTCACCTTGTTCTTATCATCACGTTTAAATAATGCCACGGTTCGTACTCGGGCACGGTCTACTTTTATTTCAGCGTCTAACGAAAAATAATGGCTGGTAACTGTTAGATATTGCTCCATTTTCGTTGCAGTTTTATCCGTTCCTGAATCAGGACTTGCTGTTGGTGGCTGCGGAATAAGTTTCATAAAGTCAGCAACACTGTCCCAGACGGTATGATTTTTATCACGATCAGCTATAATTTTTTTGGCGTCATCTAATGATAATGAGGGCGCAAATAATGCCGATAGCAACACCGCTTGTTTTTCGGTAATGGTATTGACGTTAAGCAACATATCATCGGTTGGTAAAGCGCAAATTAAACCTTTAACTTGTTGATAAATTTTGGCTGAAACACCATTAATCGCCCTAAACTCGCTGCCATCAGCCAACCAATCATTGGCGCTAACATAGGGCGGTTGGAAACTTTCATAGCTACTGTCTTCAGCGCCATAAGCCGATTGCACAGTGGTATTGTTATCCACAAATTCCCAACTTGAGTCAGCGATCACCTCGGCTTCATAATCATCGACACCCGATTCAGTGAGAATATTTTGTAAATAAGTCACTAAAAATGGTTTTTGACTATTATCAGCTTTCGATTTGATATTTCTAAAAGCATTTAAGTTAAAACAGGTTTGTTTATCGGTTAAGTTACCACTGATTACCGCGCCACTATCTAACGGATAACTTTGTTCACCAACAGCCCAAGCTTGAGTTAAATTAACGGTTTTACTGTCTTTAAGACTTTGTTTTAGTGCTTGCTCTGCCAGTGCTTCAACCCCTAAGCTATACCAGTAGCCTTGCTGATGTTCGACCTGGTTTTGTACTCGATGAAAGTTAAGCTGCAACCGCTCGGTCATTTGTACTGCTAATAAGCTCATCAAAGCCACTAACAATAAAACCACAATCAATGCTACTCCACGTTGCTTTCTCATGCGTCAGCCTTTGATGTATCGGTTAGCAGTGCCGATGTCGGCAATAAATAAATTCGCTCAATTTTTCCGAGTTTTTTCAAGGTCATAATAACTTTGATCCCCGCAGGCAAACTATCGGCTTTATTCCACTTTTGATGCCATTGCTTATCGTAATAAAACTCAAATTTTAAATCGCTAACACCCGTCAGTAGCACCCGTACTAACGGTTTGGCACCTACCACGGTATCGGGGTAGCGAAACCAAACCCGCTCTAAATTATCATCAATAATACGATAACCAACACGGGTAATGTCGCCGCGAGGGAACATAGATTGCGGGTTTTGCCAACCGCTACGAACAAAGGTGATTCCTTCGCTACTTGAGTCTAAAAGGTACTCACCCGCTTGCAATATTTTGTCGGTTGGCTTTTCAGCATCGACTCTAAATTTTCGCGCAACAATCTGTCGAAAATCATTATCCATCATGATCATGGTGCGCTGAATCGCCTGTAAACGCTGATTGTGATCTTTTGATTGTGCGTCGCTACGCATAACATTAGTAATGACTTGATTGGCAGATAAACTCAACATGGCAAACACTGCAATCGCCACCAACACTTCCAGTAAGGTAAACCCTTGCTGCTGACGACGATTAATTTGTGACATAAGTTTTTACCGTAATAACTGAATGTTTACGTTGTGGATCAGTCGCGACTGATACTTCAATTTGACGCAACAATTGCTGCTGCGTTTTGGTGCTGGTGACGGTCCAATACCAGTCTCGTTCAGCCAATGTCGACTTGCCACGTTTAACCGAACTTGGATACTGGCCACTTAAATGCAATTGGGCCAATTCATTATCGGCGACCATTGAGGCCAAGGTTTTTTGCTCTAGATAACCTAAATTATTTAAGTTTTGACTAACAGCACGCATCACACTTAATGCGGCTACCGCAAAAATAGCTAAAGCAACCAACACCTCTAATAGAGTAAATCCTTGCGAGCGCTTCACTGTGGCTGTTCCTGTAGCGATAATTGATCGGCGAATGTTTGCCCTGGCGCTAATAGCACTAAATTACCCACTTCATCTGCCACCACTTGCCAAAATTGATGCTGATTATTGATTTCAAAACTGACCGTAAACGGGGTGTATTCACCACTTGCCATCACCACTATTTGTGGTGGTCGCTGTTTGTTTTCCTGATCAGACTTTTTAAATATGTCGTCATTTTTAAACATCGACTCAGATTTAAAAAGTCGGTCCTTATCTTTCCATGCGCCACCAATTTCAACGTTAGCAGTAATGCCCGCCTCCAGTTTTACATTGGTGAAAAATTTTGCACCCTCTAACGGCTGCCAACCATCTTGGGTGAGCGTTAAAAAAGAATATTGATGGGGCTCAATACGAATACCGTAATCAACCCCATTTAACATTGCATCCTCACCCAAAAGTTGGGCTAAATGATGAAAACGTACAGCCTGCTCTTTAACCTCATCGCGCTTATTGTTGGGTAACGTCGACACCACAGCAACGGCACTGGTTGCCAATAGCACTAACACCAACATAATTTCAATTAGAGTAAAACCTGCATTACGCTTCATCATTATTTCTTAGCTTTTTTTGTTATAGTTCAACATGTTCCAGTTGCCGATATCAGTGTTAATACCGTCACCGCCTTCTTGACCATCGGCGCCTAGAGTGAAGATATCAACCGCACCATGCTCGCCCGGTGATACGTATTGGTAATCGTAACCCCATGGGTCTTTAGGTAGACGCTTAATGTAGCCACCATCACGATAATTGCGCGGCTCAGGTGAAGAAGAAGGCTTAGTTACCAATGCTTCTAATCCTTGATCTGTCGTTGGGAAAACACTGTTATCGAGCTTGTACATTTCCAATGATTGCTCAAGCGAACTAATATCGGTTACTGCTTTTTGTTGATCCGCTTTTTCTTTGTTACCCAAAAGGTTTGGCACCACTAAACTTGCCAATACCCCAAGGATTACAATTACTACCATTACTTCTAACAGCGTAAAACCACGTTGCTTTTGTTGCATTTTTCACCCTCCAAAAGAAAAATCTACATTCCGACCATGTTGTTTAATTCAATAATCGGCATCAAGGTTGCAATCACGATAAACATCACCACTCCCGCCATCGCGACAATCAATAATGGTTCAAATACTCCTAACGCCATATTGACCAAGGATTCAAAATCACGATCTTGGTTATCCGCTGCACGGGTCAGCATTTGTTCAAGCTCACCACTGCGTTCACCACTGGCAATCATATGTAACATCATTGGTGGAAACAGAGCGGTTTTTTCCAATGACACTCGTAAACTTGCACCTTCACGCACTCTATCGGCAGCTTCAAGGATCTTGTTATTGACGTAAGTATTGGTCATTACGTCAGACGCAACTTTCATACCGTCCAATAAAGGGATCGCACTTGAGGTACAAATCGACAATGTACGTGCAAAACGCGAGGTATTTAACCCGCGAGCAACTTTACCGATTACTGGTAACCGTAAAATAGCTCGATCCCATTTGATGCGAAACGCAGGTTTTTTCAAAGCTGTTTTAATCAAGGTGATCATGGCAATAATCACTATCACCACCAGCAGCCCCCAGTGCTGAACAAAGTTACTGGCGGCCAATAACACTTCAGTGATCGCCGGTAAACCTTGATTCATTTGCACAAATTGATCGACAATTTTTGGCACTACAGTCGCTAACAAAAACGCCACCACCGACACCGCCACCAGCGTTAGCATTAATGGGTAAATCATCGCTTGCTGCAACTTGCTACGCATCTGTTGACGATTTTCACTGTAATCAGCCAAACGGTTTAAGATGGTATCTAAATGACCTGACTTCTCACCCGCGGCAACCATGGCACGAAATAACTGATCAAATACATGCGGATATTCCGCCATACTGTCAGCCAAGGTATAGCCTTCAACTACACGCGAACGTACTGCCAGTAGAATATTTTTTAAACGCGGCTTTTCATTTTGCTCAGCCACCGCTTTAATACATTCTTCCAGTGGCATTGATGCCTGCACCAATGTTGCTAACTGACGGGTGATCAGCGCTAATTCATTGGTACTAATCCCACGTCGAAAAGTGAACTTACTCGGTGCTGCCGCTGCTTTTTTACCTTGACCTGAGGTTTGGTTAACTTCAATCGGCACCAGTCCTTGTTCTCGCAACTGTTGCCTTACTTGACGCGAGGTATCACCTTCTAATACCCCTTTCTTTTGCCGACCTTTGGCATCTAATGCTTTATATTCAAACGCCGCCATTAGCTCTCCTTGGTTACACGCATCACTTCTTCAAGTGTGGTGATCCCTTGACGTACCTTGGCAAGACCATCGTCACGAATACTTGGTGTGGTTTGACGAACATATTTTTCAATCGCTTGCTCACCCGCTTCCGCATGAATCAACTCTTGAACATGTTCATCAATCTGCAGCAATTCATGAATACCTGTACGGCCGCGGTAACCTTTAAAATTACACTTGTCACAACCACATGGCCGGTACAAGGTCAGACTATCGGCAGCGGTTAACATAAACAGT
Source organism: Photobacterium malacitanum (assembly GCF_900185615.1). Taxonomy (GTDB): domain Bacteria; phylum Pseudomonadota; class Gammaproteobacteria; order Enterobacterales; family Vibrionaceae; genus Photobacterium; species Photobacterium malacitanum. The sequence continues at coordinate 17,775 of NZ_FYAK01000016.1, forward strand.
TTTTTCTGCTCAGTATCAGCCTCATAAGGTTGACGACACTCACTACATAAAGTTCGCACCAAGCGTTGAGCTAACACACCTAATAATGATGATGACACCAAGAACGGTTCAATTCCCATATCACGTAAACGTGTGATAGCACCCACCGCCGTGTTAGTGTGCAAAGTCGATAACACCATGTGACCGGTTAACGATGCTTGCACAGCGATGGCCGCGGTTTCTAAATCACGGATCTCACCAATCATCACCACATCGGGATCTTGACGTAAAATGGCACGTAAACCACGAGCAAAAGTCATATCAACCTTGCTGTTTACTTGAGTTTGACCAATACCATCGATATCAAATTCAATCGGGTCTTCAACCGTTAGAATATTGCGCTCAGCACTGTTTAGCTCTTGCAAACCGGCATATAGGGTAGTTGATTTACCCGAACCAGTCGGACCGGTAACCAAAATGATGCCATGAGGGCGTTCGATGATCTTTCTAAACGCTTCATGGTTAGTGGCTGTCATACCTAAGCTGTGTAAGTCGAGACGAGTCGCATTTTTATCTAACAAACGTAACACTACGCGCTCACCGTGTGACGATGGCATGGTTGATACTCGCACATCCACCGCACGACCACCGATACGTAATGAAATACGACCATCTTGTGGAATACGCTTTTCAGCAATGTCCAACTTCGCCATAACTTTAATCCGCGACACTAATAATGGCGCTAACTTACGGCTTGGCTGTAATACTTCACGTAACATGCCATCAACACGGAAGCGAATGGACAACACTTTTTCAAAGGTTTCGATATGAATATCTGATGCACCTTCTTTGATCGCTTCAGCTAGCATCGCGTTAATCAATTTAATGATTGGCGCATCATCTTCTGATTCAAGCAAATCTTCAGTTTCAGGTAATTCTTCTGCCAGTGAGAAAAAGTCATCGCTATCAGAACCTAAGTCTTCCATCAACTGACGTGCTTCTGACGAATCACGTTGATACGCATCAGTGAGCTTTTGCTCAAATTGCGACTCAGATAACTCAACCGGATAAAAACCATCACCGACGACACGGCGCACTTCTGCCAGTACGATTGCAGATAGCTGACCGCAATAATATAACTGCCATCCTTGTTGATTAGCTTCAATCACCACATGATGGCGCTTGGCAAAAGAAAACGGCAATCTAAATAACACTGCAGTTTCTAATGCCAACGACTCATCTGCCATTAGTGCTTCTCCAACTGCGATACAAACGCGCGCACTTCAGCAGGTAGCGCCATATCATCACCATATTTTGGAATAACCGGCATTTCTGCATCCATTAAACGCATGCCTTTATCTGCTTGGTATAACTGTTGAGCACGAATGTAGTTATATTTACGTTGTGTCATGCCATCGGCACTCATGCCATCACGTAAAATGGTTGGACGAATAAAAATCATCAAATTAGTTTTTTCAGTTTGATTATTGGTCGAACGGAATAACGCACCCAATACTGGAATATCACCTAAAATTGGCACTTTCTGCTCAGATTCAAGGGTCTTCTCTTGCATCAAACCACCCAACGCAATCATGTTGCCATCTTTAACCAGTACCGATGTGGTTAGCTCACGTTTATCAAAGCGAATATCAACCGCACCATTAGCATCGGCAACTTGCGACACCACTTGCTCGATCTTCATCTGTACTGAGTCACCTTCATTGATTTGCGGCGTCACTTTGAGCTGAATACCAACATCTTTACGTTCAACAGTGGTAAATGGATTATCGTTATTGGAACCGGTTTGCGAGCCTGTGGTGACAGGTACTTCTTGACCGACAGAAAGGTTCGCTTCTTGGTTATCCAGCACCGTCACATTAGGCGTTGATAACACATTGACGTTACGGTTAGCTTGCACTGCAGTAACAAGTGCAGTCCAATCCCCCAATGCAATTGCCGCAGCGGCACCTTTGACGCCACCTAAGAAAGTTGCCATTGGCGCTAAATCACCACTTTCGGTGGTTTCGGTGGTATAAGGTTTACCGTTAGAATCGGTGCCATGTTGCACCGAAGTGGTATCTTTTCCTGCTTCTTGGGCTGATAACAAACCACCAATTGGCGCACTGCTGTTACCAAACTGGATCACACCGCCATCTTGAGATCCCCATTGAACCCCAAAATCAACCCCTTCACCTTCTTGTACTTCAACAATCATCGCTTCGATATGGACTTGTGCACGACGAATATCGAGTTGAGCAATGATCGACTCTAAGCGTTTCATTACATCTGCTGGTGCTGAAATGATTAGTGAGTTTGTTGGCGCATGGGCCGAGATCATTACATCATCTTTACTTGCGCTCTGACCTACATTGCCCTTAGTTGATGCTTGAACATTTTCAGACACCCCTTTTAAAACATCGACTAAATCTTCAGCTTTGGCGTATTTAAGGTAAAACACGCGGCTATTACCGCTAACAGCCATCTCTTTATCTAAACGATGGATCAGTTTCTTTAATCGCTCACGCACTTTAGGATCGCCAGAAATTAACACAGAGTTAGTGCGCTCATCAGCAACCGCTTTAGGGATCAGAAAACTTGGGGTTGATTTAGCTTCAGCACTTTTATTGAGTGAATCAATAATACGTACCATTTCTGATGCTGAGGCATTATTCAGTGACACCACTGTCACGTCTTTATTACCCGCACGGTCAACACGCTCAATGATTTCAGCTAAGCGATTGACCACTGCAGCACGACCAGTGATCATAATGATATTAGCCGGGTCATAATGCACGACGTTACCCGCGCCAGCGTTATCATTAAGTTGGCGTAATAACGGTGACAATTCACGAACGGATACATTTTTAACCGCAATCACACGGGTAACAACCGCATCACCGGGAATGTTTTTATCATTGGCGCCCACTACTGGAATCGCAGCAGTTTTAGCATCTTTATCACGAATAACTTTCATCACGCCATCATCCATGGTCACCACAGCGTAACCATAGACATCAAGCACATTAAGGAAGAAACGGTAATATTGCTCTTCGTTCAATAAATCATAACTGCGCACATTGACTTGCCCACGCACAGCGGGATCGATAATAATTGTTTTATGTAAAGTGCGACCAACAATGTTGATGAACTCTTGAATGTCAGTGCCTTTAAAATTCGCACTTAATTCATCGGCCATTGCTTGAGTACAAAACAAGCCACTGGCTAACAATAGGGCACTTTTACCCATCCATTTTTTCACAAAAAAACTCCTGCTTTATCGCATATTCATTTCAAGCTCAGCACTAAAGTGTTATTGCAGCTCAATGTGGATATCATGTAACTGACCATCACGTTTAACCGTCAGTGTAAAATCAGTGGCTGAAGACAACTCACCCCAAAGTTTGGCCATAATTGCAGGATCGGTAAGGCTATTACCATTAATACTCACTGCAAGATCATTAGCCTTAAGACCAACCTGATCAAATAAAATTCTATTTTTACCCGGATTAACTCGATAACCTTCAATTTGGCCATCTTTTTTCACCTGAGATAAACGGATATAACTGAATAGTGTTTGAGGCTCAGATAAGATTTCTTGCTTTATCTTGGCTAATTCAGCAGCATTGCCATTACTTTGCGGAGACTTACGTTGAGAGGTGGTAACCGTCGCTGATGGTTTAGTGAATTTTAACCCTTCAAGCATCAAGGTTTCATCACGACCATTATTACGAATGATAACCCGATCGTTATATACCGCGATCAAGGTTGCACGCGTATTATCAATCACTTCGTTAACACCATAAGTGTTTTGTTTGCCATTATTGGTGACCACAGCCAATGCTTTTGATGGCGTAGAACTTGCCACCACACCAACTAATGTTAATCGTAACTGGGTTTGAGGTGCATCTTGTTTAACCGGTTTTGCGGCCACAGGAGCAGCATTGGCCTGATACCGGCCAAATAAATTCAAGCTTAATATTTCATTAACCGGTAATTGCTGTTGAGAAGTATTAACACTGACGGTTAACGGCTGCCAACGGGCAACAACAGGAGCTGGCTCAACAATAGACCACACTAAACGACCACTAACCCAAGCAAATATCACCACTAAAAGGCCAGTTAAAAGACGTGTGATTAATTGTAATGATAACGGACGTTTGGTTGCAGCTACAGCAAACCACTTTGAAACAGACATAGTGAAATCCATTGTTAAAATACCAACTACCATTAAACAAATAAATGCAGTGCAATCGCACTTTGAAATTGAACGGACTATGATCGCCTGTTAATTAACGAAATACTATTTAATAATCCCAACAAAACACCATAGTATCTAAGAATTTAATGATTTTTTGTAATAAATTCTTATTCAGTGATTGAAATCCTCGGCTAATATCACCATTTATACTAAATAGTCACGTTACTGCTGCTATCAGCAAAATGTGATAATTTATCGTTTTAACTAATATAGGCACCATGATGGGTCAAAATACCCCAAACATTAAACAGGTTCGTCTTGATAAATGGTTATGGGCAGCCCGGTTTTACAAAACACGTTCAATTGCTCGTACCATGATTGACGGTGGTAAAGTGCAGTACAATGGCCAGCGTTCAAAACCAAGCAAGATTATTGAGCTTGGCGCCGTAGTAAAATTACGCCAGGGTAACGATGAGAAAATCATCACCATTGAACAAATCTCAGATTGTCGCCGTGGCGCACCAGAAGCGCAGTTGCTATATCAAGAAACCGCTCAAAGTATTGCTACCCGTGAACAAACTGCCAAAATGCGCAAACTCAATGCTTACGATAATCCGAGCCCTGAAAAACGGCCAGATAAAAAGCAACGTCGCGATATTATGCGATTCAAAAACATTAACTCATCTGAATAAATAACCAAGTGCCAACCTATTTAATTTATAATTTTAACTGTGAGTACTTTATTGCAACGGTTTAGCCGCCGAGGTTGCAACGTTGACCATAAAGTAATTACTGTTCCTTTTATGCCTCACTAGGTTGGCTCTATAGCTGGAGAATACATACTCATGACAAACGATAGTTTAAACCGTTACCTTTTCGATGGCGCAGCCGTTCGTGGTGAATTGGTACAATTAAGCCAAACTTACCAACAAATTATTGCTGATAAAAATTACCCAGCACCAGTGGCAACATTGTTAGGTGAGTTATTGGTAGCGACCAGCTTATTAACTGCCACTTTAAAATTTGAAGGTTCAATCACCGTACAAGTACAAGGCGATGGCCCTGTAAGTCTAGCGGTTATCAATGGCGATCATAATCAACAGTTACGCGGTGTAGCACGTTGGAAGGGTGATATTAAAGACGGCACTATTCATGACCTAATGGGTAAAGGCCATATGGTGATTACAATTACACCAACGAAAGGTGAGCGTTACCAAGGTATGGTTGGTCTTGATGGCGATAGTTTGGTTGAGTGCCTTGAAAGCTACTTTAAAAATTCAGAGCAACTAAAAACCCGTATTTGGTTACGTACTGGTGAAATTGACGGCCAAGTAAGAGCTGCTGGTATGCTATTACAAATCATGCCAGATGGTACTGGTACTGAAGGCGACTTTGAACATTTAGAAGCGTTAACTGAAACCGTTAAAGATGAAGAACTATTTACATTAGAAGCACAAGATGTGCTATATCGTCTTTACCACCAAGAACAAGTTCAACTATTTGATCCTCAAGCTGTCAGCTTTGAGTGCGGTTGCTCACGTGATCGCAGTGCTGCTGCCATTATGACTGTACAGCCACAAGAAATTGATCAAATCATTGCTGAAAATGGCAAAGTATCACTGCATTGTGATTACTGTGGTACTAGCTATGACTTCGACAGTATTGATATTGCAGCACTACGTGATAACAGCGCTAACTCCGCTGATAGTGATCAAGTTCACTAATTCGAGCTCAGCCACTCACCACTCTTTTTTAGCCGACAAATAATGTCGGCTTTTTTTGATATTAATTTCCCCCTGCAAACATAGCCACAGCGTATATAAATTTATATTGCCATTTTAATTGTGTTTTTTTTGCAACCGAGAAGCACAAATATTGACCACAATCACAACATATAAATTTTAACATTTACGCAAAATAAAACCCCTCGCCGTTTCGATATTTTTACCTAAAATTAACATTACGATGGTTGATTTTTTGATGACCATCCCTGATTTAGCGATTTAGGGTTGTTAGCATGATTGACAGTTAATCAACATCTTACCCTAGGAGCACCAATGATCACTACTTGTGTCGATAATAAGGTTGCAAACAACATGGATTTATCCCAATACGGTATTACCAATGTTACAGATGTTATTCGTAACCCTTCTTATGAGGTTCTTTTCAATGAAGAGACAAAACCTGAACTAGAAGGCTACGAGCGTGGGATTGTTACTGAATTAGGTGCGGTATCGGTTGATACAGGCATTTTTACTGGCCGCTCACCACAAGATAAATTCATTGTGCGTGACAACACCACTAAAGATACATTGTGGTGGTCAGATCAAGGTAAAAATGACAATAAAGCGCTAACTCAAACTGCATGGTTAGATCTTAAGGAATTAGTGACTAACCAACTATCAAACAAGCGTCTGTTTGTTATTGATGGTTATTGTGGTGCAAACCCTGATACTCGGCTTTGTATTCGAGTGATCACTGAAGTGGCATGGCAAGCGCACTTTGTAAAAAACATGTTTATTCGTCCAACAGATGCTGAACTTGAAAACTTCGAACCTGATTTTGTGATCATGAATGGTTCTAAGTGTACAAACCCTAAATGGCAAGAGCACGGCATGAACTCTGAAAACTTCACGGTTTTCAATCTAAGTGAAAAAATGCAACTGATTGGTGGTACTTGGTACGGTGGTGAGATGAAGAAAGGTATGTTCGCTATGATGAACTACTTCTTACCGCTACAAGGTATTGCATCAATGCACTGCTCTGCCAATATGGGTAATGAAGGCGATGTTGCAGTATTCTTTGGCCTTTCAGGCACAGGTAAAACAACCTTATCAACAGATCCTAAGCGCGCACTAATCGGTGATGATGAGCACGGTTGGGATGACAATGGCGTATTTAACTTTGAGGGTGGTTGCTACGCAAAAACTATCAACCTATCGAAAGAAGCTGAGCCTGATATCTATAATGCCATTCGTCGTGATGCATTATTAGAAAACGTTAGTGTTCGCAGTGATGGTTCAATTAATTTTGACGATAATTCAAAAACTGAAAATACCCGTGTTTCTTACCCTATTTACCATATCGAAAATATCGTTAAGCCAGTATCAAAAGGCGGTCATGCTAATAAAGTGATCTTCTTATCTGCTGATGCTTTTGGTGTATTGCCTCCGGTATCTAAATTGACACCAGAGCAAACAAAATATCATTTCCTTTCAGGCTTTACTGCTAAATTAGCCGGTACTGAGCGTGGTATTACTGAACCAACACCAACTTTCTCTGCTTGTTTTGGTAATGCATTCTTAACCTTACATCCAACCCAATATGCTGAAGTATTAGTAAAGCGTATGGAAGATGCAGGTGCTGAAGCTTACTTAGTAAACACGGGATGGAACGGCACAGGTAAACGTATTTCAATTCAAGACACGCGTGCAATCATTGATGCAATCCTTGATGGCTCAATTGATAATGCAAACACCAAGCAAATTCCAATTTTTAATCTAACGGTGCCAACATCATTACCGGGTGTTGATCCAACTATTCTTGATCCACGTGATACTTACACTGATCCTCTACAGTGGCAAAGCAAAGCTGAAGATTTAGCAAATCGCTTTATTGTTAACTTTGATAAGTACACCGATACTCAAGAAGGCCAACAGTTAGTTACTGCCGGGCCACAACTGGGTTAATTAAAATATCACACCGATTAACCGCTAACAGCCTCTAGTTATAGAGGCTGTTTTTTTAACACGAATATTCCACAGCTAAGCTTTCACCAAAGCGCTTGCTAAAAAACAATTTTTCCCCCACCCTCAACAAGCCATTAAAATTGATATAGTGCCTTCAGCTTACGAGGAAATTTTATGCGACTACTTCGCAAATCAGTGCTTATTTTGGTGTTAATAGTCGTGGTGAGTTTAACCACTCTCATAGGACTATTACACAGCCGCTATAATCAGCCGCTGATTAATTTTATCCTTGCCCAAGTATCGCCCTATCAAGTCTTTGCCAAAAACATTGATTATGATATTCGCACCCCTTATCAGATACGATTTGAACATGCTGAAGTCACTGAAAATCAACAAGTACTGATCCACGCTGACAGTATTCAACTATGGCTGTCCAAATCCAGTATAACCGAGGATAAGTTGGTATTTGACGGAATACAGATTAACAATATCACCTCTGCTAATATGCCGTTATTAACCACCCTACCGCCACTCACAATCAAACGCTTGGTGTTTAATAATACCAACCTCAACACTCCAACACTTGCAATTAAGCATGGTTTAATTCAAATCGATAATTGGCAAACACCCGCAGCCAATACACCATGGTGGCAAAGTTTTAATGGCAGCTTAAAAATGAGTGCCACCAGCATAAAATGGCATAAATTTGAATTACAGCAATTACTGATCAATGCCAATAAGCACCACCAACAATGGCAATTTAATGGTATTTCTGGACTGTGGCATCAGGCTAAAATAACGGCTCAAGCACAGTTCAATAGTACCGACCATAGCTTGACTATCGATCAACTGACACTCAATAAATTCCGCTTACAAGATCAACAGTTAGTTAATGATTGGCAGCAACAATTAACCCACCACCTTGTACCGCTTACCGCGATCAATATAAAACGATTAGATGTCATTGATAGCAGTGTTGAATTACCACAATGGAGTGCTGATAATATTAATCTATCACTCCAAAACTGGCACTGGCCACAGAACTATTGGCAGCAACAAAATAGCCGATTATCGTTCAGTGCAAGTCATGCACAGTGGCATCAGCTCAATTTTGAGCAGCCATTAGCTGAGCTACAATTTATGCCCCAACAAATTATCAGTCATGGTATGTCAGCACATATGATGGAAGGGTTTGTTCGTGTCGATGGTTGGATCGATCCGCAGCAATTATTTGTGCGTGATTTAAAAGCCAGTGGTATTAAATGGTTTTTAGACAAAGATTGGCCGCAACTATGGCAGCAATGGCAACATCAATACACCGATGTAATCTTTAAAAATCTTAATATTAATAATAGTCAGATCACTTCATCTGCAACAGCGATGCCATTTCAACTGGCAGGGATTGATATTGATGCTCAAAACGCGGTATTAAAACAAAACAACCAGTGGGGATTATGGCAAGGACAGATAGAAGCTAACTTAGGCTTTGGTAGTATCAATCAAGTGATCATCAACCAAGCTATTACAACTATGCACAGCAATGCCGGTCAATGGCAGGTCGATAAATTAGTATTACCGTTTAACCACGGCATGTTAAAGGCACGTGCAAGAGTCGCACTGAATAATCCACTGCGCCCATGGCAATTAACTCTTGTGGGCGACAGTATGCCTGCACAAACGCTATCTCAATGGCTATCATTGCCCTTACCGCTCACCGGGGCTATTGATACTCAAATAAAGCTTCATGGACTGGCTGGCACGCAAGCTGATTTTAATCATCACTTAAGTGGCACTGCTAACGCTGATTTTCGCCAATTAGCGTTAATCAATATCACACCACAGCAATTATTCACTCAGTGGCAGCAATCGAATTTTTCAACCATCAATCAAACGGCAACAGTACCTGAGTTACCATTAACAGCAACACCACTGATACTTACAGCCCAACACGGTACAATCCAAATGCAACCATTAACAGCCATGGCTAAAGGTTTCGCGCTAAATATTGACAGTCGTTGGAACTTAACAGATACCAAGCAACAGCAACTTAAACTTAAATTGACGACGGGCTGTCAGCAGTTAATTAAAGAATGGCTTCAAGGAGTATCCACAGTCACGGTGGATTCATCCTGCAACGGTAATACTAAATATGTGCCAGTAAAAGTTGAAGATACCGCTTTACCACATTGAACATTCACATCGACAGTCACTCGCCCTTTACGCCCTTGAGTAATACGATCAAAATCACCACGTAGATGCTCAAGGGTAGTAACTGCGATCGGCCGTTCTGTTACTGGCGCAGAGTAACGTATATGACTATCAACCAAAATAATATTACCCTGCAAGCCACGCTCTTTTAGCAACAACCAAATAAATCCCCACCCAGCGAGGGTTGCCATGGTAAAAATACTGCCAGCAAACATAAATTCATTGGGATTTAAATTAGCATTAAATAGTGCGCTGACTTCAAATCGATAACCCGTGTACTGATTAATTTTAATCCCCATTTTGTCACTGATCGGAATTTGGTTTTGCCATAATGTTTGTAGTTCTTGGCACCATTGTGGCTGGCGAGCAACATCCGTTAAGGGGGGTAATGGTTTCACCATCTGCTGATGACGCATTGGACCATGCTCATCACTTAGCTCGCCACGACTTTCAAAACCATTTTTAAGATAAAATGGAATAGCCGCCTCACGCGCATTACACACTAACCGCTTAGCGCCGTCATAACGCGCTAAAGATTCAAGTGCTAATAAAATCATCCCGCCTAAGCCATGATGACGCACTGAAGCATCAACCGCCATATAACGAATTTGGCCTTCATTATCGGGTGTCAAATATAACCGTCCAATTGCGACCACGTTATCATGGCTATCTACCAACATTCGATGGGCACTGACATCATCATACGCATCACGCTCTGATCCCAGTGGCATTTGCCATGGCTGACGCAACATTTGCCAGCGAAAATAATAGTAACTCGCCAATTGTGATTCTGTTTGCGGAGTGATTAATCGAAACATCCATTTCCTCTCTTCTTAATCGTCTGCAATTTTGCACCCACAATGTGCAAATAGCGCGGTTAAACCTGTAGCCAAAAAGTCACGGGACCATCATTAACTAATGCCACTTTCATATCAGCACCAAAAACACCAGTTTCAGTAGTAATCGACTCTGCTTTACATTGTTCGACAAAGTATTGGTACAGACGTTCCGCTTCAATCGGTGCAGCACCTGCAGAAAATCCAGGACGCATGCCTTTTTTAGTATCTGCTGCTAATGTAAATTGTGAAACGACCAACACGCTACCTTGAGCTTGCTGAACATTAAGATTCATTTTATCGTCAGCATCGCTAAAGATACGATAGCCCAATACCTTATCGCGTAACTTTTTGGCTTTGGCTTCATCATCACCTTTTTCAACTCCAAGCAGCACTAATAACCCACAGCCAATCGCTCCGGTTATCTGACCGTCAACGGTAACACTGGCTTCACTCACCCGTTGAATTAGCGCAATCATTATTATTCCTTTTTATTAATTAAATCTTGGTCACTATTAGTTAACCTTGTTGGTGAACGAAGTGGACTCACATCCCAAAAACCACGCTCACCTAAACTGGCAGTAATTTCAGCCCCAAGCAACACAATACACCAACATAAATAAACCCATACAAATAAAATAGGGATCACAGACAAAGCACCATAGATCATTTGATAGGAATGAAAATGAGCTAAATAAATCACAAAGCCTTTTTTACTTAACTCAAATAAAACACTACTACACAACGCTCCTATCAATGCATGTTTAAAGGTTACTTTACAATTAGGTACTAGTGCATAAAGCAATAAGAAAGCCAACCCTGACATCATTGACGGCAACCATAGCAATGACTGTTGCACGACACCATGTAATGTTTGATGATCAAGTAATACCAATGAACCTAAGTATGAGCTTAATGCAATACTAGAACCCAAAAGAATAGGACCTAAAGTCAGAATCATCCAATATACTGCTAATGATATTACCCAGCGACGCTTTTTCTTTACCCGCCAAATATAGTTAAGTGCTTTATCAATCGAAGAAATGAGCATCATAGCTACGACAAATAATGCTCCAATTCCAACCACAGTCATTTTGCCAGCATTAACAATAAACTCATTAAGGTAGGTTGTTACCACAGCCCCTGCTGCGGGTACAAAGTTAGTGATCACAAACTTTTGTACTTGATCGCCAACCCCTGCAAAAGCTGGTACCGCAGATAACGCCGAAACAACCACTGTTAACAACGGCACTAACGACAGCAAGGTCACATAAGCCATTGATCCTGCGGTTACTGTCAAGCGATCATGGTTAACACGCTGGATTAAATAACCAAAATATTCCATTATTCGCGGCAATCGTTGCTGCCATACAAATTTCACAGGTTGTTTTTTGTCAGCCATAATAGAGTTTTCTATCTATAAGTTATGCTAAGCAGTCATGTTAACGTTAGATGCTGTTATCAATATTTCACCATCGAAACGGTTACTTTAGCACAGCGCGGTTATAGTCTTTATTTGTTATTTTGCATGTCTTACCAAGGAGCAAAACATGCCTTATTTTATTGCAATCTTTTTAAGTGTGAGCCTACTTTCAGGCTGTCAAACGGCCTATTATTCGGCAATGGAAAAAGTTGGCGTTTATAAACGCGACATCATGGTCGATCGCGTTGAGGATGCTAACCAAGCTCAACAAAATGCCCAAAAACAATTTACCAGCGCTCTTGAAGGTCTCAAAGCACTGAATCAATTTGATGGTGGCGAACTTGAAGCAGCTTATCAAGATGTTGATAGCCAATATAAAAAGAGTGAAGCCGCAGTAAAAAACGTTAATGATCGTATTGCTGCAATTGAAGATGTTTCCAATGCGATGTTTGAAGAGTGGCAACAAGAACTAGCGCTATATAAAAGTGCGACGCTTAAACGCGACAGCCAGCGTAAATTACAAACAACAAAACTATCTTATAATAAAATGTTAACTGCGATGAAACGCGCTGAGAAGAAGATGGAGCCAGTTTTAGATACTTTACGTGACAACACCCTTTATCTTAAGCATAACCTCAATGCAGCGGCAATAGGCTCTCTTCAAGGGCAATTTAATGCATTACAAACTGAAATCTCAGGTGCTATTCGTGATATGAACAGTGCCATTGCAGAATCAAATCGCTTTATTGGTCATTTGAAAAAATAAGCGCCACTATCACCCTTTCATTCCGATAAAAAAAGAGCTAACTGTGAAGTTAGCTCTTTTTTGTCTCAATAACATTTTCATGGTTCTTAAATACAACAATCCCCCGCTTGTTGCCAAGCGAGGGATTGTATTAGTATCGTTCAGCTAGAGGTAATTACTTACCGCTACGACCTGCACGTTTACGATCGTTTTCAGTAAGAAGTTTCTTACGGATACGAATGCTTACAGGTGTCACTTCTACTAACTCATCGTTATCGATGAATTCTAGTGCTTGCTCAAGTGTGTACTTGATAGCAGGAGAAAGAGTTTGCGCTTCGTCAGTACCAGAAGCACGAACGTTTGTTAGCTGCTTACCCTTCAGACAGTTAACTGTAAGGTCGTTAGAACGGTTATGAATACCGATGATTTGACCTTCGTAAACTTCGTCTGCGTGCTCAGTAAATAGACGACCACGCTCTTGTAGGTTAAACAGTGCGTAAGTCAGTGCTTTACCTGTTGCGTTAGAAATCAATACACCGTTGTTACGTTGACCGATAGTACCGCCCTTGTGAGGACCGTAGTGATCAAACGTATGGTAAAGAAGACCTGAACCTGAAGTCAGTGTCATAAACTCAGTTTGGAAACCGATAAGACCACGAGAAGGCATCATGAAGTCCATGCGAACACGGCCCTTACCATCTGGTGCCATATCAGTTAGCTCACCTTTACGAAGACCGATGTTCTCCATGATACCGCCTTGGTGCTCTTCCACCACGTCGATAGTCACAGTTTCAAACGGTTCCATTAGCTGGCCGTCTTCTTCTTTAATGATAACTTCTGGACGTGATACTGCTAGCTCGTAGCCTTCACGACGCATGTTTTCGATCAGGATAGATAGGTGAAGTTCACCACGGCCTGATACGCGGAATTTGTCTGGGTCAGTTGTCTCTTCAACACGTAGTGCAACGTTGTGTACTAGTTCTTTTTGAAGACGCTCTAGGATGTTACGTGAAGTAACGAACTTACCTTCTTTACCAGCAAACGGAGAGTTGTTTACTTGGAAAGTCATAGTAACTGTTGGTTCATCAACAGAAAGCGGCGTTAGTGCTTCAACACAGTTTTGATCACAAATAGTGTCAGAAATCTTCAGCTCGCCAAGACCTGTGATAGCAATGATGTCGCCCGCTTTCGCTTCTTCAACTTCATGACGCTCAAGACCTAGGTAACCTAGAACTGTACCTACTTTACCGTTACGCTTAGAACCGTCAGCACCTACGATAGTTACTTGTTGGTTAGCTTTCACTGTACCACGAGTGATACGCGCAACACCGATAACACCAACGTAAGAGCTGTAATCTAGCTGAGAGATTTGCATCTGTAGTGGGCCATCAACGTCTACTGAAGGCGCTGCAACGTTATCAACGATAGATTGGAACAATGGTTCCATGTTCTCGCCAATTTCGCCTTCTTCTAAAGTAGCCCAACCGTTTAGTGCTGATGCATAAACCACTTGGAAATCTAGTTGCTCATCAGTTGCGCCTAGGTTGTCAAATAGGTCAAAGATTTGATCCATAACCCACTCAGGACGTGCACCTGGACGGTCAATCTTGTTGATTACAACGATTGGCTTAAGACCGTATGCGAACGCTTTTTGAGTTACGAAACGTGTTTGAGGCATAGGACCATCAACTGCGTCAACGATAAGCAATACAGAGTCAACCATAGACATGATACGTTCAACTTCACCACCGAAGTCTGCGTGTCCAGGGGTGTCTACGATATTGATACGGTAGTCATTCCAGTTAATTGCTGTGTTCTTAGCAAGAATGGTAATGCCACGCTCTTTTTCGATATCGTTAGAGTCCATCACACGTTCTTCGGCTTCGCCGCGACCCTCTAACGTGCCAGATTGCTGTAGAAGTTTATCAACCAAGGTAGTTTTACCGTGGTCAACGTGAGCAATAATTGCGATATTTCTTAATTTATCGATCGATTGATTAGACATTAGTTTCACATTCACTCAGAACATGCAGCGTCTTACTAGAGGCTACTTGATTAAAAAAACGGCTCATAATTTAACAGATTTTACTCTAAAACCCACGCAATATGTGATTTATATCACCAGCTTTTTTTAAAAATCACTCTAGAGCCGCATTTTTACTCACTTTTTTGGCTATTTTTATTTTTTTTAACCCCTTTATTCGTACGATAAATTCCCCTAAATGGACTCAAAATGAGATCTATATCACTTTTCATTTACAGCTTACTGACCATTATTTAGCAAAAAAAACACCTAATTATCACCGAGTGGATTGACAATATTTGCCCTCATCACCATAGTAGTGTGACTATTAAATGGATGAATGTATTGAAAGATATTACCCTCTTTTCAATAACAATTGTCAAAGCACCAAATTGGTGCAACCGTTCACCACAATAGTGCAAACAGGACAGGAAAAAGTTCCAATAATATGGCAAACCCGCCTTTTTTGGGGCTTTTAAAAGTTGGCATGGTTTTCGCTTTAACACTTTTAGATTCGCTCACGCTAAACATGAGCAAAAGTTTGCGGCCATCGCCCTAAATAACACCGGAGGTTACTCAAGATGTCAGTTGAAAACGTACTAGCGCTGATCCAGGAAAATGAAGTTAAGTTTATTGACCTACGTTTTACCGATACCAAAGGTAAAGAACAGCACATTTCTATTCCATCTCACCAAATCGATGCTGATTTCTTTGAAGAAGGCAAAATGTTTGATGGCTCTTCAGTTGCAGGCTGGAAAGGTATTAACGAATCAGACATGGTGATGATGCCTGACGCAGCAAGTGCGGTACTTGACCCATTTACTGAAGACGCAACCCTAAACATTCGTTGTGATATTCTTGAGCCAGCAACAATGCAAGGCTACGATCGCGATCCTCGCTCAATCGCTAAGCGTGCAGAAGAATTTATGCGTTCGGCTGGTTTTGCTGACAATGTACTTGTTGGTCCTGAGCCAGAGTTCTTCTTATTTGACGATGTTAAGTTCAACACTGATATGTCTGGCTCATTCTTTAAGATTGACGACATTGAAGCAGCATGGAACAGCGGCGCTAGCATCGAAGGTGGTAACAAAGGTCACCGCCCAGGCGTAAAAGGCGGCTACTTTCCAGTAGCACCAGTTGATTCATCACAAGATATTCGTTCTGCAATGTGCCTAATCATGGAAGAGATGGGACTTGTTGTTGAAGCTCACCACCATGAAGTAGCAACGGCAGGCCAAAACGAAATCGCAACCCGTTTCAATACCCTTACCAATAAAGCTGATGAAATTCAGATTTATAAGTATGTAGTTCATAACGTTGCTCACGCATTTGGCAAAACAGCAACCTTTATGCCTAAACCATTAGTGGGTGATAACGGCTCTGGTATGCACGTACACATGTCACTAGCAAAAGACGGTGTAAACCTATTTGCAGGTGATAAGTACGGCGGCCTATCTGAAATGGCGCTGTTCTACATCGGTGGTATCATCAAGCACGCACGTGCAATCAACGCCTTTGCGAACCCATCAACTAACTCGTACAAGCGTCTAGTCCCTGGCTATGAAGCTCCTGTTATGTTGGCTTACTCGGCACGTAACCGTTCAGCATCTATCCGTATTCCAGTAGTACCAAGTCCAAAAGCACGTCGTATCGAAGTACGCTTTGGTGATCCAGCAGCCAACCCATACCTCGCCTTTGCTGCAATGCTAATGGCTGGTCTTGACGGCATCGCTAATAAGATCCACCCGGGTGAAGCGATGGATAAAGATCTATACGACTTACCAGCAGAAGAAGCTGCAGAGATTCCAAAAGTAGCTGAGTCACTACAAGGTGCACTACAAGCGCTTGACGAAGATCGTGAATTCTTAACCTCTGGTGGCGTATTCTCTAACGACTTTATTGATTCTTACATCACACTAAAATCGCAAGATGTAGAGAAAATCAATATGGCTGTGCACCCATTAGAGTTTGAACTTTACTACTCTGTTTAAGTAATCACTTAATTACTTAACAATAAAGATTTAGGCCTGCTTCACATGCAGGCCTTTTTGATCTTGCTACCTCAGCGAAAGCGGCAACAATACAGGACTTACTGACCATTAAGGTCTTGCTGGAGAGTTAATGGATGAAACTCATTAATCTGATATCAATGCTATTATTTACCACAGCAGCGACCACCGCCGTAGCGACAACTATTTATTCTTGGACTGACGACAATGGCGTGGTCCATTTTAGTGATACTCCGGAAGTACCACAGGCCAGCGCGGTTGAGCTATCGGTTACAGAAGTACAATCCCAATCAACCATGACAGAGCACAATCAGGTTAACAGCATCGATATTGTAACGCTCACAGCTGAAATAGAACCGCCACTTCCAGCTGCAACCATCAGCTTATTAGCACCACTGCACCAACAAACACTGCGTAATAACGATGGTAATATTACTGTTCGCGCCGTCAGTAATCGTAAATTAACTAAAAACCTTCAAGCTCAATTAGTCATTGATGGTCATGTTTACGGCAAACCTCAACCCCTGTTATCTTGGCAATTAACCAATATTGATCGCGGTAGCCACCAAATTCAAATCCAATTACTTAACAATGGCAAGATCCTTGCTTCATCTGAAAGTATTACGGTTTATTTACATCGCGCATCACAGGTTCGCCCGAAGAACAGCCCAGTTCAACCACGGTAACGACTATTTACAATAAATCCTGCCTGTTCGCTGTTAAACCGAGTACACTTTAACGCACCAAATTGGTGCGTTAGCTAACAGCGGCGGGTGTGCGCTTGCACCAATCGTCTTATGCTTGATTATCAATAAGGATGATGATTGTGAATACTAGCTTTACGCCCATAATTCTCGACAATTTAGTCACTGCTATCGTCTTAGTTGATGAAGCGTTAGTGATTCGTTACGTTAATCCTGCAGCCGAACAACTATTATCATCAAGTAAACGCCGCCTACTTGACACTCCGCTACCACAACTATTGCAGCACAGCTCGCTTGATCTTAATCATGTCAAAGCCACCCTTCACAACGGTCAAGGCTTAGCCGACAGTGATGTCACTTTTGTGATTGATGGCCAACGTCATTTGCTTGGTGTTAATGCCAGCCCTATCTCATGGCAAAAACAATTATTGATATTATTGGAACTAAAACCGATTGATCAACAACGTCGAATTAGCCAAGAGCTCAACCAACATGCGCAGCAACAGGCAGCCAAAGAATTAGTCCGCGGTTTAGCTCATGAAATAAAAAACCCTCTTGGCGGATTACGCGGTGCAGCGCAATTGCTTGAAAAAACCCTTCCCGATAGCAGTTATCACGAATACACCCAAATGATCATTGAACAAGCTGACCGACTGCGTAATTTAGTCGACCGCTTACTGGGGCCACAACGACCGGGGATCCGTAAAACTGATAATATTCATTCAGTATTAGAAAAAGTACGCCAACTCGTTAACATTGATACTGATAGCACCATTACCATTGAACGTGATTACGATCCTAGCTTACCCGAAATAAATATGGATGCTGAACAACTAGAACAAGCATTACTCAATATTGTCAGTAACGCAGCATTAGCATTAAAAAGCCAAGGCGGCGGCACAATAAAATTAAAAACCCGCACCGCTCATCAAGGCTTAATTCAAGGTGTTCGTCATCGTGTTACTGCCACCATTGAAATTATTGATGATGGCCCAGGCATTCCAGCAGATATTCAAGATACCTTATTTTATCCGATGGTCACTGGCCGTGAAGGCGGTACCGGATTAGGGTTATCAATTGCACGAAATCTGATTGACCAGCATCAAGGTAAAATTGAAGTATTCAGCTGGCCTGGGCACACCAATTTCACCATTCATTTACCGATTAAGTCATAACATCAGTTATCACAGGAGGCTTATTATGAGCAAAGGATTAATCTGGGTTGTTGATGATGACAGCTCTATTCGTTGGGTGTTAGAACGCACCTTAATTAATGCCGGCATGAAATGTGAAACCTTTGCTGATGCCGATAGCGTGTTAGCAGCATTAGAACGCAGTGTCCCCGATGTAATAGTCTCTGACATTAAGATGCCGGGTACCGACGGTTTAGCATTACTCAAAGTGTTGCAGCAAGATTACATCACTTTACCGGTTATTATTATGACCGCCCATTCTGATCTTGATGCTGCTGTTAACGCTTATCAGCGTGGTGCATTTGACTATCTTCCTAAACCGTTTGATATTGATGAAGCCGTCACGTTAGTTGAACGAGCACTAAGTCATAGCCAGGAACAAAAACGCCAACAACAACCGGTCATTGACACCAAACATGCACCAGAAATTATTGGTGAAGCACCAGCAATGCAAGAAGTATTTCGTGCGATTGGGCGCTTATCCCGCTCGTCAATTTCAGTGCTTATTAATGGCGAATCAGGCACAGGTAAAGAGTTAGTCGCTCATGCTCTGCACCGTCATAGTCCTCGCAGCAGCAACGCTTTCATTGCCCTTAATATGGCAGCTATTCCCAAAGATTTAATTGAATCGGAGCTATTTGGTCATGAGAAGGGGGCGTTTACTGGTGCCAATAGTGTACGCCAAGGTCGCTTTGAACAAGCCAATGGCGGCACGTTATTTCTCGATGAAATTGGTGATATGCCGCTAGACATTCAAACACGATTGTTGCGCGTATTAGCCGATGGACAATTTTATCGTGTCGGTGGTCATGCGCCCGTTAACGTTGATGTGCGTATCATCGCAGCAACCCATCAGCACCTCGAGCGCTTAGTCAGTAGTGGTGAATTTCGTGAAGATTTATTTCACCGCCTCAATGTTATTCGCGTTCATCTACCGTCGTTAAAAGATCGCCGCCAAGATATACCTCAACTAGCGCACCATTTTTTACAGCGTGCCGCAGATGAACTTAGTGTCGACGTAAAATCTCTCCACCCACAAACCGCAGACAAACTTACCCAACTGCCATGGCCGGGTAATGTACGTCAATTGGAGAACATCTGCCGCTGGTTAACTGTAATGGCAAGCGGTAATGAGATATTGCCAACCGATTTACCCCCTGAAATCACTGATACCGCCCCAGTAATGGCCACCACCGAAACCCAGCATTGGCACCAAGGGTTACAACAATGGGCCCAGCAAGCGTTGCAACAAGGTGAGACCGAGTTATTAGCACAAGCATTACCACAATTTGAAAAAATCCTGCTTGAAACTGCCCTGCTTCACACTCACGGTCATAAACAAGAAGCAGCTAAATTACTTGGTTGGGGACGTAATACGCTGACTCGAAAACTTAAAGAATTACAAATCCATGATTAACCCACCATTGGTAGATGTACCAGCGCACATTTATTTGCAACAATGATGAATGTCATTTAGTGATTGCGTATACTCAACCCATCATTAACGTCGAGAAGTATAATCATCATGATAAACAAAGATCTTCCACTCACGGATATTCACCGCCATCTTGATGGTAATATTCGTCCACAAACAATCTTAGAACTAGGTCAGCAATTTAATATCGCCTTACCAGCAACAGAAATTGAAGCATTACGTCCTCATGTACAAATTGTTGAAGCTGAGCCAAGCCTCGTCGCTTTTTTAAGTAAATTAGATTGGGGCGTGGCAGTATTAGGTGATTTAGATGCCTGCCGTCGCGTAGCTTATGAAAACGTCGAAGATGCACTTAAGGCACAAATTGACTATGCAGAATTACGTTTCTCACCTTACTACATGGCGATGAAACACAATCTTCCCGTTGCAGATGTTGTTGCTGCTGTCGCAGATGGCGTCGCTGCCGGTTGTCGTGATTTTGGTGTCAAAGCCAACCTAATTGGTATTATGAGTCGTACTTTTGGTACGCAAGCCTGCCAACAAGAACTGGATGCGCTATTAACTCATAAAGACCAACTAGTGGCGATTGATCTTGCGGGTGATGAGCTAGGACAACCTGGCACTCAATTTATCTCGCACTTTAAACAAGTTCGTGATGCAGGGTTACAAATCACAGTCCATGCCGGTGAAGCAGCAGGCCCTGAGAGCATGTGGCAAGCAATTAACGAACTTGGCGCGGTACGTATTGGCCACGGCGTAAAAGCTGTTAATGATCCTAAACTAATGGATTACTTAGCAGAGCATCGAATTGGTATTGAATCTTGTATTACTTCAAACATTCAAACCAGTACCGTTGCTGACATTGCTCAGCACCCAGTAAAAGCCTTCCTTGAACACGGTATTCTTGCTTGTTTAAATACCGATGATCCAGCCGTTGAAGGCATAGAACTGCCTTATGAATATGACGTTGCCGCTCCTAAAGCTGGCCTAAGTGTTGCTCAAATTCGTCAAGCGCAAATCAATGGTCTTGAATTAGCGTTCTTGTCTGCAGCAGAAAAGCAGGCATTACGTGATATTGCCAGCAAGCGCGGCTAACCACTTGAGATTATAGCGCGACTTTAGCGGCTATAATCCACAAATTAAAACGCCTCTGTTTCACGTGAAACCGAGGCGTTTTTTATGGTGCTATTTTAAAAAGTTAGATAACTCGCGAAAACTGCTGCTGACGAGCACGGTCACGTAAATATTTATCAAAGCACATACAAATATTACGGATCAATAAACGCCCTTTCAGTTCAACATGAATCGTGTCTTGATCCACTGTCACCAATTGGTCATTGATAAAAGTCTTAAGCAATTGAAGGTCTTCACTAAAGTAACTATCAAAATCAATACCAAATTCAGCTTCAATGGCGCGTTTATTCAATTGAAAATTACAAATCAATGCTTTAATGACTTCACGGCGCAACAGGTCATCGGCGTCTAAGGTTACCCCTTTCCACAATGCTGTTTGCTGATCTGCCATTTGGCTGTAATACAGCTTTAATTCTTTTTGGTTCTGCGCATAGCAATCACCAATCATCGAAATTGCCGACACGCCCATACCCAATAGATCACAATCACCTTGAGTGGTATAGCCTTGGAAATTTCGGTGCAAAACACCTTCACGCTGCGCTACTGCTAACTCATCATCAGGCAACGCAAAGTGATCCATCCCAATAAACTGATAGCCCGCTGCCGTTAGAGTCGCAATTGTATCTTGTAAGATTGCTAACTTTTCGGTTGCTGACGGTAACTGATCTTCATGAATTTTACGCTGCGCAGCAAACAAACTTGGCATGTGAGCATAGTTAAATACTGATAATCGTCCCGGCTTCATGGTCAATACTTGCTGTAGTGTTTCAGCAAACAGCGCTTTGGTTTGCAAAGGCAATCCATAGATTAAATCAAGATTGGTTGAGCGGTAACCTAACTCACGCGCACGTTCCACCATTGCAAAAATAAACGCTTCATCTTGCTCACGGTTAACTAACTTCTGCACGTCTTTATTAAAATCTTGAACACCAATGCTGAGACGGTTAAAACCTTCATTTCGCAAGTGATCAAGAATATCTAGTTCAATTTCTCGCGGATCAACTTCAATACTGATTTCAGCATCAGCATCAAAGTTAAATGCATTACGTAACGCAGTCATTAAACGACTAATTTGTGCCGCGGTTAAAAACGTCGGTGTACCACCACCCCAATGCAATTGGCTCACTTGACGATCACCAAGTAAGGTCGCACGTTGCTTTATTTCTTGTTCAAGCACATCTAAATATTGATCGGCTTTGTGCTGATGGCGAGTAATAATTTTATTACAACCACAGTAATAACAAAGCTTGTGGCAAAAAGGGATATGAATATAAAGCGATAACTTACGATCTGGATATTGTTGACATGCCATCTCAAATTCAGCAGACGTAAAAGCTTGGTTAAATTCTAGTGCGGTCGGGTAAGATGTATAACGCGGGCCTGAATAGTTATATTTTTCAATCAGGGCCTGATCCCAAATAATCTGCTCATTTGACATGACATTGTTCCAATTTGGTGAAGATATAATAAATAGAGTGTGTCACCATTTGACTAAAAGTAAAACCTATCCCTGTGGTTAAGTTTACACTCTGAACAAAAACAAACACCGCCAATAAATGGCGGTGCTAATAATTACGATCGTAGGTTAAACCTTAGTTGATAGGATGGCATCTAATTCAAGTTTAATTTCAGCTTGTAGACGAGACTCTGCTTTCATGCGTTCAAGATCAAATCGCATTCGGCGTTGCTTTTCTATTTGCTGACGCGCATCACCACGAGGCATATCTTTAACCACTTGGTATAAGTCAGTTAATGCCGGATACGTTGCTGCAAAATCAACTTGTTTATCTGCTTGCAACACTTCCATTAATTTATATAACCGAATTGCGGCTTCAGACATATCACACTGTTCTTGCTTACATGCCATTGCGATAATAAAGACGCTTTCTAATATATTGTCATTTCTGGCTTTGATTGCTGCAGCCTGTTGTTCGGCAGCACGGGCTAAAAATAATTTATGCCGTTGTTGCTGCTTATAAAGTTTAGCTAATAACAATCCAGCGTACAGTGCCAATCCAGCGACAATAACGCCACCAATAACAAATAGAAGTGTTATTCCCTGCAACGGTTACTCCTTATCGAAATTATCAAAATCCATGTTTTCAAATTGCGCTAATAAATCATCATCTGAACGAGGTTTAGACTTAGCACTTGGTGTAACAGGTGCAGATGCTTCTTCAACATCATCAAATAAACCCAGCTGCTTCATTAGACGTTCAATACGGTCCAACTTCATATCAACTTGTTTTTGTAGGCCTGCACCTAGTTTTTCACCAGCATCAATGCGATCTAATAGCACCATTAATTGAGCATCATTTTCAAGCATAGCAAGCTCTTGCTCTGCAGATAAACGACGTTGTTGCTTAGTTTGTGGTTTTTTAGGTTCAACAATTAGTGGAACTAATTTTTTACTACCTAATCGTGGATCTTTTTTCTGACCACCATTGCGCTGTTTATTGTCTTCAACTGCGGAATGACGACTACCTGATTTTAAGCCTTTACGTTTCTTCGCTTTTTGGCGTTCACGGGTCTCAATATCAATTTTACTATTTGATTTTTCACGGTATACAGCAGGGCCTTCAGAACCTACGGTACGCGATCTTTTCTTACGGGTCATTACTGGGGTTTCCTCAGCAAAATCACATCATTTCCAACAAACTCAACTTCAAGACCATCACGTTGAGCTAAAAAGCAAAACGTATCACGGCTAAAAAAGCTGACATGGGTTGGGTCGTTCTTATAGTACCAATGCCCAAAGGCATCAGTGTCGGTTACTAGCTTGGTCATAATTCCCAGCCAACCGCCGGGTTTAACTAAACCTAGCAACAGCCCCCATTCCTTCGCAGGCTGATAAAAATGCTCGATTGCTTCTGTGCAGGTAACAAAATCATACTGACATTCTAATACTGCAGCTTGGGCTGCAAAATAAGGGTCATATATCGTCATAGTATACCCTATTTCTGCCAACATCACTGACAAGGTCGGCCCTGGACCACTACCAAAATCTAAGCCAAATAATGGTGGTAATGGTAATCGCCTTACCAAGGGTGTCGCTAAGCGGGCTAAAAATTGGCGATAACCAGCATCATCTGAGTTATTCCGATGTTGGTCATAGACTAATTTTTCTTGAGTCGACGTTAAATGAGTTGTCGGATCGGCATAAATTAATGCACAGTGTAAACAACGAAAATAATCACGGTTAGTGTCTGCTACCAACCACCGATTATCATGACTTCCACAAAGTGGGCATCTATCCATTGTCTTCTCCACAACGACTGAATGTTTACGAACAGCAGCAGCGGGGTAAAATCGAGCGGGCTATTCTATACCCAATTGCAGTTAAGATGTAGTTCTGCTGACAAATTGTTCAATTTATTCGACCATCTTAGCCTATTGCAACGCGAAATATTACTTCCACAACAGAATAGTTGCCACTCAAAAGGCCAAAATTTAAACAAAAAAAAGCGATAGGTCTGCACCTATCGCTATATGGGGTAAGCTATGAGCTTATAATTCTGTCTAGTCTTTCCGTAACCAGCAAGCAACGTCCCGGTTTAAAAAATATCCATTTATTATAATCGCAATCCATGCTGATATTGTTCGTCACTATCCTAGTGAATTTTTACGTCCTTATACCATTCCGTAGTGTGTCAACTTATCCTAAGTTGGCGTTCCCTATCGCAATGTTACACTCCAATAACCTTACCACCATCCTTATGCGATACATCATCCTGACGTACCTGAGCTATATCACTATAGCTACTCTCTTTCCTGAGTGTCGACCCTGACAATCCTACGCTTCCTGCGTCTACCCTAGTCTCCAGACCAGACTTCCTGTGCATCCTTCAGGCTTCAATGCCTAAGCCATCCTAGCGCTTCCAATCCTGTGTCGCACTCCTTGTCGACAGAGAGTAATTTACCTTAAGCCATCATTAAAACAATGTATCAAGATCACACTTTTAAAAGCTCAATCAGCGCCATTAAACAAGCCTATGTTTTATAAAATAAAAAAATAATCGGCTACAAATCAAATCACCATTACAGCATTAACCAATGGTCGATCTCTTACAACAACAGTGGCTAATACCCCGTTACTAAAATATGAACAAACAGTAACGCGACCTAATAAATACGAAAATAATGTTAACAAGAGCGCTAATGCAAGCCAGCAACATACGCCGACAGCGCCGCTATTTCATTGTCAGTGAGCTTTGATGCCACAGATTGCATCATACGGTTGAGATCATTATGACGAGAACCCGAACGAAACCCTTGCAACTGTAACGCGGTATATTCAGCATTCTGACCCGATATTTTAGGAAAGCCAGCAAGGCTAGTACCATTGCCACGTGGTCCATGACAACTAATACATCCAGCAATCCCCCGTTCAGGATCACCAAAACGGTATAATGGCTCAGCAATCGCTATCACATTTTCTGGCGTGGTATTGGGTGAGATAGGCAGTGAAGAAAAATAAGCGCCAAGATCGGCCATATCGGTAGCTGATAATCCAGCAGCCATGCCTGCCATAATCGCGTTACTGCGACCTTGAGACCCTTCGCTTGTGAGTGACAATTTATAATCAGCTAGCTGTTTCACTATATAATCAGCATGTTGACCTGCTAATTTAGGATATTGTGCAATAATTGCATTGCCATTATTACCATGACAGGCAACACAGGTGGCAGCCTTTAACTTACCGGCATTGATATCACCTTGTGCCCATGTAGAAGAGCTCGCAATCAGTGTGAATATTAAGACTAATTTTTTCATGATATTCCATTTATAATTATAGGGCTTCCGTACCACAAGTAATGCTCAGTAACATGGTATACAATACGACCATAAACCAAACACGGTTTAATATATCTTAGACAATTTCACAAAAAAGCGCTCATTTTACAATCTGAGGGCTTGACGGAGTTAACAGTGAATCAACCTCTCAACTATAGAAATACTAGTTTTATTACAAGTGCACCGGATATTCGTCACTTGCCACAAGATGTCGGCGTTGAGATCGCATTTGCTGGTCGCTCCAATGCCGGTAAATCAAGTGCACTAAACCGCCTCACCGATCAAAAAAGTCTGGCTCGTACGTCTAAAACCCCTGGCCGTACCCAATTAATTAATATGTTTGAAGTCATTAATGGCTGTAACTTAATTGACTTACCAGGCTACGGTTTTGCACAAGTACCCCTTGAGCTTAAATTAAAATGGCAGAAAGCATTAGGTGAATACCTACAACGCCGTGAATGCTTACAAGGTCTAGTGGTATTGATGGATATCCGTCACCCAATGAAAGATCTTGATCAGCAAATGATCAATTGGGCAATTGAAAGTAGTTTGCCTGTTTTAGTATTGCTAACTAAGGCTGACAAATTAAAGAGCGGTGCGCGTAAAGCGCAAGTGCTAAAGATCCGTGAGATGTCAAAAGAATTTGGCGGTAACGTTCAAGTTGAAGCTTTCTCTTCACTGAAAGGCATTGGCGTTGATCAAGTTCGTCGTAAACTTGATGAGTGGTATGCTCCAGAATTAGAGCGTCAACGTGTACTGGCAGCAGACGATAGTGAAGTTTTTAATTTACCACCTGCAGAATAACCCCCATAAATTGTCACACCACTAAACATACTTAAAAATTCCCCACCATCATCGGTGGGGTAATACCAAGAGAATTCAGAGGTTGTTGTTATTGTCATTGCAAAATTGATGATTTAATAAGCTAACGCAACCTCTCCGCTTATCTGACTCCGCTTTATTTAGTCGTTTTACGACAGACTCGCCATCATTTCACTTATTCCCTATTTAAATCGGTAAATATTATTGATTACAGCACATTATTTTAATTAAAAAACAAGTTTACCCTTTGTTAACAATTTAAAATATTGATGGAATTTAATTACATCATCAATTGTTTAAAAAAAAACCAAAAAAAAAGCCATTCTCAATGTCGAGAATGGCTATTTCATGTCTTTGCTCGTCTGCTAGTCATGCTGACTAACCAACAAAATCAAATATGAACAAGAAGCTATTACTATTATAGCTTGCCGATATTAAATTTAAAGTATTTACTCTAAAAAACCCATAAACAACTGCATACCAATAACAGATGGTAGAAAATAAAGACTAGATCAATCAGTTTAAATGACAAAAACCCATCAACTTTATATTTATCGTCTAAAAATCAATCAAAAAAAACCATTAGCAACAAATAAATAATAATCTGGAGCGACTACAAGGTCGAAGTGAAAAGTCAGTATAGCAGGAGAAGATTTTTACATTAGCACAATAAAAAACGCCCCGGTCCAATAAATAGACCGGGGCAGCTGAATCAGCCAAATCCAATAACGTGAAACAAAAGGTCTGAAAGATAGAACATCTTACCTCTGTACCCTACATTACTAACTGTATATCAATCGTTCGTTTTTTGGAAGTCTTTGTCGTAATTTTTTTTCATGGTTTTGTAAGTAATTTTTACATAACCGTTCTTATTTTTAACAAAAAAATAGCTAATTATTCATCAGCTATTTTTTATCCATCAAAAACTATTTAAATTAATGGGCCTGATCCCAATTGTCACCACACCCCGCCTCAGCAATTAATGGTACCGCTAACGTTGCCGCTTGCTCCATCAATTGACGAACTTTTGCCGTCACACTGTCTAACGCTGAAGCTTCGACTTCAAACACTAATTCATCGTGTACTTGCATTAATAAACTCACGGTTGCTTGCGGTTGTTGTTGCACCCATTCATCAACAGCAATCATGGCTAATTTAATAATATCTGCGGCTGTTCCTTGCATTGGCGCATTAATCGCTGCTCGTTCAGCAGCCTTACGACGTAGGCCATTACGCGCTTTAATATCAGGAAGATATAAACGACGACCAAACAGTGTTTCAACATACCCCTGCTCTGCCGCATTATTACGCGTGCTTTCCATGTATTCTAAAACGCCTGGGTAACGCTCAAAGTATACATTCATATAATCTTGCGCTTCGTTACGACCCATATCGAGTTGTTTAGCTAACCCAAACGCACTCATGCCGTAAATTAGACCAAAGTTAATTGCCTTTGCGCGTCGACGCTGTTCTGTCGTTACATCATCAATCGCTAGCCCTAAAATTTCAGCAGCAGTTGCAGCGTGAATATCTTTGCCTTCTCTAAATGCATTCAGTAGCGCTTCGTCACCAGAAAGGTGCGCCATAATACGTAATTCAATTTGAGAGTAATCGACAGCCAGAATTTTATAGCCTGGTTTAGCCACAAATGCTTGACGAATACGACGCCCTTCTTGATTACGAACCGGAATATTTTGCAGGTTTGGCTCGCTTGATGATAAACGTCCAGTTACCGTTCCAGATTGATGATAAGAAGTATGAACACGACCAGTCGCAACATTAACCATCTTTGGTAACTTATCGGTATACGTCGACTTAAGCTTAGCTAAGCCCCTATATTCTAAGAGTAACTTAGGCAATGGGTAATCTAACGCTAATTCTTGTAGCACTTCTTCATTGGTTGAAGGTGTACCTGAAGGGGTTTTTTTGATAACAGGCAAACCCATCTTTTCAAATAGAATTACTTGTAATTGTTTCGGTGAGCTTAAATTAAACTCTTCACCTGCTAGTTCATATGCCAGCTTTTCGATTTCATCTAATCGTTGGGCTAATTCTAATGACTGTGCGCCAAGCAACATACTATCAATGTACACGCCTGTACGTTCCATGCGTGATAACACTGGCACTAATGGCATTTCAATGGTTTCAAACACTTTTTTAAGCTGGTCATCAGCGGCAACTTTTGGGTATAACGCATTGTGCAAACGTAGCGTAATATCGGCATCTTCAGCAGCATATGGGCCAGCTTGCTCAAGGTCGATTTGATTAAAGGTTAATTGTTTCTTACCTTTACCCGCAATATCTTCAAAACTAATGTTTTTATGCTCAAGGTAACGCAACGCTAGGCTATCCATATCATGACGACCAACAACGCTGTTATACACATAAGATTCAAGCATGGTATCAAATTTAATACCCTGCATATCAATGCCATATCGCGCGACGATGCTAGCATCGAATTTTAAATTTTGTCCGACTTTAGCGCGATTTTTATCTTCTAATAATGGTTTTAATTGCGCTAACACCCATTCACGATCGAGTTGTGCGGGCGCATCAAGATAATCATGAGCGACTGGCACATAAGCAGCTTTACCTTCTTCAACCGCAAATGACACTCCAATTAAATTCGCAGTCATGTAATCAAGACCATCGGTCTCGGTATCAAACGCAAATACATCAGCATCTTTTAATTGGGTTAGCCAGCAGTTAAAACTAGTCTCATCCAATACGGTTTCGTAACCACTACGATCAATCGTTGGGGCTGTCACGGTTGGCTCCGATGATGTTGTTGCTGCACTTTCATCAGCCACAATACGGCCATCACTGCCATCCAACATTTCGGTTAGCCAGCGACGGAACTGTAATTTACCAAACAATTCAGTCAATGCATCAGTATCAGGTACGCCTTTACATAATTGCTCTGGTGTCAGCTCTAATTCCACATCAAGCTTAATCGTTGCCAGTTTATAAGACATATAAGCGGCTTCTTTATTATCAAGCAGCTTTTTCGCCATTGTTTTTGAGCCACGAAAACCTAATGGTGCAATATCATCAAGGTTGGCATATAACGCATCTAATCCACCAACACCAGTTAATAACGCCTTGGCCGTTTTCTCTCCAACGCCAGGTACACCTGGAATATTATCAACCTTATCTCCCATTAGGGCTAAGTAATCGATGATCAACTCAGGACCAATACCAAACTTATCCACAACACCCGCAGGATCCATCACCACATCAGTCATGGTGTTGATCAGAGTAATATTTTGATCAACTAACTGAGCCATATCTTTATCACCAGTACTGATTAATACTGGCATGCCTTGTTGTGATGCCTGTGTTGCTAGGGTACCGATCACATCATCAGCTTCAACCCCAGAGATCGCGATCAACGGTAACCCCATCGCTTTGATCACTGCATGTAATGGCTCAATCTGACCGCGAAGATCATCCGGCATCGGCGGACGATTGGCTTTATACTCAGGGTAAATATCATCACGGAATGTTTTACCTTTAGCATCAAAGATAACCGCAATACGATCAGTCGAAAACTGACGCAGCATACTGCGAAGCATGTTAACCACACCGTAAATTGCACCCGTCGGTTCACCATCAGAATTAGTGAAATTAGGCGCCGCATGATAAGCGCGATAAAGATAAGAGGATCCATCAATAAGGATCAATGGATTTTCAGGAATCGTAGCCATAGGGTTATTCTTATATCCAAGCGAAAGTAGTTCAGGTTAGGTCTATTATCGACCAAATTTACCCCTACACCACAGAAAAAATGCAATATTGACTAGAATGCCATGCCAAACCGCAACTGTTAACTGCTGTTTTGCGTTATTCATCCATTTTCTGTGGATAACTTTGTTAGTATTTAATTTACACCAGTTGATCGTTTTTTATGTGAAAATAAAAATTACTCACGATTGTATTTATTTTCATATACTTAATAGATTAACCTGATTTAGATCCTCGATCCGATATTGATCATTGATTGTGGACAACATCAGTTTGATAATCTTAACCAAGCCCATAATTACAACAATATAAGCATATTTGATTAGTTAGGATGCCATTATGAAGAAAATTGCGGTAATTTTAAGCGGTTCAGGCGTATTTGATGGAACCGAGATCCATGAAGCTGTATTAGCTTTATTAGCAATAGAACAACAAGGGGCAAGCTGGCACTGTTTTGCACCTAACATCGATCAACATCACGTCATTAATCATATCAATGGCGAAGTCAGTCATGAGATTCGTAATGTTTTAGTTGAATCGGCGCGTATTGCACGTGGCAATATATCTGACATCACCCAGTTGAATATTAATGACTATGATGCACTGCTCGTTCCTGGCGGATTTGGTGTCGCTAAAAATTTATCTGACTTTGCGCTTCACGGCAGTGCATGTCAGCTCAACGAAGACGTAAAACAAGCCTGCCAAGCTTTTGCTCAAGCCAATAAACCTGCGGCCTATTTATGTATTGCGCCAACCTTGATCCCCCAGATCTATGGCCCAGGTGCAAAAGCAACGATTGGTAATGATCCTGACACGGCAGCTGCATTTAACGCCATGGGTGGCGAGCATGTGTTATGCCCTGTCGATGATTTTGTTCTTGACCAAAAACGGCGTCTATTAACAACACCAGCTTATATGCTAGCAACCAATATCAGTGACGCTGCAACAGGGATCAATAAACTGGTACGAGAGTTAATAAAATTAGCCTAAACGCAATAAAGGAAGATTAAACATTTAAAAAAGAAAAAGCGGCGCACTGTGTGATGCGCCGCTCAGCAGAAGTAGTAATTGGTTTTTAGCCCTACACTAAGCACCATTACCAAGCTGAAGTACACTGGAAGCAATGTGAGCAATGTCGTGCCATCAACCACTAGAAAAAGCGTTTTATCTAGCGCTGAAAGCATGTTAATAATAACCATTCTCAACTAAGTTGCAACATTTAATTGAGAATAATTTTCATTTGTAATGCTGGTTATCATTTAATCGTTTTGGTAAAGCACAATCGATAATCACTTAGCTGGCCTTTCTTTTCCATATTCTCAATCACATAACCATTTCTAAACAATAATCGCACCATGGCAGGAAAACAGTTACGCGACTTGACGTTGATGGTGGTATATGAAGATTGTGCTATCACCCATGCTTGTTGTGCTTCTAATAATTTTTGCGCAACGCCTAGTCCACGCCCGCAAACTAATACGCCACCAAGCCAGCTATAAAACACCTGCTCAGATAATGCATAACCTATTTTAACGCCAACTACTCGTTGCTGATATTCAGCCACCAAAATCAATGCAGGTTGATGCCCTAATCGCAATCGAATCATCTCGGCATCAATACCTGCATCAAGCTCACTAATACCAGCGAATACCGTCACAGCTTCCGCTATCGTTCCTATACGCACCACTATTTCAGACATTATTCAATTTCCTTTGATTAGATAAAAAAATCGGCCGCAGCCGATTTATTATTGATGCTAAAAACAATCACGACTCATTTAATAACGCCAGCAACGTCCGCAACAGTTGGCTGTTTTAATGTCGTTAGCTTATTGATTAAATAATTAAGTAGTACCCCATATAAAGGCACAAACAGACCAAGACTAATAATTAATTTAAAACTGTAATCCACCAGCGCGATCTCAGTCCAGTTTTGAGCCATAAAAGCATCCGGACTGTGGTAAAACGCAATACTGAAAAAAGCGAGGGTATCCAGTGCATTACCGATAATGGTTGACGCTGTGGGTGCAATCCACCATTGCTTCATTTGACGGAGGCGGTTAAATACCGATACATCCAATATTTGCCCTAACAAGTAAGCCATAAAACTGGCAATCGCAATTCGCGCCACAAACAGATTAAATTCAGTAAGATGACCAACCCCTTGATATTGGCCCTTAAAGAACAGTACTGATAGCACGTAGGACACAATTAATGCCGGAGCCATTACTCGCCAAATTATTTTACGCGCCATTGCTGCACCGAAAATACGCACAGTTAAATCAGTCGCAAGAAAAATAAACGGAAAGGTAAATGCTCCCCACGTGGTGTGATAACCAAAAATAGTAAACGGTAATTGAACCAGATAATTACTTGAGGCAATCACTAATAAATGAAAAGCCACCAAATACGATAACGCTTTGTGTTGTTGCGCTGAAGTAAAAGCAGTTGTGGTTGTATTAGGTATTGTTGCGTTGGATAAAGCAGTCATGTAAGACCTTTTTGTCATTGGGGGGAGGGAACCCAAACATTTTCATTGCAGGTGATAATCACCACCAGCAACACCAGGGCGGCGATTATACAGCACAGCATTAATTTGCCTAGTGGCGTGACAATAACTGTTGTATAAAAATTAACTCATCACTTTCACTGCGTACTAACAGCTCCAACCACATTGATGCGGTGTAATGCTCAGCTTTAAGTAACAACTGACAACCATCAACATCAATTAGCCATTGTTGCAAGTCTGCACTTGGCTCTTTATCAATAACTTTAGCATCTAAGCGAGCCAATAATACGGTTGCAATCATAGCAAAATCATCAAATTCAAACGCTGTGGGAGTCACCACTAGCGTCCCTAATTCAAGGTTTATTGTGGTGCAGCTAAAATCATAATCCATTATTCGCTTCCATTAATTCTGCTCATCAATGGCTATTAAGTGATCGCCAATCAATTGTAAAAATACCACTCCAAATTTATCTAACTTGCGCTGACCGACACCATTTATTGCTAAAAAGTCGCCTTTTGAACTCGGTAATCGCTCAGCCATTTCCATTAAGCTAGCATCATTAAAAACCACATAAGGTGGCAGATCTTCTTCATCTGCAATCGCTTTACGTAATTTACGTAATTTGGCAAATAACTTTTTATCGTATTGGCGATTAGCCATTCGATCAACTTTACTGCTCCGTACTGCGCTATCTAACCGCGGCACCGCCAAAGATAATGCCATTTCAGCTCTCAATAACGGTCGTGCTTGCTGGGTCAACTGCAACACTGAATTACGGCTAATATTTTGAGTTAAAAACCCACGATGGATCAATTGGCGTAAAATGCTGACCCAATATTCATGACTATATTCACGTCCAATACCGTAAGTGGTTAATTTATCATGGCCATATTCACGAATACGTTGATTTTGCATTCCTCGCAACACATCAACCACATAGGTAATACCAAAATTCTGATTAACGCGATACACACATGACAACGCTTTTTGAGCCGCTTCTACCGCATCAAACTGTTGTGGAGGATCGAGGCATACGTCGCAATTACCACACCCTTGGTGCAGCTCTTCACCAAAGTAATGCAATAACACTTGGCGACGACAACTTTGTGCTTGAGCAAATGCCCCCATGGCATGCAACTTATGTAATTCAACATCTCGCTGAGCCTCATCGGATTTCTCATCAACACAACGCCGTAACCAAGCTAAATCGGCTGGATCATAAAGCAATAACGCTTCTGCAGGTAAACCATCACGCCCAGCACGCCCAGTTTCTTGGTAATACGATTCAATGTTGCGTGGAATATCAAAATGAACCACGAACCGTACATTGGGTTTATTAATTCCCATTCCAAACGCCACTGTGGCAACAACCACATGAATATCATCACGTTGAAAACCATCTTGCACCGCTACTCGTTGTTGATGTTCCATGCCGGCATGATAGGCTGCAGCACGAATACCGCTGTGACACAATTTTTCACTGATCTGTTCTACTTTCTTACGGCTATTACAATAAATAATCCCGCACTGGCCACGAACAGTCGCTAAATACTGCTGTAATTGCTGTTGCGGTTGATGTTTTTCCCATAAGGTGTAACGAATATTGGGTCGATCAAAGCTACCTAAATAACAGTGCGGGTCATTTAACCCTAACCGACTGACGATATCATGCCGAGTGGCATCATCTGCGGTAGCTGTTAAAGCCATCACAGGCAACGGTGAAAATTGCTGTTTAAGTACCCCTAGAGCAGCATATTCAGGTCGAAAATCATGCCCCCACTGAGAAACACAGTGCGCTTCATCAACA
Source organism: Photobacterium malacitanum (assembly GCF_900185615.1). Classification (GTDB taxonomy): domain Bacteria; phylum Pseudomonadota; class Gammaproteobacteria; order Enterobacterales; family Vibrionaceae; genus Photobacterium; species Photobacterium malacitanum. Next base: position 53,027 of record NZ_FYAK01000016.1, read on the forward strand.
GCGACCATTGCCAAATCAAGTTGCTGTAAGCGTTCAAGAAAATCACGCATTAATACCCGTTCAGGTGAGGCATAAACCAGCTGTAACTCCCCCTTTTGCATCGCATCAAACGTTGCTTGAATTTCTTCTCGCGACATCGCAGAGTGAATGCATCCGGCACTGACACCATTGGCATTAAGCTGATCAACTTGATCTTTCATCAATGAAATAAGCGGTGAAATAACCAAGGTTAATCCCGACAGCATTAACGCCGGAATTTGATAACACAATGACTTTCCGCCGCCGGTCGGCATAATAACCAAACAATCATTACCGGTCGTGATTGCCTCAATCACCGCTTGCTGACCTTGCCTAAATTGTTGATAGCCAAATATATCCTGCAAAATTTCTTGGCTGGATAGTAATAATGGCGACGCGGGCTGAGGGGCAACGGCTGACATAGTAAGACTCTTCGCTAAACAGGGCTGCCATTCTATACCTAAATCACAGTCAGATGCGAGTAAGGCTAAAATGGCTAACCATGAGTTAATGCTATTAGTTCTTTATCCAGTAAAGAATACCTGCATCTCACTGACTCAGCTCATCAAGCCATATCAAGCTTAAAATAATTACTATCAATAGCGATTTCAGCATCAATCATCATCTATGGTGCTATTTATTAAAAATTAGCACTCACATTTGATTGATAAAATTGTAATTTATTTAAAATAGACAAATAACCAATTAATTAATAAGAAAATATAAAAAAAAACCACCTTAACAACAATGGTTACTTATTCATCACACCATCATTTAAAATGGTTTTTTAACCACTAAAAATAAGACTTATCAAGGATATTTACCCACTATCAACCATGAAAAGCATCAACTTGATTAAATATCACATCTTTAATTAATCTTTCGACCAATAATATTTAAAAATAATGAGATATACGCTGCTTTTTCTGCCATCATTAATCACATTAACAAGCTATATAGCGTTCCCCACTGTTGCGTTGCTGATTACAAGGATCTGTTATGCTAAAAATCTCGCCATTACTATTACGTTTACTCACTGTTTGTAGCTGTGCAGCACCTATTTTCACAGCAGTTGCACAACAGATTAGCGATAGCATCACGCCGGAAACAAGTGTCGCCAACCAACAGTCACAATCTGTGAACGGTCAACAATGGATGATCGCGACAGCCAATCATTATGCCAGTGAGGCAGGTGCTGCAATACTCCGTCAAGGAGGCAATGCTATTGATGCAATGGTCGCCACCCAACTAGTATTAGGTTTGGTTGAACCACAATCATCAGGTATTGGCGGCGGTGGCTTTTTAGTTTATTGGAATAATGATAACCACCAAATGACCACCTTTGACGGCCGTGAAACTGCGCCTTTTGCAGTCACACCACGCCTATTTCAAGATAAAAAGGGCCAACCGCTGGCATTTTATGATGCCGTCATTGGCGGACGCTCTGTCGGCACCCCTGGCACAATTAAATTATTGTGGAATAGCCACCAGCAATATGGTCAGTTGGAATGGAAAAAGTTATTTCAACCAGCAATAAAATTAGCTCAGCAAGGGTTTATTGTTAGCCCTCGCTTGGCCGCATTAGTGGCTAAAGATGCCACCAATTTGCAACGCTGGCCTGTAACCAAAGCCTATTTTTTTGATGCCCAAGATCAACCGATTCAAGCCGGACAACGGTTAATCAATCACGCTTATGCCAATACGTTACGAAAAATTGCTGATTATGGCCAAAAAGCCTTTTATCAAGGGGATATTGCGCGCGAGATTGTTAATACAGTGCAAAATGCAGTGGGTAACCCAGGGGTACTGAGTAGCATTGATTTAGCCAGTTATAAAGTTAAACAGCGGGCACCAGTATGTGCACCTTATCGCCAATATCAAATTTGTGGTATGGGCCCTCCAAGTTCTGGTGCGTTAACTCTTGGCCAAATAATGGCGATGCTTAACCATTATCCGTTAGCGAAAATGGGCGCCAATGATGTCAACAGTTGGCGTTTAATTGGTGATGCATCACGATTAGCATTTGCCGATCGTGGGCGTTATATGGCTGACAGTGACTATGTACCGATGCCAACTAAGGGCTTGCTCGATCCCAACTACATTCAACAACGAGCACAATTATTGGCTTCCAATAAAAAATTAACCACGGTCGAACCGGGATTACCACCTTGGGAACATGCGAGTCAGCAACAAGCCACTAATGAAGCGATCGAGTTACCCTCAACCACCCATTTTTCAATTGTTGATACTCAAGGCAATGTGGTCTCGATGACCTCTACCATTGAAAACAGTTTTGGTTCGCGATTAATGGTCGGCGGATTTCTACTTAATAATGAATTAACCGATTTTTCATTTCGAAGCCACATTGATGGCCGACCAATCGCTAATCGTATTGAGCCCGGTAAGCGCCCTCGTTCATCAATGGCACCGACAATTGTCATGCATAATAATCAACCAGTATTAGCTATTGGCTCTCCAGGTGGTAGTCAAATCATTGGTTATATTGCTAAAACTTTAGTGGCTTACATTGATTGGGGTATGGACTTACAACAAGCGATTAATTTTCCCAATATCAATAACCGCTTTGGTAGCTTTGAATTAGAACAGCACACCACGGCCACCGCATGGGCACCTAAATTTGAACAATTAGGTTATAAAACTGTTGTCAAAGATCTTAACTCAGGCATTCAAGCGATCAGTATTGCCCCCAAGCAGTTGATCGGGGCCGCCGATCCTCGCCGTGAAGGCAAGGTCATCGCCCAATAAGCACAAAAAAGCCCGTGAGTGATTAACCATACAATTAATCACCCACGGGCTTATTTTTTTAACTGCCGTTATAGCGCAGTTAACTTAGCGTATTGGGTTACTAGCCACTTAATACCTTCACCATTAAAGGCCACTTGGACTCGACTTTGAGCACCGCTACCTTCAAAGTTAATGATCGTCCCTTCACCAAATTTAGGGTGCTGTACTCGCTGCCCCAAACTAAATCCGGTTTCATTAAAGTTATTATTGACTTGAGTTTGACTAAAACGACCACTGCTCACCGGTCGTGAAACCTGTGCTTTCATTCGCACTTCCTCAACATATTGTTCCGGAATTTCACGAATAAAACGCGATGGCTTATGAAAATTATCTTTGCCGTATAAACGGCGCATTTCGGCATAAGTGATATACAGCTTCTTCATTGCGCGTGTCATACCGACATAACACAAGCGACGCTCTTCTTCTAACCGATCTGCTTCTTCAATGGTGCGTGAGCTTGGGAACATCCCTTCTTCAACACCGACCATAAATACGATTGGAAACTCTAGACCTTTAGCACTGTGCATGGTCATCAACTGCACCGCATCTTCAAAGGCATCAGCCTGACCATCACCCGCTTCTAACGCTGCGTGAGCTAAGAAAGCAGATAACGGGCTCATTTCCGCTGCTTCTTCAGGAATTTCAAACTGACGCGTTGCGGTGACTAATTCTTCTAAGTTCTCGATCCGTGCTTGGGCTTTTTCACCTTTTTCTTGCTCATACATAGCACGTAAACCGGAATGACGAATCACATCATCGGTTTGTTGATACATCGGCAATTCAGCAGTGTCATCTTCAAGCGCATTAATCAATTCTATAAAGCGCTGTAGTGCGTTAGCAGCCCGTCCAGCCAGCACTTTTTCATCAAGCAATGCTAAGCTCGATTGCCACATGGTTAAACCACGATCACGAGCGGTAAGACGAATGGTTTCAAGAGTACGATCCCCTAGACCACGGGTCGGCGTATTCACTACCCGCTCAAAAGAAGCATCGTCGTTACGGTTGCTGATCAAACGCAAATAAGACAGTGCATCTTTAATTTCTTGGCGCTCAAAGAAACGCATGCCGCCATAAATACGATATGGCATTCCTGCTTGAATTAACGCCTCTTCTAATACTCGCGATTGAGCATTACTGCGGTATAAGAAGGCAGTATCACTTAGGCTTCCCCCTTGCTCACGCCATTCTTTAATTTTACCGACGGCAAATCGTGCTTCATCAAGTTCATTAAAGGCTGAATATAACGAGATTGGCTCGCCATCACCGTCTTCAGTCCATAACTTCTTACCCATACGTTCAGTATTGTTGGCAATAAGCTCATTGGCAGCATTTAGAATATTACCTGTTGAGCGGTAATTTTGTTCCAAAAATATTGACGAAGCATTACTGAAATCATTAAGAAAACGTTGAATATTTTCAACTTGTGCGCCACGCCAACCGTAAATAGATTGGTCATCATCACCGACAATCATCACATGACAATTAGCGCCTGCCATTAATCGTAGCCATGCAAATTGAATATTGTTGGTGTCTTGAAACTCATCCACCAAAATATGTTTAAAGCGCGCTTGGTAATGCTCACGAATATGCTTGTTATCACGCAATAATTCAAACGAACGCAGTAATAATTCAGCAAAGTCGACCATGCCAGCACGATCACACGCTTCTTGATAAGCGGTGTAAATTCGCAACCAGGTTTGTTCAACCGGATCATTATAGGTTTCAACGTGCTGTGGGCGTAAACCTTCATCTTTCTTGGCATTGATATACCAAGCGCCTTGACGTGCAGGCCAATGCTTTTCATCTAAATTCTGCGCTTTAATCAGCCGGCGTAACAATCGCATCTGATCATCAGAATCTAAAATATTAAAATCTTCAGGTAAGCGCGCATCCAAATAATGGGCACGTAACATGCGATGACAGAGACCATGGAAAGTACCATTCCACATGCCTGAACTGGCGCCATGCATTAATTCATTAATCCGCCCCCGCATTTCAGCAGCGGCTTTATTGGTAAATGTCACCGACATTATTGAATATGGCGAAGCTTGTTCAACCGCTAACAACCAAGCAATACGATGCACTAGCACACGGGTTTTGCCGCTGCCTGCTCCCGCCAATACTAGGTGATTACCCAACGGCGCAGCCACCGCCTCGCGTTGTTTGTCATTGAGGCCATCTAATAGAAGTGAAACGTCCATCGCTATCTACTGGTTATTTATACAATGGTGATGATTATACCAGCCCCAATAAAGATTGCTTCGATATCTTTAGGATGATTTTCGCAGAGTTCAGAAACATAAAATAAACATCGCCATTAAAATAATTAACAATTTGGTGAAATTAATTATGCTCTAGCCCTGTCTTTATATTCCGAGAGCGTATTAACGCCATAAAAATAGTTACATCTGCAAACCAACATTCAATCATCACCAAGGAATTATCATGAAAAAGACTAATATCGCCTTAGCATCAGCAATGACAGGATTAATTGCACTCGCCGGTACTCTTGCTTCGACATCCGCTGTCGCTGCAGATATGGGAAAAGAAAAATGCTATGGCGTCAGTAAAGCGGGTAAAAATGATTGCGCCACCAAAACCAGTTCTTGTGCAGGTTCAGCAAAAGAAGATGCGCAAAAAGATGCCTTTGTCGTCGTCCCTAAAGGATTGTGCGATCGCCTTCATGGCGGTTCAACTAAGGAGGCGTAATTTGGTGGGCTTTTCATCCCAAAAGCCGATTGGGGTGGGCTTACGCTCACCTCACATCGAAGACATGATTACTCAACGACCCGCCCTTGGTTGGTTAGAAATTCACAGTGAAAACTATTTCAATCCTGATTCATTAGCACGCCAACAATTACGTCAGCTCTTGCCCGACTATCCGCTTAGTTGTCATGGTATTGGGCTGTCATTGGGTTCAGCCGATCCCCTTAATATGGCTCATTTACTACAACTTAAGCAATTAATCAGCGAAGTTGACCCCTTTTTAGTGTCCGATCACCTTAGTTGGAGTTCTGTTGACGGCCAATTCTTTAACGACCTCTTACCGTTACCATATACCGAAGAGGCTCTGGATAATTTTTGCGATAAAGTCGATCAAGTTCAGCACACATTAAATCGACAAATGCTGATTGAAAATCCATCGAGCTATTTACAGTTTCAACATTCAACCATTCCAGAATGGGAATTTTTAATGGCCGTCCAGCAACGTACGGGCTGCGGACTGTTATTAGATTTAAATAACATTTATGTCAGTAGCTTTAATCATGGCTTTGATTGCCAAACCTATTTAGCCGCGATCGACCCTACCGTAGTGCAAGAAATACACCTTGCTGGCTTTATACGTAAACATCTGCCTCAAGGTGAAATCTGGATTGATACTCACAGCCAGCCCGTGAGTGATGCCGTATGGCAGTTGTATCAACAATGGATTCGCTGTCATGGCAGCCATATTGCCACTTTAATTGAGTGGGATACTGATATTCCAACCCTCGCGATATTACTTGCCGAAGCGAATAAAGCTCAAGCCATTGTCGATAAGGAGCGCGCCCATGCCAGCATCATTAACAGCGCCTAATCTACACCAGTTACAACACCAATTTGCAGCGGCGTTACATTATCAACCTCACACCGCAACAACGATGGTGATCAGTGATCATTTTAACGCTCAGCAACGGCTGCAACTATACTGCAATAATTTTATCGTTGGCTTAACCGAGGTATTAGAGAGCGTCTATCCAACCGTGAAAGCCATGATTGGTGAGGCATGTTTTACGCAATTAGCGCGACAACACATTCTTAATCATCCACTACCACAAGGAGATGTCACTCTATATGGAGACCACTTTAGCGACACCATTGCAGCTCAACCAACATTGGTTTCAAGCTTGCCATATTTGGTCGATCTTGCGCGACTAGAATGGTTGCGTGATGTGGTATCACGATCCCCCTCTCATAGTGGCGCACTACCATTAGAGAAATTACACCAACTGGAACATCCACAACATTCGCTTGATCTGCAGCGATATTATTTTCATATACCGATATCAACCCATATTTTTAGTAGTCAATTTGCAGTAGGCACACTGTGGAAGATCGTTAATCACACTGATGGCAGTCATCAACAGCAACAATTAGCGACGTTGGATATTCATCAACCGCAGGCTGTATTGGTACAACATTTCCAATGGCAGCTGTGGCAACAAACCGTTACTACAGAGTTAATGGCGTTAGTGAACGATTGCCAGCAACAACGTCCCATCGCCGCGCTCACCGAATCACAATTAACCCTGCTGCCACAGCTATTACACCACCATTTAATTGACGATATTGGTGAGGTGAACAACGATGATTAATTTTATACGTACTATTGACCCTTTTTTCCAACAACTCACTCAACCATTACAACCGTTATTATTACTGTTTAGTCGCGTTTGGGTAGCGATTGCCTTTTTAAAATCAGGGCTGATCAAATACGGCAGTTGGGATAGCACCCTGTATTTATTTGAATACGAATATCAGGTGCCCGTTTTACCTTGGCTATGGGCTGCTTATAGTGGCACTGCGATTGAATTGATCGTACCGATTTTTTTAGTGCTCGGATTATTTTCACGACCAATGGCAGCGTTATTATTTGGGTTTAATATTATTGCAGTAGTGTCATACCCCGCGTTATGGCCGCAAGGGTTTTATGATCACCAATTATGGGGAATGATGTTACTGGTTACGCTCTTTTGGGGCGCGGGGAAATTATCACTCGATCATTGGCTCTATCAAGGCCAAGCTCGTCATTATCCTCTCAAATAATGGTGTTATTCCCCGTTAACTTAGCGTGCAGGAATACCAATTAACGGCAGTAACTCTGCTAAATGACTAATTTCGACATCAGGCAAACAATTAACATTAGCAGTAGTTAATGTACGGCGCTGATCATTATACCAACATGCTTGCAAGCCATGTTTCTTGGCGCCAAAAACGTCAGTTTGCAAGTGATCACCGACATGTAAAATCTGTTGTGGCGGTAACCCTAAATGATTTATAGCGTGCTCAAACAGATCTGCAGCTGGTTTTGCTAACCCATCACGCCCTGCTTGATAGATAGCGCTGAAATATTTTGCCAAGCCGATTTGCTGCGGATCAACATTACCATTGGTGATCGCCACTAACGGTAGCTGCGCACTCAATAACGCCAACACACGATGGGTTTCAGCAGGTACATCGACCTTATTACGCTCAACCAACACCAACTCCAACCCTTGCCGAGCGGCTAATTCAGCAGCTTGTAAACGCCAGCCTAATTGCATTAAACCAATTTTTAACGTTTCATAACGCCATTGGCTAACATCATGCGTCAAACTAGGATCAATCACAGCCAGTTGCTGCTTAAGATGCTGCCAATCATCACGGTTGAGCATGGTTGATGACGGTAATAGCTGAGCTAACCAATCAAACATCGCTTGTTCAGCTCGAACAATCACCGGATGGTTATCATAAAGGGTGTCATCAAGATCAAATGTCAGTGCATTAATCGAGCCTAAGTGACGATAAAATTGCATGGTTGTTCCTGTCATTAGTAATCCAACCAATATTAACGGCGCTTGGCTCGCGGATGAGCGGCATCATACACTTTGGCTAGATGTTGAAAATCAAGATGAGTATAAATTTGAGTAGTGGTTAAATTGGCATGACCCAATAATTCTTGTACCGCACGTAGATCACCACTGGATTCCAACATATGAGTGGCAAAACTATGGCGTAATTTATGTGGATTAATATGGCTTGATACTGCCTGCTTTTGCCCCCATTCCGCCATTCTTTTTTGAACATTACGGTTTGAAATACGCTGACCAAGCTTAGATACAAACAAGCCATTTTCATCAGCATGAGCAATATTAGTCCGTACTTTAAGCCAATTAGCAACCCACTCTCGCGCTAAACCAGCAAAGGGGACGACTCGTTCTTTATCTCCTTTACCAATCACTCGTAGATCACCTTTGCTTAAGCTAATATCACGTACATTTAAGTTAACCAATTCCGATAAACGTAACCCCGCACCGTACATTAATTCCATCATCGCCCGATCACGGATCGCCAACGGATCATCGTCATTCACTTCTAGCAGTTGATTCATTTCATCAACGTCTAAATTTTTCGGTAATGGGCGTGCTTTACGAGGGGCGGCGACCCCTTTAGCTGGATTGGCTGGTAATACTTGCTGATGCACCAAATAATCAAAAAAACTTCGCAGTGCAGATAGTCGCATCGCTAAACTGCTGGCTTTTAGACCATTACGCATCCCCGTACTGGCAATTTGGCGCACCCAAGCCGCATCAACTTGCTGCCAATTTTCAACCCCAAGCTCAAGCAATTGCTCTGCAATGCAGGTTAATTGACGCTTATAATTTTGCTGAGTGTGCAAACTAAGCTCACGCTCACTACGCAAATATTCATAAAAACGTTCAAGGGGTTGTTCAAAACTTCGAGGAAGCGTACTCACATAAACCTCAATATTGGTGTCATTAATATTTATGACAACAGTTAGCTTTCACTATTGAATAAATTGACCATCAAAGACATGCGCCACAGGGCCTGTCATAAATAACGGTTTACCTTCTCCTGCCCAACGAATATATAAATCGCCACCAGGTAAACTCACTTTGACATTCTCATCCAATAATCCTTGGCTACGACCAACGGCAACCGCAGCACAAGCACCACTGCCACAAGCTTGAGTTTCACCAGCACCGCGTTCATATACTCGCAATTTCACCGTACCACGGTCAATAACTTGCATAAAACCTGCATTAACGCGCTCAGGAAAACGCTCATGAGATTCCAGTAACGGTCCTAATTTTTCAACGGCTGCAGTATCAACATCATCAACAATCGTAACGCAATGTGGATTCCCCATACTCACAGCACCACAAAATAGTGTTTGCTCACCTGCTCGCAGTAAGTACGTTTTCTCAGCCTGTTTAGCGCGCATCGGAATTTTATTGGGTTCAAAGTTCGGCGCCCCCATGTTCACTGTTACTTGACCATCGCTTTCAAGCTTTAATACCATTTTGCCCGCTTTAGTACTTACGGATATATGGTATTTATTAGTTAATCCTTTCATTGACACAAATCGAGCAAAACAACGGGCACCATTGCCACATTGCTCAACTTCACTGCCATCTGCATTAAAAATGCGGTAGTGAAAATCCGTTTCAGGATCATAGGGTGGTTCAACAACTAATAGCTGATCAAAACCAATTCCGCGATGACGATCAGCTAAACGACGAATCGCATCTGGCGAAAAAAACACATTTTGTGTAACACAATCAACAACAACAAAGTCATTGCCCAGCCCATGCATTTTGGAAAAATTAATCTGCATGATGTTCCTTAATTATTAAAGCTTCAGTTGCGACGACAATCATTTAACAACATATTCATGTTGCCAAAGTTGCTCTAGCGTTTCACGGGCGCGAACCAAATGCACTTGTGGACCATCAACCATGACCTCTGCGACGCGAGGACGAGAATTATAGTTAGAGGCCATTACGAAGCCATAAGCACCCGCCGATCTAACAGCTAACACATCGCCAGGAGCCAAACATAAATGACGATCTTTACCAATAAAGTCACCGGTTTCACAAATCGGCCCAACCAGATCATAACACTGAGTTTCACCATGACGGGGAATTAGCGGCACAATATCTTGCCACGCAGAATATAGGGTTGGTCGAATGAGATCATTCATCGCCGCATCGACAATGGCAAAATTTTTATGCTCAGTATGCTTTAAAAACTCAACTTTGGTCAGCAATACTCCGGCATTGGCAGCAATAGCACGGCCGGGCTCAAAAATTAATTCCAATTGCGGGTAAGCAGCTAAGCGCGCTAATAATGCAGTCGCATAATCAGCCGGTAATGGCGGTTGCTCATCGTTATAGGTTACCCCTAAGCCACCACCGAGATCTAAGTGCTTGATCTCTATTCCAACCGATGTTAACTCATCAACTAATGCCAACAATCGTTCAGTTGCGTCAATAAAAGGTTGTACTTCGGTCAGCTGAGAGCCGATATGACAATCCATTCCAACCACATTAAGGTGAGGTAATTGATGGGCTAATTGGTAGACTTCTAACGCTCGCTCACGAGCAATACCAAATTTATTGTCTCGCAGTCCCGTTGAAATATATGGATGGGTATTGGCATCAACATCGGGGTTAATACGCAATGAAATAGGAGCAATTTTACCTAATTGGCCCGCAACATGATTTAAGCGTTCTAATTCAGGCTCCGATTCAACATTAAAACATTTAATCCCAAGCTCTAATGCGCGCTGCATTTCAAGCGCTGTTTTACCAACACCAGAAAAAACCACCTTGGCAGGATCACCACCAGCAGCCAATACTCGCTCGAGTTCACCCAAAGACACAATATCAAACCCGGATCCTAACCGTGCCAACACATTGAGCACTCCAAGGTTAGAGTTTGCTTTAACTGCATAACAAATCAAATGCGGCTGAGTGGCAACAGCTTGATCGAACGCATGCCAATGACGCTCAAGCGTGGCGCGTGAGTAAACATAAAGTGGCGTACCATATTGTGCAGCTAATTCAGCTAGCGCCACCTCTTCAGCCCATAGTTGTCCGTCTTGCTGATAATTAAAATAATCCAATGCTTATTTCCTTCCCTGTCTTGTTGACTATTAAGCTGCTATTTAATCATCATCGCAGCGGTCTTATTATTGTGGTTGATGTTGTTGTGGTGCATCTTTTGGCATGTAAAGTGGGCCACTTTGGCCACAGCCAGTTAAAATTAACGATCCGAAGACCAAAATTGCTAATAAACCTTTATGCATAATTCAAAGCCAGTGATTATCATTTCAATGACCTCTATAATCGCACCAAGAACAAGAAATGCAATAGGACGCAATAGGATGAATGATACTGAATTCCACCAACTGGCCGATCTAGCACTAATGCAGATCGAAGAAGGCATCGATGAATCCGGTGTTGATATTGAACCAGAAACCACAGGTAACGTACTGACTTTAGAGTTTGCTAACCGCAGCCAAATCGTTATTAACCGTCAAGAACCACTGCACGAGTTATGGTTAGCTTCAAAATCAGGTGGTTACCATTTTAAATACACAGGTAGCGAATGGCGTTGCACCCGTAGTGACAAAGAATTTTTTGCACTACTTAAGCAAGAATGCAGCCTCCATGCCGGTGAAAATGTCACTTGGTAATCTCAATGAGATTGATCGCAGCAATAAAAAAAGCCTTCAAAAAATGAAGGCTTTTTTCAAGGTTAATTAACACTCACCGCGTTAATTAAGATTAATACCATTATTTGTTGCTTCAGTATTGTCATTACGACGGCTTACTTGGCCACTTTTAAACGGCAATACTTGCAATTCACCTTTATCATTATGCGCAATATCGTAAAACTGCGGCAAATTGAAATTGATGAAATTAGCACTATAGCTAAAACGATCTTGTGATGAGGTATAAAAACGGTTCACACCATGGACCATTTCATCTTTATTGCCATTGCACTGGCGATACACTTCCATTTGATTGGTTTCATCTAAAATATAGATATTGAAACCTTGATCACAATCTTCAAAAAAGAACTGAATCAACCCCTCACTGGCATAAGCATCAACAATTTCAGGTGGATGCGGCTCATCGGTTTTCCCCATCACCACTTTAGGTATATCACTGACTTTATTTGATGAAATACAGCTATAAAAATCAACTGAGTTTTCAAGTCGCTGCACTGAAACACCGCGACGTTCAAAAAATAAGCCATAGGTTTCATCAGCGATATGGACCGCTTTAAAGCGACGGCGCTTTTCCTCTTCAACCGGTTTTAGGCGCATTTCAATGCACTCAGCTACCAATTGATAAACCACATTACGAATTAAACCGCGCATATGTTTGCTGTAACAAAACACATCAATCGCTTCAGGTGGAATCGCATCGTGGTGCATTTTGCCCAACATGGTTTTCAACGCATCAAGCATCGCATAATTACCACTGAAATTCAGAGTACGCACTTCATTCCAGGAGTTACGATAGACTAAGTCGACACTGCCGACTAAGCACTTTTGCTCAGGGCCATAGCTGAAGATATCGGTGGTTTTAAAATCAAATCGTACCGAACGATTTTTTAGCTCTGTGGTTGGATCGTTTTCTAAATTAACAAACAACCCTAATTGGCGAATTTCACACGGGCTCGACAACGCTTGTAAACCAGGATGTGGACGACGAATTGGAAAGGTATTACGAATATCACTCACCAATTGATACAGTTTATCTAAATCCATATCAGCGTTACGCGCCACTGTGTGTAAGTGGGTCGACTCGGTCAACAAGCCATTAAAGTAGCTCCATGCCACTAACTTTGACAGATAGCGGTTATGCTCTAACGATGGTTGGCCTAAAATATATTTCGCTTCAATCGGTTGTTTATATAAATACCAACCTGCGGTATTGGTTCGCCCTTCAGGTACTTGAATAAACGTCAGATCAGGTTCGTGTAAATCCGGTGATATTTGCGGATTTAATAACGTAACCTTACCGGGTAATACCTCAAAAGCAGCATATAATTTACGCGCCAGAATACTAATATCTTCTGGACTAATCGCCGAGGTAATATCATTACGACGCGCAAAGCGAATCAGATTTCGATAACTAAGCATCAATGCATCAAGCAACTCGTTATGAGCTTGCTTTACTTGAGCAACCTTCCAATTACGGCGATTATCAAGTTCAGCCACAACATCAGTCGACCATTGCCATTGCTCGGTTAAATGCTGCAGCGCACGTCGTCGCCACACCACAGAGCCAGACGTTGGCTTACGGGTTAATTTCTCATGGGTTTTAAGATAGAAGCAGCGACGGACTAAATCGAGACGACGATGATCATCAATACGCTCTAAATAACGGGTCACTTTCTCAAGCATTAAATAATAAGCATCCATGCAGTATTCACTGCGATCTTCAGCAAAGAAGCGACGCTTACCATCAAGACTTAATAATTGAGTATGTGGGTATTCCCATGAATAGGCTTCAAGCAGAATCGCTTTTAATACCGATTTATAGGGCGAATCGATACTTTTGTATAACTGCCATAAACTGGAACCAAAATATTCTTCAGCAGGAATACGCATCAAGCCACCAAAATCAATCCATTGGTCGCGTTGAATATAACCTTGAGCGACAAGACCATCGATATATTGGTCATAGCACTCTTCCATCTCTGGTGGCACCATAAACCATAATAATGGTAATCCAGCTAAACAGACGGCTGAACGATAAAACTCATCAAGCAACAATAAATGCTGACTTGAACCACAGTTTTCACCGGTCATGGCCTCTGAAAAGTTGTCTCGAAAACGGTTTTCATCGATCAAAAAGAAGTTGGCTTCAACGCCTTGTTCCATCGCCCATTGGGAAACTAAGTGGCATTTACGATCTAATGCTTCACGCGTGTGGCTATTTAATGACGTAGGAATGCAGACCCAAATATCGAGATCACTGGTAAGACTTTGCCCCATAGAAGAAGTACTACCCATGGCATAAAGACCAGTAATGGGGCAGTCGGCGTCATCGACCACAAGTGGCTCAACCGGCATTGCTGCACTTCGCGCGCAATCATTAACAAATTGCTGCTGCACGTCAGTAACGATAAAATGCGCAATTCCCTGAGGTACTTGTTGATCAAGATACCCCGGCAAGGCTGGGTGGTTATAATGTAATAAGACAGGTAACAGATCAAAAACCTGTACCGACGGCTCATTCATTGCTAAGCGCGCACGTTCAATACGAAGCTCAGTCAGTGAGTCCAGTCTACCTTTTAGCGTCTTGATATAATTTTGCAAATTACTCTTCCAAGAGCTAGCAGTGTTAGTGCGGCCCGCAGTTTGACATTAATAGCGTAAATTTTATTCAAAATAAGAAAAAAACGTGATCAATGTATCATTTTTAATACCTACGGTAAAGATAATGCCAAGCTTGCCTCAGTAACAACTATCTATGATTCATCCGTGATTATCAGGCTATTCATCGCGGTAATAACTAACAACAGTTGATCACACTGCAACTAGAAACCGCGCAATGACTTATTGCGATAAATATCACATTTTGTATTGTTGCTGACTACACAATAACGCTTGAAATCAGGAACCGCAATACACGAATTATCATCCATGCTTAGGTAGTGGTACGATACCAAGCATAAAAAATCATAACCTTGATTAACGGACCCTCTTTACTATGATGACAACACAACCGATTCGTATTGCTACACGCAAAAGCCCATTAGCCATGTGGCAAGCTGAGTTCGTCAAAGCTGAACTCGAACAAGCTCATCCAGGGCTCGTTGTTGAACTGCTACCTATGGTAACAAAAGGCGACATCATTTTAGATACTCCTTTAGCAAAAGTGGGCGGTAAAGGCTTATTTGTTAAAGAACTTGAAGTAGCGATGCTTGAAGGTCGCGCAGATATCGCCGTGCACTCAATGAAAGATGTGCCTGTCGAATTTCCAGAGGGATTAGGGTTAGTCACTATTTGTGAGCGTGAAGACCCACGTGATGCCTTTGTGTCAAATAACTATGATTCTCTTGATGACTTACCTCAAGGCGCGATTGTGGGAACATCAAGCCTGCGCCGTCAATGCCAATTACGCGCTCAACGTCCAGATCTGATCGTTAACGACCTACGCGGTAATGTGAACACTCGCCTGCGCAAGCTTGACGAAGGCCAATATGATGCAATTATTTTAGCGGCAGCTGGACTAAAACGCCTTAAAATGAGCGATCGTATTCGCAGTGAAATTGCACCAGAAACGAGCTTACCTGCGGTAGGCCAAGGTGCTGTAGGTATTGAATGTCGTCTAAATGATCAACGCGTACGTGAGTTACTTGCTCCGCTAAATCACCAACCTACCGCAACCCGTGTTCTGTGTGAGCGCGCGATGAATAACCGTCTTCAAGGTGGTTGCCAAGTGCCTATTGGTAGTTATTCAGAACTGCAAGGCGATACCATTTGGCTACGTGCATTAGTGGGCGAGCCTGACGGCAGTACCATTGTTCGCGCTGAAATCAGTGGCCCAATTACAGCGGCAGAGCAATTAGGTGAAACGTTAGCTGATGAATTATTGGCTAAAGGTGCTAAAGACATTCTTGATCGTTTATACGGTAACGCCTAATGACAGTGCTGATCACCCGTCCAGCACCAGAGTGCGATCAATTGGTCGCACAACTTAATCAAGTGGGGATCAGCGCGATTGCTCAGCCTCTACTTGAGGTTCAGCAAGGGAAATATATAAATAGATTAATAGAACAAATTCAACAACTGCAACCAGGTGACTATATCATTGCAGTTAGCTATCATGCGGTACGTTTTGCAGCTGATTACTTGATATCACAAGGTGCAGAATGGCCAAAAAACATGCATTATATAGCCGTTGGCGACAAGACTGCAGCAGCATTAGCCAAAGCCTGTCAACAACCAGTGAGTTCGCCTGAGGGACGCCATGATAGCGAGGCGCTATTAGCGTTACCTGAACTTGCTAATATTCGCCAACGTAGGGTATTAATCTTACGAGGTAATGGTGGACGCGAGTTAATCTATCAAGCATTAACCGCTCGCCATGCCCAAGTCAGTTATTGTGAAACTTATCAACGCTGCTGGCTTGCTCTCGATGCAACACCATTAGTCCAACAATGGCAACAACAGCAGATACAGGCTCTAGTTGTCACTAGCTGTGAACAATTAATATACTTAACGGGATTAATCCCAACTGAGAGTTTGACTTGGTTTTATAATTGCCACCTTTTCGTACCAAGTCAACGGGTCGCAGATCAAGCATCGACGCTTGGCTACAGACATATTTCCACCGTGGGAAGCGCCGCTAATCAGGCGTTATTCACGTTCCTAAAAAGCAACGTAAGCTAACGGAATAATTAGGATGACAGACAAAACAACAAACACAAACCCAACCGCTGCGCCATCAACTAAAGATAAGCCTGCGGTTACTGCTTCAAAAACAACCAAAACAGCGCCACCAGCGACTAAACAAAAAAAATCTGGTAGCAAAACCGGTTGGGTTGCGATTGCACTAGTATTGGCTCTTGGTGGTGGTCTTTACTATCATGGTCATCAGCAAGGACTTCAGCAACAGCAACAAGTTGCGGCCCTACAGCAACAAATCGCAACCATGAAAGCTGCCATGCAAGCTGATCAACAGCAAACCCTTGGCATGGTCAATAATGAACTACGCACAACCCAACAAAATGTTGAGCAAGGCATTAGTCAGCAGCAAAAATCAATTGATTCACTTCAAACAGCTATCGCCGATCTAAAAGGCCAAGAGCCTAATGATTGGTTATTAGCAGAAGCGGATTACTTAGTTAAGATGGCTGGACGTAAGCTATGGCTAGAACATGACGTGACTAGTGCAACCCTACTATTGGAAGCTGCAGATCATCGTATTGCTGAGCTTAATGACCCAAGTCTTAAAGACCTACGTCAAGCAATGAGCAATGACATCACTGCGCTAAAATCAATCACCATTGTTGATCGTGATGGCATCGTATTACGCCTTAACAGCCTTGAAAACAGCATTGGTAGCCTACCATTAGCCAACGCTGTATTAGCCAAAGCTGAGCCGCAACAAAACCCAACCGTTAGCCAGTCTGTTGATGATTGGAAAGATAATTTAATGACCTCATTAAAGAATTTTAGTGAGCATTTTATTACTTACCGTAAGCGTGATGGTAGTGTGGTACCGTTATTGTCACCGCAGCAAGATTTCTATCTACAACAAAATCTCACCAACAAACTTGAAACCGCAATTGCAGCTGTATACCGTGATCAGGGGCAAATTTACCGTGACTCTCTAACAACTGCAATCAAATGGGCGCAACAGTATTACGACTTATCATCACCGAAAACTCAAAGCTTTATTGCAGGCTTACAGCAACTCGCACAACAAAATGTAGCGGTAGATTATCCGGCTAAATTGCAATCACAAGCGATGATCACCAAGTTGGTCAACCAAGTGTTACGCAATAAAATGTCAGCGCTGAGTGATGCAACAACGCCAGCTAAAGCACAACCTAAGCCACAACCCAAAGCACTAAAATTGATAAAAACTGATGCAGTTAGCGCAACGTCATCGGCTGCAACACCATCAACTACAACAAAAAAAGTGATGCCGCTAGAAAAGCCTGCACCAGCAACATCTGCAGCAGTAACTAGCACTGTTAAAGAGGAAACCAAATAATGGTTAAATTGTTGTTATTGGTCATCGCTCTGATTGCCGGTATCATTGTCAGCCCCGATCTTGCAGGTCATCAAGGCTATGTGTTGATCTCGTTTGCCAATCAAACCATCGAGATGAGTTTAACCACGCTTATTATTGTCGCAATTGCTATCGTTGCGATCTTTTTTGTGCTTGAGTTTATTCTGCGCCGCCTATTTTCTTTTGGTAGCTCAACCCGTGGTTGGTTCAGTGGCCGTCAAGTCCGTAAAGCTCGTCGTAATACCGCCGAAGGACTCTTAAAAGTTGCTGAAGGTGATTGGAAAGCTGCAGAAAAAATGCTTTCTAAGTCAGCTAAATACAGTGACGCGCCGATTCTAAACTACTTAGCCGCAGCAGAAGCTGCACAAGGGCTTGGTAAAACTCAACAACGTGACCAGTATTTACTGCTGGCCGCAGAGCAAGACACAGAAAACCTCGCGGTATCACTAACTCGTGCCAAGCTTCAACTTCGCCAACAGCAATTTGAACAAGCATTAGCAACCTTGCAAGACGTTCATCAACACAACCCACGTAATCCGATGGTGCTGAACTTATTACAACAATGCTACTTACAGTTAGAAGATTGGAAAGCGCTGCAAGCTCTACTGCCTCAACTAACAAAAGCGGGTGTGATTACTGCTGCAGAAGAAGCACAATTAGACATTCAAGCACAATGCGGTCAAATGCATCACTTAAGTCAACAAAGCGGTAGTGACGGTTTAATCAGCTATTGGAACAGTATGAATCGTAAAGACAAACATAACCCTGCTTTAGTGGCATGTTTTGTTAAGCAGATGATTGTTCGCCACGCTGATTCTGATGCATTTCCTATCTTGCGTGATGCCATCAAGAAAAACCCTGAGCAGAATTTAATTAGCTTAATGCCACAGTTAACCCTGCCAGATCGCCACCCAGCAATTGTGAGTCTGCAAGACTTATTAGCCAATAATAGTAACAACCCTGCACTACAAAGTGCATTAGGACAGATGCTAATGGCTGATAAACAATGGCAACCTGCGAAACAACATTTAGAAAAAGCCATAGCAATACGCCCAGATGTTACCGACTTTGCACATTTAGTTGCTACCCTTGAGCAACTTGGCGATAAACAAGCCGCAGCAGAGGTTTCACGTCAGGCATTACAACTGGCAAAACCTGATCAAGCGTAAGTTTTAAAACTGAAAAAAGCGCCTTTATGGCGCTTTTTTTTCGTCTGGATAACAGTTTCCACATTAACATGTATCCAAATGTAAACAGCCATTACAAGGTATATCTGCCCCATTGCTCCTTGGCGATAAACACGTTTCAATAGCGACTCTGCCCTTTTTATTTAACATTTGGATAACTGTTATGGATATGCTTCCTTGGCTGATTGTTTCAGGTATTATGGTGTCAGTGATTGTTGGCGTAATGATGGCTGTATTAATTAAGCACGCTGATTAATGAACACCTATAAAAAAGCCTCCTAAAATGGAGGCTTTTTTATAGGTGTAATTTAGTCATAACCAATTATGTTAATCCCAAAGCTTGCTTGGTTTTACGTAATTGTTTATCAAATTTTGCCATCGCTTTAGCCGCTTTTTTTAATTGTTTGGTTTTTTTCTTGGCTAATTTTTTTAGTTTATCAGTCTGCTTAAGCAATTCATCGGGCAGCTCAACAACCTCAGTTTGCTCAACTACACTCACCATCTCAATTCGACTTTGGCCAACAGCCGTCGGCCTTGGCAAACTGTGAATATTCATGATCACAGGTGCCGCAGGTGCTGTTGCCGCCAAACTAATAACCGAAGCCGGCGTTGACACTGCAGTTGAAGGTGCGGCATTGGTTAAGCGACTTGGCTTACATAAATAGTCTTTATCACTCGCAACTCGCGTACAGCTCGCACAAATAAATTTAGGCTCACTGACAATTTTTGTGATTGTCGCAAATTGATCGGCAATTTCAGCTCGACGATATTTACACAATGACTTCACCATCAACGCATCCTCACTCAACACTCACCAGAATCACGACATTAAACGATAATGATTCGTAATTCCAGTGATGAATGTGTTGATGAGCATTAAATATGTAACGTTTTATTTGTGAGTATCGGTAGTTTTCATGCCTGCTTTGACATAAATATCAAAGCGGTTTTTCTTAGTTTCAATTGCCATCGAAGGCTTAGCGTTAGCTAAAAACTCCGCATAATCTGGACGCTTAACCACAATCCGTTTAGTAGCTAACGCATACGCAGGCGCAAACAATTCATCAGCATCTAAATCAGCACCGACTAAAGTTTGGAAAACTCGCATTTCCTTTTTAACTAATGCTGATTTCTTTTTATGGGGATACATTGGATCTAAGTAAATAACGTCAGGGGCAATAAAATCGTTATCGGCAGCCAATTGTAATAAAGCATCTTGACTCGATGCGTGCAGTAATTGCATCCGTTCACTGACCCAATGACCAATTTCAGGATCTGCTTTAGCACGGGCTAAACCATCATCAAGTAATGCCGCTACCACCGGATGGCGTTCAACCAGTTGAACCTTACAACCTAGTGAAGCCAATACAAACGCATCACGTCCTAAACCCGCAGTCGCATCAAGCACTGTTGGCGTAATACCATTTTTCAATCCCACCGCTTTAGCAATCGCCTGACCGCGGCCACCACCAAATTTACGTCGATGGGCTACTGCACCACTGGCCAAATCAACAAAAACAGCCCCTAATTTAGGCTCATCTAACTTACGCAACTCGAGTTGATTCGCTGTTAATACTAACGCAAAGCAACTGTGCTCATCATGCGTCAATCCCCAGCGGGCGGCGAGTTGATCTAATTCAGACTGACGTTGAGGAACTTCACAAAGTAAGGCTAGTTGCACTGCATTCTCCGATATCAAACACTTTCTATTCCGCTCAATCATAGGTAATAGATGCTATAGGCGGCGAATTATAGCATCACAAATCACGCTTGGCTCTGGTATCACCACCTAACATAAGGATAAGATAGTCCAAGATCGCAGCCTGCGAATAACTTAGCGAGCCAAAAAGGAATTGTGATGAACGGAGCTGTGCGCATCGATGATTTAGATCGCGATATTCTCAACGCATTGATGACAGATGCACGAGTACCCTACGCTGAAATGGCAAAAAGATTTAATGTTAGCCCTGCCACCGTCCATGTACGGGTTGAAAAAATGCGAGCCTCTCAAATAATTACCGGCACTGAAGTGATAGTGAACCCCAAATTATTAGGCTATGACGTATGTTGTTTTATTGGTATCAATCTTTATGCTGCGCGTGATTACCACTCGGCACTAGAGAAACTCAATCAACTTGATGAAGTGGTAGAAGCTTATTACACCACTGGCGCTTACAATATTTTCGTAAAATTGATGTGCCACTCAATTGAAGAGTTACAGCATGTACTGATCAATAAACTGCAAGCGATTGAGGAAGTTCAATCGACTGAAACCTTGATCTCATTGCAAAACCCGATAAATCGAAACGTCAAACCATAGCGTTCATTGAGGTCGATTTAAAATAAATCAAAACAATAACCAAAGAGATTTATTTTAAATCGACCTCTGATAGTGAAAAAAGCCCATCGACGGATGGCCGTTTTTACCTTGCATAACAATTCATGCGAATAGTTGCACCTGAAGCTATGAACTCAAGTAACGCTTTACACTTATCAATAAGTAGCTGATTGTTGCTGTTATTTTCAATATTCGTTAAAGATTGAACCAGACCAACTGATTCATATTGTTCTAATGAAATGTTGACGGCACTTGGGAGTTTTTTCTTTTCATTACAATAGGCTTTTATTGTGACTTTTTTGGGTGAACTTCTGTCGTTACTCACCTCAACGACGATATTCTCTGGCA
>NZ_FYAK01000029.1 GCF_900185615.1 Photobacterium malacitanum
TGGCAGGTCTACCTGGATTCGAACCAGGGAATGACGGCATCAAAAGCCGTTGCCTTACCGCTTGGCGATAGACCTACAGTGCTTATTTTCATAAGACTTTGCACAAACTAGAGAGAATGGTGCGGAAGGAGAGACTTGAACTCTCACACCTTGCGGCGCCAGAACCTAAATCTGGTGCGTCTACCAATTCCGCCACTTCCGCATATTGTCAGTTATAAATAACTGTTGTATCTCTAGTTGTATTAATTAAATCAGTAATTGGTAAAAAGCTGATTTAAAGAATAATGGTGCGGAAGGAGAGACTTGAACTCTCACACCTTACGGCGCCAGAACCTAAATCTGGTGCGTCTACCAATTCCGCCACTTCCGCAATGATCAACTGTCGAAACAATTAATCTAAAATATGGCAGGTCTACCTGGATTCGAACCAGGGAATGACGGCATCAAAAGCCGTTGCCTTACCGCTTGGCGATAGACCTACAGTGCTTATTTTCATAAGACTTTGCACAAACTAGAGAGAATGGTGCGGAAGGAGAGACTTGAACTCTCACACCTTGCGGCGCCAGAACCTAAATCTGGTGCGTCTACCAATTCCGCCACTTCCGCATATTGTCAGTTATAAATAACTGTTGTATCTCTAGTTGTATTAATTAAATCAGTAATTGGTAAAAAGCTGATTTAAAGAATAATGGTGCGGAAGGAGAGACTTGAACTCTCACACCTTACGGCGCCAGAACCTAAATCTGGTGCGTCTACCAATTCCGCCACTTCCGCAATGATCAACTGTCGAAACAATTAATCTAAAATATGGCAGGTCTACCTGGATTCGAACCAGGGAATGACGGCATCAAAAGCCGTTGCCTTACCGCTTGGCGATAGACCTACAGGGCTTACTTACATAAGCATTGCTTGTTGGGTAGTAACAAGACTTTAAAATCAGAGAGGATGGTGCGGAAGGAGAGACTTGAACTCTCACACCTTGCGGCGCCAGAACCTAAATCTGGTGCGTCTACCAATTCCGCCACTTCCGCATATTGTCAGTTATAAATAACTGTTGTCTCTGATTGTATTTTTCAAATTAAGTAAATACTTACATTGAAGAATAAATGGTGGCTACGACGGGATTCGAACCTGTGACCCCATCATTATGAGTGATGTGCTCTAACCAACTGAGCTACGTAGCCAACACAGAATACTGAAGTTAATCAATACTCTTAAAGAGTGGCAGGTCTACCTGGATTCGAACCAGGGAATGACGGCATCAAAAGCCGTTGCCTTACCGCTTGGCGATAGACCTACAATGTGCTTTTTCAAGCTTCTCTCAACCCTATTGAGAGAATGGTGCGGAAGGAGAGACTTGAACTCTCACACCTTGCGGCGCCAGAACCTAAATCTGGTGCGTCTACCAATTCCGCCACTTCCGCAAATTTTTATTCTTAACTGTAATCAGAAAAGAAATGGTGGCTACGACGGGATTCGAACCTGTGACCCCATCATTATGAGTGATGTGCTCTAACCAACTGAGCTACGTAGCCAACATAGAATACTGAAGTTAATCAATACTCTTAAAGAGTGGCAGGTCTACCTGGATTCGAACCAGGGAATGACGGCATCAAAAGCCGTTGCCTTACCGCTTGGCGATAGACCTACAGTGCTTATTTTCATAAGACTTTGCACAAACTAGAGAGAATGGTGCGGAAGGAGAGACTTGAACTCTCACACCTTGCGGCGCCAGAACCTAAATCTGGTGCGTCTACCAATTCCGCCACTTCCGCATATTGTCAGTTATAAATAACTGTTGTATCTCTAGTTGTATTAATTAAATCAGTAATTGGTAAAAAGCTGATTTAAAGAATAATGGTGCGGAAGGAGAGACTTGAACTCTCACACCTTACGGCGCCAGAACCTAAATCTGGTGCGTCTACCAATTCCGCCACTTCCGCAATGATCAACTGTCGAAACAATTAATCTAAAATA
>NZ_FYAK01000005.1 GCF_900185615.1 Photobacterium malacitanum
TAACAAGCATTGAGGCTCATCACTTTAAATAATGGTGCGCGCGGGAGGATTCGAACCTCCGACCGCCTGGTTCGTAGCCAGGTACTCTATCCAGCTGAGCTACGCGCGCACTAAATCGGTGTAACAGTAACAAGCATGAGGCTTATCACTTTAAATAATGGTGCGCGCGGGAGGATTCGAACCTCCGACCGCCTGGTTCGTAGCCAGGTACTCTATCCAGCTGAGCTACGCGCGCACTGTATTTCTTTTAAGATAATATCTTTCCAGAAATAATTCCTTTTAGCTATAAAAAGGAATAATGCAATCGTCAAACCTTACCTTGCGGTAATTTTTAACAACTTGCAAAAGAATGGCGGTGAAGGAGGGATTCGAACCCTCGATACGGGATAAACCGTATACTCCCTTAGCAGGGGAGCGCCTTCAGCCTCTCGGCCACCTCACCACACAAATTGGTATAAGTAACAAGTTAATGACTATAATCAACTCATCGCTTAAATAATGGTGCGCGCGGGAGGATTCGAACCTCCGACCGCCTGGTTCGTAGCCAGGTACTCTATCCAGCTGAGCTACGCGCGCACTGGGTGTTTCTTGCTAAAGAAAACACCATATTGATTTCAACATCGTTGCCATCAATAAAGAATGGCGGTGAAGGAGGGATTCGAACCCTCGATACGGGATAAACCGTATACTCCCTTAGCAGGGGAGCGCCTTCAGCCTCTCGGCCACCTCACCACACAATTCGGTGCAAGTAACAAGTTATATTAGCAGCTAAACGCCAACATGACTCATCGCTTAAATAATGGTGCGCGCGGGAGGATTCGAACCTCCGACCGCCTGGTTCGTAGCCAGGTACTCTATCCAGCTGAGCTACGCGCGCACTGTGCTTTACTACCGTTGCATTATCCCAAATTAAGATAATTAAATCAATAAGAAAGCGTTCACAATATCCATTAAAAAATAATGGCGGTGAAGGAGGGATTCGAACCCTCGATACGGGATAAACCGTATACTCCCTTAGCAGGGGAGCGCCTTCAGCCTCTCGGCCACCTCACCGTCTTGTGGAGGCACATATTACTGTTAGACCAAAATAAGTCAAACACTTTATTGATAAAAACCAACACTTGCCGCACGAATGCACACTTAGTAAGCAATGCGATAATTAATGCAACGTAACTAATGAAGTATTCATTTCTTAGGCTTAATAACAACGCTTAAAACTCACTAATAACAACGGCATCTTATCGTGACTAGATCAGTATTACTTTGCTACAGACACAAAAAAGGCCAGGATAAATATCCTAGCCCTCTTCGAATTAGTAGTTACCAGTACTCGGAGTACCAGATTCTTTTTCAGCTTGAATTCGCATATAAATTTCTTCACGGTGAACAGATACTTCTTTAGGTGCATTTACACCAATACGTACCTGATTTCCCTTAACACCAAGAACAGTAACGGTTACTTCGTCACCGATCATTAGAGTTTCACCTACACGACGTGTTAAAATTAGCATTCGAGTGCTCCTTGAGTAATCTCAGTCTTATAAGAATTTAACGTTTTTTATCCAATAAAATCACAATTTCATAAATAGCCGTGGCTCAAGAAACAGCAAGATGCGATAGATTACCTAAACACTGGCCATCAACCACAAATTTTTCATGGATTAAATCAACAGCTGCAAGATGGTCATCTTCATTAATCAATAAAGATAAGCACTTCTTATCGCCCTGATATGTATGCACTATAATGCCAGCCTCTCGCAGTACCATTTGAATACACTCCAAATGTTGCTGAATATCCTTTCCTATCAAAGAAAGTATAGAGACCATACCAATATGGCGCATTTTGCTATCAAACACTAGCCTTAAACGCGCTAAATCATCATTAGAAATAACGATTTGTGATATATCATCACTAGAATTAGTTGATAAATTCCAAGCTGTCAAACCATATAACCCCAGCTGCTCATTTAGAACAGTGGCTGGTAGTGTGATATTAACTAAAACCTGCTGCCTTTGAAGTGCAACGCCAATGATGTTTTGATTACTCATCACATCAAAATTGACTAACGTCCCCTCTCCTTCTTCAAATGAAGAAAGAACACGTAATGGAACGCGATGTTGGCATGCATACTCTACAGATTGTAATTGTAGCACTTTTGCCCCTAAGCGCGCCATGCAAGTCATATAATCAAAATGAATCACATCTAAACGCGTCGCACTTGGTACAATTCTTGGATCTGTTGAGTATACGCCATCAACATCAGTAAAGATCTGGCATTCATCTGCTTTAAGCGCACTCGCAATAGCAACCGCAGTCGTATCAGACCCACCACGGCCTAAGGTTGTGACATTGCCATCAATGTCACGTCCTTGAAAACCGGCCACGACAACAATGTTGTCTTGGCCTAGTAATGTGGTCATATGCTGGGTTTCAACCTCATGGATCGTGGCATTATTAAAGTTATTATCCGTATGAATAACAACTTGATCAGCCGTCAATGAGATCGCGCTATAGCCGCGTTTATTCAACGCCATAGCTAATAAAGCAATTGATACCTGTTCTCCCGCTGCCAGTAAAACATCCAGCTCACGAGGTGTCGGTATCGCATCAATCTGCTTAGCTAAGCCTAATAAACGATTCGTTTCACCGGCCATAGCAGACAATACAACTACAACTTGGTGGCCACACTGGCGAGCTTTTATCACTCGCTCAGCAACCGCTTCTATTCGCTCAATACTGCCGACCGATGTGCCACCAAATTTTTGCACTAATAGTGCCACATTAGATCTCCGGTGATTACAGTTTTTCAGCAAGCCATGGTGCAACAGTGTCTAATGCTGCAGGCAATGCTGCTGCGTCAGTACCACCCGCTTGTGCCATATCAGGACGGCCGCCGCCTTTACCACCAACTTGTAATGCCACCAAGTTAACTAGCTCACCTGCTTTTACTTTGCCAATTAAATCTTTAGTAACACCAGCAATAAGGCCAACTTTACCTTCGCTAACATTACCTAATAGCACCACACCACTGCCTAGTTGATTTTTTAGTTCATCAACCATGCCACGTAATGCTTTGTTATCAGCACCGTCAAGCTGGGCAATTAATACCTTAACGCCATTAATTTGTTGAGCTTTGTTAATCAAGCTTGCACCTTCTTGCGCGGCTAGCTTGTCTTTCAATTGCTGAATTTCTTTTTCTAATTGCTTGCTGTGCGAGACTAACGCATCCACTTTGCTAACGACAGAAGCAACGTCAGACTTCACTAAGCGCGCTGTTTTCGCTAGCATCATATCTTCGTCATGCATTGCAGCAATCGCACCAGCGCCCGTTACCGCTTCGATACGACGAATACCTGCAGCGATACCACTTTCAGAAACAATCTTAAATAGACCAATATCACCAGTACGGTTAGCGTGAACACCACCACACAGTTCAGTCGAGAAATCGCCCATGCTTAACACACGAACTTGGTCGTCATACTTCTCACCAAACAATGCCATTGCGCCTTTCGCTTTCGCAGCTTCAATGTCCATGATGTTAGTATCAATGCTATGGTTTGCACGAATTTGCTCGTTTACCATATTCTCAACAGCACGTAACTGCTCAGGTTTAACTGCTTCTAGGTTTGAGAAGTCAAAACGTAGCCCGTCAGCTTTTACTAATGAGCCTTTCTGAGCAACATGATCGCCCAAAATAGTGCGTAGTGCAGCGTGCATTAAGTGAGTTGCTGAGTGGTTTAAGCTAATCGCTTGACGACGCTCTGAGTCAACTGCAGCAGTTAGTTGTTGACCCACCGTCAGTGAACCTTCAACTAATTGACCTTTATGGCCTGTTGCGGCACCAAATTTTTGCGTATCTGCAACGTTAAACACTACGCCTTCAGCCGTTAGTAAACCGCTATCACCGCATTGGCCGCCTGACTCTGCATAAAATGGTGTATTTGATAATACCACTAATGCATTGTCGCCTGCATTGATAGTATCTACAGCATTACCGTCACGGTATAGTGCAACAACAACACCTTCACCATCTGTTGCGCTGTAACCACAGAACGTCGTTTCAGCATCAACTTTGATTGCATCATTGTAATCAACGCCAAAGTTGCCAGCGTCACGAGCACGTTGACGTTGAGCTTCCATTGCCGTTTCAAAACCATCTTCATCAATTGAGAAACCACGCTCACGCGCAACATCGTTAGTTAAGTCAGCAGGGAAACCGTAAGTATCGTAAAGCTTAAATACGGTTTCACCATCAAGTACATTACCGTCGATGTTATCCAGTGCTTCATTAAGAATTGTTAGACCACGCTCAAGTGTGCGGCTGAAGTTGTCTTCTTCAATCTTAAGTACTTTTTCTACTAGCTCTTGCTGTGCTTTAAGCTCAACACCTGCAGAGCCCATAATTTCAGCTAATGGACCAACAAGTTTGTAGAAGAACACACCTTGTGCGCCTAACTTGTTACCGTGACGTACTGCACGACGAATAATACGACGTAATACATAACCGCGGCCTTCGTTTGATGGCATAACACCATCAGCAATCAAGAATGCACAAGAACGAATATGGTCAGCGACAACACGTAGTGATTGATTAGACAGATCGTCATAACCAATAACCGCCGCAGCTTCTTTAATTAGAGTTTGGAAGATATCGATTTCATAGTTTGAGTGTACGCCTTGCATAATTGCAGCAATACGCTCAATACCCATACCAGTATCTACAGATGGCTTAGGTAGCGGTTCCATTGTGCCGTCAGCTTGACGGTTGAACTGCATAAATACGTTATTCCAGATCTCAATAAAGCGGTCACCATCTTCTTCTGGCGTGCCAGGACGGCCACCCCAGATGTGATCGCCGTGATCATAGAAAATTTCAGTACAAGGACCACAAGGACCGGTGTCACCCATTTGCCAGAAGTTATCAGAAGCAAACGGTGCACCTTTGTTATCACCAATTCGTACGATACGATCAGCTGGAATACCAATTTCTTTATTCCAGATTTCAAACGCTTCATCATCACTTTCATAGATAGTAACAACTAAACGATCTTCAGGAAGCTTAAGCTCTTTGGTTAGAAACTCCCACGCATAACCAATCGCGTCATGCTTAAAGTAATCGCCAAAGCTGAAGTTACCTAGCATTTCAAAGAAAGTATGGTGACGCGCTGTAAAACCTACATTTTCAAGGTCGTTATGTTTACCACCCGCACGAACACAACGCTGAGCGCTTGTCGCACGTGTATAGTTACGCTTCTCAAGACCAAGGAATGTATCTTTAAATTGGTTCATACCTGCGTTAGTGAATAACAACGTTGGGTCATTCGCAGGAACTAGAGATGAGCTTTCCACGATCTGGTGGCCTTTGCTCTCGAAAAACGCAAGATACGCGCGGCGAATCTCATCAGTGCTCATGTACATTGGCAAATCCTGAATTAATGCTTGAAATAGAAGGACAGAAAAACACCCGATGGCGATTTTCTTCGATGACCGTTTAGACCTTTAAATATAAGGCTCAATCAACAGTCACCGTCTAGTAATAAAGCTAAGATAAATTTTTTGGGGGCTATTGTAAAACAACGGTAGCTATTACGGGAAATGATATGTGGCAAAATGTATCAAATAATCGCCGTTAGTTTGCTATCTACAAGCTCACTCCCCTTGTAAACGATTCATATAACATATGAACTCGCGCTACTAATGGCGATAAATTAACGATTATTTATTAATTTCGTTATCTGACAATCCTTGCACAGAATGCAGTAGCGACGCCACAATCGAATCACTATCAATGCTTTCACCGTTTAATACCCGCGCCAGAATATCACTCGCAAACTGCTGCGGTGAAATCACAATGTCAGGATTAACGCTTTTCACTTTATTGATGTTTTTGCTTTCGTTAACCAATGCCACAGTGCGCGCTGAACTGGCTAATTCAATCGCCGATAATACAATAAACGCGTTATCAGCATCATCATCACTCAATGCTAGTACCGCCTTTGCATTCATCACTCCGGCTTGAGTTAAAGTAGCACCGTCGCTGTAATCTCCCACAACCACATCTAGCCCTTCTAATTGATCTTTTGCCACTTGCTGAATGCGGGGGGAAACAATAATCGTAATTGGCTGTTTACGCTCCGTGAGCTGTTTAATGGTATTAATACCAAGGCTTGATAAGCCACAAATTATAAAGTGATTAGTACGATCCATTTTTTTGCTATTACCTTTAACAAGTCGTTCAAAACCACTATGAACAACAGGGCCTAACACTGACGTTGCCGATGTGGCAAACACTGTAATACCAGAGACAATGACCGAAATGGTAAATAACCGTGCCGGCTCTGTAACCGGTACGATATCACCATATCCTACTGTCGACATGGTTTCTATTGCATAGTAAAACGCAGTCAATAAACTGGTGATTTTAGGATTAAATCCGTCACCAAAATACAATGCACCATAAGTAGAGGTTAATAATAAAGTGATCACACTAATTAACGCAAAAATACTACCGGCTGCAACACTGCTTTTAGAAAAATACTTCCGCACCATAAATAATAAAATTAATGACGCGATACCATAATGAATATTATGGGTTTGCTGAGGATGAATGTGCGCGGTATAAAAGATATTAATCAGCATTAATGTAAAACTGATCATCCATGAAATTCGTGCCCTGAAAAACAGCCCCACCGAACTCATAACAATAAACACCCCTAACATAAAGTAAGGCGCGTTAGTTAAAAAACTGACGTTAATTTGGGCGTAGTTTCGAACATTAAATAATGTCAGTAGGTTAATTGGTAAGCCATAGATTGTATGAAAAATAAGGCCGCTATTACCTAATACAAACACTGCCACAAAAATATGGCGCAGAGTGTAAAGCCACTCGGTAAAGCGTCGAATGGTTTGCCCCATCCAACGTATCCACGACACGTGCTCTTTCATTATAAATATGCCTAGTTAATGAAATCGATAACTCAATTGAATAAAAAATATAAAACAACAACTTTTCGTTAGCCTATTAAAGCAGAAAACAGCCTAGGTTTGCGAATTAAAGTTAACGTAGATTCATACAATTATTACAGCACAAGTGACATAAAAAAACCCAGCACAAAGGCTGGGTTAAAGTATGTATTGTTTAGCCAACAGGGCAAATACGTTTACTTAAAAAGCATCACCGTCTTCAGCAACAGATATTTCACTGTCTTTTTCTTCGGATTCAACGGCTGGGCTTAACAGTAAATCACGTAATTTCTTATCTAATTCTGCTGCTAGCTCTGGGTGATCAGCAAGGTACTTAGTCGAGTTAGCTTTACCTTGACCAATTTTGTCGCCATTGTAGCTATACCAAGCACCAGCTTTGTCGACAAACTTGTGCTTAACACCTAGATCAATCAACTCACCTAGACGGTTAAAGCCTTGACCATAAAGAATTTGTGTTTCTGCTTGCTTAAATGGTGCCGCAATTTTATTTTTAACAACCTTAATGCGAGTTTCGTTACCTACCACTTCATCGCCATCTTTAATTGCGCCAGTACGACGAATATCAAGACGAACCGAAGCATAGAACTTCAACGCATTACCGCCTGTCGTGGTTTCTGGGTTACCAAACATCACACCAATTTTCATACGGATTTGGTTAATGAAGATACACATACAGTTAGACTGTTTAAGGTTACCGGTTAACTTACGCATTGCTTGCGACAGCATACGCGCTTGCAGACCCATATGCGAGTCACCCATTTCACCTTCAATTTCAGCTTTTGGTGTTAAAGCGGCAACGGAGTCGACAACAATTAAATCAACCGCACCTGAGCGTGCTAGTGCATCAACGATTTCTAATGCTTGCTCACCAGTATCAGGTTGAGAAACAAGAAGTTGGTCAATATCAACACCTAGTTTTTCAGCATAAATTGGATCGAGAGCGTGCTCTGCATCGATAAATGCACACGTCTTACCTGCTTTTTGAGCTGCTGCAATCGTTTCTAACGTTAGGGTTGTTTTACCTGATGATTCTGGACCGTAGATTTCGACGATACGCCCCATTGGTAAGCCACCAGCACCTAATGCAATATCAAGTGATAATGAACCCGTTGAAATGGTTTCGATATCCATTGTACGGTTATCGCCCAACTTCATGATTGAACCTTTACCGAACTGCTTCTCAATCTGGCCTAACGCTGCGGCAAGAGCCTTCTGCTTGTTGTCGTCCATTTGACTCTCCAACGGATGCTAAAATAAAGTGACTGAACTGAGTATGAGACTTAGTATACTGTCTATTCATACAGTGTCTAGTTCTGGTTGAATTTTTTTTGTTAAATACAACGTTTAAAAAATAAAATCACTGTGCCATTACTTGCTTAACTCGCTCAATCAACCCAGATAATGCTTCAGCAATCGCTTGCTGTCTCACCTCTTGGCGTGATCCATTAAATAAACAACTGCGTGTCTGTTGCCATCCTGTCGCATCAGCCCAAGCGAACCATACCGTACCAACCGGTTTTTCTTCAGTGCCACCATCAGGGCCAGCAATTCCACTGATAGCAACACTGATATCTGCTCGAGAAGCGGCTAAAGCACCACACGCCATTTCAAATACTACCGCCTCACTGACTGCACCAAATTCAGTCAGTGCTTGCTCGGTAACACTTAGCATTTGTTGCTTAGCTTCATTGCTATATGTAATAAAAGCGCGATTAAACCAGGCAGAGCTTCCTGGAATATCAGTAATAGCAAACGAAACACCACCTCCAGTACACGACTCTGCGGTAGTTGCGATCCATTTTTTAGCCGTTAATAGCTGACCAAGTTCAACAGCTAATTGTTCGATATTTGTCATTGATGCCTCCAAGCGGGTTACCCATTACAGTATTTAACATAGCGAGCGGTAAGCATTAACTTTACGCCTGTTAACGACCATTGCAAAGATGATAAAAAAACTCTAATGGCTACTTTGCCCGATCCACTGATTCACGTATCCTTAAGCTTCATTATTTAATTGGTCGAGCTACCTTACGTGGCCGACGTTGAACCAGCAAGAGTAGGCAATATCGTGACGATAAAAGGCTTAGAAAAACATACTCCTATGATGCAGCAGTTCCTTCGGATCAAAGCTGAAAACCCTGATACTTTATTGTTTTACCGCATGGGCGATTTCTATGAGATGTTTTTTGATGATGCCAAGCGAGCTTCACAACTACTTGATATCTCTCTGACAAAGCGTGGCGCGACCAACGGTGAACCAATTCCGATGGCAGGTATTCCTCACCATGCAGCTGAAGGATATCTGGCTAAATTAGTTCAGCAAGGGGTATCTGTTGCTATCTGTGAGCAGATTGGTGATCCCGCTACTAGCAAAGGTCCTGTTGAACGTAAAGTTGTGCGTATCATCACACCAGGAACGGTGAGTGATGAAGCACTACTTAATGAACGTCGCGATAATTTAATTGCGGCAATCTATACTGCCAATAATAAATTTGGCTATGCAACACTTGATATTACCTCTGGCCGCTTCATGCTAACCGAGCCAACGACTGAAGAAGAGATGCAGGCAGAACTGCAACGAACGAGCCCTGCGGAATTACTCTACCCTGAAGATTTCACCTATTTACATTTAGTTGAACCGTTTAAAGGTAAGCGTCGTCGCCCTATTTGGGAATTTGAACTTGAAACTGCGCGCCAACAACTAACCTTACAATTTGGTACTCGAGACTTAGTCGGATTTGGGGTTGAAAAAGCCAACCTTGGTTTATGTGCTGCTGGCTGTTTAATGCAATATGTCAAAGATACTCAACGTACTGCGCTACCTCATATTCGTGCGATCACTCTAGATACCCAAGATCATGCGGTTATTTTGGATGCTGCAACACGGCGTAATTTGGAGTTAACCCAAAATTTAGCGGGCGGCTTTGATAACACCCTAGCATCGGTATTGGATCATACAGCGACTCCAATGGGTAGCCGTTTACTTAAACGTTGGCTGCATCAGCCAATTCGCGATCAACAGCAACTGAATGGCCGCTTAAATGCCATTGAAGCGTTTAAAGATAGCGGCATGTTTGTTGATACCGCTATCGTATTACGTCATATGGGCGATCTCGAACGTATTCTTGCACGACTCGCGTTACGTTCAGCACGCCCGCGTGATTTAGCTCGTATGCGTACCGCGATGCAATATTTGCCAGAACTGGCGCAATTATTAGCTGAAATTCCCCAAGATCGCATTACTGAATTAGCCCAGAATGCTGCACCAATGGATGATCTGTGCCAACTACTTGAACACGCTATTATTGAAAATCCGCCAGTAATTATTCGTGATGGTGGTGTGCTCGCACCGGGATATAATGCTGAGCTCGATGAATGGCGAGATTTAGCCGATGGCGCTAAACAATATTTAACCGATCTTGAAAATCGTGAACGTGAGCGTCATGACATTGATAGCCTTAAAGTCGGCTTTAATCAGGTTCATGGTTTCTTTATTCAAGTCAGTCGTGGTCAAAGTCATTTAGTGCCTGAGCACTATATTCGTCGTCAAACCCTAAAAAATGCTGAACGCTATATTATTCCAGAATTAAAAGAGCACGAAGATAAAGTACTCAACTCAAAATCAAAAGCGTTAGCGCTTGAGAAAAAACTCTGGGATGAGCTATTTGATCTGTTATTGCCGCATTTAGAACGATTACAACTCGCTGCAAGTGCATTATCTGAATTAGATGTTCTGACTAACTTAGCCGAGCGTGCTGATAGCCTAAATTACTGTCGTCCACAATTAACCACTACCACAGGTATTAATATTACTGCTGGTCGTCACCCCGTGGTTGAGCAAGTGTTAAGTGAACCGTTTATTGCTAACCCAATAGCGTTACACCAAGATCGTCGCATGCTGATCATTACCGGTCCTAACATGGGTGGTAAATCAACCTATATGCGTCAAACTGCCTTGATAGCATTATTGGCACACGTGGGGTCATTTGTACCAGCGAAAGCTGTAACAATCGGTCCGCTAGATCGCATCTTTACCCGTATCGGTGCATCTGATGATCTCGCTTCAGGACGTTCAACCTTTATGGTCGAAATGACAGAAACAGCCAATATCCTTCATAATGCCACTAAACATAGCTTAGTGTTAATGGATGAAATTGGCCGTGGTACCAGTACTTATGATGGTTTATCTCTGGCGTGGGCAAGTGCTGAATGGCTAGCAGATAAAATTGCCGCAATGACATTATTTGCCACCCACTACTTTGAGTTAACCGAGCTGCCATTACTGCTCTCTGGATTAGCCAATGTTCATCTAGATGCGGTTGAACACGGTGACAATATTGCCTTTATGCATAGCGTTCAAGATGGTGCGGCTAGCAAGTCATACGGTCTAGCCGTTGCAAGTCTTGCTGGCGTACCCAAAGCCGTTATCAAGCGTGCTAAAGTTAAGCTTAAGCAGTTAGAGGCACTAGGTCATCAACAAGCTCAACAGCCGGTTGTTGCCGGACAACCACCACGAGAGGAACATCAGCTAAGCTTGATCCCTGAGCCAAGTGAAGTCGAAGAAGCACTAGCAAATGTTAACCCTGATGAATTAACCCCTCGCCAAGCATTAGATGAACTGTATCGCCTTAAAGCGTTAGTACACTAATCGCTAACAACACATACTGATACTGCATTTGAAATACATAAAAAAGGACGCTCAAGCGTCCTTTTTATTGGTTGTAATATCTGCTCACGTAAAAGTAGATTAAAAAAGACCGTGCGCATTGATATTCAACATACTTCTTGGTTAAATAAGGATTCAATACTTAACCCTTGGTGGGTTAGCATGTCGCGTAAACGACGTAAACCTTCGACTTGAATCTGGCGAACACGCTCACGGGTTAAGCCAATTTCTCGCCCCACATCTTCTAATGTTGATGCTTCATAGCCCAATAAGCCAAATCGACGCGCCAATACTTCACGCTGCTTTGGATTCAGTTCTTGCAGCCAATGTACTATCGAATTCTTAATATCATCATCTTGAGTCGATGTTTCAGGACTGCCGCCTTTTTCATCCGGAATAATGTCTAATAGTGCTTTATCAGAATCACCACCGATAGGATTATCAACCGAACTCACTCGTTCATTAAGACGCAGCATACGGTTAACATCATCAACCGATTTTTCAAGTTGCAGTGCGATATCTTCTGCCGTTGGCTCATGATCGAGCTTTTGCGCTAATTCACGTGCCGTACGTAAATAGACATTAAGCTCTTTCACTACGTGGATAGGTAAACGAATGGTACGGGTTTGGTTCATGATTGCCCGTTCAATAGTTTGACGGATCCACCACGTTGCGTAAGTTGAAAAACGAAAACCTCGTTCTGGGTCAAACTTCTCAACCGCACGAATCAGCCCAAGGTTACCTTCTTCAACTAGATCAAGTAACGCTAACCCACGATTACTGTAGCGACGTGATATTTTCACCACTAAACGAAGATTACTTTCAATCATTCGTTTTCGTGATACTTCATCACCACGCAGTGCACGGCGGGCATACAACACTTCTTCTTCAGCTGTAAGCAAAGGAGAAAATCCAATTTCACCTAAATAAAGTTGTGTTGCATCAAGCGCTTTAGCGTTGGTCTCATATTTGGAGATATCAACATCTTCACTCGATGTTGACGTATCAGAATTATTATCAGTTGGCATCACTAAGCTGTTAAGCTCAATGCTGTCATCTAATGTCAATGATTCAAGTTTTTTGGCTGTGCTGCTTCTACTCATAGCGCCTCCCAGATGGCGAGTTAAAGACATTACAACGTCATGATGTCATTTCTAATTTGTACGTTTCTCTCTATTTTTGTTATGGCTTGCTACTTGGGAAGAAAGCGCATTGGATCAACTGACTTACCTTTATAACGAATCTCAAAGTGCAATCTAACACTTGATGCACCCGAACTACCCATAGTAGCTATTTCCTGGCCAGCTTTAACTGACTGCTGTTCTTTGACTAATATTTTGTCGTTGTGGGCATAAGCACTGAGATAATCTTCACTATGCTTAATGATCACTAAGTTACCGTATCCTCGTAATGCATCGCCGGCGTATACCACTTTACCTGCGGCTGTGGCTCGAATTGGTGTACCGCGAGCGGCAGTAATATCGATACCTTTGTTGCCATTATCTGCACTAGAGAACCCTGCAATAACTTTTCCTTTTACAGGCCAAGCCCAGCCTGAACTTGAAACTTGTACTGTCGGTTTAACAACTGGCTTGGGTGTTACTGGTTTAGCTACCGGTTTGGTTGTTACCGGCTTAGTTGTTACAGGTTTGTTAACTTTTGAATTTCCAGAGTACTCTTTTGCTTTCGGCTTCGCAACAGGTTTATTGGTTGTTTTTTGCACAACCGGTTTAGCCACAACAGGTTTAGCCACAGTATGGGTCACCGTTGGAGCTGTCGATGGCACAGCCAGTGGCGTTACAACCACGTTACTATTCCGTGAAGCTGTCGCTGTATGGCTGTCTGCAACTGGAATCGCTAACTTTTGTCCAGGATAAATTGTATAAGGGCGAGGTAAGCGGTTGAGTTTGACGATATCTTTTACATCGCGATCAGTCATATAAGAGATAAAATATAACGTATCGCCCTTTTGAACGGTGTAATAACGTCCATGAAAGCTACCGCGCTGTAATTGTGAATAATCTTTAGCAAGATTTGAAACAGGAGCAGGCGTATGACTACTACATGCCGACAGCAGAGCAACACAGCTTACTGCTAGCAAAGAAGGTTGAATTATTTTTTTTATCATACGTTCAATACTCATGGTTTACGCCAAATCTCCAGCCACTAACGGCACAAATTTAACCGGTTCGATATCCGTTTCAATAAACTGCTCGCCACTGCGAACAATCAATCTTAACACTTGTTCAGAATAACCTACGGGTAATATCAAGCGACCGCCATCGGCAAGTTGATCTTTTAGGCTCTGGGGAACCTCACTTGGCGCGGCGGTGACAATAATAGCATCAAATGGGCCTTTACTTTCCCAGCCCAGCCATCCATCACCATGTTTGGTTGAAATATTATACAATTCTAACTGCTTAAAGCGTCGTTTTGCTTGCCATTGCAGGCCTTTAATCCGTTCTACAGAATAAACATGATCAACTAATTGTGCCAATACTGATGCTTGATAACCAGAACCGGTACCAATTTCTAGCACTGATGATTGCGGTGTCAGTGCTAATAGCGACGTCATTTTAGCAACGATATAAGGCTGTGAAATTGTCTGACCACTACCAATAGGCAGCGCATTATTCTCATACGCTTGATAAGAAAATGCTTCGTCGACAAAAAATTCACGTGGTATTGCAGCAATCGCGCGCAACACCCGTTGATCAGTAATGCCTCTTTGGGTTAATAGTGCAATTAAATTATCAACTTGTCTCTGATAACGCATAGTTATCGGATCTCCACAACATGCATCCAGCTTTCTAACCCAGCTATGGCATCATGCGCAGTCAGGTCGACTTGCAACGGAGTGATCGATACTTCTCCGTGCTCAATCGCAAAAAAATCGGTTCCAGCAGCCGCATCTTGTGTTTCACCAGGAGGACCTAACCAATACAAGGGATTACCACGAGGATCAGTTTTTTTGATCATACTGACAGCACGATGTCGAGCACCTAAACGGGTTATTTTCCACCCCTTTAATTGCTCAAACGGCACATCGGGAACATTAACATTAATTATTTTTTGAGTCGCTAATGGTTGGTTGATCATTTTTTCAATCAACACTTTTACCACTTGAGCGGCGGTGTCAAAGTGGTTATCGCCCACTAATGATACCGCAATCGCTGGTACACCTAAAAAGTAGCCTTCAGTCGCTGCAGCAACAGTGCCTGAATACAACACATCATCACCGAGATTGGCACCATGGTTAATACCAGTGACAACAATATCTGGTCGCTCATTCAACCACTCAGTCAGTGCAAAATGAACACAATCAACCGGTGTACCTTGCACTGCAACCTTGTTTTTACTTTGCTGACGAATACGTAGTGGATAATCAATCGTTAATGAATTGGATGCGCCTGAACGATTACGATCAGGCGCCACTACCGTTACCTCACCCAAGTCAGCTAAAACATGGGCTAAGGTATTTATTCCTTCAGCAAAAATACCATCATCATTGCTGATCAGTATTCTCATCATTCATACCTTCTGATTCTAGCGGCATGATCAACTCACGCACAACCGCAGTCGCAAAACTACCAGCAGGTAAAGCAAAAGAAAGGATCACACCGTTATCATCAAACTGCCATTGCATATTCTGCGGCAATAATAATAATGGGCGGCGATCATGACGCATACGATTATCACGAACAAGTGCCACTAATGCTGGTTCTTGCTCCACAATCGCCAATTCAAATGCTTGTGCATCTGCTGTTGTCGGTAAAGCATTATCGCCCAATAATGGACCTGTAATTGCCACTTCAGCTTGCATTACTTGCTGCTGTAATTCAGGTGTCATTGTTTCTGCAATAAACGTACGCTCATCACCTGCTGCTTGTAGACAGTCACCTACCATGATTTCACGGGTGAGGTTTTGTTCGATACGCGCTGACAATACTTGGTTAAACATCCATGAGCGTGCAGCAGATAAGTAAAAACTACGTTTACTCTTATCACGTACACGGAACTCGTTATTGCCCCAAGCGCGCGCTTTAATGACGTTATTACCACCATGACCAAAACGTTGCTCACCAAAATAGTTAGCCACACCTTGTTGCTTAACAAGCTCTAAACGTTCAGCTAATGCTTGCGGCTGATCTAAATCAGTTAAGCGCAATTGGAACCAGTTACCTTGTAGATCACCTGGACGTAATTTTTTGTCATGGCGAGTCATCTCAAGTACTTCAATCCCAGGATGCTCAGCTTCAAACTGGCTTAGATCTGGATCGGCTTTACCCGGCAAATGAACACTGATCCACTGCTCGGTTACAGCATGGCGATCTTTAAGGCCAGCCCAGCTAACATCACGTGATTTCACACCACACGCTTTGGCTAATTCATTAACGACGTATTTCGTATTTTCGCCAGTTTTACGAATTTTAACCATCAAGTGCTCACCAGCACCACTAAAGCTAAAACCTAACTGCTCGTTAACGATAAAATCTTGTGGGTTTGCCTTAATACTTCCTTGGCAAGTTGGTTGATCATGCAACCACTTAAAACAATCCATTACGTTAGCTGAGGTGTTATTTGTCGACATGGTGGGGTTATACCTTTTTAATTAAAACAACGGCTTCACAAGCAATACCTTCTTTGCGCCCGGTAAAACCTAAACGTTCAGACGTGGTTGCTTTAACATTAACATTGGTAATATCGGTGTCGAGATCCTCGGCAATAGCTTGGCACATAGCTTCAATATGCGGTGCCATCTTAGGTGCTTGAGCAATTATCGTAACATCAACATTCCCAAGACAATAACCTGCAGCTTTGACTTTATTATAAACATCACGCAGCAAGAAGCGGCTATCCGCACCCGCCCACTCGGCGTCAGTATCAGGAAAATGACGGCCAATATCACCAGCGCCAATCGCACCTAATAGCGCATCGCAAACTGCATGCAAAGCAACATCACCATCTGAATGGGCGATTAATCCTTGCTCATAAGGAACCGCAACACCACCAATAATAACCGGACCGGCGCCACCAAATTTATGCACATCAAACCCATGACCAATACGCATTAAGGTTGTTCCTTTAATAAAAGTTGTAAATAAAACTCAGCCAAGGCTAAATCTTCGGGCTGAGTCACTTTGAGATTATCACTGCGTCCGGTAACGAGCAGTGGCGTATAACCACAAAACTCTAATGCCGAGGCTTCATCGGTTATGGTTGCGCCTTGCGCTAATGCCGAGGTTAATGATTGACGTAATAATCCGACGCGAAACATTTGTGGTGTCAGCGCATGCCATAAGTTGTCACGATCTACCGTATGGCTAATCTGAGGCGCTGAATGATGACGTCCACGCTTCATGGTATCACGTACTGGCGCGGCTAAAATTGCACCGCAATCACTGCTGATCGCCGCAGTGATCAATGCCCGTAGATCAGTTTGCCGTACACAAGGACGCGCCGCATCATGCACTAATACCCATGCATTATCATTATCAATCGCAGCTAAGCCCGCAAACACTGAATCAGCCCGTTCTGCGCCACCATCAACCACAGTGATTCGTGGATCATTGGCTAACCCTAGTTGTGGAAAATAAGGGTCATCAGCACTGATGGCAATCACGACTCGCGTAATTTCCGTTAAGCTTAATAACCGATCCACGGTATGTTCTAAAATCGTTTTACCTGCAATATGAAGGTATTGCTTAGGACGATCAGCCGCCATGCGACTACCGACGCCAGCCGCTGGTACTACGGCAATAAATTCTTCAGTCATCATTAGACTTATTACTCACAACAGAAAACGCGACCAATTAATTATTATCACCCAAAATACGAACAAAGGTTTCACCGGGCTTGATTAAGC
Source organism: Photobacterium malacitanum (assembly GCF_900185615.1). Lineage (GTDB taxonomy): Bacteria > Pseudomonadota > Gammaproteobacteria > Enterobacterales > Vibrionaceae > Photobacterium > Photobacterium malacitanum. The sequence goes on from NZ_FYAK01000005.1 coordinate 17,518, forward strand.
CTAAATCATTACGCGCACGTTCTTCTACTGCTTCTTTACCACCATGAAGATCTTTAATTTCTGCGTACATTTGTTGGTTTCGTTGTTGTAATTCAGTGTTTGCCGCTTGTTGAAGGGCAACACTTTCTTTTACGGCGGTATATTCATTCATACCGTTTTTACCATCCCAAAAATCGTACTGCAGCCATGCTAAAACCACTAGCAAGATAATGATAAACAGACGCATGGTTCCCCTTTAAAATCAGCGCAAATGTTAATGTCAACAATATACATTCCAATCAACCACTCGGTGAATGATTGGAATAGATGCTGCAGCAACTGTAATAATCCCATAATCGGCTTATTGTGACCACTATTATGGCTATTGAGTTGTTCTAGTGCTAGCTGGGTGTCATTTTTGCTGATAAATCAACCAAAAATCATTTATTAAGCGATATTTGTAGCACAGTCATTTTTTTACTTAAAAAAAAACCGCCTCCTAAGAGACGGTTTTATTCAGGCTAATTGAGCAAGCTCAATAATAAGCTTAAAAATTAAGCTTGGCCTTTAACTTCTTTAAGACCGTTGAAAACAGCACGCTCACCTAGTGCTTCTTCGATACGGATAAGTTGGTTGTACTTAGCAACACGGTCAGAACGGCTCATAGAACCAGTCTTGATTTGACCTGCAGCTGTACCTACCGCTAGATCAGCGATAGTTGCGTCTTCTGTCTCGCCTGAACGGTGAGAGATAACTGCAGTGTAACCAGCGTCTTTAGCCATCTTGATAGCAGCTAGAGTTTCAGTTAGAGAACCGATTTGGTTAAGCTTGATTAGGATTGAGTTAGTGATACCTTTCTCAATACCTTCAGCGAAGATCTTAGTGTTTGTAACGAATAGATCGTCACCTACTAGTTGAATCTTGTCACCTAGTAGTTCAGTTTGGTGCTTGAAGCCAGTCCAATCTGATTCGTCTAGACCATCTTCGATAGAAACGATAGCTGGGAACTTCTCAGTAAGATCTTTCAGGAAGTAGTTGAACTCTTCTGAAGTGAATTGCTTACCTTCACCTTTAAGGTCGTAGATGCCTTGTTCTTTGTTGTAGAACTCAGAAGCAGCACAGTCCATAGCTAGAGTAATATCAGTACCTAGCTCGTAACCTGCAGCTTCAACAGCTTCTTGAATCGCTTTAAGAGCAGCTTCGTTTGACTCAAGGTTTGGTGCGAAACCACCTTCGTCACCTACAGCTGTGCTCATGCCCTTAGACTTAAGAACTTTCGCTAGGCTGTGGAATACTTCAGAACCCATACGTACAGCTTCACGAAGTGTCTTAGCACCTACTGGCTGAATCATGAACTCTTGAATATCAACAGTGTTATCTGCATGCTCACCACCGTTGATGATGTTCATCATAGGTAGAGGCATAGAGAATTGACCAGCTGTACCGTTTAGCTCAGCAATGTGCTCGTATAAAGGCATGCCTTTAGATGCAGCAGCTGCTTTTGCGTTAGCTAGAGAAACAGCTAGGATTGCGTTAGCACCAAAGTTAGATTTGTTTTCAGTACCGTCAAGGTCGATCATTAGTTGGTCAATTGCAGCTTGATCAGTCGCGTCTTTACCCATTAGTACTTCAGCGATTGGACCGTTTGCAGCAGCAACAGCTTTAAGAACACCTTTACCTAGGAAACGAGATTTATCGCCATCACGCAGCTCAAGAGCTTCACGAGAACCCGTAGAAGCACCAGACGGTGCAGCAGCCATACCAACGAAACCACCTTCTAGGTGAACTTCAGCTTCAATTGTTGGGTTACCACGTGAGTCAATGATTTCACGAGCTAGAACTTTAACGATCTTAGACATTGTGTTTCCTCTGCTTTATCTTCAAATTAAAAGCTAAATAAAATAGCTGCAGCGATTACTGCTACAGCTATCAGTAATCCTTACTTATCAGATTCACCGCGGTGATGTACACCCGCAGCTTTTACAAAACCTTCAAATAATGGGTGTCCATCACGAGGTGTTGAAGTAAATTCTGGGTGGAACTGTGCAGCAACGAACCAAGGATGGTTCGGAATTTCAATAATTTCAACGAGCTTCTTGTCAGCAGACAGACCTGATACTTTCAGACCCGCTTTCTCTAACTTAGGTAGCAAGTTGTTATTAACTTCGTAACGGTGACGATGGCGCTCATGGATTGACGCTTGTGCGTATAATTCACGTGCTTTTGAACCATCTTGAAGGTGACATAACTGAGAACCAAGGCGCATTGTACCGCCAAGATCAGATTTTTCAGTACGCTCTTCAATGTTACCGTCGCCATCAACCCACTCAGTGATCAAGCCAACCACTGGGTGTTTAGTTTCAGCGTTAAATTCTGTTGAGTGTGCATCCGCCATGTTTGCTACGTTACGAGCAAATTCAATTAATGCGACTTGCATACCTAAACAAATACCTAAATAAGGAATGTTGTTTTCACGTGCATATTGAGCCGTCAGAATCTTGCCTTCAACACCACGATGACCAAAGCCACCAGGTACTAAGATTGCATCTAGACCTGCAAGTACATCTGTACCTTTCGACTCAACATCTTGAGAATCGATGTATTTAATTTGTACTGAAATACGGTTTTTCAAACCAGCGTGCTTAAGTGCTTCGTTAACTGACTTATAAGCATCAGGTAATTCAATGTACTTACCAACCATACCGATAGTCACTTCAGCAGTAGGGTTAGCTTCTTCATAAATAACTTGTTCCCACTCAGACAGATCAGCTTCTGGTGCAGTAATACCAAAACGCTTACATACTAAGTCATCAAGGCCTTGTGCCTTAATAAGCTGTGGGATTTTGTAGATTGAATCTACATCTTTCATTGAGATAACCGCTTTTTCTTGCACGTTACAGAACAACGCAATCTTTGCGCGCTCGTTAGCAGGAATAACACGATCACTACGGCAAACCAAAATATCTGGTTGAATACCGATAGAAAGTAATTCTTTTACTGAGTGTTGTGTTGGCTTAGTTTTTACTTCACCAGCAGCAGCAAGGTAAGGTACTAGCGTCAAGTGCATAAACATGGTGTTTTCACGACCTTGTTGTACTGCAAGCTGACGAATAGCTTCCATAAATGGTAGTGATTCAATATCACCTACCGTACCGCCGACTTCAACAATCGCGATATCATGACCCGCAGCACCAGCAATCACACGATCTTTAATTTCGTTGGTGATATGTGGAATAACCTGAATCGTTGCACCTAGGTAATCACCACGACGTTCTTTACGTAGAACATCGGCGTATATACGACCAGCAGTAAAGTTATTACGCTTAGTCATTTTGGTGCGTATAAAGCGCTCGTAGTGACCTAAATCAAGATCAGTCTCTGCACCGTCTTCCGTAACGAATACTTCACCATGCTGAGTAGGGCTCATTGTGCCTGGATCAACGTTAATGTAAGGGTCTAATTTCATCATGGTCACATTAAGACCACGTGCTTCTAGAATAGCTGCCAAAGATGCTGCAGCAATGCCTTTACCTAGAGAGGATACTACTCCGCCCGTCACAAAAATATAATTCGTTGTCATGTTAAACCTGGAAGATTGGTGTAGAGGATAAAGTGTATCTGGACGGGAAATTAGTATACCAGACACCATTTATCGCCACAACGTGAAAACTATCACACCCCCCTAAGATTTTTTTTGTCTCAAATCAAGGAAGTGATTTACGCCTAATTTTCACCCCATTTCGCTGCTTTTGACCACTAAGTTTTCATGCATTTATAGCATAACTATTTCCAATGGGAATAGTTATTTTTTGCATTCATACTGCTTTACTCTATTCCACTCAAGATCTAGCTCAGTTAGTGAACATTGCTCTAAAGACTTACCTTGTTGTAGCACATTTTTTTCTACTTGGCGAAACCGTCGCTCAAATTTTTTATTGGCTTGTTGAAGTGCATGTTCAGGCTTTACATCAAGATGACGGCTTAAATTTACCACTGAAAACAGTAAATCTCCCATTTCTTCTGTGATCTTATGCTGCTGTTGCGGCGTTTGAATCACCTCAGCCATCACTTCATCCAACTCTTCTTGTACTTTCTCAACCACAGGACCTAAACTGTCCCAATCAAAACCTTGACTAGCACAACGCTGCTGAATTTTATTGGCTCGCGTCAGGGCGGGTAACGCCAACGGAATATTGGCAAGTAAACTCTCGTCTTGTGCCTTTTCAGCGCGCTCTTTGGCTTTTTCTGCTTCCCAGTTTTGCTTTACTGCTGTTTCATCAGCAAATTCAGCCTCACCAAAAACATGGGGATGACGACGAGTGAGTTTGTCACTAATACCAGCAACCACATCATTAAAATCAAACAAGCCTTGCTCTTGGGCTAATTGGCTATAAAACACCACTTGAAATAATAAGTCGCCAAGCTCTTCCTTAACATCGCCCCAGTTTTTTTGCTCTATCGCATCCGCTACTTCATAGGCTTCTTCAATGGTGTAAGGAACGATTGAATCAAAGTTTTGTTTTAAATCCCATGGGCAACCTTGTTGAGGATCGCGCAACTGGGCCATGATTTTTAATAAACTATCGATATCAACGGCTGTGTTGTTGGTCATTATTGTCTTCCTTATGTAAAAAAATAGGTAGCCGAAGCTACCTATTTCTGTGGTTGATGTGGTCTATCATCGTTAGCCGTATAAACGTTTAGCTTGAGCTACATCTTTTACTTGCTCAATACGACTCAATACGCGACTTAGTACATCTAAGTCGGTTAACTCAAGCTCAAAGTCCATGATCGACATTTGCTTTTTATAATCAACGCGGCTCTTCATACCAGCCACTTTAACTTTCTCATTCATTAAGGTGTTGGTGAGCTCTTTCAGCAAGCCATTACGCTCTGACGCAGTCACTCGTACAGTGATAGTATAATTACCGACAAAGCCACCGCCCCAAACCGTATCAATAATACGTTCTGGTGCATGGTGACGCAGTTCTTCTAGTTGTTCACAATCATGACGGTGAACGGAAATACCACGCCCTTGAGTGACAAAGCCTTGAATATCATCACCAGGAATCGGCTGACAACAACGTGCTAAATGGGTCATTAGGTTATCAACGCCTTCAACCACCACCGAATCACGGCGTGGTTTTTTGGCATGCTGGGCAGCTTTATTACTGGCCTCAGATAACTTATCTAGCAGTTGTTGATCTTCTTCTTCTGCGGTTGGTTTGTTAATTAACGCATTAATGTGATTGATAATCTGGTTAATACGCAAATCACCACTACCAATACCTGCGTAGAGCTCTTCCGGCGAATTAACATTAAAACGCTTGCTGGCATAAGAGTGAGCATCTTTTAAGGTCGCATTAATTTTTGTAAGTTCAGCCTCAAGGATCTCTTTACCTGCAATAATATTTTTATCGCGATCTTGCTTACGGAACCAAGCATTTACTTTTGCACGAGCACGACTTGAAGTCACAAACCCCTGATTAGGGTTAAGCCAATCGCGAGAAGGATTAGGTTCTTTTTGAGTGATAATTTCAACTTGATCACCCATCTGCAAATGATAAGTAAACGGCACAATACGGCCTTCTACTTTGGCACCAATGCAGCGATGTCCCACTTCAGAGTGAATATGATAAGCAAAATCTAACGGTGTCGCATTAGACGGCAAGTCAACCACATCACCTTTAGGGGTAAAGGCATAGACACGATCATCAAACACTTGGCTACGAAGCTCATCAAGCATCTCACCAGAATCTGACATTTCTTCCTGCCATACCAGTAATTTACGCAGCCAATTTATTTTTTCATCATACGCAGACTGAGCACCGCCAGAAGCCGCTGGTCCTTCTTTGTATTTCCAGTGCGCTGCCACGCCAAGCTCTGATTCTTCATGCATTTGCTTGGTACGAATCTGAATCTCAATCGTTTTACCTTCAGGACCAAGCACAACCGTATGAATAGACTGATAACCGTTAGGCTTAGGGTTAGCAACATAGTCATCAAATTCTTTCGGTAGATGACGATATTTAGTGTGCACCACCCCTAATGCGGCATAACAATCTTGCAGTTCTTCCGCCACAATACGTACCGCACGCACATCAAACAGCTCATCAAACTCTAAACTCTTCTTCTGCATTTTGCGCCAAATACTGTAGATATGCTTTGGTCGACCTTGCACTTCAGCACGAATATTTGATGCCTGCATCGCTTCAGATAAATCATCCACAAAGTGAGTGATGTAATCTTCACGATCAATACGACGCTCTGAAAGCTGTTTAGCTATTTGCTTGTACACATCTGGATGTTGATAACGGAATGCATAATCTTCAATTTCCCATTTCAACTGTCCAATACCTAGCCTGTTGGCTAGCGGCGCGTAAATATTGGCACACTCTTGAGCCGCTACACGACGTACAGCATCGGGTTCGTTTTTAACTTCACGTAAATTGCAAATCCGCTCAGCCAGCTTGATAACCACACAACGGAAGTCATCAACCATTGAGAGCAGCATTCGTCGAATGCTATCAACTTGTGCAGATTGCGCTGCTTCTTCTGCGGTCGATTTAAGCTGGCTAATGGCACACATTTGCTCAACCCCCTGCACCAAGTGCAGAATATTGGCGTTGTAGTCTTCTTTTACTTGTTCATGGCTATAACAACCCGCTTCAACTAATGGATATAGCATTGCCGATATTAAGGTATCGGTATCCATGCTGAGCGTTACCAGAATCTCGACCATTTCACGACCACGCCATAACAATAGCGCACCATTTTCCTGATCAACAATGAGTTCCTGACAACGCAGGTAAGTTCCTTCTAAACGTCCAAACGTTTTTACATCTAAGCGTAAACTTTCGACCCATGAGGCGAGCTCAAATGCCGTGTTTTCTTTTAGATGTGCTCCACGTACTGCGACCATGTTTCTATCCTGTTTACTATTGAATGGCAATAAATGTAATTGCTGTTGCTATTTTTTCTGCTTTTTTTGAACCTTTACAAATAGTGCCATTGATTCTAAATGCCCGGTATGAGGGAACATATCCAGCATACCAAGACGCTCTAACTGATAACCTTGTTGCAATAGCACTTGGCTGTCACGCGCCAATGTGGCTGGATTGCATGAAACATACACTACTTTATTGGGGGCAAGTTTAACCACATGCTCCATTACCCCTGCAGCTCCAGCACGCGCAGGATCTAATAAAATTTTATCAAATTGCTCTTGCGCCCACACTAATTTCGTCACATCTTGTTCTAAATTAGCCTGATAAAAAGTGGCATTGTGTAGCGCATTGGCTTGAGCATTCGCGGTGGCACGTAATACCATTTCATCAATGCCTTCAACACCGACAACAGCTTTAGCCCCCTGAGCCATCGGTAAACTAAAGTTACCTAAACCACAGAATAAATCTAACACCCTATCTTGAGGCTGAACATCGAGCCATTTAATCGCTTGAGCAACCATTTGGCGATTTACATCACCATTGACCTGAATAAAGTCTTTTGGTGAAAAGGTCAGTTTAAGCCCCTCTATATTATAATAAGGTTGGTCACCATAACTGTGGATTAGTTCATCCGTTTCTGGTGCCAAAAACAGCATGATATCGTGCTTAATAGCAAAGGCTTGAATTAACGCGCTATCGTCGGCATTAAAAGGAGCAAGATGGCGAATTAACACCACGCGGCCATTATCCGCAGCGGTTAATTCAATATGCCCCACAAAGCGACGCCCCTTGAGGCTTTGCAATAACTCGCGCAAAGGCAGTAATAGTTCATTCAATGGCTGTGCCAGTACTGGACATGCACTTACATCAACAATGTCATTACTCTGCTTTTTACGGAAACCAAACTGTAGCTGACCATTATTTTCGACGCGAACCGCAACTCGAGCACAACGACGATAATGCCAAGCTTGACTGATAATTGGCGGCTGTTGAATGCAGTGTGCTGGATCGATTACCGCAAACTTTGCCATTAACTCGGTCAGTACTTGTTGTTTAGCTATCACTTGACCTTGATGCGATAAATGCTGCAAATTACAGCCACCACACTGGTCATAGATCGCACAATGGGGTTTAATACGGGCATTACTGTCTGAAAGGCGTTTAATCACTCTAGCACGAGCGTAATTTTTTTTATCTTCCGTTAACTGTACCACTGCGGTTTCAGTAGGAAGTAAACCATCCACAAAGACAGATTTACCGTTTAGATGACCAATACCAGCGCCATGGTGATCTAAGCGATTAATAGTAATTTCTTTATGTTTGGTGTCAGTTTTACGTTTTTGAGGCTTAAAAAAGCGTGCCATAGTGTTTTGCTCACCGTTCAGACATTGAGTATTTGTTGCATAGTCCTAGTATAATTAAGCTAGGAATATAAATAGGTACTAATTCTCCCACAGAATCGCTTGCTTGTAATTAAGAGAACCATGACCAAATATGGACTTCGTGCCAGGGTCTTTACCCTGACATTAGCACCTACACTGATAATCGGCTTGTTATTAAGCGCTTTTTTCACCATGAGCCGCTATCAAGATCTCGAACATCAATTGATTTCGACCGGCACAAGTATTATTGAGCCGTTAGCAATTTCGGCAGAATATGGTATGACCGAAAAAAATCGCGAGGCCATTCGACGTTTGATTGGTTATACCCATCGCAAGCACTCCGATATTATTCGTAGCATTGCGGTATTTACTGATCATAATAAAATATTTGCGACCTCTAACTTCCATCGCAATTTTGCCTCATTTATGTATCCCGATGACAAGCCTATTCCGCGATTATTAGATACCCAGCTCAACGATAACACCCTTATTTTACGCACCCCCATTTTGACCGAAGGCCAATTTGGAACCAATACTGGTGCTAACTCATTAGGCAAACCTCTGGGCTATATTGCCATAGAGCTCGATTTAAGCTCATTACGATTACACCAATATCAAGAAGTGTTTACCGCCTTAATGGTGCTATTACTTGGCTTAAGTTTATCGTCACTGTTTGCATATCGATTAATGCAGGATGTTACTCGCCCGATTTCTCATATGATCAGTGTGGTTGATAGAATTCGCCGCGGTCATCTTGATATTCGTATCGAAGGCCAATTATTAGGTGAACTTGATACCCTTAAAAACGGTATCAATGCGATGGCAATCTCGCTCTCGGAATACCATATTGAAATGCAGCAAAGTATTGATCAGGCAACGTCTGATTTACGCGAAACCTTAGAGCAACTTGAAATTCAGAACGTCGAGTTAGATATCGCCAAAAAACGCGCTCAAGAAGCAGCACGGGTGAAATCTGAATTCTTGGCCAATATGTCGCACGAATTACGCACCCCCCTCAATGGTGTGATTGGCTTTACTCGCCAAATGCTCAAAACCAAGCTTAATACCAATCAGCAAGATTATCTGTTAACGATTGAGAATTCAGCCAATAACCTCCTCACCATCATCAATGATATTTTGGATTTCTCAAAACTGGAAGCTGGCAAATTATTACTGGAAAATATTCCATTTGATTTCACTGACGCCCTTGATGATGTAATGCGCTTATTGGCACCAAGTGCACATGAAAAAGGCTTAGAATTAACCCTTAAAATCGATACCCGTATTCCACCAGGCCTAATTGGTGATCCACTACGTATTCAACAAGTTGTCACCAACTTAATTGGTAATGCGGTTAAATTTACTGAAACCGGTAATATTGATGTCTCCGTTGAGCTTAAATCTGAGCATGACAATAATATTGAACTGCAATTTATGGTGCGTGATACCGGTATTGGTATTTCAGAGCGCCAACAAGCACAATTATTCCAAGCCTTTAGTCAGGCTGATGCCAGCATATCACGTCGTTATGGCGGCACAGGTTTAGGTTTGGTGATCACTCAGAAACTAGTCAGTCAAATGGGTGGCCAAGTCAGCTTAACCAGTCGTCTCCATCAGGGGTCAACCTTCTGGTTTAGCATTCGCATGCATAAAACCGATTTACCGGTATCGCAATTAATTGATACTTCATCACTGATGGGGAAAAAGTTATTACTGATTGAGCCTAATATGCAGGCCGCTTCAGTCGTACAACAGCGACTCATTAACGCCGGTGTTCATGTCACTTACCGCTCAACCATGCCAGATGACGTTGAGCATCATGATTTTGCCTTATTGTGTTTATCGCCAAGTGAGCAACCACCAACGGCAGTACTGTTTGATCATGTCTTCAAAGCCGAACAAATCGCCGACAAGGTACTGGTGTGCTTACCCACCACCGAGCTAGCTCTGTCTGAAAAACTCACCAACACCGGAGTCGAGCTCTGCCTTGGCAAACCGATCGCATCACGTAAATTATTTGAAGCGTTGTGTGATAACAATGATGAAAATAACGAACCAGAATTAGCGGTATTTGCGCCACCACAAGAACCCGTGCAACCATTAACGGTGATGGCAGTCGATGATAACCCAGCCAACTTAAAACTAATTTCAGCTTTACTTGGCGAGCGTGTTGAAACCGTCATTACCGCAACGGGGGGTAAAAAAGCAGTCGAATATGCCCACCAAAAAGCATTTGATCTGATCTTTATGGATATTCAAATGCCTGAAATGGATGGCGTGACCGCTTGCCAAGAGATCCATAAAACCCAGCTTAACCATACCACGCCAATTATCGCGGTTACGGCTCATGCTATGGCTGGAGAACGCGAGCGGTTAATTGATGCTGGTATGGATGATTACCTCACCAAGCCAATTGAAGAGCATATTTTGCAACAAATTCTAGCGAAGTGGATCACGCCAAGTCACCATTCAGGCACACCGCTCATCACTCCCGTCGCTAGCAAAGCGAATCAACCCGCGTTAGCCGCGCCACCAGCTATCGATAATAGCATTAGTTTTGATTGGTCACTGGCACTAAAACAAGCGGCAGGCAAACAAGATCTAGCGCGAGATATGTTACAGATGTTGCTTGATTACATGCCAGAGGTCGAATTACTGGTCAATGAAGCCCTCGATGGAAAAGCGGTTGAACTATGGCCGTCAATCCATAAATTACATGGTAGTTGTGCTTACAGCGGTGTTCCACGACTAAAATACCTCTGTCATACAATTGAAAGCGAATTAAAAGCCAATGCGATAATGGCAGATATTGAACCGGAGCTGCTTGAGTTGATCGATGAAATGGATAATGTCGTTAAAGCATCCAAACAATACCGCCATTAACCAGCTGTTGTTTAATACAACATAATGGCATCACGTTATCGTTATCAACAGTGATAAAAAAACGCTAGCTTTATCAGCTAGCGTTTTTTTATTACCGCGATTAACTTTAGCTTAATGCTCAATAATAACGGTTGCGACAGCATAACGCCGTTCATCAGCAATCGTCAGGTGCACATGTTGGCCTCCCATTGCTGTTAACAACACTAATGCTTGACCTGAAAAAGTCACCATCGGCTTACCGCGTTCATCATTACTGACACTAAAATCTTGAAAAGAAACGCCGCAAGCAATACCTGTACCCAAGGCTTTAGATGCTGCTTCTTTAACAGCAAAGCGCTTTGCTACAAAACGGGCGCGTAACTTTAACCGGTAATATTGTTCAAGTTCAGAGGCTGATAACACCCGCTCAGCAAAACCATCACCGCTACGAGAAAGGACTTTTTCAATCCGCTCGATTTCAACAATATCAGTCCCTAAACCTAAGATAGCCATTAGCTACGCGCTTCCTGCATCAATAAACGCATATCAGCAACCGCTTTCTCTAGGCCATCAAACATTGCTCGTCCCATAATAGAATGGCCAATATTAAGTTCATACAGTTCAGGTAACGCGGCAATAGCTTTAACGTTATGGTAAGTTAAACCATGACCCGCATTAACTTTAATACCTAAGCTTGCCGCATAAGTCGCAGCAACCGCTATTTTTTCAAGTTCAGCCGCTTGCTGTTCTTCTGTGGTTGCATCGGCATAATGGCCAGTATGTAACTCAATAAATGGTGCGCCAGTTGCAAGTGCCGCATCAATCTGGCGTTTATCGGCATCAATAAACAATGACACCTTAATCCCTGCTGCGGCTAATGCTGCAGTGGCTGCGGTAATTTTGTCACATTGCCCAGCGACATCTAAACCACCTTCGGTCGTCAACTCTGCACGTTTTTCCGGTACTAGACAGACATATTGAGGTTGAGTTTCTAAAGCAATCGCTACCATCTCATCGGTAACGGCCATTTCTAGATTCATCCGCGTTTGTAATGTTTCGCGTAAGATGCGCACATCACGATCATTGATATGACGACGATCTTCACGCAAATGCACCGTAATACCATCTGCACCTGCACGTTCTGCCACTTCTGCAGCATGAACAGGATCAGGGTATCGTGTGCCACGAGCATTACGTAATGTTGCGATATGATCAATATTGACACCCAGTAGAATGTTACTCATTTTCCGATGCTCCTTGCTCTAGGAATAAATAATTCCCGACTTTTTAGTGGTTTTGAACCAAGATACGGCTTTAAGGCTATGCGTGTAAAGCGTTTCGCAGCTCGAAGTTGTTCAGGGGTTTCAAAACACCTTGCTGCAATGGCTTTCAATTCATTACCACGAAAAGTCAATTGGCTGATTTTTATTGAAGCAATAAATCCTAATTGTTCGCGGTAGTTATAGGTCATATGATCGTCGACCGCTAAACCACTGCCGGCACAATGCAAAAAATCGACACCGTAACCAAGATGATGTAATAAGGCGAGTTCAAAACGACGCAATGCGGGCTCTGGATTATCCGCTTGTGCCAGCTCACGCAACACATTCAAATAATCAAGAAACAGCACTGGATAAGGGGTATGGTTTTCTAATACTCGCGCTAAGACTTCATTAACGTACATCGCGGAATATAAAATATAGCTGCGCAACGGCAGCCCAATACTGATCGGCTCAGCATGAGTAAGAACAGGCATGCTTCCTTTACCACTCCATTTCATAAACAATGGTGTGAAGGGTTGCAAGGTTCCTTTGAGGTTAGAACGCTTACGACGCGCGCCTTTTGCAAGTAGGGTAAGACGGCCCTGATCCTCGCTAAACACGTCAAGGATCAGGCTCGTCTCACTATAATGGCGAGAATGAAGGACGAAACAGCGCTGTAGGCCCTCCATTATGTTCCTTATAGATCGTCAATGTAACCTAAGCTGCGCAGTGCACGTTCGTCATCTGCCCAACCTGATTTAACTTTAACCCAAAGCTCTAAATACACTTTACGTTCAAATAGGTCTTCCATATCTAAACGGGCTTCACGGCCAATGACTTTGATCTTATCGCCGCCTTTACCGATCACCATTTTCTTCTGACCTTGACGCTCAACCAGAATCAAACCGTTGATATCAAAACCGTTGGTTTCAGGGTTAAAATCAAAACGCTCGATTTCAACTGTCACTGAATACGGTAATTCTTCACCGGTAAAGCGCATGAGTTTTTCACGAATAATTTCAGACGCCATAAAGCGCTGTGAACGATCCGTTACATACTCTTCAGGAAAGTAGTAATCACACTCAGGTAAATGTTCACGAACAATTTTTTCAATTGTATCAACGTTAGTCCCCTTCTTTGCAGAAATAGGTACCACATCAACAAATGGCATTTTGTTCGCTAATTCCTGCAAATGCGGAAATAACTCATGCTTTTCTTTAATGTTGTCGACTTTGTTGATCAGCAATACTGTTGGTAGCTCACTTTTAATAAGCTTATTCAGTACCATCTCATCATCCGCTGTCCACACTGTGCCATCTACAAGAAATAACACTAATTCGACATCGGTTAATGAACTGCTTGCTGCACGGTTCATTAAACGGTTAATCACACGCTTTTCTTCAATGTGCAATCCAGGTGTGTCCACATACACCGCTTGATAGCCGTCACGTGTGTCTACACCCATAATGCGGTGGCGCGTGGTTTGTGGTTTACGAGAAGTTATAGATAGCTTCTGTCCCACTAAACGGTTAAGCAAGGTTGATTTACCGACATTCGGTCGACCAACAATGGCAATAAAGCCACAATGTTGTTTATCTGTCATGATTCCAACTGGTTAAGTGCAATTTCTGCTGCTGCCTGCTCTGCCTTGCGCCGACTGCCGCCTTTACCGATAACAGGTTCATCCATACCTGAAACATCACACTGTACGGTGAATTCTTGGTTATGAGCTTCACCTTGTACCTTAATTACAGTATACGACGGTAAGGGTAAACGGCGACCTTGAAGACACTCTTGCAAGCGTGTTTTAGGATCTTTTTGGTTGATGCCAGGTTCAATTGTATCAAGACGTGATTGATACCAAGCCAATACGACTTGACGCACAGTCTCAACATCACTATCTAGATAAACCGCGCCAATGATTGCTTCAACACAGTCAGCCAGAATCGAATCACGACGGAAACCGCCGCTTTTCAGTTCACCTGGACCTAATAGTAAGTAGTCGCCTAGCTCGAACTCACGTCCTAACTCAGCCAATGTCTTACCACGGACTAGTGTTGCACGCATTCGGCTCATATCACCTTCATCCACAGTAGGAAAACGGTGATATAAGTCATCAGCAACAACAAAACTTAAAATAGAGTCGCCTAGAAATTCTAGGCGCTCATTGTGGGTGCCATTAGCACTGCGATGTGTCAGTGCTAATGTCATCAACTCACAATTGTTAAATTGGTAGCCCAGCTTGCGCTGAAGCCTATTCGCTGGAGTTGTCATTTTCTCTCGATTATTTAATGCTACCTATACGCTCAAAACGTACACCGGTAGGGATCCAAGATGGAAGTAAACTATCAGGCTTGCGATCGAAATCAAAGCTCATCCAAATAGCTACCGCCTTGCCGACTAAATTCGCTTCTGGTACAAAGCCCCAGTAACGACTATCAGCACTATTGTCACGGTTGTCACCCATAACAAAATACTCACCTTTTGGTACAACCCACTCACCGATCCCTGGGCGAGGTACGTAAGCCATACGGTTATCACGTCGCAATGGGTTGATCAAAATATGATGATTTACATCACCAAGATGTTCATTAAACTCAATCAGACGCGCCATACCTTGAGTAAAGTCGCTGTCTTTCATATTTGTTAATTTAACTGGCTTACAAACAGAGGTGCCTTTAGGCTGAATGCATAGTTGTTTGTCGGCGCTATAACGAATCATATCACCAGGTAAACCTATTACACGTTTAATGTAATCAATTTTTGGGTTTGGCGGGTAACGGAATACAATCACATCACCACGTTTAGGCTCACCTGTGTTTAAGAATTTATGGTCAAAAACAGGATCTCGAAGTCCATAAGCAAACTTTTGAACGAGAATGAAATCACCAACATACAGGGTTGGTAACATTGATTTTGACGGAATTTGAAACGGTTCATAAATAAATGAACGGAATATCATGATCAATGCAATGACAGGGAACATTGAACTTGCTGATTCAACCCAACTCGGTTGAGGAGCAACACGTGCAAGTACCTCTGCATCAACTTGGCCACCAGCTTTTTCTGCTGCAGCTGCAATTTTTAATTGTCGTTTGGGTGCCCATAGAAACTTATCTAGAGCCCAAATAATACCGGTAAAAATTGTCGCTAAGACCAATATTATTGAAAATGTATTTGCCATGTTATCCCTTAGGTTTAATACAACTAACAGCAACAGTTAGTTGATTGACTCTACTGCAAACGCCTAAGTCAAAGAAAGTGCTATTTAACGGATTAAATAAGCACTTCCTGATCATATCTAGACTGTTATAAACAAAGAAAGCTTACTACTTATCTTTGCCCACATGAAGAATCGCTAGGAAAGCTTCTTGTGGCAATTCAACATTACCAATCTGCTTCATGCGTTTCTTACCGTCTTTCTGTTTCTGTAGTAGCTTCTTCTTACGACTAATATCGCCACCATAACATTTCGCGATTACGTTTTTACGTAATTGCTTCACAGTTGAACGTGCAATGATATGGCCACCAATGGCTGCTTGAATTGCAATATCAAACATTTGACGAGGAATAAATTCTTTCATTTTCTCAACAACATCACGACCGCGAGTCTGTGAGTTTTCTTTGTGAGTAATGATTGCTAAGGCGTCAACACGCTCACCATTTAGCAGAATATCCACGCGTACCATGTCTGATTCTTGGTAACGTTGGAAATTATAATCTAGCGATGCATAACCACGCGAGGTTGATTTCAAACGGTCAAAGAAATCCAGTACCACTTCTGACATCGGAATATCATATGTCAGTGCAACTTGATTACCGTGATAAACCATATCAATCTGAATACCACGCTTTTCAATACATAGAGTAATTACGTTACCTAAGTACTCGCTTGGTACCAAAATATTACAGCGAGCAATTGGCTCACCAATAACATCAATATCATTTACAGCAGGTAATTTAGCTGGGCTATCTACGTACAGTATCGAACCGTCATTTTTCTTCACTTCATATACTACTGTTGGTGCCGTAGTAATTAAGTTCAGATCATATTCACGCTCTAGACGCTCTTGAATAATCTCCATGTGGAGCATACCCAAGAAACCACAACGGAAGCCAAAGCCAAGTGCTGATGAGCTTTCTGGTTCATAGAACAATGACGCATCGTTTAGGCTTAATTTACCCAATGCATCACGGAAGTTCTCGTAGTCATCAGATGATACTGGGAACAAACCTGCATAAACTTGTGGTTTTACCTTTTTAAAGCCAGGCAATGCAACTTCACAGCCACCTTTCGCTAGCGTTAAGGTATCACCCACAGGTGCGCCTAGAATGTCTTTAATACCACAAACAACCCAACCAACTTCGCCAGTATTTAGCTCAGTGGTATCAATTTGCTTCGGTGTGAAAATACCAATACGGTCAACACCCCAAACTTGACCCGTCGTCATTACTTTGATCTTGTCATTTTTCTTTAGTTTACCGTTCTTGATACGAACTAAAGAAACAACACCTAAGTAATTATCAAACCATGAGTCAATAATTAGTGCTTGTAGTGGCGCATCCGGATCACCTTCAGGTGCAGGAATTGCTTCAACGATTTTTTCTAAAACTTCGTCAACGCCGACACCTGTTTTTGCTGAACAGCGCACAGCATCAATAGCATCAATACCAACGATGTCTTCAATTTCTTCAGCTACACGCTCAGGTTCGGCAGCAGGCAGGTCGATTTTATTTAAAATCGGCACGACTTCTAAGTCCATTTCCATCGCTGTGTAACAGTTTGCTAAAGTCTGAGCTTCTACGCCCTGGCCCGCATCAACCACCAGCAATGCACCTTCACAGGCTGCAAGTGAACGCGATACTTCATACGAAAAGTCAACGTGTCCTGGTGTGTCGATAAAGTTTAGTTGATAAGTTTCACCATCTTTAGCCGTGTAATCGAGCGTTACGCTCTGAGCTTTAATAGTGATACCGCGTTCGCGTTCAAGATCCATTGAATCTAAAACCTGCGCAGCCATTTCTCGATCAGAAAGGCCGCCACAGACTTGAATTAGACGGTCGGATAAGGTCGACTTACCATGGTCGATATGTGCGATAATCGAAAAGTTACGAATGTGCTTCATGAATGGCGTGACTGCTCGTGATTAAAATGAATGGGATCTTAAGATCAAGTGGACGGATTCTACCGAATTTAAACGCTACTCGCTATCTTTCGATGCGGCATTTATCAGCTTATCTGCTGAAATAGGTAGCCCTAGCACTCGAATAAGGCTTGGTTTATAGGCTGCATCCCCATCTAATCGCTTCGCGTAATGCCTCGCAATCAGTAATCCGATGGTGGTAGCAACGACAGCGGATACAATAACACCAAGCTGATTACTGGCTGCCAGATCAACAAATAAATACTGGCCAAGTAAACTGCCACCAACTAAAAATAGCAATGGCAGCATATAAACCAATAATGCTGAGCTGAGCATACTACGCTCCGACAAGCCAATTTCAACCACTTGTCCAAGGGTTACGTTTTCATTGGTGTCGATAGTGATCTTATGAGAACGCCCAGGTATTGCTTTACTAACAATACCTGTGCCGCAACTATCGCGTGAAGCACAATGACCACAACTTGTTTGTTGCTGACAACTTACCGTTATATGGCCACTATCAACAGCGACGACTGTCGCTAATGTTCTCATCATGATTATTTACTCGTAGGGGTAACCTCTGGTTTAATTTTATCAAAGGTTACGCTTTCTGCAATTTGTCGTGCTGTTTGTGGCGGAATATCACCGACCACTGTAATTTCTTTATTGCCATCAACGCGAGTAATTAGTGTCCGCCGCCCTTGGCGAACCAATTGACCACGGCCAACGAAATTATCGACATCTGAAACATAGACAGAAAAACTAAATAAACCATCACTGTACATACGACTTTCAACAGCGCGCTCTGTCAGCAGCAGTCGATGGCGATTACCTGCAATTAATGTAAAGCCATTTGGTAACCAATTAACGGTCCATTGCAGTTTTTTCTGTGGCTGTTGCGGTAATTGTACCACGGCGGGCAATTTAACTTGATCGAGCTTACTCAGCATTTCAGCAACTTTAGGATTCACCGCAAAAGAAACCACGCGAAATTGCTCTAATAAATCACCATCGCGATCGAGTAAATCTGCTCGCATCACCAAATGAGTCGATTGATCTATCCACAATAAGTAAGAATAACGATTACCATCTTTAGGCGCGATTCGAACCACATCACAGGCAACACCCGCTTCACGTGCGCGTCCCATGGCAATGAAATCATAAAAATGCGCCAGTTTATCTATATTGGCTTTCATCAATGGCAATATTGGCGCGACCATCTTATTACTTTTAATCGTAAAAGGATCGAGTCCTGGCTCAAAATAGCTAACTTCATCACCACGTTGAATCACCTCTTGTGGCGGCCCACTGAGGAACAACAAATGACCATAGCTTTGACCATTCTCTAATGCATGTCGATAACGCAAAGTGTCAATGCTATTTTTCTTTACCCAAATGTAAGACATCTCATAACTAAGATCTCGACTGGCTTGGCCCATTTGATGCAACAAAGCCTCTGTTGAAGGTTTAACCGCTTCAGCAGAGGCTTGGAGTGGCAATAACAGGCTGACCAATGCAAGAGCACCGACCAGAATTTTTTTCATTAATCCGCCACAGAATTATTAGTATGTAATCGTGAATTATCGATACTGCCGTCTTCAGCATTGAACCGAAGCTGCAATTCATAATCTTGTAACATCGAATTTATTCGACGTCGTTGTTCCATTAACTGTGATTCAGACGGCGTCTGATTATTATCGACCATATTGGTATTTAAGCTCACAGGTTCAGCTTTACCTGTAAATGGAATTGTTTGTAATACTGGCACATCATTACTGGTGGTTGTAGTAAGGTTACTACCATTACCATCATATTGTTGAACACCAACAATTACCGCTAATGATACACATGCTGCCATCGCAACCTGACCAAACTGGGATAACCAAGCAGGCAATGTCCGCTTAGCTTTAAATGGGGTCGGTTGTTCTTGAATAATAATCGGCTCAACAACAGCCTCAGCATGAGTAACAACAGCCCCGGTATGGGCTGGTTCAGCTTCTAGCGCTAACGCGACATTTTCTGCAATATTCCATTGTTTGCATTGCGGCACATCACCACGCATGACATCACCAATGAGGTTGAAGTCATGCCAGCTTTGCTCGCTATCTTTGTCAACGGTCAGCGCATTGATAATGCTCTGATCCAAATCTTCGCCATCTAGCAATGCCGAAATTTTTTCTTTATCAGCCATTTTTTCCACCGTTTGGTGCAACATTGTTATTGCTGCATAAGAGGACGTATACGTTTTTCAACGGTCTCTCGTGCACGGAATATACGTGAGCGAACTGTACCTACAGGACATCCCATTATTTCAGCGATTTCTTCATAGCTTAGACCATCCAGTTCACGCAATGAAATCGCTGTTTTAAGATCGTCAGGTAGTGATTCAATCGTACTAAAAACAACTCGCTTCAGTTCCTCAGACAACATTTGGTTCTCAGGGTTCGATATTTCTTTAAGCGCATTTCCACTTTCATAATATTCCGCATCTTCAGCATCAACATCAAATGCTGGCGGACGACGCCCCTGAGCAACTAAATAATTTTTTGCGGTATTAACAGCGATACGGTAAAGCCATGTATAAAAAGCACTTTCACCACGGAATGTTGGTAAGGCGCGATAAGCTTTAATAAACGCTTCTTGAGCGACATCTGGCACATCACCAGAATTGCTAACATAACGTGAAACAAGGTTACAAACTTTATTCTGGTATTTAATAACCAAAAGGTTGAATGCTTGCTTATCTCCCCGCTGTACTCGCTCAATTAATACCTGATCAGTGTGCTGCTCGCTCATTCGAGCGTTTACTCCCATGTCTAACTGTTTAGTAATATTGCATACATCTCACGACAAAATAGACCAATAATGGTATCGAGTCGGTATTGATACACAACGGTTTATTTAGATTATCCTGCCACTATAAGCGTTAGTCTCACCGTAAATAAAACACTGATTTATGAAATATTTATAAGCATGAGCACTACATAAGACCGATGGATAATGGCAAAGTTCCACCGCCAATAAAATAATTTACCCTTTCGTTAACGTTTAGTTATTACTGATAACGAAATCAGGGAAGAAAGAATAACAGCAGTCATTTTACCTCAAATAATCATACTAACGAGGATCTGTGACTGAAAAAAGCAAAATAATCACAATGGTATGAAGCGGTTAGCGCACTAACATTTAACAATAACATAGCTAAACCACCGTAGCTTAATGATATTTTGTTTACTCAATCCCAAACAAATATGTCTTTTTATAACAAATTTGATAGCATGAAATAAGATTATCACATGGACATGCAATCATTATGAACCAGCCTCATCAACACGATAGCGATATTTTAGTCATTGGTAGTGGTGCAGCAGGACTATCACTGGCACTGCATTTAGCCCACCTCGGTAAAGTGACTATTTTATGCAAAGGCCCCCTTAGTGAAGGCGCAACCTATTACGCTCAGGGAGGTATTGCCGCCGTTTTTGATGAATCAGACAGTATTGCATCCCATGTTGAAGATACCTTAATTGCCGGAGCTCACCTTTGTGACCAAAATGTAGTCCAGTTTATCGCTGAAAACGCCAAGCAGTGTGTGCAATGGTTAATTGATGGCGGTGTACCTTTTGATCGTGAAGAATCTGATTCTGATGACGATCCCCGCTACCACCTGACCTTAGAAGGTGGCCACAGTCATCGTCGCATTCTTCATGCCGCAGATGCCACCGGTATGGCAATGCAAACCTCACTCCAAGAACAAGCCCGTAACCATCCCAATATCACCATTCTTGAACGCCATAATGCGCTTGATTTAATCACCGAGAAAAAAATCAATCCGCAAGCAGACACCAATCGCGCTTTAGGTGCTTATGTCTGGAACCGCGACAAAGAATGTGTTGAAACCCTTGCAGCCAAGTTTGTGGTATTAGCCACTGGTGGCGCATCAAAAGTCTACCAATACACCTCAAATCCTGATGTGTCATCAGGTGATGGTATTGCAATGGCATGGCGCGCAGGTTGTCGTGTTGCTAATCTCGAATTTAATCAATTTCACCCCACTTGTCTATTCCACCCTAAAGCTCAATCCTTTTTGTTAAGTGAAGCTCTACGGGGAGAAGGCGCGTATTTACGTCGTCCAGATGGTAGCCGCTTTATGGTTGATTTTGATGAACGTGCAGAACTGGCGCCTCGTGATGTGGTTGCGCGTGCGATTGATTACGAAATGAAGCGTTTAGGCGCCGACTGCATGTATCTCGACATTAGCCATAAACCAGCTGACTTCATCACCAGTCACTTTCCAACCATTGCTGAAAAACTGCAGAGTTACGGGATTGATATCACTCAAGATATGATTCCAATTGTGCCTGCTGCACATTATACCTGTGGCGGAGTGATGGTGGATAAATCAGGTAAAACTGATATTGACGGGTTATATGCTATTGGTGAAGTCAGCTATACCGGCCTTCATGGCGCCAACCGCATGGCTTCTAATTCATTACTTGAGTGCGTGGTTTATGCATGGTCAGCAGCACAAGATATTGAGCGCCAATTTAACACTATCTTACAGCCACAACAGCTGCCATTTTGGGATGACAGTAAAGTGACTAATTCCGATGAAGAAGTGGTGATTCAACATAACTGGCATGAATTACGACTATTTATGTGGGATTACGTTGGCATTGTGCGTTCAACCAAACGTTTAGAGCGGGCAATGAACCGCATTGAATTACTTAAACACGAAATTGATGAGTATTATTGCCATTTTCGAGTTTCAAATAACTTGCTTGAACTGCGTAATTTATTACAAGTTGCAGAGCTGATAGTACGTTGTGCAATGGCGCGCAAAGAAAGTCGAGGATTACACTACACCCTTGATTATCCAGATTTAGATGAACAAGCAACTGCCACCATTTTAGTGCCTAATAATTACTAATCGCGCTGAAATAAGTCATCGCTCAACAATACGATGATACTAATGCTCGTTAGCATCATCGTTATTGTCTGCAGCTGGCTTTAAAAGTCCTAAATGCAGCGACATTTTTAAGCACCGATAACTTGCAGCATCACAACTATCACAGCAGATAATCAGCCATTGATTACGCTGATGTGCTATCGACAATATCACTAACCACCGCGTGACTACTTTCACTGCTACAATTTTACCCGCTTGCTCACACCAGCGTAGATTACCATCACTATAGAGACGTAATGGCCCTTGCTGACGCAAATAATGGTGCTGTATCCGTTGCCATTCAAACACTAACATTTCGGCAAAAAAATAACTCAATGGCCAAAAGACCGGTGGGACTGTAAACATCAGTAGCACTGCACCAAAGTAACATCGACTCAGTGCAGTGTTCAGGCGCGGGGATAAATGAAGTGCTAAATCAACGTAGCTTGCTGTTGTTGTGGGCAACAATCTTATCGACCATCATCGCATGAGCAGGATTATCACTACGACCGTGCTGCATCATCCATTTAAATAAATCAGGATCATCACAGGTTAGCAGAGAAATAAAATCACGTTGCTGCTGCTCCGATAGATCATCAAAACATTCTTCAAAAAATGGCATCACCAATACGTCTAATTCCAACATGCCACGACGACATGCCCATTTAACACGTGCTTTCTCTTCTGCACCTAACATATATAACCTCTATGTACGTGGCTATTGGCTCACTGATAATTGAATACTTGGCGTATTTCCAGAATAAAGATAGTAACAGTCGTACTCAATAACAACCATGTGCCAACACAAACAATCGTTCAAGATGAGACCTAGCCCACCATAATGACCATCAATAAAAACAGCAAATTAACCCAGCGCATTACCATGGTTAATTATTTTGTTCAGTTGGTATAACATAGCATCATCATTACTGCATTTGTGGATACCATTATGAATACTTGGTCAACTCAGCACGCTTTCACCCCGCTAGCATTAACTAGCACCGATTCTTTACCTGATTTAGCGCTGATCAACCTCAGTGATTGGGGCATGGTGACACTTGTTGGCCCTGATAGTAAATCCTACTTACAAGGTCAATTAACCTGTGATGTAGTGTCTTTAGCTGCTGATAAATCAACCTTTGCTGGCCATTGTGATGCTAAAGGGAAATTACGCACTATTCTGCGTGTTTTCCATTACCAGAATGGTTACGGCTTACTACAACGTCAAAGTGTGATGGCAACCCAACTGCCTGAACTAAAAAAATATGCGGTTTTTTCTAAAACAGAGATCACTCAAACAGACGCTGTTATTTTAGGACTCACGGGAGAGCAAGCTCAAGCAACCATCGATCATCATTTTAGTGGTGATGCTGATGTACGCCATAACGACACCGCCACAGTTGTAAAAGTCGATAACGCGCGCTGGATAATTATCACGACTGCAGAGCAAGCAGATAGTGTTATCACCACGTTGGCACCCACAGCAACCTTAACCACCACTGAACTGTGGAACCTATATGATATTCAAGCGGCGATGCCACGCATTGATAGCGCAACTGAACTTGAGTTCATTCCTCAAGCAGTAAATTTACAAGCGGTTAATGGCATTAGCTTTAAAAAAGGCTGCTATACCGGTCAAGAAACGGTTGCTCGAGCTAAATACCGTGGTATCAATAAACGCGCAATGTATATCGTGACAGGTACGGCAACACAATGCCCACAACCAGGTGATGCATTAGAGCGTAGTGTCGGCGAAAATTGGCGTAAAGGCGGCACCGTGATCTGTGGTTATCACTACAGTGACAATCATGCTTTAGCGTTGGTTGTATTACCCAATGATCTTGATGCTGATAGCCAATTCCGTTTCGCCACTGCGCCAGATGCGCTATGGCACAAACTCGACCTACCGTACGATGTCAATGCAGAATAATTCAATAAATACCCCCGTCACTCAGCTATTGATTAGTGAAGGGGTTGATTACCGTTTACTACCGCATACCAAACCCGCAAAAACCATTGCCGAGGCGGCAGCTGAACGCGGGGTTGATCCACAGCATATGGTTAAATCGATCTTGCTCAAAGATATGTCGGGGTTTCACGTGCTGGCATGTGTACCGGGTCCACAAGCGGTCGATCCTAAAAAAGTACGTGCATTATTGGGTTGCCAGCGCATGACTTGTGCGGATGCGACCGAGGTTGAAAAAGTCACAGGTTTAGTTATCGGTACGGTTGCCCCGCTCGGCTTAAAACGGCCACTAGTGATCGTGTTTGATAATGCGATTGCGGCAATAGAAAAAGTGAATATCAGTAGTGGTGATCGCATGGCTGGAATTGAGATCGCCACTGATGACTTATTGATCTTATGCGATCCTATGCTCGCAGATATTTGCCGAGATCCGCTCTAATTAATCATCAGCCATAACATCAACGGCATTAATCACAATGCCGCTTGATAGAACATAAAGGAACTGTTGATGACAAATTATCATCACGATATTAATTGGCGCGGGGTTGATCTCAATTTATTAATTGCTTTTTCTGCATTAATGGAAACCCGCAGCGTAACTAAAGCAGCCAATAAACTGGCCATTGGTCAGTCGGCAATGAGCCATAACTTATCGCGACTACGAAGCTTATTAAATGATCCTTTGTTTGAGCGCCATGGTCACCAAATGTTACCCACCCAAACCGCGTTAGAGCATGCCTCAACCGTCGACACTATTTTAGCATTGATTACTAACGAACTACTGCGACCAAGTGTATTTGTACCTGCTGATTTCTGTGGCACCTTTAAAATAGGCTTAACCGATTACGCCGAGTTGTTATTTGCTCCAGTATTATATGATGCTATTCACCAACAAGCGCCACAGTGTCAACTAAGCTTTTTTAATGTCGATCGCCATAGCTATCATTCTGATTTTAACCAACACCGTATCGATGTTGTTATCGGTTCAATGACAGATATGGGCAAGGATATTGAACATCAGTATTTATATACGGAAGATCATGTTTGCCTATATGATCAGCAAGCAACGGGACTGAATGACCAAGTAAGTCTCGATCAATACCGCCGCCATCCTCATGCGCTGGTAAGCCCAGATGGTAAGCTCACCACCCAAGTTGATGCTCAATTACACCGACAAGGGTTTCAGCGCCAAGTGGCTGTGGGATCGCATAATTTTCTCACTATTCGGCATTTGTTAAGCGGTCGCGATTTACTATGTGTGGTATCACGCTTGATGGCACAACTAGATATCTTCAATGACCAATTAACCCAATGCCCACCGCCAGTGGCCATTGCTGATTTTGATATTCGATTATTATGGCTCCATCGCAACAGTAATCACCCTCGTAATCAATGGTTACGCGACATTGTTGCTAACACGGTGATCACTCACGTTAAACAACTTCGAGCTGGCGCTTAATAACAGTGGCAGAGCAACGATGCCCTGCCAATAATTACTCAATCACTATCATCGATACTATTAATGGGCGTGGCGACTCGGTTCTTGGATTTGATAAAGTTTGTGTTCATCGCAAGGCTCATCACAATTACACTCTTTATTGACACCGACATTGGCTAGCCCACCACAACTGCCACTGATTGTTTGGCGTTTTACACACCACCCAATTGCCATTGCCGCAATAACAACCAAGAAGATCCCTAAGGTTAATAAAAACGTCGTCATAGTTTTAAACCACCAATTTTACCAAGGCCATGAGTAACGGGACTCAACATGCCAATTTTAACCGCCGCCGGTGCTGCTTTTTTAGTGCCACAACCACAGCCACAGCCTCCTTTTTCACGTTTACAAGCGCGGCCTTGATCTGCTGTTAGTAATGCTTCTTTGGTCACGCTACCTGCTAAAAAGTCGGCTAATGTTGTTCGTGGTGCAACCCGACTGACACTAAACCCAGCTTGTAATAATCGCGCTAAAGAACGGGTGCCAATATTACCCAATACAATTTCAGTCACATTCAATGCTGCCAGTTGGCGCTGCAATATTTTTTTATGTTTGCATCCCAACTCACGACTACCACTGTTTTCAATTCGATCAACCAGTTGACCTTGCTGATCATAAATAGCAAACGTGGCTGCTTTACCAAAATGGCCCGCTATTTGATTTCGTGGCGTCAATGCAATTGCTATTAACATAAATTAATCCTCGGTAGTCTGTGTGCTATCTGGTGCTAACTCTAATGCCATTCCCATCACTAATGCTTGAGCCACTTTATGGCGTCCACGAGCAATAATATTACCTAAGGTTTGGCGTGATACACCGAGTTGTTGTGCTGCTTGCTGTTGCTGTAATCCTTGCATATCCACCAACCTTAGCGCCTCAAGTTCATCACTCGCTAAAGCTAATCGCGGTAATTGCTTCATCGGTACTCCATTGGGTTTAAAGCAACTATAAGCGGGACGACAGCTAATTTTTCTGACAATTTTTGGGCGTGCCATAATGATCATCATCTCGGTTTATTTGGGTTATTATTGGCATATGCCAAAAACCATACCTTGATCTAGGATCATAAATGACGATCTAGCTTGTTTTTTAGCATCTAATAAAGATCGCCCTGCCACTACATCTTCAAAAAATATTCAGCAGCATAAAGTATCGAAATAGCCTTCAAAGCTATCACCGTAACGAATACCACCAGCACCAGCTTACGTTCAAAAAAACACCATATATAAGCAATCACAGTCAAACATCGGCAATCTTGTCTTTATCGTCACAGAAAATAGCCCGTTTTCTACAAGATTAATGATTTATAAAATATCGCAAATTTAGGATATTAATCTGCAGATTACGTTTATAGCTGTTGAATACGTTATCAATTTAACAATATCGTTAAATTTACGCTGATAATGTCACAAAAACGTCATTTGATTTCGAGTATACTAATGCCGTTAATCGCCAGGACGGTCGGAGTTAAACTGTATTATGCGGATGTTCAAACGCTACTTGCCTAAATTAATTGCCAAGCATGTTAGTCGTATATTTAATGGAAGAATTTATATTGATGGTCGTGGAGGCTATCATTTTGAAAAGGGAATATTGTTAGTGCCAGTTAAGGCGCAACAGCATCATTATGATACGGTTAACGAAGTTAACCTCGAAATTAAGCGTCTACGTGAAATTTACTAAAGACAGCATCAAGCCCACTTAATTGAGTGGGCTTTAATCGTCATCGCTATTCGTCATCAGCGATCGTGTCGAGATAATCTTCAGCATCAAGCCATTCATCGGTATCTTGGTCTGCATCAATACGTATTTGAAATAGCCATCCATCACCATAAGGATCACTATTTACCCATTCAGGTGCTGCATCAAGTTCTTCATTAATAGCGATAATCGTTCCAGTACATGGCGCATAAATATCTGATGCCGCTTTTACTGATTCAATCACAGCGCATTCTTCACCCGCATCAACCGCAGTGCCATTATCAGGTAAATCAATAAACACCATATCGCCTAATAAGGTTTGAGCGTGATCGCTGATCCCAACCGTATAAATACCATCACCTTCATCACGTAGCCATTCATGGGTATGGGTAAATTTTAACTCTGAGGGCACATAGCTCATTTATATATCCTTTTAAAATTCACTATTAATCGGTAACTATCACTCTATGTTTTACTGTAGGTGAAATTATTTTTTTTGCTTCATTTAGCGACAAAAAAACCGCAACAAAAAATGCTGCGGCTTAAATAGGTTATTACTCAATTAGAGTGCTGAACCGAAATTACTTATAGCGAGCTAACTCAGGCAATTCACCACTTAACCCTAACGCACGTCGCATAAATTCATCTTTGACACCAGGCGCTTTGTTGGCAAATAACATTCCGAGATCGCGCACCAATTTTTTAGCTGGATTAGCCCCATCAAACAGGGTCTTAAAACCTTGCATAGCAGTGATCATTTTCGCCGCTTCAGCTTTACGCCAGCGCTCGTAATGACGCAAGTTAGCTTGCTTACCAATGTCTTTATCCGCTTGCCATAAGCCAATAATTTCTTGCGCTAATGCCGCTGCATCCAATAAACCCAGGTTAACGCCTTGGCCTGCCAATGGATGGATCGTATGAGCCGCATCCCCGACTAATGCCACCCGCTCACGCACAAAATCTTGAGCGTAACGCATTTTCAGTGGAAAGGCCTGGCGCTGGCCTTCAACTCGGCATAACCCTAATCGGTGATCAAACGCAGCAGTTAAGTGTTGGTTAAATTGCTCGTCACTGACATCACACAGTTGCATTGCTTGCTCTGGCGGCAATGACCATACAATTGAGCACAAATCTTGTTCCGCTAATGGTAAAAACGCTAATGGACCATCAGGACGAAAAATTTGCCGCGCGGTCTGCAAGTGAGGTTCATCACAACGAATATTAGCCACCAGCGCACTATGACCGTAATCCCAATGGGTCAGTGGAATATCAACATGTTGGCGCAACCAAGAATTGGCACCATCAGCACCAACCACTAATTTAGCAGTAAGGTTTTTGCCTGATTCTAATGTGATCCAAGCTTCTGTTTCACCAAACGCGATATTCTGGCATTTATCAGGGGCAAATAAGCTCACATTGGCTTGCTTACTGACCTGATCCAATAACGCTAACTGAATCACTCGATTTTCAACAATATAGCCTAAATTAGGCTGGGCTAAACGCTCTGCATCAAAATCAATATGTGCAAAGCTGTCTTGCTCCCATACTTCCATTTTGCTGTAAGGACTCATACGACGGTCGCAGATACCATTCCAGGCTCCAACCCCACGTAATATGCGCTCACTAGCACGGCTTAACGCTGACACTCGCACGTCAGGTAAAGCTGCTAACTCAGGCTCTGGTAGTTTACCTTCAATCACAGCCACTCGTAATTCAGTATCGGCTAACGCTGCAGCCAACGTTAAACCGACCATGCCACCACCGATAATGGCGATATCAACATTTTGCATCATAGCTATCGTTTTACCTGTCCCATCGCACGGCGTAACAGCGGTGCTTGAAGTGTGTTAGAAAGGCTCATAGTCATCAAGCCCAGATTACGCCCAGCCACGAGCGCAGGATTATCATTGGCAAATAAGCCCACCAAACCAGCGGTCATGGCAACAGTTGCTTGTCGATCCGGTAATCGGCGCTCACGATAACGGCCCAATACGGTTGGTAAACCAATATCAGCCCCGCGGGCAACGCCTGCTGCTATTTCTTCCGCTAACGTCATCACATCGCGAAGTCCAAGATTAAAACCTTGGCCAGCAATAGGATGCAGAGTTTGAGCAGCATTACCAATCACCGCCGTTCGATGTGACACTAACCGTTGCGCTTGGCGTAATATTAATGGGTAACAATGACGCTCACCCACCATAGTCAACGCGCCTAATCGCCACCCAAACACAGTTTGTAATTCTGCTAAAAATTGCGCATCAGATAATGCCATCATTCGTGCTTGTTGCTGCGGTTCAACACACCACACTAATGAACTTCGTCCTTGAGACATCGGCAATAATGCTACCGGCCCATGGTGAGTAAAGCGTTCAAATGCTTGGCCTTGATGCGGCTCAGAAGTAGTAACATTCGCAATGATCGCCACTTGCTCAAAATCATGTTCATTGCGGCCAATATGAAGTAAATCACAGCAGTGGGATAGCGCGCCATCTGCAGCTACCACTAATTTAGTCCGTAACCGTTTACCGTTACTTAACCGCACTAACGCCTCTGATTGAGTACGTTCTATATGGTCAACTTTTGCGGGACAAAACAGATCAATTTGCGGGCGTATTGCGAGCTGCTGATGAAAAATTTCACCGGCAGCCGCCAACTCAATCACATAACCTAAAGCATCGACAGCCTGTTGCTGAGCAGATAACTCAACCATACCGGCATGACCACGATCAGACACATGAATGTGGTTGATTGCCGTCGCAACCTTTGCCAATGCCGGCCATAGCTGAATCGCGTCTAATAAGCGGCTCGAACCATACGACAGTGCAATACTGCGCGCATCATAGCCCGGATGTTGTTGCTCATCGGTTGCTACCGCTTCCACCACCGCGATATGTAATTGATGTTGGGTTAATTCATCGAGTGCAATTGCTAAGCATGCACCCACCATTGCACCACCGGCAATAACCACATCATATTGCTTCACATTTTGTCCTTTTCGCAATAGTAACTGTTAGTGAACTGTTGGCTGCTCTTGTGCATCATCGTCATTGACGAGACGCTGACCTAATTCAGAATGACAACTCAATACACACATACGCACATGCTCAACAACTTGCTCAAACAACGCTGCTTGCTCTTCAAGATCATCATCTTCATCAATACCAAGTTGTGAGATCTCTTGTAAATCAGCCAATGCTTCAGTGATTTCTTCAGACAATTGATTTTTTTGTAAATCCATTAGTCCTAAACCAGAAATAAAACTATTTACCCACTCAGTTAATGCCTCAGCACGCTCAGATAACGGCTCATCATCATCTGGCATCAACAGTGAGAATTCAAATCCACCACCAATCAATTCTTCAGCAGTGGTCGTAAATAAAGTACGCACCATCATTTTGGCACCATCGGTCAGTGGCTCGCCTTCATTGGCATAATCACATACCGGACCTGCCCAGCTTTCATCATCAACAGCAAGGCCACCGCAAATCATGCCACTGAGTAAACCATGTAGCTCAGCAGGCATTGCTGCTAAGCCTTGCTCTTTTAAAGCCGCTTCAACAGCTGGGTATGTCGGTAGGGTTATTTCACTCATGGCTTATCACCTTTTAGTTGACGCAATATAAGATATATTTTTGTGACCATTACCTAACAATAATACTCAAGGTTAAGGTTACACTCATTGAAATTGTACCAAACAATAGTCGCCGTTACGGCTTAGCGAGTATAATAATAGCAATGAGCGAATGCTGGCACTGTGTTATGCTAACACTTAAGCCTAGTTCGGCAAATGATAACACTGGTGATAACGTTCAATCCTTAATCAACTTCGAACCGAGTCTGATTAATATCTGTTTAGTCAGAAGATAATGAACCAAAACCAAGACATAGCCGCTTGCATCTTGTAGAGGGTTTTTCTATATTGACCATGTCGCAAGCGGAATGAATACCCATTCTGGCACGGAGCAAATCGAAGGTTTATGAGTACTCAGGCTGTAGAAATTCAAGTATTGGGCCGAAAATTAAAAGTTAATTGTCCAACGGGTCAAGAAGATGCATTACGTGCCGCGGCGACAGATTTTGACCAACGCTTGAAAGATATGTCTGCGCGTACTAACGTATCCGTAGAACAATTATTAATCTTTACTGGTCTCAATATCAGTAACGAGTTGCATTCAGAACGCCAACAACATAATCGCAATGCTGAATTAATATCCAATAAAATCAATTCACTAGAAGAAAATTTGGATAAAGTATTGCAATATCAGCCAAAGCGTTGATAATGAATTGACCCTGGGGTGTGCGTCAGTGAATGAACGTCCCCGAGCCGATAAGCAAATACCCAGGATTGGCTTTTTTATTAGCTATTGAGCATGCTCAGCCTGACTGAGAAGCCTACGGTTAATGTTGCCAGTCCACCTTGAACATCTGGTTCAAGGGCCTTATTTCGCAACGGCACCTTGGGGCACCCCTTACCTGAGTTTGACTTCCTTTGTGCGTATTAGCACTCTACAATCCTATAATACTCACTGTTCATGGATTGGATAACGACGTGACGATTTCCCTCTCAGCGACCACCCAGCAATTGCGTTCTCAGCTACGACAACAAATTCGTCATGCGAGACAACAACTCTCACCGCAACAACAACACCACGCAGCACAACAATTATCCTTACGCCTACAAGCCTTAGATCGTATTCAACGCAGCCAACATATTGCGGTTTATATTGCTAATGACGGTGAAATAGATCCACAGCCGTTTATCAACGGGTTATGGCAACAAGGAAAATCCGTTTATTTACCGGTTTTGCATCCTTTTACTAAAGGCCATTTACTATTCTTGCACTATGATGCCAGCACGCCAATGACCACTAATCGCTATGGTATTAGCGAACCTAAATTAGATGTTCGACGCGTTAAGCCAATAGCACAACTTGATGTAATTTGTACGCCATTAGTGGCTTTTGATCGCCTCGGACAACGACTAGGTATGGGCGGTGGCTATTATGATCGCACTTTAAGCCAATGGCACCAGCACCGCCGCGGCCCTTATCCCATTGGCATCGGTCATGATTGCCAATATATTGCTCAGCTTCCCAATCAACACTGGGATGTGCCATTACCATTAATCATCACCCCTAACCATCAATTTACAGAGTCATAACACACTTAACGCAAACGATTGGCTTTTGGTTAAAAAAAACTGAATGTAACTGTATGTTATTCAAAAAGTTATATTTTTAGTTTTAAGTTTGCACGGTTTAACCATAGAATCCGACTGACGAAATCACTTCGGTTAGCTATAATCACCGTTCGCATAATTGAGGTCATTACGAGGAGAACGGCATGACACAAGATGAAATGAAAAAAGCAGCCGGTTGGGCAGCACTTGAGTACGTAACAAAAAACAGTATTGTTGGTGTAGGTACTGGTTCAACTGTTAATCACTTCATCGATGCCTTGGCAACCCGTAAAGAAGAGATCAAAGGCGCAGTTTCAAGCTCGGTCGCTTCAACTGAACGCCTAGAGCAAATTGGCATTAAAGTTTTTGATGCTAACGACGTTGCTAGCCTAGATATTTATGTTGATGGTGCAGATGAAATCAATGCTCAATTTGACATGATCAAAGGTGGCGGTGCGGCATTAACTCGTGAAAAAATCGTCGCGGCAATTGCTAAGAAATTTGTTTGTATCGTTGATAATACCAAGCAAGTAGATGTACTTGGTCAATTCCCATTACCAGTTGAAGTGATTCCAATGGCACGCTCTTTCATTGGTCGTGAATTAGTGAAACTTGGTGGCGATCCGGTATACCGTGAAGGTGTTGTAACCGATAACGGTAATATCATTCTTGATGTTTACAACATGGCGATCACCGATCCAAAAGCAATGGAAGACAGCATCAACGCCCTACCAGGTGTAGTAACCGTCGGTTTATTTGCCCATCGTGGCGCTGACGTTGTACTTGTTGGTACACCTGAAGGAACTAAAATCATCGAAAAATAATGATTAATTCGTTATTTGATTACAAAACGGCCGCTGTTGATCGCTCGCGAATCATTAGCTGCCGTTTTTTATTGGCTTTTTTGTAATATTCTTACCCTTAGTGATTAATTTTTGATACTTTATTAAACAGCATGTAGCAAACGTTTAACCATTTAGCTACTGAGATGTAATAACCCGCATTTAATAACCGCAGTGTTAGCATCATTAGTCGCTACGTTTTTAAGGATAAGAACCTATGGCAACCGTGTCACTCAATAAAGCAAAAATTAAAATCCTTCTATTAGAAGGCCTCCACCCTTCAACACTTGAAGTTTTACAGCAAGCGGGTTATACCAATATTGAATACCACAAAGGCTCTTTAGCAGGTGAAGAACTGTTAGAAGCGGTAAAAGATGTCCATTTTATCGGTATTCGTTCCCGTACCCAATTAACCCCCGAGGTCTTTGCGGCCGCTAAAAAACTCACCGCTGTGGGTTGTTTCTGCATTGGCACCAATCAAGTTGATCTCGATGAAGCTATGCGACGCGGTATTCCTGTTTTCAACGCCCCTTTTTCCAATACGCGTAGTGTTGCT
Organism: Photobacterium malacitanum; assembly: GCF_900185615.1. Taxonomy (GTDB): domain Bacteria; phylum Pseudomonadota; class Gammaproteobacteria; order Enterobacterales; family Vibrionaceae; genus Photobacterium; species Photobacterium malacitanum. The sequence goes on from NZ_FYAK01000005.1 coordinate 51,784, forward strand.
GAACTGGTTTTAGGTGAAATTTTATTATTATTGCGCGGTATTCCAGAGAAAAATGCCAAAGCTCATCGAGGCGAATGGTTAAAGTCGGCAGATCAATCATTTGAAGCGCGTGGTAAAACATTAGGCATTATTGGTTACGGCCACATTGGCACTCAATTAGGGATCTTGGCTGAAAACCTTGGTATGCGAGTATGCTTCTATGACATTGAAACCAAACTGTCGCTAGGCAATGCGACTCAAGTAAGTTCGTTATCTGAACTACTCAATAAATCGGATGTGGTTAGTTTGCATGTACCTGAAACCAAAGGCACAGCGAACTTAATGGGCGTCGAAGAATTTGCCCGTATGAAGCCGGGAGCAATTTTCATTAATGCCGCCCGTGGCACTGTGGTTGATATTGATGCGCTCTGCAGTGCGCTAGAAAGCAAGCATATTGCAGGTGCCGCTATCGATGTGTTCCCAATTGAACCTAAAACCAACAACGACCCGTTTGAGTCGCCACTCATGCAGTTTGATAATGTGATTTTAACGCCGCACATTGGTGGTTCAACCCATGAAGCACAAGAAAATATCGGCATAGAGGTCGCAGGTAAGTTAGTCAAATATTCTGATAACGGCTCAACCTTATCAGCAGTTGGCTTTCCAGAAGTATCGCTGCCAGAACATCAGGGGTGTTCTCGCTTACTGCACATTCACCACAACCGTCCAGGTATACTCAATCAAATCACCACCGTCTTTGCTTCAGAAGGCATCAACATCGCCGCGCAGTTCTTACAAACTGGCGCTGAAGTCGGTTATGTGGTTATTGATGTCGAAACCGAACGCTCAAAAGAAGCCTTACAGCAACTAAAACTCATTGATGGCACTATTCGCGCGCGTATTTTGCACTAATCCCTTCTTGCCATAACCGCTAATAACAACAAGGAGAGCACTGTGCTCTCCTTTTTTATGGCTCTTTATCAAAACGAGTGATCAGTCGATTATTTTTCAGCTAATTTAAAGATCACATTAACACTGTCTTTAATCACAATGTTGTTATCAGTATAGCTTTGATCAATCGAATCTTGTCGAGCGCCACCGACCCAAGAATTGGCACGCATATACGGCATTGGCTGACTGTTAGTATCGTAATCAATTTGCCATACACCATCAATTCTATTACCAAACCCTTGCGCCAGTGAGGCCGCTACTTGCTTAGCATTCTCTATCGCTTTTTGGCGCGCTTGCTGCTGATATTTTTCACTATCAGCCACTTTTAAATCAATGTTATTAATTTGATTAATTCCATCACCCAGCGCGTCATCTAAATAGCGATTTAACTTCGTTAGTTGATGTACCGTCACCTCGACACTGCGATTCGCTCTAAAACCAACTAACTCCGGCTTATGATCTTTAGGATAATTATATTGCGCCGACAACGAAATATTAGCGCTATTGATGTCTTTTTTGTTCACACCAGCCGCTTGTAGCCGTTCAATAAACTTAGTCACGGCTTGATCAACAGCTAACTTAGCATCAACCGCCGTTTTTTTAGTTTCAACAACATTAACCGAAAATACCGCCATATCAGGCTGTACTACAACTTCACCACGTCCGGTCGTCTCTAAATGAGGAAATGGAATATCAGCCGCCATTGCAGACGCTGAAGCAAATGCACTCACACCAAGTACTATTGCTAAACATGTATTTTTCATTGTTGATCCTTTTTCTGAGTCGCATAACATGGTGATTTATTCACTAGTACAGGATAAACACCCTATTTTCATCAGTAATGATGGTGCCATGCTAACAAAACCCCAACTTAGTGAACACTGTTTTTTAATCTATTTTCAGTATTGATTCAGCAACATTAGCGCTTTAACCACGCTATTATTGCGATCGAGCACCGTGAATTGATAAAAAAAAAGAAGCCATCAGGCTTCTTTTTTCGATCACAACTCACCGTCAGGCGAATTACGCCTCAACTTTATTTAGGTGAATATCCATTTGTGGGAATGGGATTTCGATACCTTCTTTATCAAGCTCTTCTTTAATTGCTTGGTTAAGATCGAAATATACACCCCAGTAATCAGCAGTCTTAACCCATGGGCGAACCACGAAGTTTACTGATGAATCAGCTAATGCCACCACACCAATTGTTGGTGCAGGATCTTTAAGTACTAACTCATTTGCCATCACAACACGGTTTAATACTTCTTTCGTTTTTTGAAGATCAGCGTTGTAAGAAACACCAATCGTTAAATCGATACGACGTGTGTCATGACGAGAGTAGTTAGTGATTGGGTTACCAATAACAGCAGCGTTAGGAACGACAACCATCTTGTTGTCTGGAGTACGTAACTCAGTTGAGAAAATCTGAATAGATTCTACCGAACCAGCAACACCGCCAGCTTCCACATAGTCACCAGATTTGAATGGACGGAAAGCAACGATCAGTACACCAGCTGCGAAGTTTGATAATGAGCCCTGTAGTGCAAGACCAACTGCCAAACCTGCCGCACCAATAACAGCAACCACAGAAGCCGTTTGAACACCAATGCGACCCAGTGCTGCAATTAATACGATAACAAATAATAGGTAACGCACTAAACCATGGATAAACTCAACAACTGCGTTGTCCATGTCTTTTTTACGCAGTACTTTAGCTACAGTACCAGCAATCATCTTAACAATGATATTACCGATAAATAGAATCAGTATTGCAGAAACGATATTTACTGCATATTGAACTAATAGATCTTGGTTTTTAGTGATCCAGTTGCCGGCATGTAATACACCGTTAGTTAATGAGTTATCTGATATATGCTCAACAACCTTGTCAGTAACGCTCTCTGTCATGAAGGTATCTCTCTAAAAAATATAAAAAAGAATATTAAATGCCGCCTAATGAGTAAATCATACAGTAAACCGTAAAAAATAACACCTCAGCAACAACTTTGATATTAGCTAACTACCGCCCACTATTCTGTGATAGGTATAATAATCAGTACAGCGAACTATAACATCAAAGAAACGCTGCATTATTAATCTTTTAGCCACTAAATGGCTAGTAAAAAAATTCGAACAATCATAAAAAAATATAATTTATATATTCCAATGAAATTACGCTAACTGATTAATATAAAGCAAAAAAAAAGCCCACCGAAGTGGGCTTTTTCACATTTTATATGGTTGATATTCTATTAAAGAACGTCAACTGCATTTAGGTCAGAGAATGCTTTCTCTAGACGCTCAACCATTGATACTTGACCTGCACGTAACCAAACGCGTGGATCGTAGTATTTCTTGTTAGGCGCTGACTCACCCGTTGGGTTGCCGATTTGACCTTGTAGGTAATCGTGGTTTTCAGCTTCGTAGCGACGGATACCGTCCCATGCAGCCCACTGTGTATCAGTATCGATGTTCATTTTGATAACACCGTAACCGATAGACTCTTGGATTTCAGCTTCAGAAGAACCTGAACCACCGTGGAATACGAAGTTTAGAGAGTTAGCTGGTAGGCCAAACTTCTCAGAAACGTAAGTTTGAGAATCACGTAGGATAGTTGGAGTTAGTACAACGTTACCTGCTTGGTAAACACCGTGTACGTTACCGAAAGAAGCAGCGATAGTGAAACGTGGGCTGATAGCGTTTAGTTTCTCGTATGCGTATGCAACATCTTCAGGAGAAGTGTATAGCTCAGAAGAATCCATATCTGAGTTATCAACACCGTCTTCTTCACCACCAGTACAACCTAGTTCGATTTCTAGTGTCATGTTCATCTTAGCCATACGCGCAAGGTATTGACCAGAGATTTCGATGTTCTCTTCTAGCGACTCTTCAGAAAGGTCGATCATGTGAGAAGAGAATAGAGGCTTACCAGTTTGAGCGAAGAACTCTTCACCAGCGTCTAGTAGACCGTCGATCCAAGGAAGTAGTTTCTTAGCAGCGTGGTCAGTGTGAAGAATAACTGGAACACCGTAAGCTTCAGCTACTGCGTGAACGTATTTTGCACCAGCGATAGCGCCAAGAATTTGAGGGCCTTGACCTTCAAGCTTAAGACCTTTACCGCCGAAGAATGCAGCACCACCGTTAGAGAACTGAACGATAACTGGCGCTTTAGCTTTAGCAGCAGCTTCAAGAACAGCATTAACTGAATCAGTACCGATACAGTTAACAGCAGGTAGAGCGAAGTTGTTTTCTTTTGCTACAGCAAAAACTTTCTGTAGGTCGTCGCCAGAAATAACACCAGGTTTTACAAAATCGAAGATCTTAGACATAACAATAGTCCTATATTTACTTTGTTGTCTGTGGAAAAATTCTTGTGCAAACGTTTGCGATAAGCTTCTATTTTACTGAAATATAACGTCTATCACAAACATTTAAACGTGGAAACTAAGACAATATTATAAATATAGTTAGTTTCCACGCCAAATAAATTATGCTTTAGCGCGAGCTTCTAGCATTTCAACTGCTGGTAATTTCTTACCTTCAACGAACTCAAGGAAAGCACCGCCACCAGTAGAGATGTAAGATACTTTATCTTTGATGCCGTACTTGTCGATAGCTGCTAGTGTGTCACCGCCGCCTGCAACAGAGAAACCAGCTGATTGTGCGATTGCGTTCGCAACAACTTCAGTACCTTTACCGAATTGCTCGATTTCAAATACGCCCACAGGACCATTCCAAAGAATAGTTTTTGCGTTCATGATGATTTCAGCAAGTGCTTGAGCTGAATCAGGACCTAGGTCAAGAACCATGTCGTCAGCAGCAATGTCTGTTGCAGCTTTGATAGTCGCTTCAGCTGAGTCAGAGAACTCTTTAGCACATACAACATCAGTTGCTACTGGAATGTCAGTGCTTGCCATTAGCTCTTTCGCTGTAGGGATAAGGTCAGCTTCGTATAGAGACTTACCTACATCGTTGCCTTCAGCAGCGATGAATGTGTTAGCAATACCACCACCAACAACGATTTGGTCAGCAATCTTAGATAGTGACTCAAGTACAGTTAGTTTAGTCGATACTTTAGAACCACCAACGATAGCAACCATTGGACGTGCTGGGTTATCCATTGCTTTACCTAGCGCTTCTAGTTCGCCAGCAAGTAGTGGACCTGCACATGCTACAGGTGCAAACATACCTACACCGTAAGTAGATGCTTGTGCACGGTGAGCCGTACCAAATGCATCCATTACGAATACGTCACAAAGTGCAGCGTATTGCTTAGATAGTTCGTCTTCGTTCTTCTTCTCGCCCTTGTTGAAACGTACGTTCTCAAGAACAACAAGCTCGCCTGCGTTTAGCTCAAGACCATTTAGGTAATCTTTTGCTAGTTTAACGTCACAATCTAGTGCGTCATTTAAGTAGTTAACTACAGGCTGTAGAGAGAATTCTTCTGCGTATTCGCCTTCCGTTGGACGACCTAGGTGAGAAGTAACCATTACTTTAGCGCCAGCTTCTAGGCAACGCTGAATAGTAGGTAGAGATGCAAGGATACGTGCATCTGAAGTTACTTTACCGTCTTTTACTGGCACGTTTAGGTCAGCACGAATAAATACACGCTTACCAGCTAGGTCCAGATCAGTCATCTTGATTACAGACATGTTTTGCCCTCTCAACATTATTTAAAATAAAAGTTCATAAATTTCACGGCTCGGCGTCACTGCCAAACCCAATAATTCTTACTACTTATTTTTGCGGCGTTGCAGCAGAGTTACCTGTTGCCGCCATTGCTAACGCAGTATCTAACATACGATTTGCAAATCCCCATTCGTTATCACACCACACCAACATTTTAATTAAATGCTGACCACTTACGCGGGTTTGAGTACCGTCAACAATCGCGCTATGGGGATCATGATTGAAGTCAATCGACACTAATGGTGCTTCGGTATAAGCCACTATACCCTTTAATGTACAACGAGACGCATTTAATAATGCTTGATTTACGTCATTAACTTTCACGTTTGTTGTAACAGTAACCGTTAAATCCATGGCGGTGACATTTATTGTGGGCACCCTCACAGAAATCGCTTCAAATTTGTCAGAAAACTTCGGAAAAATACGACCGATACCTAAATGTAATTTGGTATCTACTGGAATAATGGATTGGCTAGCAGCACGTGTTCGGCGTAAATCAGGATGATAAGCATCAATGACTTGCTGATCATTCATTGCCGAGTGAATTGAGGTTATTGAGCCAGTTTCAATCCCGAAACACTCATCCAACACCTGAATGATGGGCACAATGCAATTCGTCGTACAAGAGCCGTTAGAAACAATCGTGTGTTGCGAAGTTAACTGGTGATGGTTAACGCCATATATCACAGTAAAATCGATGTCTTTGGCAGCAGGATGGGAAAATAACACTTTGTTAGCACCAGCGTCGATGTGGGCTAAACCATCAGCACGAGAACCTAAGTGGCCTGTACAATCAAGGACGATATCGACATCCAAATCATGCCACGGTAATAATTTAGGATCGGGTTGATGAAGCAGACGAATTTGATCGCGATGACCATTTTCATGGGCAATAAAGAGATGCTCCTGGTCATGACTGACAGGCTTACCGAAGCGTCCATGGCTTGAATCATACTGAAGTAAGTGAGCCATTGCTTCAGGCTCAGCCAATTCATTGATGGCCACGACGTTAATCTGGTGGTGTTTACCGCTCTCATACAATGCGCGAAGCACACTGCGACCGATGCGGCCGAATCCATTTATTGCGACTTTTAGTGTCATATCCGTGCTACAAAAAAACTAAGCGGCGTTAGTGTATACCAACCAAGTTTGAGAATCACCATAATTGTGACAACTCTCACTGTGTTTAATTAAATATCTACATAATCAAACACATAATCACACAAAGTTACTTGGTTGAAACTGAAATTGTGAATAGCTAACCATGTTTAACTGCGGCAAATGTCAATTCCATGTCATTCAAATTCGTTTTTTTAGGCTTATTTCAGAGACAAATCAACACCGTATAGAATTCACAAAAGCAATAATTTATTCGTAGTATAATTATACAAAGTGACATATTTATCTACATATCTGCCTAGTGAATAGCATCAACATGCTGCCATTCACCTCTTTAACAGCCCTTTTTTACTGCTAAACAGTTGTTACATCCGCAATGAGGTTATTATGAACAAGAAAAAAATTGTTATCGGGGGAGCTCTCGCGGTCTTACTTGGCTACGCAGTCTCAGTTTATTGGTCTTGTGAGCCCGACACCTTTTCGCCAAGTAAATATACCGCTCAACAAGCGACACTGAACCATCAACAGCCTGTTATTGGTTACGAAACCACGACGACCTTGATCCATATTAATCAGTTATTACTGGATAAGCCGGGTGGTTTCCTAACTAATGACCGTCTACCACCAAGTGTATTGATGGATAACATGCCCGCTTGGGAAGCCGGCGTATTAACCCAAGTGCGCGATATGGTCCTTATTTTAAAAGATCGTATTAGCCGTTCTCAAAATGAAAGCCGTATTGATCCGGATCTAAAAGAAGCGCAGCCAGCACTGAACATTAATAGTCACAGTTGGAACTTCCCAAGTGCAGAATCACAATACCAAGAGGCAATCGATTCATTGATCAGTTATCGAGATCGTCTGGTAGAGACTAAAAATCCAAGCAAGAGAGCCACATTCTATGCTCGTGATGATGGCTTAGTTGCGTGGCTAGAAGTGGTTCAAAACCGCCTTGGTAGCATTTCACAAGATCTCGGTTCATCGGTCGGTGAGGCGCACTTAAACGTCGATCACGATCAATTGGCTGAAGGCAATGGTGTGCTACGTGAAATCAAAGTTGATAACACCAAAACGCCGTGGCTCAAAATAGATAATGTCTTCTATGAATCTCGCGGTTCAACATGGGCATTATTGCTATTAATGCAAGCAATGCGCGATGACTTTAAAGAAGTATTAGAAGAAACCAAAGCGATGGTAGTAATGGATCAGATCATCGGTGAGCTTGAAGCGACTCAAGAAACGGTATGGAGTCCAATGATTTTAAATGGTAATGGTTTTGGCCTGATCGCTAACCATTCTTTGATCATGGCCAACTATGTTTCACGCGCTCAGGCTGGCACTGTGGATTTGATTAATATTCTAGAAAAGCGTTAACCCGCAACACAGATATACCTTCAAAAAGATCGCTTAAGGGCGATCTTTTTTATTAGCAGCCGCTTAGTTGGAGGCGACATTGACCTTTACAAGCCCTCGGTTTACAGAAATAATCAGCCCACTCTGTTGCTCAGCGTTAGTAATGACCACGATTTATTAGCAACATTATTTATTGATATTTTTACAGTAAGGGTTACACATGTCGCATAAAGCAACGGGTTTAGTGAAGTGGTTTAGCGAAGAAAAAGGCTTTGGCTTTCTAACCCAAGATACTGGTAATGCAGATGTGTTCGTTCACAGCAGTGGCATTGCTGATAAATCATTAACCACTCTACCAGCAGGCAAAAAAGTATCATTTGATGTTGAGCAAGGCCAAAAAGGCCTACAAGCAATCAATGTTGTGGTTTTATAGCCATCAAAAAAGCCGCTAAGTTCAGCGGCCTTTTTTTATCTTATCGTTAGCAAATCATCACCATTGGCTATACGGCCCCGCATTGAACATCACAACCTATAGCACGCCAACAATCATCGCTATCCTGTTGAGTTATCAGTTAATTATAATGTCTGTAATTTACTGCTCATACAATTACATAAGTTTGATAAATGCGCTGTATATTGGATATAACACCATTTTATATGCACATTATTGCCCCTATAATTACTGCGGTTTTTTAGGAGGTTACTTATGAAAAAAAATCTATCGGCCATAGTGTTTTTTTTGGCCTCATTCAATGCTTTTAGCCAAGAAAATGACAGAGTATGGGATTGTGCCCTTTGCCCGACACCAGCGTGCGGTCCTCACTGTTGGAATAAGTTTTCTACTGAAGAAATAAGAGATACCTATGACAAAATAATTATCTCAGGCATGGAGAAAAGTGGCTGCGACCATAAAGAAAATTCAAATAATGTAGAACAAGAACAATGATCTAAGTTGTACCAACCTACGAAATACTCAAAAAAAACCGTATTATATAATGCGGTTTTTTTACGCTCAGGCGTTATTGAATGCTAGCCTTAGCGCTGATGTAAAAAAGCCAGCTTCAAAAGCTGGCTTTTACGGTAATAGCTACAACATAAGCACTAGATATACCGTCGATCAGATGTTTTAAAAAGATTAGCTAGCAAAGCACTTATTTTGCAGGTGCAAAGTCTTCAGCTGCTTGGCGGTGTGCAGTGTAGATTGCTTCACCGTCACTTTCTGCATCAAAGATAACTTTAACGTCAGCAGAGAACAGAATAACGTCGCCTACTTCAGCAACGTATTTGTTGCCTTCCATATCGCGCATGACGATCTTACCTTTCGTTACTACTTTGTACTCTACAGAATCGTAGAAGTATTCAAACTCTACGCCCGGAGACATAGTGAAGTGACCAATCGTCAATGGCGCACTGTTGTTAGTAACAGCAACTTCAGCCATGTCGCTTTTTAGGCCTTCAACTTCTAGCAGTTTGCTTAGGTCGTTTAGCTTAAAAGTACCAGCTTTGATCAGCGAAATACCTGGCTTTTCAGTTAATGTCGTCATTGGATTTGTCCTTTTTTTTATAATAATGGCTGGGAATTTTCCCCAGCCTTTTTGTAGGGTGGTACGTATTACATGCGTGCTTTGAAGATCGCTACGATTTCTTCTAGGCTCGCTTTGCGTGGGTTCGTTAGAGAACACGCATCGTTTAGAGCGTTTTGCGCCATGAACGCTAGCTTATCTTCAGTTACACCCAAATCAGCTAGGCGTTGCTTGGTACCTACCTTTTCAGAGAGTGCATCAATCGCTTCAAGGGCGGCATTTACTGCTTGCTCTTGGGTCATTGCTGCGGTGTCGATACCCATAGCTTTAGCGATATCAACAAAACGTTCTGGTACTTGTTTGGCGTTAAAGCGCGAAACTTCTGCCAATAGGATAGCGTTACATAGGCCGTGAGCCAGGTCGTAAACACCGCCTAATTGGTGCGCCATTGAGTGAACGTAACCTAAAGAAGCATTAGAGAATGCCATACCAGCAAGGTACTCGCCGTACTGCATTGCATCACGTGCTGCGCGATTTTGACCGTCGTTCACAGCTGTTTCTAGGTTGTTTACAATCAGCTCAATGGCTTTAATCGCTGATGCATCAGTGATTGGGGTTGCAGCTGTTGAAACATAGGCTTCAACCGCGTGCGTTAATGCATCCATACCGGTTGCAGCGGTTAGGAACTTAGGCATTGCGACCATTAGCTCTGAATCGTTCACTGCAATAATTGGCGTGAAGTGCTTATCAACCACTGGGTATTTGGTTTCATCTTCTTGGTTAGTGATGATGGCAAATACTGTCATTTCTGAAGCAGTACCTGCTGTTGTGTTCACGGTTACCAATGGCAGTTGTGGCTTCTTAGATAGATGCACACCTTTAGAGTAATCACGAATATGACCACCGTTCGCTGCCACTAATGCGATACCTTTTGCAGTATCGTGAGATGAACCACCACCAAATGAAATCACAAAATCAGCATGGCTTTGTGCAAGCAGCGCAAGGCCATCTTCAATGTTTTTCTCAGTTGGGTTTGGCTGTACACCATCGTAAATAGTGTACTCAAGGCCGTGCGCAGTTAACTCGTCAGTTAGCTTGCTAACCAGACCCACTTCAACTAATACACCGTCAGTGACGATAAGGGCTTTTTTCAGCTCTTTTGATGCCAATTCAGCACCTAGAGATTGAATAGCGTTAGGACCCATTAGTGTTACAGGTGGCATGTAGAATACATTGCTCATAATGAAGCTCCGTTAATATTTATTAATTTATGTTGGCTTACCGCATGTGCCATAAGCCGAAATTTTTTATAGAGATTGAAATAGCAAAGTGAGTGTTACCGACACCACATCTTTATTGTTATTTATTGTTATTGGTGGTGTTGATGTCGATGTAGTCATCTTCTCATTTACTGAAACATAAACAATAGACTCAAAAAGCAAATTACTATTACACATACGTAATAATCATATTGAGCGCATTGGCTGCTGCTGTCTGTGGTTATTTATCTGCCGCTGATAGCAATTTTTCAGCAAAGCTTAAGTGCGCTTTAGGTTGGGTAAATACCACACCTGAGTGTGAACGCTCTGCGGTACCTTGCTTTTGGTAGTGTCCAGCATTTAGGCTATTAACGGCTGCTTTTTCAAACTGTACATTACCTGTGAAGGCACCATCTTTTGCTGATGCGTTGTAAGACATAGCGATAATAGCGGTGGCGATGGCTGCTTTAATAACTGTTTTCATGAGTAATAAAACCTTGTGTATTGATATTTGTGAACGCCTTGTGCGTTTCGATGGGGTTATTATCAATAATTACACCAAAAACAACAATACCATTAAAATACAAAAGATTGTTACTATATAGGAACAATTGGGAAGGACAGAGGCGAGAGTTCGAGGTTGCGAGGTTGCGAGTTGCGAGTTGCGAGTTGAGAGGCGAGAGTCGAGAGTCGAGAGTCGAGAGTTCGAGGAATAGCACGGCAGTTGTGGCGATGGTGAGTGTTTTCGTTGGTTTGGGAGTAAATGGGACGTATAGCAGCAATGGCGGTGGGTCGTAACTTGGTTAACAACCTCATAACCCCACTTTTAAGCTGATTTAGCTCGATAAAAGCTATAAAACATCGGCTTTGCTAACATTATTCCTCGAACACTGATCACGAAGTGCGGATTAGATGGGTACTGTTAAATACAGCCGTAAATAATAAAAAGTGTAATTAGTATCATGATATTTATGAGTTAAGTTGATTATGATTATCCCCTTTAATAAGGGGGTTTTTGCGTAAAAGTAAAAACTCCTATTATTTGTTAAGTTTCTAGGAGGATATGTGAGACAAATATCAAAAGCTCGCTTTGAGGCTTTGAGTTATGCACGAATTCCATTTGTTAAATTTATTTCTGAAGATATTGAGTGGTATTCAAATGATAATAATGCAGTTTTAGGCACAATTTTACTGGATAAAATTGATAACGATTACGTTGCTATGGTGCTATGGTGCTAGGAAGAGATGAAGCTGGAGTTTTTAGATGTATAGATCAAGAACACAGCATTCCTAAAATTGTTGATGCTAGATCTATATTATTAAGAAAGATGGATCATCACTCTAAAGATGGTGCTGAGGAGTTCCCACAAGGTGTAATTACTCGGAAAAAAAATCTTATTTTTGAGTATATTGAGAAAAGAGAACCGATGCCTGATGACTATAAGTTACTAACCGAATGTAGCCTTTTTAGTCCAGCGAAAGAGCTTATTGCAGAAATAGCTTATTCATTCGAAGATCCTGATGGCAACTATATTGAGCAATTCCAGAGTTCTGGATTTAATTCGAGAATGTGGGAATTATATCTATATGCTTTTTTTCATGAAGCAGATTTCATGATAAATCGAGAGTTTAACGCTCCAGATTATGTTATAGAAAAAATGGGAATACGTGTTTGTATTGAAGCTGTAACTGTTAATCCAAGTCAACATGTAGACAATGAACCTGAACCTAAGAATCATGAAGAAATGGAAAGGCTTTTAAAAGACTATATGCCGATAAAATATGGTAGTCCTTTATTTTCTAAATTAAACAAAAGGTATTGGGAGAAAGGGCACGTAGTAGGTAACCCATTACTTATTGCTATTCATGATTTTCATCAAACAGATTCAATGATGTGGTCAAGGAGTGCATTGGAAAGATATTTATATGGTGCTGATAGACAATATCGATTTGATGAAAATGGTGAACTTATACAAGAGGTAACTCAAATAGCTGAGCATCGGTGGAATGAAAAAGTAATTCCGTCTAACTTTTTTGCATTAGAAGATGCTAAGAATATCAGTGCGGTTATACATTCAAATCAAGCTACAATCGGCAAGTTTTTGCGAATGGGTTATTTAGCTGAATTTGGAAGAAGAGATCTAGATATTAAGTTTGTTGGGCAATGCATGAATTTTAACAATCAGCTTCCTATCGATTTTGAGTTTGAAGTTACTAATGGAGAGTATGAGGAATATTGGAGCAACTCTATAACGATCTACCATAATCCTAATGCTCTAAATCCTTTAGATCCAGCTTTGTTTCCAAATGTTGCGCACGTGTTTTTTGAGGATGGACAGTTCAGTTCAGTTAAGCCTGTATATTATCCTATATATGGAAGAACACAGTATCGAGAAAAAGAAACTGTTAAAGAATGATTCGTTTGTTAGTACGCATAAATAGACATTTTGTTAAATACCGTCCTTTTGAGGCGGTATTTTTATATGCGGCGTTGGAGAATTTTGATTGTTATTTAGCGGGCGGATTATATTACAACCATAATCAAACAAGGCCGTTAAACGGCCTTGTCTTAGAATCTGTTAACTCTTATTACCACGTTAGTCCACATGCGCTCGCTTTTGCTTTCGCGAGGCTGTAGTACTTACGCTTAACTAAGTAGTTACCGTCGTTTTTAAGCCCTTCAACACGTAGCCATTTATTTTTGCCAAAACGGGCTTTAACCGGAACACCAACCGCAAAGCGTTTACCTGATTGGTATTTCGCAACATAAAAAGAATCGCGTACTTTAAAGATGTAGCCATTGCTACCACAAATTCGAGCGCTCTCAACACGGCCTTTTTTAGTTTCGCCCCAACGACCCCAATCATTTGCGTGACTCGGTAAAGACGTTAGCGCAACCATACCAAGCAATAACCCTAAAATAGCTTTTTTCATTATCATTCTCGAAAAAGTAAACTTATGAGTTTATTTTAATCATAAAAAATATCAATGAAAGAAAAATAATCCCATAATGTGAACAATTGACAAATGTCAGCAAAATACATCGTTTTCGGCATGGGTTTATATAGAAATATAACTAATTAGTATGGTTTTAAGTGCTAGCTGTTTTTGAGGGTTCGCTATTTTGAGTCATAAACGGAAAAAAGGCTTTGAACGTATTCGTTCAAAGCCTTCTTAGGAAATATATTTAATGGTTAAGGCTCAGCCCTAACGTTGACTTTACTTAGTCATGTTGCCGCTTTTGTACATAGAAGCGAATACAGGTGTGTAAAGTGCAACAATTTTATTAACGATACCAGTCATTTCTTTTTCCTCAATAAACTCAGCTTTAAATAGTACAACCATCGCCTATCCATTGAATCTATAAGGCTTGCGGTCGTGTTTTGATGGGGCTCATTATAGATATTTTAGTTAACTTGAAAAATGATAAAAACAACCACTTCACATTAGTTTTTCTAATGCATATTTTAAGTAAATAACTACGCGTTTTCACCACGAATCCTCCACTTACAGCCATAAAAAAAGGCCGCAATCTGCGACCTTCAACGATGGGGCTAAAGCGAATACCTAGCCTAGTAACTCATTGGCGTTATTAACGATATTTTCAACCGTAAAGCCAAACATAGTAAAGAGTTCATCCGCTGGTGCAGACTCACCAAAGGTTGTCATACCAATAATGCGACCGTTAAGGCCAACATATTTGTACCAGTAATCAGCAATACCGGCTTCAATCGCAATTCGTGCGGTGACATTTGCAGGTAATACACTTTCACGGTAAGCCGCACTCTGCTTATCAAATAAATCAGTCGCAGGCATTGAAACCAAGCGTACTTGGCGACCAGCAGCGGTTAACTCAGCATATGCTTGCGCGGCGATACCCACTTCAGAACCGGTTGCGATCAGAATTAACTCTGGCTCAGCAGCACAATCTTTAAGAATGTAACCACCTTTGGTGATATTCGCTACTTGGTCTGCATTACGATCTTGCTGATCAAGATTTTGACGCGAGAAGATCAACGCTGTAGGGCCATCTTTACGCTCAATTGCGTATTTCCAAGCCACGGCTGATTCAACCTGATCACAAGGACGCCAAGTGCTCATATTGGGAGTTAAACGTAATGATGCCACTTGCTCTACTGGTTGGTGCGTTGGACCATCTTCACCTAAACCAATGGAATCATGAGTGTAAACCTGAATGTTCTGCACTTTCATTAGCGCAGCCATGCGTAACGCATTACGCGCATATTCCATAAACATTAGGAAGGTTGCACCATAAGGTACAAAACCACCGTGTAACGCAATACCGTTAATGATGGCAGTCATACCAAACTCACGCACACCGTAGTGAATGTAGTTACCTGATGCATCTGTTGGTGTGAGTGATTTAGAACCTGACCACATGGTTAAGTTAGACGGTGCTAAGTCAGCCGAGCCGCCCATGAACTCAGGTAATAATTGACCATAAGCTTCAAGTGCATTTTGTGACGCTTTACGTGAGGCAATATTGGCCGGATTTGCTTGCAGATCTGCAATGATCTTTGATGTTTCAGCTTCCCAGTTTGCTGGTAATTCACCATTGATGCGACGGCTAAATTCAGCTGCTAATTGAGGGTAAGCTGCGCTATATGCGGCAAACTTTTGATCCCACGCTGTTTCTTTAGCGTTACCCGCTTCAGTCGCATTCCAATTAGCCGCAATCTCTGCCGGAATTTCAAATGGACCATGGTTCCAACCGAGGAACTCACGTGCAGCAGCAATTTCTTCAGCGCCCAGTGGTGCGCCGTGACAATCATGCGAACCGGCTTTATTAGGCGAACCAAAACCAATGATGGTTTGGCAGCAAATAAGGGTTGGCTTAGTGGTTTCTGCTTTTGCAGCTTCAATCGCGGCATTAATTGCCTCAGCATCGTGGCCATCAACAGTGGCAATTACATGCCAACCATAAGCTTCAAAACGTTTAGCGGTATCGTCTGAGAACCAACCTTCTACTTCACCATCAATAGAAATGCCGTTGTCATCCCAAAAAGCAATTAACTTACCTAAGCCTAACGTACCCGCTAATGAACATGCTTCATGAGAAATACCTTCCATCATGCAGCCATCACCCATAAAGGCATAAGTGTAATGGTCAACAATGTCATGGCCGTGCTGGTTAAATTGCTCTGCCATTGATTTTTCAGCCAATGCCATACCAACCGCATTGGTAATACCTTGACCTAATGGGCCGGTGGTCGTTTCAACACCCGGTGCATAACCATATTCTGGATGACCTGGTGTTTTTGAGTGTAATTGACGGAAGTTTTTCAGATCATCAATCGATAAATCATAACCGGTTAAATGAAGCAGTGAATAAATCAGCATTGAACCGTGGCCGTTTGATAGTACAAAACGATCGCGATCAGCCCAATTTGGATTGTGAGGATTATGATTCAAATGATCACGCCACAATACTTCAGCAATATCTGCCATTCCCATCGGTGCACCAGGGTGACCTGAGTTCGCTTGTTGCACACCATCCATACTAAGTGCACGAATTGCATTGGCCAGTTCTTTACGAGACACCGCATTGCTAGAAGACATATCTGCTCCAAATAGTCATAAAATAATAATTGCCGTCAAAATAGTGGCTGCTTTTTATTGGCAGTCACTTGATTGCGTTTGAGTATTGTCTCAAATAGAGGCGGCCGACTGCAAACGTTTTCGTTTTTAAAAAAGCCATTTTATTCAATGCTATGCAACTTATACCAATACCGCTTTTGAGCACCAATGTCAGTAAAATTAATGGCTTAATATTGAATAAGTTAGCGTTTTGACTAAATCCTTACAGATTACATTGTTGATTTTATAACTGGTCGGGGTATTATAGACGTCTAGACGGAGGTAGCTCTATACATATAAACGTATGGAATGCAGTGCAGTATCAGTATTACCGCTACCGTTCTAATAAATTTATGAATATAAGTGAGATCACTAATGGCTAAACACTTGTTTACTTCTGAGTCAGTATCGGAAGGACATCCAGATAAAATTGCAGACCAAATTTCAGATGCAGTCTTGGATGCAATTCTAGAGCAAGACCCGAAAGCGCGTGTTGCTTGTGAAACTTACGTAAAAACTGGCATGGTAATGGTCGGTGGTGAAGTAACAACTTCAGCATGGGTTGATATCGAAGAAATCACTCGTGAAACAGTACGTGAGATTGGTTACGTTCATTCAGATATGGGCTTTGACGCTAATTCTTGTGCTGTACTAAATACCATTGGTAAGCAATCACCAGACATCAACCAAGGTGTTGATAAAGCAGACCCTAAAGAGCAGGGCGCTGGTGACCAAGGTATTATGTTTGGTTACGCAACTAACGAAACTAAAGAATTGATGCCTGCACCAATTACTTACTCTCACCGTCTTGTTCAACGTCAAGCGGAAGTACGTAAGAACGGTACGCTACCTTGGTTACGTCCTGATGCTAAATCTCAGGTAACGTTTGAATACGATCAAGGTAAGATTGTTGGTATTGATGCAGTTGTACTATCAACTCAACACAGTGATTCAATTTCAACAGCAGATCTACGTGAAGCTGTAATGGAAGAAATCATCAAACCAGTATTACCACAAGAGTGGCTACGTAAAGAAACTAAATTCTTTATCAACCCAACCGGTCGTTTTGTTATCGGTGGCCCAATGGGTGACTGTGGCCTAACTGGTCGTAAAATTATTGTTGATACTTACGGCGGTGCAGCACGTCACGGTGGCGGTGCATTCTCTGGTAAAGATCCATCAAAAGTTGACCGTTCAGCAGCATACGCAGCACGTTATGTTGCGAAAAACATTGTTGCTGCTGGTATGGCTGAGCGTTGTGAAATTCAACTTTCATACGCTATCGGTGTTGCAGATCCAACATCTATCATGATTGAAACGTTTGGTACTGAAAAAGTACATCAAGATATTATTATTGAAGCAGTTCGTCAGCACTTCGACCTACGCCCATATGGCCTACAAGAAATGCTAAACCTACTTCAACCTATCTACAAAAAGACGGCAGCCTATGGTCACTTTGGTCGTGATGAATTCCCTTGGGAAAAAACTGACAAAGTAGACGTATTACGCGAGTTCGCTAAACTTAAATAATAATAAATTTAAGCTTATCAGATACTAAGGGGCGATTATTCGTCCCTTTTTTTATATCTAAAATAAAATAATCGTCAATATTTATCCTGCGGTGTATAGTCTGCGGTAGTTATTCCCTACTCGGTGACCGATTAATCTAGGATATTTCACGCTATGACCCCGCTACAAAAGCAAGTACTTACTCACGTAGAGCATTGCATCAAACATGCTAATCAACGCCTCAATAAACGATTACAACAGCCCGCGGTTAATTTTACTCAACGTGGCAAAATTGCCGCTACTGCGCACTTACAAAAATGGGAACTACGCTTTAACCCAATTCTATTGGCTGAAAATCCTGACGCGTTTTTAAATCAGGTGGTGGCCCATGAAGTCGCCCATTTAGTGGTATTTAAATTATTTGGTCGCGTGCGTCCTCATGGTCGCGAGTGGCAACTGATCATGACTGAAGTGTTTAATGTTGAGCCTAAAACAACCCATAACTTTAATGTTAGCTCGGTCGCTGGAACGACTTATATTTACCACTGCCCATGTAGTGAATACCCACTAACTATTCGTCGTCACAATAAAGTTAAACGCGGTCAAGCCAGTTATCATTGCCGTAAATGTCGCCAACCATTAGTGTTTAAAACTGTCGCTTAATCGTCACTCTCCTCTTCTGGCGACCACAATCCGTTGTTACTGATTAGCAATTAACTTTTGCCCTCCCTCTGCTGCTAACCGTGGTAATATCAGGTATTACTCAACCATTACTACAGATGACTGCATCATGAGAATTCCACGAATTTACCATCCACAACCTTTACCAAGCCAAGGTACGGTTATGCTTAGCGACGATGCGGCTAACCATGTTGGTCGTGTTATGCGAATGCAAGTTGGGCAACAAGTGCTACTGTTTGATGGCAGCAATGCTGAATTCCCTGCAGTAATTAGTAGCGCCAGCAAAAAAGCGGTTGACGTTGAGATTCAAAGCCGCATTGAGCATAGTATTGAATCACCACTTGATATTCACTTAGGCCAAGTGATTTCACGTGGTGACAAAATGGAGTTCACCATTCAAAAATCGGTTGAGCTCGGTGTTAACACTATTACCCCTCTGATTTCAGAGCGTTGTGGCGTTAAACTCAATGCTGAACGATTTGAAAAGAAACTTGATCAATGGCAGAAAATCGCGATTGCAGCCTGCGAACAATGTGGCCGTAATGTTGTGCCAACCATTCGTCCGGTGATGAAACTAGAGCAATGGTGTGCAGAAGAATATGATGGGTTAAAACTAAACTTGCACCCTCGTGCACATTATTCTATTAACACTCTTCCTACCCCTGTAACTAAGGTTCGATTATTAATCGGCCCTGAGGGTGGCTTGTCTGCTGAAGAAATCAGTATGACTGAGCAATACAAATTTGATGAAATTTTATTAGGCCCACGTGTATTACGCACTGAGACTACCGCAATGACAGCCATTACCGCACTCCAAGTTCGTTTTGGTGATCTAGGCTAAGTTAAGCAGGAGAAAACAATGATCAAGCTAGGTATTGTGATGGACCCTATCGAGTCTATCAATATCAAAAAAGATTCGACCTTTGCCATGATGATGGAAGCACAACGTCGTGGTTGGGAATTACACTACATGGAAATGAGTGATCTTTCTTTAGAGCAAGGTGTTGCAATTGCACGTACTCGTACGGTAACAGTAAAAAAAGATCCTAACGATTGGTTTGAATTCCATAATGAGCAAGAGATTCCACTCGCGGATCTTGATGCGGTATTAATGCGTAAAGATCCTCCGTTTGATACTGAATACATTTATGCGACTTACATTCTTGAGCGTGCAGAAGATAACGGTGCGTTGATCGTAAACAAGCCACAAAGCCTACGTGATTGTAATGAAAAATTATTTACGGCATGGTTTCCAGAGCTAACCCCAACCACTATCGTGACCCGTCGTGCTGAGAAACTCAAAGCCTTTCACCAGCAGCACGGTGATGTGATCCTAAAACCACTTGATGGCATGGGCGGCTCTTCAATTTTCCGCGTAATGAAAAATGATCCTAACGTATCTGTGATCATTGAAACCCTAACGAACATGGGTCAAAACTACTGCATGGCACAAACTTTCGTGCCTGATATCAGTAATGGCGATAAGCGCATTCTCGTGGTTGATGGCGAGCCAATGCCATACTGCCTAGCGCGTATTCCAGCCAAAGGTGAAACCCGTGGTAATTTGGCAGCAGGTGGTCGTGGTGAAGCACGTCCGATTAGCGACACTGATCGTAAAATCGCTGAAACTGTAGCACCAATTTTAAAACAGAAAGGCTTAATCTTTGTTGGTCTTGATGTCATTGGTGACAAGTTAACTGAAATTAACGTTACTAGCCCAACGTGTATCTGTGAAATTGAAGCTGCGTTTGATATTTCAATCACAGGTAAACTAATGGATGCGATTGAGCGCCGAATTAACGCTAACTAAGATCATCTAAGCGCTAAACATCAGCCATAATCAAACCAACAACGCAGCGATTGAATGTGATCGCTGCTTGTTACTATCAGCACATCAACGGTGCTGACATGTATTTAATGGTATTGTAAATGAATCTGACCAATCATTTTTTAGTGGCTATGCCCACTATGCAAGATCCAAACTTCAAACACAGTGTCATTTATGTGTGTGAGCATAATGATGAAGGTGCGATGGGTATCATCATCAATCAGCCAATTGAAATCTCAATTGCCGATATGCTTGAACAAATTAATGTCGAACGAACACTGCCTTTAGTTAATCCATTAAGCCTTGAATATCCGGTTCTCAATGGGGGCCCTGTTGCTGAGGATCGCGGCTTTGTACTGCACACACTTCAAGCCGGTTATGACTCCAGCATTACAATTACACCGCAACTTGCCGTCACGACGTCACTGGATATTTTATCCCAACTTGGCACTCAACAAGCCCCCGAACAATTTGTGGTTGCACTGGGTTATGCAGGCTGGGATGAAGGTCAACTGGAGCAAGAATTAGCTGATAATAATTGGCTGACGATTGAGGCTAATAACACCATTATTTTTTCCACTCCGATAGATCAACGCTGGCACCAAGCCATCGCAATATTAGGGGTTAGCCCTGCGAATCTATCATCAGATATAGGTCATGCATGAGTCAATCTCGTAGCGTATTAAGCTTTGATTACGGCACCAAAAGTATTGGGGTTGCAATCGGCCAAGAACTCACAGGCACAGCCAGTCCATTAGCCGCTTTAAAAGCCAAAGATGGTATTCCTAATTGGGATGAAATTGAAAAGATCCTTAAAGAGTGGCAGCCTGATTTAATCGTCGTTGGTTTGCCATTAGATCTCAATGGCAAAGAGCTAGAAACCATTGCTCCACGGGCTAAGAAATTTGCCAATCGTATTCATGGTCGTTTTGGTTATGCGGTCGAATTACACGATGAACGCTTAAGCACAGTTGAAGCTAAATCGGAGTTATTTGAACGCGGTGGTTACCGTTCATTGAGCAAAGGTAACATTGATTCACAGTCGGCAGTGGTTATTTTAGAAAGCTGGTTTGAACGTCAATACGGCGCTTAATCTGCCACTATTTATTGCATATTACTCCGCTGTAAAAAGATAAAAAAAGACCCGTTCCATTTGGAACGGGTCTTTTTTTTGGCTGGTACAGCTTTAGCCCATAAGATCATCACAAAGCTGACAGCTATTTTTCTTTGGGCTAATTCGCTCTTCTCAAGCCGCGTAATTTCTCACCGGATCAGCTTGTACAGCTTTTTGATCATTTAAACCCAAAAACTACGCAACGGTATTAGCGTTATCAGGTAAACAGAAAAAGCAATTAAAAATCAACACTTTAAAGTAAACCTGTTAACTAGCTGCAATTATTACCAATTTTATCATGATGATCCTTTAGCAAAAGGATCATCATGCGCATTATTATTTATCAAGCGTAACGCCAGATAAACTATTTAACGGTTTAGAGCTTGGATCACCAACTTTGATCATCAATCGTAAATCATTCGCAGAGTCGGCGTGATGCAGTGCATCTTGCTCACTGATCTTGCCTTCACGAAATAATTGATACAGCGATTGATCAAACGTCATCATTCCCGCTTCGGTTGATTTCGCCATCACATCTTTTATTTCATACAGATCACCGCGTCGAATAAGATCCGCGACTCGCGGCGTATTAAGCAATAACTCATACACGCCATGACGACCAACACCATTCGCGTCAGCCACTAACTGCTGCGCTAAAATACATTTAAGATTAAGTGACAGATCAAATAAAAATTGCTCGCGGCGCTCTTTGGGCACTAAATGCAAAATCCGCTCTAATGCCTGATTAGCATTATTGGCGTGCAACGTTGCCATGCATAAATGGCCTGTTTCAGCAAAATTCATCGCGTATTCCATGGTTTCAGGGGTACGAATTTCACCGATTAAAATCATGTCTGGTGCTTGGCGTAAGGAGTTTTTTAATGCCACTTCATAACTGGCGGTATCAAGCCCAACTTCGCGCTGAGTGATAATGCATTTGTTATGTTGATGAACAAATTCAATCGGATCTTCCACCGTTAAAATATGACCACTGCGATGCTGATTACGATAGCCCGTCATTGCCGCCATCGAGGTCGATTTACCCGAACCGGTTGCGCCGACAATTAACACTAAACCACGTTTTGATAATGCCAGTCGCTCCATATCAATCGGTAACTGTAACTCCTCCATTTTCGGAATTTGGGTTTCAATTCGCCGAATCACCATGCCTGGTAATTCTCGCTGCCAAAACGCACTAATACGAAATCGAAATCCATTCCGCACTAACGCAAAATTGGCTTCTTTGGTGGTAATAAACTCTTGGCGCAAGCTGGCATCCATGGCCTGATCAAATAACCTATCTACCCTATCGCGATCGAGCACTTCTCCAACATCATGCAAATTGCCATCAATTTTTAATAAACACGCACAATCAACCGTGATGTATAAATCGGACGCCTTTTTTGCCACCATTTGCTCAAGAATATCGTCTAAGGTCATCAGTTATTCCTTTAATTAAAACCCAGATTTACTACTATCAAGAATACGGCGCCCTTCTTCTGATTCGACCATACCTTGTGCCACCAGCATTTTGACGCTTTGTTCCATGGTCTGCATTCCAAGTGATGCACCGGTTTGAATCATTGAATACATCTGGGCAATTTTATCTTCACGGATCAAATTTCGAATTGCAGGGGTTGCCATCATCACTTCATGACAGGCGACTCGACCACCAGAGGTACATTTCAATAGGTTTTGCGCCACTACTGCCCGCAATGACTCCGACAACATCGAGCGCACCATCGATTTATCGCTACCCGGAAAAACATCGATAATACGGTCAACGGTTTTAGCGGCGGAACTGGTGTGTAAGGTGCCCAGAACTAAGTGGCCAGTTTCGGCGGCGGTTAAGGCTAAACTAATGGTTTCTTGATCGCGTAATTCTCCCACTACAATCACATCAGGATCTTCACGTAATGATGACCGCAGCGCATTTTGAAAACTTAAAGTATCGCGATGGACTTCACGTTGGTTGATCAAACAACTTTTACTGGTATGAACAAATTCAATCGGATCTTCAATGGTTAGAATATGGCGTTGATAGTTACTATTGATGTAATCTACTAAGGCGGCAATGGTGGTTGATTTACCAGAACCTGTCGCCCCCGTTACCAACACCAACCCACGACTTAACTGAGCAATATCATAAAAAACCTCAGGCACATTGAGTGAGGCTAACGTTGGAATGTGGATCGGAATGGTACGCAGCACAGCTGAACAGCCACGCGACTGATGAAAAGCGTTAACCCTAAAGCGACCAATGTCGGGTAATTCAAAAGAAAAATCGACTTCTAATTTTTCTTCATACTCTCGACGCTGAGCATCGTTCATAATATCAAATATTAGCCGATGGACTTCGCTATGATCTAAAGCTGGTAAACTGAGCTTTCTCACATCACCATCAACTCTTATCATTGGTGGAACGCCCGCAGAAAGATGCAGATCTGATGCGTTATGCTTTACACTAAAATCGAGTAATTCGGTGATATCCATACATTTTCCTCAAGAATCAATTATGAACAGTATTAAGCAAAATATTACACAGGTCATCAATGAGATGGCACTAGCAACTGAAAAATGCGGCAGAGCCGCCGATTCGGTGCAATTGTTGGCAGTAAGTAAAACCAAGCCCGTTGCCGCGATCGAACAAGCAATTGATGCCGGTCTGGTTGCCTTTGGTGAAAATTATGTTCAAGAGGGGGTCGATAAAGTCAATTATTTTGCAAATCACCCTGCGGCAGAGCACTTAGTGTGGCATTTTATTGGGCCGATTCAATCCAATAAAACTCGCCCGATTGCCGAGCATTTTGATTGGGTACACTCAATAGATCGCCTTAAAACAGCCACCCGTTTAAATGACCAACGTCCAGCCACCATGGCGCCATTAAATGTACTACTACAAGTGAATACCAGTGGTGAAGCCAGCAAATCAGGTATTAGTGCTGATGAGGTAATGGAACTTGCTGCCGCTATTGCCACCATGCCGCAATTAGTTTTACGTGGATTAATGTCGATTCCGCAACCCGAAACCGATTATGATAGTCAATTCGCAGCTTTTAAAGCATTAGCGGATATATTTGAACAACTTAAACCACACCACCCACAACTTGATACCCTATCAATGGGCATGAGTGGTGACATGGAAGCTGCAATTGCAGCAGGGAGTACCATGGTGCGTATTGGTACTGCTTTGTTTGGTGCGCGTGATTATGGCAACCAAGCCTAACAATAGTTTCTAAATAACGGTTAACGACTCTGGCTATCTCTTGAGTATCGTACCAACAGCAAAGGATATTACATGGAACAGCGCTCTATCGCTTTTATCGGTGCCGGTAACATGGCACGTTCAATCATCGCCGGCTTAATTGCCAGTGGCTACGATGCTAAGAAAATCACAGCAACAGCGCCAACGACAACTCGCTTGGCACCGTTAAAGGATGATTTTGGTATTAATACTGACAGTGATAACCTGCGCGCAGCGCAACAAGCTGACGTAGTGGTACTGGCGGTAAAACCACAATTAATGGCCGATGTATGTTTGCCATTGCAAGCGGTCGACTTCAGTAATAAATTAGTGATCTCAATTGCTGCTGGTATCAATAGTGCTCGCTTAGCAACCATGCTTGATAGCCAATTACATTTAGTGCGCGTAATGCCAAATACTCCAGCATTAATCGGTAAAGGCATGAGTGGCTTATACGCAGAGTCAACATTAGCACCGCAAGATCATCAATTTGCCAGTGAGCTCTTGCAAGCTGTTGGTGAAATTTGCTGGGTTAAACAAGAAGCAGATATCAATGGTATCATTGCTGCAGCAGGCAGTGCTCCGGCTTACTTCTTCTTATTTATGGAAGCAATTCAACAGCAAGCAATGGCACAAGGTTTTGATGAACAAACGGCACGCTTGTTAGTTCAACAAACAGCATTAGGCGCGGCAGAAATGGTACAAGCCAACCCAGATACGGATCTTGCCACGTTACGCCAGCAAGTCACGTCTAAAGGCGGTACCACCGCAGAAGCGATTAATACATTCAACCACCATCATTTAACAGAAATAGTGGCTAAAGCAATGCAAGCTGCGGTTGCTCGTGCTCAAGAAATGGAACAATTGTTTTAAGGTTTAATTATGAATTCAATGGCTTTTTTAATCTCCACAGTATTTGATTTATATATCATGATTGTGTTGTTACGGGTGTGGCTACAATGGTCACGTGCAGATTTTTATAACCCGTTTTCGCAATTTATTGTCAAAGCAACCCAACCAGTGGTAGCGCCATTACGTCGTGTGATCCCATCGATTGGATCATTTGATATGGCGACCATTTTATTTGGTTACGTATTATGTGTGGCGAAGTTTATTTTGCTGCAATTAGCATTAACTGGCGGTGCGTTTGCCTTTAGCCCTAGCTTCTTACTGTTAGGTTTATTAGCACTGGTTAAAGCTGCGGGCGGATTATTGTTCTGGGTATTATTAATTCGTGCCATTTTAAGTTGGGTTAGCCAAGGCCGTAACCCAATGGAATATGTGATGCATCAGCTAACTGAGCCGCTAATGGCGCCGATTCGTCGCGTACTACCACCAATGGGTGGTTTAGACTTAAGTATTCTAGTGATCTTCTTAGGCTTGCAGTTTGCTAACTATTTAATGGGTGATCTAATTGGACCGATTTGGTTCCAGTTATGAGTGCTAATGCTGTCTGTCGCCAAGGGGATGATGTGGTTATTCGACTTTACATTCAACCTAAAGCCAGTCGCGATCAAATTGTTGGCTTACATGGCGATGAAATTAAAATCGCCATTACAGCGCCACCCGTTGATGGAAAAGCCAATGCTCATTTAGCCAAGTTTTTAGCTAAGCAGTTCAAGGTCGCTAAAGGTTTAGTGCATGTGGAAAAAGGCTTTCAAGGCCGTCACAAACAAATTCGCATCGAGGATCCAAAGCAGATCCCTGAACCGATTGCGAGCTTGATGCAATAACATCACGGATTATCCCACCGCTAAAAAAGCGAATATTTCGATAATATTCGCTTTTTTTATCGCAAATCTCACTCCACGATAATAACCGCAATAAATTTCTATCTTGAAAGCCACAGTTAATTACACTGCGCCAACAAATAATGGCACTTTATGGCTCTAAATATGAAATACCTGTTATGCGGAATATTATTACTGATTAGCCAACTCAGTTATGCTGATCACAGCCACCAACTTGAGCCACTTGAAGTACGTTACTCTGTCTTTCCAACCACTTTTATCAGCGATAAAATTGCAACTGCTTACCGCATCAAACGTAAACAATGTTATGCCTTGATGAAGGTCAGCGTATTGAATAAACAACAACCGGGCAAACCAAGCCTAAATACCAAGATAGACGGCACAATGCTCAGCGGTCTTGGTGAAAAAAAACGGCTGCGTTTTCGACGTATTCAAGAAGGCTATAAAATTTATTATTTAGCTCAATTTAAACACCCACCTCAAGCTGAATTTAAGTTTGTGGTAAATATTCATCACCAAAATAAACCTCATCAGCTTAAATTTAAGCACACATTATTCAGTGATAACGAACCGTTTTCAGCCTCAGCGTTGTTATTATACCCACAACGGCTATCATAGCGGTTATTAGCGAATTATGGTTTTTAAAAAGGCATCAATATGAGCAAACTCGTACTGGCAACAGGCAATCAAGGCAAAGTAAAAGAAATGGCTTCCCTACTTGCTGACTTTGGATTTGATGTGGTCGCTCAAAGCGATTTCAATGTTTCAGAAGTGGCTGAAACCGGCACCACTTTTATTGAAAATGCGATCATCAAAGCACGTCATGCTGCTAAAGAAACTGGCTGCGCTGCGATTGCCGATGATTCAGGGCTTGAGGTGGATTTTTTAAATGGTGCTCCGGGTATTTACTCAGCCCGTTTTGCTGGTGAAGGTGCTACTGATGCGGAAAATATTGATAAGCTACTAGTGGCAATGGACGGTGTACCTGAAGCACAACGCAGTGCTCGTTTTCATTGTGTATTAGTGATGATGCGCCATGAAAATGATCCAACACCACTAGTGTGCCATG
This sequence comes from Photobacterium malacitanum, assembly GCF_900185615.1. Lineage (GTDB taxonomy): Bacteria > Pseudomonadota > Gammaproteobacteria > Enterobacterales > Vibrionaceae > Photobacterium > Photobacterium malacitanum. The sequence goes on from NZ_FYAK01000005.1 coordinate 79,451, forward strand.
GTTCATGGGAAGGCAGTATTTTAACTGAGCGTCATGGCGATAACGGCTTTGGTTATGATCCTATTTTCTGGGTACCAGAAGATCAATGTGCTTCAGCGCAATTAGATCCAAGTCGTAAAAAGCAACTGTCACACCGTGGCAAAGCACTTCAACAACTTTTCAGTGCACTAAAAGGCTAACTCATGCTTGTTCCTCCACCACTCAGTTTATATGTGCACATTCCTTGGTGTGTTCAAAAGTGCCCCTATTGCGATTTTAATTCGCACGCACTAAAAACTGAATTGCCAGAACTTGATTATATTGATGCGCTAATTGACGATCTTGAAACCGATCTAATGGCCTACCAATTAGTTAACAGTCAGCGACCACTGCATTCAATTTTTATTGGTGGTGGTACACCAAGTTTGATCTCACCAGCTGAAATTGGTCGTCTACTGCAAGCCATTGAGGCTCGCATTCCTTTTAGTGACAATATTGAAATCACTATGGAAGCCAATCCAGGCACTGTTGAAGCAGGACGTTTTGAAGACTATCGCCAAGCAGGCGTGAACCGAATTTCGATTGGTATTCAAAGTTTTCAAAACGACAAACTCCAGCGTTTAGGGCGTATCCATGGCCGTGACGAAGCGATCAAAGCCATTGAGTTGGCAAAGTCGGCGGGATTAAACAGTTTTAATACCGATCTGATGCACGGTTTGCCTGATCAATCGATAGCTGATGCGATCAGCGATCTCAAGCAAGCGATCGCACTTGATCCACCGCATTTATCTTGGTATCAGCTAACGATTGAGCCCAATACTTTGTATTACTCAAAACCACCGACATTGCCTGATGACGATGACTTGTGGGATATTTTTGAACAAGGACATGCACTATTAACCGCTGCTGGTTATCAACAATATGAAATCTCCGGCTACAGTAAGCCCAATAAGCAATGCCAACATAATCTTAATTATTGGCGCTTTGGCGATTACTTAGGCATCGGCTGTGGTGCCCATGGCAAGATCAGCTTTGATGATGGTCGAATTATACGTACGGTCAAAGTCAAACATCCACGTGGATATTTACAAGCGGATAAGCCTTATTTGAGTGAACAAATAGCGGTAGCTGACACTGAACGACCGTTTGAATTTTTTATGAACCGGTTTCGATTATTAGAGGCATGTCCAAAGCAAGACTTTATCGATCGCACAGGCTTACCGTTGTCGGCAATAGCTGCCAATATTGAGTGGGCACTTAAACAAAATTATTTAGTTGATAATGGCGATCAGTGGCAAATTACAGAACACGGTAAATTATTTTTAAACGATTTACTGGCTGCATTTGTTGAAGATGATGATTAGCGTAATCTAAACGCTAAATGATACTGCCAACAAAAAAGCGAGGGCTGGTCGTTAATGGTTATTCAACCATTACACCTCTAGTCTCTCGCTTTTTTTATCGCGGTCATCATCAAGTATAACGTTATAATAAATTAACGCTTTGCCAGTTTTTCAGTGCTGGTATTTGTTGTCTTATTTGGCGCTCTTGTTGAATGCGTAAATTAACAAACTGACACACTTTGGCATTTACATGCTGCCCATGCGATAGCAAATAAGGCAGATCATTACCAATGGTTTGGTAATATTGCACTAACAACTGCGTTTGGTCTGGATCAAGTTTTACTTTGTGAATATCAAAATATAGCTGACCATCATCTTTAACCACAAAAGTTTGCTTAGATTGCGATAGCGTCAGTGTATCATCGCTGATACTGACACTATTGTGCCATTGTGGATCACACTCGCCAGCAATTAGGCTTGAGCTAAATAGCACCATCAAACCACCGCAGCCAATTGTACTCATGATAGTTTTTAATCCCATGCAACTTCCCCTTCTTAAAAGTGGGTAGCTGCACCTAGCCGCTGCATTTACCCATTAAAAAATAGAACGTCCAATCCGTTGTGAAAGCTTCTCTAATACCGCAGTGCCTACTAATGAGTTACCTGATGGATCCAACTCCGGTGACCATACAGCAATGGTCATCTCTCCTGGCACAATAGCAACAATACCGCCACCAACACCTGATTTACCCGGCATTCCGACGCGGTAAGCAAACTCTCCAGCACCATCATATAAACCACATGTCGCAAGCAATGCATTTATATGCTTACTTTGAGTTTGGCTAATAATTGGCGTTTTTGCACCTAAAGGCTGACCTTTATTTGCTAAATAAGAAAATGTTCGCGCTAAATCAACACAGCTCATCTTTAAAGCACAGTAACTAAAATAGTTATTTAGCACTGGCATTACTTCATTATTAAAGTTGCCAAATGAACGCATTAAATAAGCAATCGACGCATTACGATCACTGTGTTGCATCTCTGAATTAGCAACCACTTTGTCGTATACGATATGTGGATTGCAGGATAATTCACGCACTAATTCCAACATTCGATACTGCGGCGCACAGAGGCGACTATACAGCATGTCTGAGATAACAATCGCACCGGGATTAATAAACGGATTACGTGGAATACCATTTTCTAACTCGAGCTGAATCATCGAATTAAACGCCTGCCCTGATGGCTCTTTACCAACTCGCGACCACAATTCTTCTGGCTCATAGAGTGACATTGCTAGTGTTAGCGCTAAAACTTTGGAGATCGATTGAATAGAAAAACTTTCTTGGCTATCGCCTGCTTGAATAATTTCACCATCGTTATAACACACCGCGATGCCCAACTTAGTTGCAGGAACTTCCGCTAACGCAGGAATATAGTCAGCCACTTTTCCTTGACCAATCAAAGGTCTAACTTCATCTAAAATGTCTTTTAGTAAGGTCTCTGTTGGCTTCATTTACTTCATCTCCAATAACAAAAAAGCCAACAAAAGTTGGCTTTCTAAATAAATAACGCAATAACAACTGCTACCCTAATCGATAGTCACAGCAATGTCTGCAATTATTCAGTACGCATATACTTCATATCCCATACGCCATGACCTAGGCGATGACCGCGTGCTTCAAACTTAGTTAAAGGACGATCTTCTGGGCGTGCAATATAAGCGCCATCGGTCGCTGTATTTTTATAGCCAGGCGCGGCATCCATTACTTCTACCATGTGCTCTGCGTAGTTTTCCCAGTCTGTTGCCATATGGAAAATACCGCCAATTTTAAGCTTTTTACGTAGCATTTCAGCAAATTCAGGCTGAACGATACGGCGCTTATGGTGACGCGCTTTATGCCATGGGTCAGGGAAGAACAACTGCACCATATCAAGGCTACCATCAGGGATCATGTGTTCAAATACTTCAACACCATCATGGCACATTACGCGTAAGTTAGTTAAATTAGCCGCTTCAGCGCCCATTAAACAGTGACCAACACCTGGAGTGTGAACTTCGATACCAACGAAGTTTTTCTCTGGCGCCGCTTGTGCCATTTCAACCAATGATGCACCCATGCCAAAACCGATTTCTAATACAACTGGCGCTTCACGGTTAAAGACTTGTGTCCAGTCCAGCATTTCAGTGGCGAAATCAATACCCATAGCTGGCCAGTTTTTTTCCATCGCATTTTCTTGGCCCTTGGTTAAACGGCCTTCACGACGAACAAAACTACGGATCTTACGAACCATTTTGCCTTCATCGGTAAATTCAGTCAGGGTTACGTCACCTGACTTTTTTGAAACTTCGCTCATGCTAACTATCCAAACAAAAAAAGAAACGGAACGGCATTATCCAAAGTTATAGCCTCAATTCAAGTCTATCAATTGTGATAATCGCCAGTTTATGATGCAATCTTAGTCAATAACGTCATTATAGACGCCATTACATTAATGAGTTGCAGTATAAGGGATCGTCCCCACGGACTCCAACTTTCCGCAACCTCATTCGATAATAAAGCACACTCCGGCATTGTTTAATGCCAATTTAGTAAAGTGAGTCCATTGTGAGTACAGCTTTTTCCGACGCTATTTTAGCGTGGTATGATAAATTCGGCCGAAAAACCCTGCCATGGCAACACCAAAAGACCCCATATAAAGTATGGCTATCAGAAATCATGTTACAACAAACTCAAGTTGCGACGGTGATCCCCTACTTTGAACGTTTTATGGCGCGCTTCCCTACCGTGGCTGATCTTGCCGCTGCCGAGCAAGATGAAGTGTTACATTTGTGGACCGGGTTGGGCTATTACGCTCGTGCACGTAACCTTCACAAAGCAGCCCAATTGATTGTCGCTGAGCATAATGGTGAGTTTCCAACCACCATTGAGGCAGTTGAAGCCCTGCCGGGTATCGGCCGTTCAACCGCAGGCGCAGTGTTATCACTATCATTAAAACAGCATCATCCTATTTTAGATGGCAACGTTAAGCGTACTTTAGCGCGTTGTTATGCCATCGAAGGTTGGCCGGGCAAAAAAACGGTTGAAAATGCGCTGTGGAAGATAGCGATTGAAAATACGCCAGCGATTGGTGTTGAACGCTACAACCAAGCCATGATGGATATGGGCGCTATGATTTGTACTCGTAGCAAACCTAAATGCGATTTGTGCCCTATTGAAGCGCAATGTATTGCCAAAGCACAACAACGACAAAGTGAATTTCCGGGCAAGAAACCCAAAAAAGTGATGCCAGAAAAACAAACCTGGTTTGCCATTTTACGTTATGGCGACAAAGTATGGCTTGAGCAACGTCCTCAAGAAGGTATTTGGGGCGGCTTATGGTGCTTTCCACAACATGATAATGACGATCTCAATGATCTTTTGTTGCAACAACTGGGACAGCCACAGACCATGATTGCCAGCCAGCAGCAATTAATCGCATTTAGACACACATTTAGTCATTATCATCTTGATATTGTGCCAGTATTATTCACTTTAAACACTCTTCCTGATGTGATCCATCAGCGCCAAGGGCAATGGTATGATCTCCATGATCCGGCCAAAATTGGTTTAGCAGCACCGGTACAAAAGATCCTTGATGGATTGCTATACCCACACTGATTACACGGATGTTATTCCAGCCTCGACCCTAGCCGCTACTGGTCGAGTCTGGTATAACTATTGCTACAATACTGCTGCTATAAAAAACACTGCAGTTATAAAAAATACCGTCATTATAATTACAGCCTTTCTCGCTGTGATTGAATAATGCATGCATAAGGAATATTCCATGAGCCGTACTGTTTTTTGTGTCCATCTCCAACAAGATGCTGAAGGTTTAGATTTTCAATTGTATCCAGGTGAACTTGGTCAACGCATTTTTGATAGTATTTCAAAACAAGCGTGGGCACAGTGGCAAGCAAAACAAACCATGCTGATTAATGAAAAAAAACTTAATATGATGAATGCCGAACATCGCCAATTACTTGAGACAGAAATGGTTAATTTTTTGTTTGAAGGTAAAGATGTGGTGATTGATGGTTATACACCACCAACAAAATAATATTGAGATCAAACAGATACTCCGCCGTAACTCAAACGGCGGAAAACATTAAAAAAAGTAAAAAATCACGCCACAACGAACAAAAAGTCAACACTCAAACATAATAATCATTTTTTATTAAAAAAAGGGTTGACGAAAAGGCTCAAAACCCTTTTAATAGCGCCCCGTTGCCTCGATAGCTCAGTCGGTAGAGCAGAGGATTGAAAATCCTCGTGTCGGTGGTTCGATTCCGCCTCGAGGCACCATTTCTTCTCTTTTGAAGTTTGGTGTCAAGCAACGACAAAATCTGTTCCCTCTTAGTTCAGTCGGTAGAACGGCGGACTGTTAATCCGTATGTCACTGGTTCAAGTCCAGTAGAGGGAGCCACTATTTATTTCTTGGCTCAATAGAGCGGAGAGATTACAGAATTTATGTGCCGACTTAGCTCAGTAGGTAGAGCAACTGACTTGTAATCAGTAGGTCACCAGTTCGACTCCGGTAGTCGGCACCATTTATTCTCTTACTTCGGTAAGAAATGCAAAAATAGCAATTTTATTGCTGTGTTTGCCTCGATAGCTCAGTCGGTAGAGCAGAGGATTGAAAATCCTCGTGTCGGTGGTTCGATTCCGCCTCGAGGCACCATATTAAAATTTGATACGATTTATCGTGTTAAATAGTAAAAGTTAATTCCCTCTTAGTTCAGTTGGTAGAACGGCGGACTGTTAATCCGTATGTCACTGGTTCAAGTCCAGTAGAGGGAGCCACTATTTATTTCTTAGCTCAATAGAGCGGAGAGATTACAGAATTTATGTGCCGACTTAGCTCAGTAGGTAGAGCAACTGACTTGTAATCAGTAGGTCACCAGTTCGACTCCGGTAGTCGGCACCATTTATTCTCTTGCTTCGGTAAGAAATGCAAAAGTAGAGACTTAACCATCACTACTTCTGCCTCGATAGCTCAGTCGGTAGAGCAGAGGATTGAAAATCCTCGTGTCGGTGGTTCGATTCCGCCTCGAGGCACCATATTAAAATTTGATACGATTTATCGTGTCAAATAGTAAAAGTTAATTCCCTCTTAGTTCAGTCGGTAGAACGGCGGACTGTTAATCCGTATGTCACTGGTTCAAGTCCAGTAGAGGGAGCCAAACAAGAAAGCCCGCAAGCAATTGCGGGCTTTTTTACGTCTGGATTTTGGCAAAAAAACAAAACGGCATTGATCAGGCTTTTATACCATCACGATAATGCCATCTTCGTTCAGTTGGCGACACGTTATGAGAAGCTTGACGGACAGCTAATCCGTCTATCACTGCCTATTATCTGTGTGATCTCTTCACAGCGTTATTGAGCCTAAAAGGCATCAGCTAAAATAATCAATCTACAACGCGTGAATAGTAGATTCCCTATCGCCCTCGCGGGCATTCACTGTCGGGTATGACGATAAATTAGACTTGTATGCCACCACTACTTTTTATCAAACACTTTTTCTTAACGCTTTTAGCGCATAATTAGCCTCTTCCACTGTGACTGACAAACACCGAAAAACCCAACAATTAAGCGCAAAATAACAGCAATTAGGATAAAAAAGACAATGTTGATAACTATTTAAAAAAAAACCATTGACGAAAAGCTCAAAAACCTTTTTAATGCGCTCCGTTGCCTCGATAGCTCAGTCGGTAGAGCAGAGGATTGAAAATCCTCGTGTCGGTGGTTCGATTCCGCCTCGAGGCACCATTTCTTCTCTTTTGAAGTTTGGTGTCAAGCAACGACAAAATCTGTTCCCTCTTAGTTCAGTCGGTAGAACGGCGGACTGTTAATCCGTATGTCACTGGTTCAAGTCCAGTAGAGGGAGCCACTATTTATTTCTTGGCTCAATAGAGCGGAGAGATTACAGAATTTATGTGCCGACTTAGCTCAGTAGGTAGAGCAACTGACTTGTAATCAGTAGGTCACCAGTTCGACTCCGGTAGTCGGCACCATTTATTCTCTTACTTCGGTAAGAAATGCAAAAATAGCAATTTTATTGCTGTGTTTGCCTCGATAGCTCAGTCGGTAGAGCAGAGGATTGAAAATCCTCGTGTCGGTGGTTCGATTCCGCCTCGAGGCACCATATTAAAGATAATGAGTCAGCTCATTATTTAAAAAGAATTTAGTGTGCCGACTTAGCTCAGTAGGTAGAGCAACTGACTTGTAATCAGTAGGTCACCAGTTCGACTCCGGTAGTCGGCACCATCTTTTGAAAGCCTCATCTTTGATGAGGCTTTTTTTTCGTCTGAAGAAAGGGTTCGAGGGTTCGAGGGTTCGAGGGTTCGAGGGTTCGAGGGTTCGAGGGTTCGAGGGTTCGAGGGTTCGAGGGTTCGAGGGTTCGAGGGTTCGAGGGTTCGAGGGTTCGAGGGTTCGAGGGTTCGAGGGTTCGAGGGTTCGAGGGTTCGAGGGTTCGAAATTTTCAGTACCAGCAACATCATTGTCAATAATAATCTTGCTACAGCCCTTACTTCGCCCCTGCCATACCTAGCTTCTGCTCTTCCTCACCCCTGCTCTTACTCGTCTCTGCTCTTCCTCGCCTCTCGAAAACTCGCCCTGCTATTACCTAGCTTCTACTAACCCGCAAACATATGCTTTATCCATGTCGCAGGCTGATTGTCATGACACTTAGCTTTTAAATCCCCATTACGATCCCATGCGGGTAAAGCAACGTTACCGTTACAATCAAATCGCAAACTACCGTTAGCTGTAGGTTGATACTTCACCGTGGTGATATAAGGCGGCCAGCCAATATTTAATGGCAATGGCTGACGACGAGCCAAATAATCAGCATAAACCCGTAGCGCACCGCTAGAGCCAGTCAAACGCACAGGTGTATTATCATCACGCCCAACCCACACTACGCCAACTTCGCGTCCATCCGCACCAGCAAACCAACTATCACGATTATTATCGGTGGTACCTGTTTTACCGGCTAATTTCGCTGAACTAAATTGGCTATGAAGAAAACGCGCTGTACCTTGGCTCACCACTCTTTTCATATCATAGGTTGTTAACCAAGCAGCTTGTTCTGGCACGACTTGTTCAACCTGAGCGTGATGTTGGTATAGCACTCGCCCCTGACTATCAACAACCGCACTCAGGCTATACAACGGTGCTTTACGACCATTATTAGTAATACTCTGGAACATTTGCGCCACTTCAAACGGTGATAAGCTAAATGCACCTAATAATATTGAAGGTAAGCGGGGAACTTGATCACGATTAACCCCTAACTTAGCAATGGTGTTAATCACGGTATTAAGCCCAACCTTTAAGCCTAAGTTCACTGTTGGCACATTCAATGAATGCGCTAACGCATAATAGAGTGGCACTTGACCGCGGAACTTACGATCATAGTTTCTTGGTCGCCATGACGTTCCTTTACTGCCCTTTAATACAATCGCTTGATCATTAAGCGTGGTCGCTAAACTAAACTTCTGCGGCTGACTCAAAGCGGCCAAATACACTGCCGGCTTTGCCAATGAACCAATTTGACGACGAGCATCAAGAGCGCGGTTAAAACCAGCATAGCCGGGACGACTACCACCAATAAGCGCACGCACTGCACCATCTTGTCGATCAACCACCACCATTGCTGTCTCGACTTTAACTCCGGCTTTTTTATTTAACCGTGGCACCATGGCTGCTATGGTTTTTTCAGCAGCTTGTTGAGACAGCGGATCAAGGGTACTGAAAATACGCAGTCCTTTACCTGATTTATAGATATCACCAACGTCTAGTTGTAACTCACGTTGTAACTGCTGAAAATACGCAGGTTGACGACTGGCTATTTTAGCGTTTTTTTGTACTCCTAATGGCTCAGAAAATGCCTGTTCATATTGAGCTTCGGTGAGATAATTATTTTTAGCTAATAGTGATAACACTAAGTCACGGCGCTTAAGGGTTCGCTCTGGATGACGCCAAGGGTTAAATTGCGATGGACCTTTTACCATTCCAACCAACATTGCCAATTGATCTACCCGTAGCTCTTCTAATGGGCGTCCAAAATAGAATCGCGCCGCTAATGGAAAACCATGTATTTCCTTGGCGCCATTTTGACCTAGGTAAATTTCATTTAAATACGCTTCAAGTATGCGATCTTTACTGTAACGGTGATCAATAATCACCGCGATATAGGCTTCGCGAACTTTACGCCACAAGCTGCGCTCACGACTTAAAAATAAATTTTTCGCCAATTGTTGCGTAAGGGTACTACCACCTTGCACGGTATGACCCGCTCTAAGGTTGACCACCATCGCTCGCAGAATCGCTAATGGCGACACACCATCATGCTCATAAAAATCACGATCTTCGGTGGTTAACAGCGCGTCAATCAGCAGTGGAGGAAATTGATCCCGCGCCATAAAAATGCGTTGTTCATTGTCCGATAGCCCTAGCATGCCAAGTAGTTTAGGTTCAATTCTAAGGGTTTTTAATGATCGATTAGAGCTGACATCAACGATCGAGGCCAGCTTAGCGCCGGTAAATGTTAACATCACATGCTGTTGCGGTTGCGGACCATCAACAAACTTAAATGGGCGTCGAATTAATTCAATGCGAGTTGCAGAGGCAGAATACTCCCCCATTTTTCGCGGACTACGCACTTTATGATATTGCAGCACATCGAGCTCTCGTCGCACATCACTGATCGTCAGCGCTTGGCCTGGATGTAAGGTTAAGACTCGGCCATAAACGACGGAGGGTAAATCCCAAATTGGGCCATCCATTTTATTACGCACCACCGTATCTAAATAAATCCCGATCACGAGTAAAATAGCCACACCGACTAGGGTTATTTTAAACCCTAAACTGCCAAGCTTACGTAACCATGGATGCGATCCAGCCAATTTTTTAGTGGTCGTTTTTTTAGATGAGGCTTTTTTCGGTGCTGCTTTTTTTGGAGGCTGTTTTTTAGCAGTTGGTTTTACAGCGGCCTTTTTTCGTGCAGCGGCAGGTTTCTTCTGCTGTGGTTTAGGGGGCTGTGGTGACTTACTCATAATGCATCAACTACCGTTATTCCTGTATGTAAGCAGAGCTCATGATTGAGCTCTGCTGTTATGATTCAGTATTAAGATCTTAGCAACTATAACTGATTATATATACAGGTATCGAACTTGTTTAGCACCGCTAAAGGTATTTTTTGATTTTGCGGGTTGGGCAATGATTAGCTGGATCATCAGGCCAAGGATGCTTTGGATAACGGCCCTTCATTTCTTTCTGAACATCTTTATACGAACCTTGCCAAAAACCTGCTAAGTCTTGCGTGATCTGTAACGGTCGTTGCGCCGGTGATAATAGCTCTAACACCAAAGCAACTTTCCCGTTAGCGATTGTCGGTGTGGTCGGCTCTCCAAACATTTCCTGTAACTTAACGGCTAATACCGGTTGTTGTTGGGCTTGATAACGAATGGCAATGTTTGAACCGGTTGGTACCTGATAATGGGTTGGCAATAACTGATCAAGCTGTTGTTTTTTATTCCAACCAAGATAGGCCTCTAATGCTGCGACCAGATTGACTTTTTGCAGCCCTTTTAAGGTGGTAATTCCATTGAGGTATGGCAATAACCATTGTTCAGCATTAGCTAATAAACTCGCCTCATCCAATGGCGGAAAATCAACGTCAGGTAGCCATTCACATCCACAGCGACCACGTGTCAGTAATAGTGTCGCAGCTGGAGTCCAATTTAATACCGCCAAGCCTTTACGCTTAACCGCATTCAGTAATGCTGCACTCGCTGAGGTTGCATCGGGAGTGGCTGCAAGACTGCGTGCAACAATTAACTTGCCACAATAAGTACGATGCTCAGCACTTAAACGGCCTTTTTTATCATCCCAGTCAAGCCACTCACATTGATTAAATAATTTCGGTAATGCATGTTGTAAACCGTTTAAATCAGCACTGATCGCCGAAAATATTCGACTATCACCTTGGCGAGTTTTAACTACATCAGCCACCACTAACAAAGACTGATTGGCTAATCCTTGGCTACTATCAAGCATCACCCCTTGACCATTGGCTAATTGATAGCGACCATCATTAGCTCGAGATTGCGCGATTCGATCCGAAAAACCCACCGCTAATACTATCGCAGCCCAATCATTATTGACCTTTAATTCACTATGTTTAGCAGCACCTAAAGTCGCAAGATGTTGTTGAGCACGCTGAATATAAGCATGGCTTTTCGCCAATTTTTTGGTTTCAAATAAATGCAGCTGAAACGCTAAATCTGGATTATCCATACCACGAGGCGGATCTTCTAGTAATGCCACCAGCATCGCCGCGGTAGTCAAAATAGTGATATCTGCTTGTTGGTGTGCTATTTGTTTTGCAAACGCGAGCATCGCGCCATGACGCGGATCGACACCTAAGGTTTGCATCACTTGACCACGTGACGTTTGTTGACCACGATCATCAATCGCACCGAGTTGCTGTAATAACTGCCGCGACTGCTGTAAAGCCAGTGCTGGCGGTAGATCTAACCACTGCAAATCTTGTGGATCATGACACCCCCACTGGATCAGATCCAGCGCCAGCGCGGTTAAATCACTGCGTAAAATTTCTGGCTGCGGCGTTGCTGGTTGGCGTTGAAGTGACTCTTCGCTGTACATTCGCAAACACATACCCGCCTCCAAACGGCCAGCACGCCCTGCCCGTTGTTCAGCAGAGGATTGCGCTATGCGTACTTGCTGCAAGCGGCTGATTCCGGTTTTAGGATCCCACTGTGCGATGCGCTCTAAGCCGCTATCCACCACCAGTCGAATCCCTTCAATAGTTAAGCTGGTTTCAGCAATATTGGTTGCCAGTACCACTTTGCGCTGCCCAGTAGGCGCTGGATTAATCGCTTGTTGCTGTTGCTCTATCGGTAGTTGACCATACAAGGGACAAATATTGATCGTGCTGTTGGCTGACGTTAAACGTGTGGCTAATGCTTGTGCCAAGCGTTTAATTTCACCGACGCCGGGTAAAAAAACTAATACCGACCCTGATTCTGTGGTTAACAACTGATTAATCGCGACCGCCATTTGTTCAATCATATTCCGCGGATCAGTCACTGCTTGATAGCGATACTCAACCGGAAAGCAACGCCCTTGAGATTCGACATAATAGGCCTCTGGCAACAGTTGTGCCAACGCGGTTTGATCTAGGGTGGCAGACATCACCAATAACTGCAGATCGTCTCGTAGTGCTTGTTGTACCTCGATAGCTAACGCCAGCGCGGTATCGGCATGAATACTGCGCTCATGAAATTCATCAAAAATAATCAGCCCAACACCTGCAAGTTCAGGATCATGCTGCAACATACGCGTCATCACACCTTCGGTGACAATCTCTAATCGTGTTTGCGGACTGACTTTGGTTTCACCTCGCACTCGTAAGCCAACGGTTTGTCCAACACGCTCACCCAATTGCTGCGCTAAATACCCAGCAATGTTTCTTGCTGCCAACCGTCGTGGTTCCAGCATGATGATCCGCCCTTGAATAACGGCTTTATCTAATAACGCCAACGGCAACCGCGTTGATTTACCCGCTCCCGGTGGTGCTTTTAAAATCACTTGAGTATGGTGAGTTAACGCGCTAAATAAGGTTGCTAAAACCTCATCAATTGGGAGTTGTGACAATGGTGCCACCTTATGTCATGATCAAAACGAAATCACATTGTAACGAAAGCCACCCCGCAACTAAAAATAATAATCGAGGCTCGAGGCGATAATGAAGTTTGAACCACCACTACAAGCGGCGACTTTAATTCAACGCTACAAACGCTTTTTAGCGGATATCACTTTAGATGACGGTGAGATTAGAACTATTCACTGTGCTAACACAGGCGCCATGACTGGCTGTGCTGATCCTGGCACCACGGTATGGTATTCAACCTCTGATAATAAAAAGCGTAAATACCCTAATAGTTGGCAACTGGCGCACACTGCGGCTAATGATTGGATTTGTGTTAATACCGTTCAAGCCAACCACCTTGTTAAAGAAGCGATTGAAAAACAACGCATACCAGAGCTCAATGGTTATGATCAGTTACGAACTGAAGTGAAATATGGCACTGAAAATAGCCGTATCGATCTATTACTTGAATCACAAACCCGCCCAGCCTGCTATATTGAAGTAAAAAGCGTGACCTTATTGGCGGATAATGGTCAAGGTTACTTTCCTGATGCTGTCACAACTCGTGGTCAAAAACATCTACGCGAACTGATGCAAATGGCACAACAAGGCTCACGCGCTATACTGTTTTTTGCAGTGTTACATACTGGTATCAAAAAGGTTGATGTTGCACAGCATATCGATGCTGAATATGCCCAATTATTACGACAAGCCATCACTGCTGGCGTTGAAATAATTTGCTATCGAGCCACCATAAATGCAACCGAAATAAATCTTACTGACTGTATACAATTTCAGCATTTGACATAAAAAATGCCGTTTTCTTCACATTGACATAGAATTGAAGTTATACAGTAATTGCCACATCGAAACCTTTCTGCTATAGATACCGCCCAAAATTAACCAGTGACGGTTATTAGGTACATTAGGAGATGCTATATGCCAGAGACCAACGTTAAAAAATCACTAGGCATCCTGGCTATTGCTGGGGTTGAACCTTATCAGGAAAAAGCTGGCGAAGAATACATGGGCGAAGCTCAATTAGAGCATTTCCATAAAATTCTATCAGCATGGCGTAACCAACTTCGCGTTGAAGTTGATCGCACTGTAAACCACATGCAAGATGAAGCCGCTAACTTCCCCGATCCAGTGGATCGTGCCGCACAAGAAGAAGAGTTCAGCCTTGAACTTCGTAATCGTGACCGCGAACGAAAACTGATCAAGAAAATTGACAAGACACTTAAGCGTATCGAAGAAGATGATTTCGGCTTCTGCGACTCTTGTGGTATTGAAATTGGTATTCGCCGTCTTGAAGCTCGTCCAACTGCAGATCTTTGCATCGACTGTAAAACACTTGCAGAGATCAAAGAAAAGCAAATGGCTGGCTAATTTACGTCTTTATCAAATTAAGCTAATTTTAGAGGGAGCGTAAGCTCCCTCTTTCGTTTACACTAGCGCTCAAAATAACACGCAGTAACTAACCCTATGGTTATTTACTTACCGATGTCGCACGAGCTCTGCCTGTTTAGTCATAATCTCGCGTTATAGATCAATAGGCACCAAACTGAATAGTGTTCTCATTTTAGAGAGCATTATTCAGTTTGGAGGGAATATATTTTGTTATATCTACCCCTGACTCTGGGCGACATTTACGCTGCCGTACCAAGTTAAATAATAACCAACTTGGATTTTATAACCGTTAATTAATGTATGACTAACACAAATCAATATGTCGGTCGCTTTGCACCATCGCCCTCAGGGCCATTGCATTTCGGATCGTTAATTGCAGCTCTTGGTAGCTACCTTCAAGCAAAATCTCAGCAAGGAAAATGGATCGTTAGGATCGAAGATCTTGATCCACCTCGCGAAATGCTAGGGGCAGCTGATGATATTCTGCGTACGCTAGAAGCGTTTGGCTTCAAGTGGGATGGCGATATCATGTATCAGAGTTTACGCCATGATGCTTATCAGGCTCAAATTGATGCTTGGTTAGCTCAAGGTAATGCTTACTATTGTCAGTGTAGTCGAAAAGACATTAAACAAGCGGGCGGCTTTTACCCTGGTACCTGTCGTACCCTCAATCAACGGCACAATAATGGTGCGGTTCGATTACAAGTAGACACACCAATAACCCATTTCGATGACCTATTACATGGTCGTATCGAGTTGCCATTAGCATTAGCGAATGAAGATTTTATTATTCGTCGCCGCGATGGTTTATTTGCTTATAATCTTGCTGTAGTGCTAGATGATATCGAACAAGGGATCACTGAAGTTGTTCGTGGTGCAGATTTAATTGAGCCTACAGGGCGTCAAATTGGTCTTTACCATCAACTTGGGCTGCCTGAAGTTCGTTATTTGCACTTACCGCTTGCCATTACCGACAATGGTAATAAATTGTCGAAACAAAACCATGCGCCAGCGATTGATAAACTTAATCCTCGGCCAGCATTAATGGCAGCGCTATGCTTTTTAGGCTTGTCGCCACCGACAGAGCTTGTCACTGAAAGCGTAGAACAAATATTACAGTGGGGCATCACTCATTGGCAGCTCAAGCAGCTACCAAAGACGACGGCTATCACACTAGCATTCTAAAATAGTCTGCCGTGATATATCATACACGGCTGTTTGTTGAACCAAGTGCACAATATGGGGTGTATTATCTTTAATCGAGTAGCCAGCTTTTGCCGTAAAGTATTGAATCGCGACAGTAGTACTCGCGTTCCAGAGGAACAAACTTTGCAAGTTTACCAACGCTCAGAGCACGGCATTTCACGAAAAGATATCAGCGAAAATGCGCTGAAAGTACTATATCGACTAAACAAAGCCGGTTACGACGCTTACCTTGTTGGTGGCGGCGTCCGCGATTTATTGCTCCACAAACAGCCTAAAGACTTCGATATTGCAACCAATGCAACCCCCGAAGAAATCAAAAAACTGTTTCGTAACTGTCGTTTAATCGGCCGCCGCTTCCGTCTAGCGCACATTCTTTTTGGGCGTGACATTATCGAAGTTGCGACTTTCCGTGGCCACCATTCGGATGCACCCACACAAGTTGTAGCTCCAAAAGACAATAAGAAAAAGCCGCAAATTTCTTCTCGCAGTGAAGAAGGAATGCTATTACGTGATAATGTTTATGGCACCATCGAAGAAGATGCAGAGCGTCGTGACTTTACCATTAATGCTTTGTACTACAGTGTCAAAGATTTCACGGTAACCGACTATGCTCAAGGCATTGAAGATCTAAATAATCGTGTTGTGCGCTTAATGGGTGATCCAGAAACCCGTTACCGCGAAGATCCAGTACGTATGCTACGTGCGGTTCGCTTTGCGGTTAAACTTGATATGGATATTGAACCAGTAACGGCAGCACCAATTCGCGAATTAGCGACATTGATGCAAGATATTCCAGCAGCACGTCTATTTGAAGAAAGCCTTAAACTGCTGCAATCAGGTCAAGGTTTAGAAACCTACCGTATGCTGCGTGAATACAATTTATTCCAGCAGTTATTCCCGATCCTATCGGATCACTTTACCGAGAATAACAGCAGCAAAACCGAAAAAATGATCGAGCATATTCTGGCCTCGACTGATAAACGTATCGCTGAAGATAAACGGGTAAATCCAGCCTTTATCTATGCCGCTATGTTGTGGTATCCAATGATGATCCGCGCTGAAGAAGTCTCTTTTGCAAGTGGTTTATCATTCTATGATGCCTTTATGGTCGCTAGTAACGATATTCTTGATGAACAAGTGCGCTCGATTGCGATTCCACGCCGCCATACCACCACGGTACGTGATATTTGGCAGCAACAGCTACGCTTTAGTCGTCGCAGTGGCAAACGCGCATTTAAGGCCATGGAGCACCCTAAATTCCGTGCTGCTTATGATTTCCTTGAAATGCGTAGTTTGTTTGAAGGCAGTGACATCAAAGAGCTAGCGCAATGGTGGAGTGAGTTCCAAAACGCCGATTATAACCAACGCGGCCAAATGGTAACTCATATTAATGATGGTGGTAATCGCCGCCCACGTCGTCGTCGCCCACAGCAACCACGCCGTAAAAAGCCGCAAGTAAAATCATGATTCGTGCTTATATAGCTATTGGCAGTAACTTGGGCGATCCTGTCGCCCAAGCTAAAACAGCCATTGAAGCACTGCACCACTTACCACACAGTCAGGTGGTTAGTGTGTCTTCGTTGTACAGCAGTACTCCAATGGGCCCACAAAACCAACCTGATTATATTAATGCGGTTGTCGCTATTGATACTGCATTAGCTCCGCTTGAGTTACTTAACCATACTCAAGCGATTGAGCTTGAACAAGGACGTGTTCGCAAAGATGAACGCTGGGGTCCAAGGACGCTAGATCTCGATATTATTTTATATGGTGATCTGCAACACCAGTGTGAGCGCCTTACCGTGCCGCACTATGGAATGAAGGTACGGGAGTTCGTACTGTATCCACTGGCCGAAATTAACCCTGATTTAGTTTTACCTGATCACACTTCTTTACGCACGTTATTGACTCAGGTTAACCGTAATGGCTTAGCTATTTGGCAAGCATAAATTCATCAGGGCGAGGAACAAGCTATGAAAAAAATCACCATCAACGATCTACTGACATGGAAGCAAGAAGGTCGCAAGTTTGCATCAGTAACAGCATATGACGCCAGTTTTGCCCAATTATTTGAGCAACAGAATATGCCGGTTATGTTAGTAGGCGATTCATTAGGCATGGTTCTCCAAGGCCGAAATGACACTCTACCCGTAACCATTGATGACATCGCCTACCATACCCGTAGCGTTCGTGCAGGCAGCCCTAATTCGCTGCTAATGGCTGACATGCCATTCATGACCTTCGCAACCCCAGCACAAGCGTGTGAAAATGCTGCAAAACTAATGCGAGCTGGGGCTAACATGGTAAAAATCGAAGGTGGCGCTTGGGTTGCTGAAACTATTTCAACCCTGACACAACGTGCAGTTCCTGTCTGTGCCCATCTTGGTTTAACCCCTCAATCTGTCAATATTTTTGGCGGTTATAAAGTTCAAGGCCGCAATTTGGACCAAGCTGAGACCATGGTAAATGACGCCATTACTCTCGCTCAAGCTGGTGCCCAAATCATCGTATTGGAATGTGTTCCAGCAAGCCTTGCTGAACGTATTACCAAGGCGGTGGATGTGCCTGTAATTGGTATCGGTGCGGGTAATGCGACTGATGGCCAAATACTGGTTATGCACGACATGTTTGGTATTTCTGCTAACTATATGCCGAAGTTCTCTAAGAACTTCCTTGCAGAAACGGGCGATATGCGTGCTGCGGTTACTAAATACATTGAAGATGTTGAGTCTGGTGCATTTCCAGGGTCTCAACATACCTTTGAATAAGGAATAAGAGATGCAAACATTCGCCGAGATTGCCCAACTAAGAGAGCAGATTACGACGTGGCGCCGCGCCGGTCGTCGAATTGCCTTTGTTCCAACAATGGGTAACTTGCATGAAGGCCATCTTACGTTAATGCGTAAAGCACGTAAGCATGCCGATGTTGTTGTTGCGAGTATTTTTGTTAACCCAATGCAGTTTGAGAAAGCAGAGGATTTAACTAATTACCCTCGTACTCTTGAACAAGATATTGCTAAATTACAACAACAAAATATGGTGGATGTAGTCTTTACTCCAACCCCAGAAATCATGTATCCAGCCGGTCTTAATAATCAAACTTTCATCGATGTCCCTGGATTATCAACGATGTTAGAAGGTGAATTACGTCCTGGTCACTTTCGTGGCGTAGCAACCATCGTCAATAAGCTGTTTAATATTGTTCAGCCTGATGTCGCTTGTTTTGGCGAAAAAGATTACCAACAATTGGCGCTTATTCGTCAAATGGTGATTGATTTAGCGATGGATATTAAGATTGTTGGCGTGCCAACTGTGCGCGAAATGGATGGCTTAGCCATGAGTTCACGCAATGGTAATCTAACCGTTGATGAACGCCAACGTGCGCCAGTTTTAGCCCGTACTATGCGTTGGATTAGCAGCCAAATGCGTGGTGGTCGTAATGACTATGACGAATTAATTGTTGATGCTAACGATCAATTACGTGCTGCAGGTCTACAACCTGATAAAAGTTTTATTCGTGATGCAGTGACGTTATTACCGATTACTGACACCACTCAACAAGCGGTTATTCTAATGTCAGCCCAATTAGGTAAAGCACGTTTAATCGATAACCAAGTGGTAGATTTATCTCCTGCTGTAACGGTTGAAGAAGACGTTGCTGAAGCTAATTAATTGCTAAACGCCGACTAAAAAAATACCGCTCGTTAATGATTAACGCGCGGTATTTTTTTAACTGTAGCTATTGGAATAACGCTTATGAACGCAAACCAATTCCTCGCGAAATCAAATAATAAGCCACGCTATACAGCGCAATAACAAACACACTCAATACCGCAAATGATGTTCCAATACCGACATCAGATACCCCTAAAAAGCCATAACGGAAGGCATTTACCATATATACAATCGGGTTAACCTTGGATACCATTTGCCACACTTCTGGCAGCAAATTAATCGAATAAAACACGCCACCTAAGTAGGTTAAAGGCGTAAGAACAAAGGTCGGTATAATACTAATATCATCAAAAGTACGCGCAAAAATTGCGTTAATCAGCCCGCCTAACGAAAATACAACCGAAGTCATCACTACCGTCGCAATAATTATCCCTAAATGAGCAATATTGAGCGATACAAACAGTAGTGATACCACTGACACGATAAAACCAACCCCTAAGCCGCGCAATACACCACCACCGACATAGCCAGCAATAATAATATAATTAGGTACAGGAGCGACTAATAGCTCTTCGATATTATGTTGAAATTTGGCACTAAAAAAGGAGGAAGCTACATTGGAATAAGAGTTGGTGATCACCGACATCATGATCAATCCCGGCACAATGTATTCCATGTAACTAAAGCCTTCCATATCCCCAATACGCTTACCAATCAGATTACCAAAGATAATAAAATACAGCGTCATGGTGATCGCAGGTGGAACTAATGTTTGCACCCAGATCCGTGTAAAACGGTGGATCTCTTTCGTAATTAAGCTTTTAAATGCGATCCAATATTGTCTTTTCATTTATGATTATCCACCACAACTATGCTTGAGCTTTATTGACTAAATTAACAAACAATTCTTCTAAACGATTACTTTTATTTCGCATTGAACGCACCATCACCCCTTGGGTTGTCAGCGCACTAAAGACACGGTTTAAGTCATCGCCTTTGTTAAGATCGACTTCTAAAGTCGTGCTATCAATTAAGCGACATGACCCCATATCCAGCGTCGGTGTTACTGTTGTGGCATCAATATCTAAAATAAACGTTTCTAATTCCAATTGACTCAATAACGCCTTCATCGATGTATGCTCAACCAACTCACCATGATTAATAATACCAATATTTCGACATAGCATTTCAGCTTCTTCAAGGTAATGAGTGGTTAAGATAATCGTCACTCCTTCACGGTTTATACGCTGCAAAAATGTCCACATCGAACGCCGTAATTCAATATCAACCCCAGCGGTTGGCTCATCTAAAATCAATAATTTGGGTTCATGCATTAATGCGCGTGCAATCATTAAACGCCGCTTCATACCACCTGAAAGATTACGCGCCCGATCATGACGTTTACCCCATAAATCTAATTGAGTTAAATATTTTTCAGCTCGCTGTTTTGCCAGTGGCCGTTCAACCCCATAAAATCCAGCTTGGTTAACCACAATCTGTTCTACGGTTTCAAATGGATTAAAGTTAAATTCTTGCGGCACTAAACCAAGTTGATTTTTAGCATCCACTTTTTGCGTATCAAGGTCATAGCCAAAAATACTGACTGAGCCTGAGGTTTTATTGACTAACGAGCTAATAATGCCGATAGTGGTCGACTTACCCGCACCATTGGGGCCTAGCAACGCAAAAAAATCGCCTTGCTCGACACTAAGGTTCATATTTTTCAGCGCCTTGACGCCGCCTTTGTAAGTTTTACTTACATTTTTTATTTCTAAAGCATTCATTATATGCAATCTTTCTGTTAAATATTTATAGGCTAGTGACAAAACGCTAACAACTAATCCGATTTGCTATCAGCGCAGCTTGTGTATAGTAAGGAACATATTAATATAAGGTATTATCATGGCAGATATAAAGCAGCTCTTCGCAAACAACCTCTCGTGGTCAGAGAACATTAAGGATGAAGATCCAGAGTTTTTCTCTCACCTTGCAGAAGCACAACATCCTCAATATCTTTGGATCGGCTGTTCCGACAGTCGAGTACCCGCTGAACGCCTTACCGGGTTAACCTCTGGTGAATTGTTTGTGCATCGTAATGTAGCTAACCAAGTTATTCATACCGACTTAAACTGTTTATCTGTGGTTCAGTACGCGGTAGATGTACTAAAGGTTAAACATATCATTATTTGTGGCCACTATGGTTGTGGTGGTGTCACTGCAGCAATCGAAAATCCGCCACTGGGTCTTATCAATAACTGGCTATTACACATTCGCGATCTGTATCTTAAACATCGTTCAGACCTTGGTAGCCTACCACGTGAGAAGTGGGATGATAAATTGTGTGAGATTAATGTCGCTTCACAAGTTTACCACCTTGGTAATTCAACTATCATGCAACAAGCATGGGAGCGCGGCCAAGAAGTTAAAATTCACGGTTGGATTTATGGTACCAGCAATGGCATTTTAAAAGACTTAGGGGTTACATCAACCAGTCGTGAAGGTCTTGAGATCGCTTATCAAGCTGCAATGTCATCATTATTACCACCGCTTGAACAACAATTACAGCAGCTAGAAAACAATAAATAGCAGCCATAAAAAAGCGACCACCATAAGGTGGTCGCTTTTTAGTTGTTATTCTGCGGCAGGAATAACTTTACCGATAAACGGTAAATGACGGTATTTTTGTGCGTAATCGATACCCACACCAACCACAAACTCATCTGGAATAATAAAGCCGTACCAATCAACCTTTACATCGACTTCACGACGCTCTGGCTTATCTAATAGTGTACAGATGCTGATTGATTTCGGTTCACGTAGCGATAGAATTTCACACACTTTACTTAGCGTATTACCAGTATCGATAATGTCTTCAACCAACAACACATCTTTACCTTTAATATCGTCATCCAAATCTTTTAGAATACGAACATCACGGCTGCTATGCATAGTATTGCCGTAGCTTGATGCCGTCATGAAATCTACTTCATGCGGAATCTCAATCGCACGTGCTAAATCTGCCATAAAGACAAACGAGCCACGCAGCAAGCCAACCATAACTAAATCTGTAGAGTCTTTATAATGCTCGGTGATCTGCTTTCCTAGCTCTTTGATGCGCTCCTGAACATCCTGCTCAGAAATCATTACTTCAATAGTGTGCTTCATTTTATTCTCCATCAACGCGGCTGCGTTATTCGACTACGGCGATATATTCCAAAGGTCATTATTGTAGCATTCATTCATCTTAAGCGTTATTTAATCAATAGTGTCCAAAATTCGAAACACTTATTGATAGTTTAGTTTGAACGCATTAAGTTGCTGTTGTAGTGTTTATGTATAAAAAATAAACATTATTATTATAAATATGACTAGGGAGTTAATAATTATGGATACGATTACTAAAAAACCACGTACGCGCTTATCACCAGAAAAGCGCAAGCAACAGCTACTTGATTATTCTATTGAGGTTTTCTCTCGGCGTGGTATTGGCCGTGCAGGTCATGCTGATATTGCAGAAATGGCAAATGTTTCGGTAGCAACGGTGTTTAATTACTTTCCAACTCGAGAGGAATTGGTTGAACAAGTCTTAATTGAAGTTGCGACCCAATTTAATGATTTACTAACAGAATGTATTGGTGCACCTAATAAGGCCTTACATGCGCGCTTAACCTGTATCAGCAATAGCTTAATTGATACGGTATTAGAGCAACAAGATTGGATCAAAGTGTGGTTTGAATGGAGTACATCTGTTCGCCAAGATGTATGGCCACAATTTATCGAAAGCAACCAAAAAAACCTTAAGCAAGTACAGCAAATGTTTACTCAAGCAATTGATAATGAAGAAATTACCTCAAATCAAACCCCTGATAACTTAGCTAAAATGCTCCATGGCATGTGTTATGTGATTTACATGCAGGCTAACCAGCATCCTGATCAAGATATTTTACGTGAACAAGCGCAAATTTATCTACAAGTGTTAACCCAAAAAAACTAATTTAGTAGCAATTAAATCAGCAAGGCTTAGTATTAATAAGCCTTGCTGGTTGTTAAGCTGGTGCGAAAATAACCGGCTGATGCGGCGTAACACTGATAGTTACTCGCTGACCAACATTCAATAATAAATTAGAATTAACCACTAATTTATACCCTTCAAATTCAACAACATAGCGACAGCTGTCACCCATAAACTGTTGTTCAATAATGACTGCTAAACCATCATCCTCAGGGATCACCGCTAAATGCTGTGGTCGTAGTAACCAATCCACATCTGTTGTCTGCGCCAATTTTTGCTGTGCCGCTAATGCTAACGCTCCAAATGGCGTATTTAGCTGCTGATTAGCTGTAACAGTGGCTGGTAAATAAGAACCCACCCCCAAAAACTCAGCTACAAAGCGGCTACTTGGCTGGTAATAAAGCTCAGTTGCGGTACCAAATTGTTCAATCACACCATGATTCATTACCGCCATTTTATCTGCAAAAGCAAACGCTTCTTCACGGCTGTGAGTAACAAAAATAGCCGTCACACCTTGGTCTTTAAATATCTGCCTAATATCTCGAATCAAACTATGACGAACTTGAGTATCAATATTTGAAAATGGTTCATCCAATAAGATCAAATCAGGCTCGTTGGCTAACGCACGTGCAATCGCTACACGTTGCTGTTGACCGCCAGAAAGTTGATGCGGATAACGATCATCCAGTTCAGTTAAATGCACCAGTGCTAACATTTGCTGAATTTTAGCGGCGACTCGTGCCTTATCCCAATGACGCAAACCAAATGCAATATTTTCAGCCACGGTTAAATGCGGAAATAACGCGTAATCTTGAAATATCATTCCGATATTACGTTGCTCAGGTGGCAAGCACAGTGACTGATCAACAATGCTACGATCATTGATCGCAATTCGTCCCTGAGTCAGCGGTAATAATCCCGCAATCGCTTTCAATAACGTGGTTTTACCGCAGCCACTGGCGCCAAGCAAGCACACGATTTCACCACGCTCAACCGCTAACGATAGATCTTGTAATATCGGCTGTCCATGGTAGCTACAGCTAAGATCGGTGACAGACAATGCATGTTTCATCAGTGTTTTTGCTCCAAAGAACGGTTAACCATCACCAGTGGAATTAATCCAACAATAACCAATAAAATTGCCGGAAAAGCAGCAACTTCTAATTGCTCATCAGAGGCGAAGTTAAACACATAAGTGGCTAAAGTTTCAAAATTAAACGGTCGTAATAATATTGCAGCATTAAGCTCTTTCATTGATTCAATAAATACCAGCAAGCCTGCAATTAAACACCCCCGTCGAATCAATGGTAAATGCACCTTACGTAACATCGCTGTCGATGCATAGCCCATGGTTTTAGCAGCCATATCTAATGACGGTGGAATTTTAACTAAACTCGTCTCAATGCTACCGATAGCAACCGCAGCAAAGCGCACGACAAAAGCAAAAATAATCGCAAACATAGTGCCAGAGAAAATCAGCCCCGGACGACCCAGATCTAAACTTCGCGCGATATCATTGACCAAGTGATCACCACTGGTTAACGGAATCATCACTCCAATCGCCAATACTGTCCCCGGTACAGCATAACCTAATGACGCTAATCGCATTGGCACAGTGCTAATACTGCGACCATCTAAGCGCTGATAAAAATTAACTATCAAGGCTAATAACACCGCAAATATCGCCGCTGCCAACGACACCATTAAGCTGTTTACACTATAATTCTTAAATTGCTCGGTCCAGCTTTGAGCAAAGTAATCGATAGCGTAAACAACCAATTGCAACATTGGTAACAGAAATGCACAACCGACCAATCCCCAACACCAACCAACAGCTAACCATTTTTTCCAACCTGTAAGTTGATATTTAGTATGGCTATCGTTACCACATTGCTGTTGAAACATTTTTTGTTTACGGCGGCTAAAACGCTCACTACTGATCAGTAAAAAAATCACCAGTAACATAATCGCGGAAATTTTAGCGGCTGCATTCAGATTAGAGTAACCAAGCCAAGTGTCATAAACCGCCGTCGTCAGCGTATTTAACGCAAAGTAACTGACAGTACCAAAGTCACCTAACGCTTCCATCGCCACTAATGACACGCCAACGGCAATTGCTGGCCGCGCTAATGGCAGTGAAATGCGCCTAAAACTTTGCCATGGCGAGCACCCAAGTAAGCGTGCTGATTGAAGTAAGTTATTACTTTGTTCCATAAAAGCTGCGCGTACTAATAAATAGACATAGGGGTAAAGTACTAAAGCGAGTACAAAACACGCGCCCCATAGAGAACGTAAGTCAGGAAACCAATAATCGCTAACCTGTTGCCAACCAAAGCGCTCACGCAGCCAAATTTGAATAGGGCCAGCGTAATCAAACCAATGAGTATAAAGGTAGCCAACAATATAACCGGGCATTGCGAGGGGAAGAATAAGTGCCCATTGAAGTATTCTTTCGCCGGGTAAACGACACATTGCCATTAACCACGCGCAAGGAAGCCCAAACACTAATGTCAGTAATACAGTACCAACCACCAGCCCAAGGGTATTTAATGCGTAAGTAGACATCACTGTATTCATCAAGTGTGAAAATACTTGATCGGAATTACCCATGGCGGTAATGAATATCGCGATAATCGGTAGTACTAACAGCGAACCTAATAACCAGCTACTAATCCGCCAAAATAAAAACTTTTCTTTCATTTACTACTACTTAGTACGTTTTTCAATATATTTAAGCCTGCAATCTCAGGCCACTTTGTCAGTAAATAAATTCACTGTAAGCAAGGCATGAGAAGCTACCACAACTTATTGCAAAATAGACTAAGTTAAACGAAAAAATGGGGCTTAAAGCCCCATTTATTTTGTAACTAATTACAGATCAAACTTCACTTCATCCAGTAGTTTGATTGCAGCTTGATGATATTGAGCAACTTCATCAAGTGATACATCATCGGCTTTAAATTCACCCCATGATGCCACTAGCTCAGAGCGCTTAACGCCTGCTTTAACTGGGTATTCGTAGTTCACTTCTGCATACATTTGCTGTGCAGTCGTTGCCGTTAAGAATTCCATTAACTTCAGTGCGTTATCTTTGTTAGGTGCGTACTTCGCCATCGCCATACCGCTGACGTTTACGTGAGTGCCGTTACCTTGTTGACCTGGAAAGTTAATCTCAACCGCTTCAGCCCATGCCTTTTGGTTTGGATCGTTAACCATTTTGCCAAGGTAGTAACTGTTACCAATCGCGATATCACATAAACCTTCTTTAACCGCCTGTACTTGGCCGCGATCATTACCTTGAGGTTTACGGGCTAAATTAGCTTTTACGCCTTCTAGCCATGTTTTAGTTTCAGCTTCACCGTTATGGGCAATCATTGCTGACACAAGTGATACGTTGTATGGGTGCTTACCAGAACGAGTACAAAGTTTACCCTTCCACTCCGGTTTTGCTAAATCACTGTAATCAAAAGAAGCAGGTAATTTACCAACGCGATCTTTTGATGAATATACATTACGAGAACGCAATGTTAGTGCAAACCACTCGTCTTCATTATCACGGAACTGTGCAGGAATGTTAGCATCAATGATTTTGCTATCGACTGGCTGAACCAGCTTCTTATCTGACAGCTCAACCAAACGACTAATATCGGTGGTTAATACCACGTCAGCTGGACTATATTCACCTTCTTGCTGTAATTTTTCAGCAATACCCGCTTTAGCAAACTTAACGTTAACTTTAATACCGGTTTCTTTAGTGAACTCATTAAACATTGGTTCAACAAGGAAAGGCTGACGGTACGAGTAGACGTTGACTTCTTCAGCAGCAGTAGCGACTTGAGGTGCAGCTAAGCCCAATAAAACTGCTGTAGCTAAAAGTTTCTTCATTGCTAAATCCCTTAATGCAAAATGTAATGATAATGTTTCTCAATTAGATTAATGCAGATTATACGGTTTTCGGCTGTGAACACAATCAAGCTGTAACACTTCATTACAAAAAAGCGCCACCGCTAACGGTGACGCTTTTTTTGACTTTAATAGCTGCTAAATAGCGCTATTATTACTACTTTAAACTAACAAATTCAGGATAAGCATCTACACCACAGTCATGTAAGTCCATACCTTCAAGCTCTTCATCTTCACTAACACGAATACCAATAGTGAATTTTAAAATGCCCCAAACCACTAGGCTAGCACCAAAGACCCACCCAAAGATAACTACCGCACCAAAAAGCTGAGTCATAAATGCTGCATCAGGATTATTCAATGGCACCATCATTAAGCCAAACACACCACATACACCGTGAACTGAAATCGCACCGACAGGATCATCAATTTTTACCTTATCAAAGCCAATAATACTAAACACCACTAATGCGCCAGCAACACCACCAATAGCAACAGCAGCCAGTGGTGACGGTGACAATGGATCAGCCGTTATTGCAACTAAGCCAGCTAATGCACCATTAAGAATCATGGTTAAATCAGCCTTACCCCACATGGTTTTACATACTGCCAGTGCAATGATCGCTCCCGCAGCGGCTGCAGCATTGGTGTTTAAGAATATTTGGCCAACCGCTGATGCATTTTCAAAGTCAGAGATCATTAACTGTGAACCACCATTAAAACCAAACCAACCAAACCATAAAATAAAGGTACCTAACGTGGCTAATGGCATATTTGACCCCGGAATCGGATTGATCTCACCATTCTTACCATATTTACCTTTTCGAGCGCCCAGCAATAAAACACCTGCTAATGCTGCCGCAGCACCGGCCATATGCACAATACCTGAACCTGCAAAGTCACTAAAACCCGCTTCAGCAAGGAAGCCACCACCCCATGTCCAATACCCTTCAATCGGATAAATTAATCCAGTAAGCACCACTGAAAACAGTAAAAAAGACCATAATTTCATGCGCTCAGCAACCGCACCAGAGACAACAGACATTGCTGTAGCGACGAAGACAACCTGAAAAAAGAAATCGGATTCTAAAGAGTGGTCGGCGCCTTCGGCTTGTGAACCTATCAGTGCACCAAACGACGGTAGCCAGCCACCCGCACTGTTGTCGACATACATAATGTTGTAGCCAACTAATAAAAATGTGGTACACGCAATGGCGTACAAACAAAAATTCTTGGTCAATATTTCAGTCGTGTTCTTTGAACGAACTAGCCCGGCTTCTAACATTGCAAAACCTGCTGCCATCCACATCACTAATGCACCTGAAATCAGAAAGAAAAATGTATCGAGTGCATAACGTAGTTCAATTACTGTCGCTGATAATTCCATGGTTACCTTCCCCTAATAACTTGTTTTCATTATCTTGCTATTGACTGTGGTTAAAGCGCTTCCCGATCGACCTCTCCGGTACGAATACGCACAGCATGTTCAAGATCATAAACAAAAATTTTACCGTCCCCGATTTTGCCAGTTTGCGCTGCCTTACTGATGGCATCGACAATGTCATCTAAGTTTTCTGCTTGAGTAGCAATTTCTAATTTTACTTTTGGTAGAAAATCGACTTGATATTCAGCGCCACGATAAAGTTCGGTGTGGCCTTTTTGACGGCCGAAACCTTTAACTTCCGATACTGTCATCCCTTCAACGCCAACGTCGGATAACGCTTCGCGAACATCATCTAATTTAAATGGCTTAATAATCGCATTAATTATTTTCATGATTTGCTCCTTAACTCTGGTATTCCTCTTCGTGATGGTTAAACAACAAACAATCATCATGCCAACTATTTAAGTTACTGTTTAATATGTATATTTCTTAATTTATTGGCCCCAACAAAAAAAGGCTGCACCATAGAGGTGCAGCCTTTTCACTGTGATGTGGCATTTTATTACTACTGATAAATCACGCGACTAGAAACGGATCACAAATGCTCGCCATGCCGCTAATACTTGGGATAAATCTTCAAAGCCACATACCGACATACTTTCTTCATCATAAAAATGCAGATCTTCTTCAAAATCTTCATCCTCTTCTGAAAACAAGCAGTTAGCTTGAACTAAAGCTTCATTATCTTGTAAACATAATGTCAGCTCTTCACCCGATAAGCGCCACTCTTTAGTGCTATTTTTCAATGCACTAAGTTGATCCATTATCATATCTATTTTATCGACATCCTTGCCTAGCTCATCAATGATCCAACGGCCTAAGACTTCATGGCCCATTGAAAAAATGGCATGATAACTACCGTCCAAGGTATTTTTTTTAAACTCGTAATCCATACCTTTAGTACCCCATCTATGATCATTTTTGTTGTTAACTGCTAAACTGCCAGCAGAATGCGCTTGGCGCCCATTGTCAGGATCTGTCACTAAAATGCAACTCAATACCACTATTGCTCGACAAATCGTCGCTCGTACCATGAAAATCATTAAGCATTCAGTCAATGTAATGGATAGCGACGGTCGTATTATTGGATCTGGCGATCCTCGCCGTTTGCATCAAAAACATGACGGTGCGATTTTGGCACTGAATAATCACCATATTATAGAAATAGATCACGCCACTGCGCAGCAATTACAAGGCGTTAAGCCTGGTATTAATCTACCGATTATATTTCAGCAACAAGCCATTGGTGTGGTAGGTATCTCAGGTGATCCCGATGACGTACGTAACTATGGTGAATTAGTTAAAATGACGGCAGAGCTGATTGTTGAGCAAGCCGCTTTAATGACCCAAGTTGAATGGCATAAGCGCCACCGTGAAGAACTGGTAATGCAGTTAATCAATGACACCAATTTAGATGATGTCCAACTAACAACCATTGCTGAACGGCTTGAAATCGAATTACAACAACCTCGAATTGCAACCATCATCAAAGTATTACCTCAAGATGGCGCAGCTTTTTCTTTAGAGAACCTGCAGCATTTAGTCCATCTGCTTGAATACCCTGAGCGTGATAACTTAGTCGCTATCAGTTCCGTTTCTCGTAATGAAGTGGTAGTGCTAAAGCCTATTACTGTGACTGATGATGGTTGGTCACGTGATCTTGAACAAAAGCGGGTTTATAAACTGCTTAAACGCATCGGCAAAGAGGCTAACTACAGTATTAAAATCGCATTAGGTGATTATTTTCCAACAATTCATGGTCTAGCGCAGTCTTATTTAACAGCCTCAGCAACCATGGAAGCAGCCCTCAATAGTCATCAATATACTCAACAGCAGGTGTTTTTTTACCAAGATCATATTTTGCCAGTACTGCTTAATCAAATAAAAGCAGAGCCTTGGCGTTATCAACAATTGCAAGCTCCACTTGAAAAACTCCACAGCCATGATCCCCGTGGCAGCTTAATAAAAACCCTGACCGCATTTTTTGATCAAAATTGTGATTTAGCTCAAACATGCCAAGTACTACATATTCATCGTAATACTCTGCGCTACCGACTTGATAAAATAGAGCAAATAACAAACTTAAAAATCAATAAGATAAGTGATATCACTCGCTTGTATTTAGCAGTCATCAGTCAGTCATAATTGGTTACTTTTGTGCATTTGCACAATTTACAAGCAAAGTAAGCGCAGTTTATTTGTTCGTTTGCCTAAAGCTTCCACCGTCAAAATTCACTACAGTGCAGCCCATCTTAACTTTTCACTGGAATGGAACATGGTTGAAGTATCCACCCTTGGTGCAGTTGCTGCACTGATCGTCGCAATCGGACTGATCTTAAAACGCGTACCACCCGCTTATGGCATGATCATTGGTGCTCTGGTTGGCGGCATTGTTGGTGGCATCTCTTTAACTGATACCGTGACCATGATGATTGGTGGCGCACAAGGCATTGTCACCGCAGTATTACGTATTCTCGCAGCAGGTGTGTTAGCGGGAGTATTAATTGAATCTGGAGCCGCGACCTCCATTGCCGAAACCATTGTTAAAAAAGTCGGTGAAACGCGAGCGTTATTAGCGCTGGCGATGGCGACGATGATCCTTACTGCGGTAGGGGTATTTGTGGATGTAGCGGTTATTACTGTTGCGCCGATTGCATTGGCAATTGCCCGTCGTGCAGATCTCTCCAAAATGGCGATTTTGCTGGCGATGGTTGGTGGCGGTAAAGCAGGTAACGTAATGTCGCCCAATCCAAACTCAATTGCTGCAGCGGATGCATTTCATGTTCCACTAACATCGGTGATGGCCGCGGGTGTTATTCCCGGTTTGTGTGGAATGTTATTTGCCTATTTTATTGCCAAAAAATTAGTGAATAAAGGCAGTAAAGTTCAAGCCCATGAAGTGATTGATGTTGATTTTAGCCGCTTACCCTCTTTTGCGACCGCTATTGTTGCACCGCTGGTTGCTATCGCATTATTAGCCCTACGCCCTATTGCTGGCATTAATGTTGATCCGCTAATTGCATTGCCTTTAGGTGGTTTGATGGGCGCCATTGCCATGAAGCGTTTTCGTGACACTAACCACTTTGCGGTATCGGGCTTAAACCGTATGGCACCAGTGGCTGTGATGTTACTTGGTACCGGAACACTAGCAGGTATTATCGCCAACTCAGGCTTAAAAACCGGCTTGATTGATGTGTTAACGGCATCAGGATTACCGTCTTATTTATTAGCACCAATTTCTGGTGCAATGATGTCGTTAGCAACCGCCTCAACAACCGCAGGTACGGCTGTAGCGTCAAGCGTATTTAGTCACACGATTTTAGAATTAGGTGTCCCTGCAATTGCTGGCGCGGCGATGATCCATGCTGGTGCGACAGTATTTGACCATATGCCTCACGGTAGCTTCTTCCATGCTACTGGTGGTTCCGTTCACATGGACATGCATGAACGCTTAAAACTGATCCCTTACGAAACAGCGGTCGGCTTAATGATAGCGACAGTATCGACTCTTATCTTTGGTGTATTTGGCTTCACAATTTAACAAGGCTGATTGATTATGAAAATTATTATTGCTCCTGACTCATACAAAGAAAGCCTAACCGCAATGGAAGTGGCAACCGCGATTGAAACCGGTTTTCGCCAAGTGATGCCAACTGCCGAATACATTAAATTGCCAATGGCTGATGGTGGTGAAGGCACAGTACAATCACTGATTGACGCCACTAACGGCACCATTATTCAGCACGCAGTCACTGGACCTTTAGGTGAACAAGTACCAGGCTTCTTTGGCATTATGGGTGATGGCAAAACCGCCGTGATTGAAATGGCGGCGGCATCGGGCTTGCACCTAGTTACCCCTGAGCAACGTAATCCACTGCTCACCACCAGTTATGGTACTGGCGAATTAATTCTAGCGGCACTCGATCATGGCGTTGAGCATATTATTGTCGGTATCGGTGGCAGTGCCACTAATGACGGCGGTATCGGTATGGCGCAAGCGCTTGGTGTACAACTACGAGACAGCAATGGTCAGCCTTTAGGGTTTGGTGGTCAAGCACTGGCACAGTTGGCGACGATAGATATCAGCCACATCGATCCGCGTCTCGCTACCATCAAACTTGAAGTTGCATGTGATGTTGATAATCCACTTTGTGGTCCTAAAGGTGCATCACAGGTGTTTGGACCTCAAAAAGGAGCCACCCCTGCAATGGTGGTTGAACTCGATAAAAACCTTGCTCACTATGCCGCAATCATGCACCGTGACTTAGCCATTGATGTTAAGCATATGGCAGGTGCAGGTGCCGCTGGCGGTATGGGAGCGGCCTTATTAGGTCTATTTAACGCCCAATTACGCTCGGGGATCGAGATCGTGATTGATGCGGTTAATTTAGAGACAATTGTAAAAGATGCTGATCTCGTGATCACTGGCGAAGGCCGAATTGATAGCCAAACTATTCATGGCAAAACGCCGATTGGAGTTGCTCGTACAGCCAAGAAATTTAACAAGCCTGTGATTGGTATTGCAGGTTGTTTAAGCCAAGATTGTGGGGTTGTCCATCAACACGGGATCGATGCGGTATTTAGTATTGTGCCTGCAGCAATGAATCTTGAACAAGCCTTTAAGGATGCGGCAATCAACGTTGAATTAACTGCGCGTAATGTCGCTGCAATGTATTGTTTAGGTCGTTAATATTTACATTCCCCCAATATTGACATAGCCCTAATAACAACGCCGCGATTAGTCGCGGCGTTGGTTTATCTAGCGTTTTATTTACTGAGCGTTACATCACCAACAACGGCTATTAAGCGGGTTGCTGAATGATCACTTCCTCGGCTTTATTGGTGTAATCAGCCATGTGATCAAAGTTAAGGTAACGATAAGTATCTGCCGCAGTTGCATCAATTTGCTGAGCATAAGTTAGGTATTCATCCATGGTTGGAATCCGTCCTAAAATTGCCCCAACAGCGGCTAATTCTGCAGAAGATAAGTACACGTTAGCGCCATTACCTAAGCGGTTAGGGAAGTTACGAGTTGAAGTCGACATAACCGTTGCTTTGTCTTTCACTCGTGCTTGGTTACCCATACACAATGAACACCCAGGCGTTTCAACCCGCACCCCTGCGCGACCAAAGATACCGTAATATCCTTCTTCGATCAGTTGATCACGATCCATCTTAGTTGGCGGTGCAACCCATAAACGTGTATCTAATTGACCACCAAATTTCTCAAGTAATTTACCTGCGGCACGGAAATGACCAATGTTCGTCATACATGAACCAATAAATACTTCGTCAATTGGCGTGCCTTGTACTTCTGATAACAAACGCGCGTCATCAGGATCATTTGGCGCACATAAAATTGGCTCTTTAATATCTGCCAGATCAATCTCGATCACATGCGCATATTCAGCATCTTTATCTGCCGTCATCAGCTCAGGGTTAGCTAACCATGCTTCCATCGCGGTAATGCGACGTTCAATGGTACGACGATCACCATAACCTTCAGCGATCATCCACTTCAGCATCACAATGTTAGAATTTAAATATTCGGTGATCGACTCTGGCGATAGCTTAACGGTACAACCCGCAGCACTACGCTCTGCCGATGCATCAGAAAGTTCAAATGCCTGCTCTACTGTTAAGTGTTCAACCCCTTCAATCTCAAGTACACGCCCTGAGAATTCATTGATCTTGCCTGATTTTTCAACCGTTAGTAGCCCTTGCTGAATCGCGAAATAAGGAATCGCATGCACTAAATCACGCAGGGTGATCCCCGGCTGCATCTCACCTTTAAAGCGCACTAACACTGACTCTGGCATATCAAGTGGCATTACACCTGTTGCTGCAGCAAATGCCACCAAACCAGAGCCAGCAGGGAATGAAATCCCCAATGGGAAACGGGTATGTGAATCACCACCAGTACCGACGGTATCTGGCAATAACATGCGGTTAAGCCATGAGTGAATCACGCCATCTTTAGGACGTAAAGCGACACCACCACGGTTCATAATAAAATCAGGCAAAGTATGGTGAGTATTAACATCAATCGGTTTTGGATAGGCTGAGGTATGACAGAATGACTGCATGGTTAGATCGGCTGAGAAGCCTAAACAAGC
This sequence comes from Photobacterium malacitanum, assembly GCF_900185615.1. GTDB lineage: Bacteria > Pseudomonadota > Gammaproteobacteria > Enterobacterales > Vibrionaceae > Photobacterium > Photobacterium malacitanum. The sequence continues at coordinate 114,260 of NZ_FYAK01000005.1, forward strand.
TAAGTCTTTCAGCTCATCACGGGTCATCGGGCCGGTAGTATCTTGCGATCCGACAGTGGTCATTTTTGGCTCACAATACGTGCCAGGACGAATACCTTCAACCCCACAGGCTTTACCAACCATCTTCTGTGCGAGGGTATAACCTTTACCGCTATCTTCAACAGCAACCGGACGACGGAAGACATCAGAAGCAGGTAAGTGCAATGCTTGACGGGCACGATCGGTTAAACCACGACCAATGATCAATGGAATTCGACCACCAGCACGAACTTCATCAATCAGGACATCAGTTTTAAGTTTAAAGGTTGATACTAATTCATCGCTATCATGACGACGCACTTCACCTTTAAATGGGTAGACATCAATTACATCACCCATCGCTAGCTTGCTAACATCGACCTCAATCGGCAATGCACCAGCATCTTCCATGGTATTAAAGAAGATCGGCGCAATCTTGCCACCTAATACATAACCACCGGCGCGCTTATTTGGTACATAAGGAATATCATCGCCCATAAACCACAATACTGAGTTAGTCGCCGACTTACGCGAAGAGCCAGTACCTACCACATCACCAACATAAACTAATTGATGACCGAGCTGTTTTAACGCTTCAATTTGAGTAATTGGACCAACAGAGCCAGCGTGATCTGGCGTGATCCCTTCACGCTCAATTTTCAACATTGCTAATGCATGCAATGGAATATCTGGTCGCGACCATGCATCAGGGGCTGGTGATAAGTCATCAGTATTAGTTTCACCACTGACCTTAAACACAGTTAGAGTAATTTTTTCAGCAAGCGCAGGTTTAGACAAGAACCACTCGGCATCAGCCCAAGATTGCAGCACTTGCTCGGCAAAAGCATTGCCTGATTTGGCTTTTTGCTCAACATCATAAAATGCATCAAACATTAATAATGTATGTGATAGCGCCGTCACTGCAATTGGCGCTAATTCAGCATCATCAAGTAATGCAATCAGTGGCTCAATATTATAACCACCTTGCATAGTACCTAATAATTGCGCTGCTTTCGCTTTACTAACCAATGGCGATTGAGCCTCGCCAGTCGTGATCGCAGCGAGAAAACCAGCCTTAACATACGCGGCTTCATCCACACCCGGTGGAATTCGATTTTCTAATAAATCCAGTAATGCGGCTTCCTCACCTTGCGGTGGGTTTTTTAATAGCTCAATCAGAGCTGCAACCTGTTCAGCATTGAGCGGCTGGGCAACACCCCCTTCAGCCGCACGTTCTGCGACGTGTTTACGGTAGGCTTCTAGCACGACATATTCCTCATATATTGGCTCAACGATAACGTCGAACATCCTTGGAAGTTGAATGATCTCTCCCTAATCAATCATTGACGTTTATTATAAATTCGACGCCTTAGCTATAAATCAGAGAGATAAACTGTTAAACACCATATCACTTTTAACTTAAATTTAAAATGAATCGATGTTTTACAACATTCACAAAATTGTAAGTTTGTCGTACTAAGAACGCTACCTAAGAACAATTAATGTTGGTTAAACGCTAACTAGCAGCCACAAAAAAAGCGCCAATCAGGCGCTTTTTAGTTAACCGAGCAAGTGAAGCGAATTTTACTTACGCTTTACTGCTTTTGCATTTGGCAGGTCAGTGATTGAACCTTCAAATACTTCTGCTGCAAGACCAATTGACTCGTGCAGTGTTGGGTGAGCATGAATCGTTAATGCAATATCTTCTGCATCACAACCCATCTCGATCGCTAGACCGATTTCACCTAACAATTCACCACCGTTAGTACCAACGATAGCACCACCGATAACACGGTGCGTGTCTTTATCAAAGATCATCTTAGTCATACCATCGGCACAATCAGATGCGATAGCACGGCCAGATGCAGCCCATGGGAAAGTAGCAACTTCGTAGTTTAGGCCTTCAGCTTTTGCTTCTTTCTCTGTCTTACCTACCCACGCCACTTCTGGCTCTGTGTAGGCAATTGAAGGAATAACTTTAGGATCGAAGTAGTGCTTCTTACCCGCAATAACTTCAGCCGCTACGTGACCTTCATGCACACCTTTGTGCGCTAGCATTGGTTGACCAACAACGTCACCAATCGCATGAATGTGAGCAACGTTAGTACGTAGTTGCTTATCAACGTTAATAAAGCCACGCTCATCAACATTGATACCCGCTTTTTCAGCGTCGATCAGTTTACCGTTTGGTACACGACCGATAGCCACTAGCACGGCATCGTAACGCACTGGCTCAGCTGGGGCTTTTTTGCCTTCCATTGATACGTAAATGCCGTCTTCTTTCGCTTCAACTGCTGTCACTTTCGTTTCTAGCATTAGGTTGAATTTCTTTGCAATACGCTTAGTGAAGACTTTAACGATATCTTTATCAGCTGCAGGAATAACTTGATCGAACATCTCAACAACGTCGATATCAGAACCTAGCGCGTGGTAAACCGTACCCATTTCAAGACCGATGATACCGCCGCCCATAACAAGTAACTTCTCAGGTACTTCTTTAAGCTCTAGCGCATCTGTTGAATCCCAAATACGTGGGTCTTCATGCGGAATAAATGGTAGTTCGATTGGGCGTGAACCCGCAGCGATAATTGCATTGTCAAATGTTACTGTGGTTTGACCATCAGCACCTTCAACAACGATTGAATTAGGGCCAGTAAATTTACCGTAACCGTTAACCACGTTAACTTTACGCATCTTAGCCATACCGCCAAGACCGCCAGTCAGTTGGGTAATTACTTTATCTTTCCATAGACGGATTTTATTAATATCGGTTTGTGGCTCACCGAAAATCACGCCATGTTCCGCCATCGCTTTTGCTTCTTCAATAACTTTCGCTACGTGAAGTAGAGCTTTTGATGGAATACAGCCGACGTTTAGACATACGCCGCCTAGAGTATTGTATTTTTCGATTAGAACCGTATCTAGACCTAAGTCTGCACAACGGAATGCCGCAGAATAACCTGCAGGGCCTGAACCCAACACCACTACTTGGGCTTTAATTTCTTTGCTCATCATGACCTCGTTGTAAGTCTTTTATCCCTAACAGGCTATCAGCAATGCTGTTCTTTAAAATGCTAAATTTACCGTCCAACTGATTAACAAGTTTATCGAAATGTTAATAGGATGAAAAATAAATTACCGCAGCCTGTGAGCTAAACAACAATTCCATGCCTACGCAGAGTAGGCATGGCGTTGTGGATGTGAAACCTTATAGTACCAAACGACGGATGTCTGATAGACAACCATTTAGGTAAGTAATGAAACGTGCACCTTCTGCACCATCAATCACACGGTGATCGTATGACAGTGATAATGGCAGTTGTAGACGCGGTTCAAACTCTTTACCGTTCCATACTGGCTTCATTTCAGACTTAGATACACCAAGGATACCTACTTCTGGTGCATTCACGATTGGCGTGAACGCAGTACCACCTAAGCCACCTAGGCTTGAGATAGTGAAACAGCCGCCTTGCATATCAGATGCCGTTAGCTTACCAGCACGTGCTTTCTTAGAAATAGCCATTAGCTCTTCTGAAAGCTCGTAGATACCTTTCTTGTTCACATCTTTAAATACAGGAACAACTAGGCCGTTTGGCGTATCTACTGCGATACCGATGTTGACGTATTTCTTCAGAATCAAGCTCTCGCCATCGTCAGATAGAGAAGAGTTGAATGAAGGGAATGCTTCCAGTGCTTTAGCAGCCGCTTTCATGATGAACACAAGTGGTGTGATCTTCATGCCGGTATCTTTCTTCGCTTCGATAGCATTCTGCTCTTTACGGAATGCTTCAAGTGCTGTGATATCTGCGTTATCCCACTGTGTAACGTGAGGGATCATTACCCAGTTACGGTGCAGGTTAGCGCCAGAGATCTTCTTAATGCGAGACAGTGGCTTAACTTCTGTGTCACCAAACTTGCTGAAGTCAACCTTTGGCCAAGGTAGTAGACCAAGAGCCGCACCGTCACCTTTACCAGAAGCCGATGCTGCAGCACCAGATTCTAAACGCTTAAGTGCTTCTTTAACGAAGTTTTGTACGTCTTCTTTAAGAACGCGGTTCTTACGGCCAGTACCTTTAACTTTCGCAAGGTTAACCCCAAACTCACGCGCTAAACGACGAACAACAGGTGATGCATGTGCATAATCGTTGTTTTCTTCAAAGTCGCCCGTTGTTGCCGCAGGAGCTGCTTGAGCTGGAGCCGCCGCAGGTGCTGCTACAGGAGCAGGTGCTGCCGCTTGAGCTACAGGAGCGGCAACCGGTGCTGCGCCAGCAACTTCAAACACCATAATTAGCGAGCCAGTAGAAACCTTATCGCCTTCTGCGATCTTGATTTCTTTAACGGTACCAGCGAATGGTGCAGGTACTTCCATAGAAGCTTTGTCACCTTCAACAGTGATTAGCGATTGCTCTTCTTCCACGGTATCGCCAACAGCGACCATGATTTCAGTCACTTCTACTTCGTCACCACCGATATCTGGCACGTTAACTTCTTTCGCTGCAGATGCCGCAGGCGCCGCTGCAACAGGTGCTGCCGCTTGAGCAGGAGCCGCTACTGGCGCAGAGCCAGCAACTTCAAAAATCATCACTAATGAACCAGTTGATACTTTATCGCCAACTGCAATTTTGATTTCTTTTAATACACCAGCAAACGGGGCTGGTACTTCCATTGATGCTTTATCGCCTTCAACAGTAAGTAGTGACTGCTCTTCTTCGATGCTGTCGCCGATAGCAACCATGATTTCAGTTACTTCAACTTCATCACCGCCGATATCAGGCACGTGTACTTCTTTCAGCTCAGCCGCTGCAGCTGACACAGGCGCGGCAACAGGTGCTGCTTCTGCTACAGGTGCTGCTGCCGCTGCGCCTTCAGCTTCAAAGATCATGATCAATGAACCAGTAGATACTGTGTCACCAACCGCGATTTTAATTTCTTTAACGATACCCGCTTGTGAAGCAGGCACTTCCATTGATGCTTTATCGCCTTCAACAGTGATCAGTGATTGCTCTTCTTCAACCTTGTCGCCAACGCTAACAAGAATCTCAGTTACTTCAACCTCATCCGCACCGATGTCAGGTACATTAATTTCGATTGCCATTATATTTGCCTCTTACGCGTATAGCGGGTTGATCTTGTCTGCGTCAATGTTGAATTTAGCAATTGCATCTACAACTACAGAATTCTCGATGTCACCACGTTTTGCCAATTCAGAAAGTGCAGCAACAACAACGTAGCCAGCATTAACTTCAAAGTGACGACGTAGGTTTGCACGGCTGTCTGAACGACCAAAGCCATCAGTACCCAGTACTTTAAATGACTCAGAAGGCATGAACGCGCGAACTTGTTCTGCGTAGTTCTTCATGTAGTCAGTCGCAGCGATGGCAGGCTCAGAACCCATAACCGTGGTGATGTAAGGTACTTTTTGCTCTGCTTGTGGGTGTAGCATGTTGTAACGCTCAGCATCTTGACCGTCACGAGTCAATTCGTTGAATGAGGTTACTGAGTAAACATCAGACGCTACGCCGTAGTCATCACTTAGGATTTGAGCAGCTGCACGGACTTCGTTCATGATAGTACCAGAGCTCATTAACTGAACCTTAGACTTGTTACCCGCGTAAGACTCAAGCTTGTAGATACCCTTACGAATACCTTCTTCTGCGCCTTCTGGCATAGCAGGCATAGCGTAGTTTTCATTCATTACTGTTAGGTAGTAATAAATGTTCTCTTGATTTTCACCGTACATGCGACGAATACCGTCTTGCATGATAACCGCTAGCTCATAAGCAAACGTTGGATCGTAAGAGATACAGTTAGGTACAGTGTTAGCCATGATGTGTGAGTGGCCATCTTCGTGCTGTAGACCTTCACCGTTCAGAGTCGTACGACCTGCAGTAGCACCTAATAGGAAACCACGCGCTTGTTGGTCACCAGCCATCCACGCCATGTCGCCAACACGTTGGAAGCCGAACATTGAGTAGTAGATGTAGAATGGAATCATTGGTAGGTTGTTAGTGCTGTATGATGTTGCAGCAGCAACCCAAGATGCCATTGAACCTAATTCGTTGATACCTTCTTGCAGTACCTGACCTGAGTTTGCTTCTTTGTAGTAAGAAACAACGCCACGGTCTTCTGGCGTGTAAGTTTGACCCGCTGGGTTGTAGATACCCACTTGACGGAACAGACCTTCCATACCAAAGGTACGTGCTTCATCACAGATGATAGGCACGATGTTCTTACCGATATTCTTATCTTTCAATAGAATATTTAGCGTACGAACGTAAGCCATAGTGGTAGAGATTTCACGCTTTTGCTCAACCAATAATGGTGCGAACTCTTCTAGCTCAGGTACTTTAAATTCTTGAGTGAAGTTAGGGTTACGCTTAGGTGTGTAACCTAGTAGTGCTTCACGACGAGCATGCAAGTAGTTGTACTCTGCAGAACCTTGTTCAAGTTCTAGGTAAGGCAATGATTTAATTGCTTCGTCAGAGATAAGATCTTGTAGACCTAAACGATCACGTAGATATTGAACATGAGTCATGTCCATTTTCTTCACGCCGTGAGCAATGTTCTTACCTTCAGCAGCTTCACCCATGCCGTAACCTTTGACAGTTTTAGCAAGAATAACCGTTGGTTTACCTTGAGTCTCTTTCGCATTAGTAAATGCTGCAAATAGTTTTGATGAATCGTGACCACCACGTTTCAGTTCAAAGATTTGCTCATCCGTCATGTCAGCAACCAGTGCTGCAGTCTCAGGGTACTTACCAAAGAAGTGTTCACGTACGTAAGCACCATCTTTAGATTTAAATGTCTGGTAGTCACCATCGATAGTTTCGTTCATTAACTGAAGTAACTTACCTGTGGTGTCTTTTGCTAGTAGTGAATCCCAGTTGTTACCCCAGATCACTTTAACCACATTCCAGCCAGCACCTTTAAATAGGCCTTCTAGCTCTTGAATGATCTTACCGTTACCCATAACCGGGCCATCTAGACGCTGCAGGTTACAGTTGATAAGGAAACATAGGTTATCTAGCTTCTCACGCGCAGCGAAAGAAATCGCACCACGTGATTCTGGCTCATCCATCTCGCCGTCACCTAGGAACGCGTAAACACGTTGCGCTGAAGTGTCTTTAAGACCACGGCCTTCTAAATATTTAAGGAAACGCGCTTGGTAGATCGCAGAGATAGGACCTAGACCCATAGATACCGTCGGGAACTGCCAGAACTCAGGCATTAACTTAGGGTGTGGGTATGAAGGGATACCTTTACCATCAACTTCTTGACGGAAGTTATCTAGTTGCTCAGCCGTTAAACGACCTTCAACGAATGCACGCGAGTAAATACCAGGAGAGATGTGACCTTGGTAATAAACCAAATCGCCGCCATCAACGTCATTAGGTGCGCGGAAGAAGTGGTTAAAACATACTTCGTAGAAAGCAGAAGCAGACTGGTAAGACGCCATGTGGCCGCCTAGGTCTAAATCTTTCTTCGATGCACGCAATACGATCATGATCGCGTTCCAACGGATGATAGAACGGATACGACGCTCTAGCGTAATATCACCTGGGTAAGCAGGTTGCTGCTCTGCAGGGATCGTATTAACGTAATTAGTGTTGATGCCTGTAGCCATATCAACACCGTCTAAACGTGCTTTATCCAATACTTTTTCAAGTAGGTACTGGGCGCGTTCAACACCTTCTTCACGGACTACTGACTCAAGCGCTTCTAACCAATCTTGAGTTTCCAGTGCATCCACGTCACTCTTCATGACTTCAGACATGCGATCTATCCTTTCGTTATAATTTACTAAACTAACAATGTCGCGACTTGCACAGGTCTTTGGCTGATAAAGAACCCTAGTCAAGCCCGTCCTTGCGTTGTTGAATTCGACGGAGAGAGCGTTGACGTCTGCTATCTTCTCGCGATAAATCCAACAATGTCTCCTCAATGTAAGCCAAATGTGCATGCGATGCTTCACGTGCCTTTTCTGGCCTTCTAGAAACAATCGCCTCCACAATATTGGCTCGATGTTGACTCACCTTATCCACCACCTCTTGACGACGATTAAGGTGTTCAAAATTCTGTAATACGTTCTGCTCTAACAAGGGCGCTAAACTGCGAATAATGTGCAGTAACACCACATTATGCGCTGACTCTGTGACCGCAATAAGATATTGCATCACCGCCGTTGCTTCTGCGGCTACATCGCCTTGCTGCTGAGCTTGCTGAATGTGCACATGACAATCTTTAATACGATTGAAATCATCGTCATTACCACGCAGGGCAGCATAATATGCCGCTAATCCCTCTAGCGCATGGCGCGCTTCAACTAAATCTAATTGTGTTTCTGGGTGGGCTGCTAATAAATCAAGCAGTGGCTCAGAAAAACTTTTCCATAAATTATCAGTAACAAAGGTACCGCCACCTTGACGACGCGTCAGTAAATGTTTGGCTTCTAAGCGTTGAATCGCTTCGCGTACTGATGGTCGAGAAACATCAAATTGTTTTGCCAATTCACGCTCTGGCGGTAATTGTTGCCCGGGTGATAATGTTCCCTCAACAATCAAACACTCCAGTTCTTGCTCGATAGCATCACAAAGTTTAGGTTGGCGAATGCGTTTATATGTCATTATGATGAATGCTTCTTATAATCAATCTGCTTCATAACAAAACTAACAATACGGGTAATTGGTATTACCAATTTGCTGACGTGGAAAGTTTACAGAAATAATCTCAAAAGTCCACATTCAACTTGATTGAAATCATAGAACCAGAATCACTTAACAAAAAATACACATCAAAACCAACCAATACCAACATTTACCACCCAATAAAACTACAGTTAGTCGCTACACGCACCCAATATGCCACCATGACCAATGCGATATTTGCGCTTTTTATCAATAATATAGCCCGTCATTAATAATAAATAATCGCTCATCGCTGGCTTTTATAGCTGTTTTTTATAGTAAGACCAGTCAAACACCAATCCAGGATCTGTTTTACGTCCAGGTGCAATAAATTCATGCCCGGTAACTCGCTGACGAGTGATCGCTGGATAGTGCTGCATAATTTTTTGGCTAAGGGGGGTTAGAGTTTCATACTGGCTGGCAGTGAAAGGTAAATAGTCACAGCCTTCAAGCTCAATTCCAATTGAATAGTCGTTACATTTGTCCCGTCCTTCAAAGCAAGAAACACCCGCATGCCATGCGCGCGCATTAAACGGCACGAACTGAATAATACTGCCATCACGGCGGATCAGGCAGTGAGCTGAGACTCGAAACTGATGAATTAATGCGAAATAAGCATGTTCGTTAGGATCAAGCTGACCGGTAAATAACTGCTCAATGTAAGGTCCGCCAAATTCACCCGGTGGCAAACTAATGTTATGCACCACCAGCAAAGACACCTCATCATCAGGGCGCGCATCACAAAAGGGGGATGGCACGCGCTTTACGTTATCAAGCCAATGGTCGCTGTTAATGGTTAAAGTCATATCAACCTCAAAGTATAAGGATAGGTATCGTGTATCGTGTATCGTGTATCGTGTATCGTGTATCGTGTATCGTGTATCGTGTATCGTGTATCGTGTATCGTGTATCGTGTATCGTGTATCGTGTATCGTGTATCGTGTATCGTAGAAAAAACTAAAACGCCCCCCCTGTAAAGAGCCACAGAAAAAAAGATCCCATACGCCCCCTACTTTCCCTCACAACTCTTAATCTCGTCACTCGCAACTCGCCTCTGCTCCCCCTCACAACTCTTAATCTCGTCACTCGCTACTCGCCTCTGCTCCCCCTTACAACTCTTAATCTCGTCACTCGCAACTCCCCCCTGCTCCCCTCACAACTCTTAATCTCGCCACTCGCAACTCGCCTCTGCTCCCCTCACAACTCTTAATCTCGTCACTCGCTACTCGCCTCTGCTCCCCCTTACAACTCTTAACCTCGCCCCTCGCAACTCGCCCCTGCTCCCCTCACAACTCTTAACCTCGTCACTCGCAACTCGCCCCTGCTTTCCCTCGCCCCTCGAAAACTGAATCTATTCCCTGTATGCTTTAATTATCACTCGCGGTAATTTATTTACCGGCAAACTCATGCAATGGATACGACATGACAGCGATGGAAAACAAACACGACAGCACTGCCCGCCTTGCTTACCTTAAGCAACAATTACCACTCGAAATCACTCGCGCTGTGGCTGATACTCTGCGTGAAGATTTAGGTGGCGAGATTGATGCCAGCCGCGATATTACAGCCAATTTAATTGCCGCGGATAGTTACAGCAACGCCACTATTATCACTCGTGAATATGGTGTTTTTTGTGGTCAACTGTGGGCTGATGAAGTGTTTGCTCAATTAGGCGGTGAAGTGGTGATTGAGTGGCATGTTAGCGATGGTGAAGTGGTTAAACCCAATCAAGTGTTATGTAGCCTAAGTGGCCCATCACGGGTTTTGCTGACCGGTGAGCGTAACGCAATGAATTTTATTCAAACCTTATCAGGCTGTGCGACCCTTACCGCCGAATATGTTAATCAACTGCAAGGCACTAACACTCGCCTATTAGACACTCGAAAAACCATTCCGGGGCTGCGCAGTGCACTTAAATATGCGGTCAGTTGTGGTGGTGGTTTTAACCATCGCATTGGGGTGTTTGATGCCTATTTGATCAAAGAAAATCACATTATGGCTTGTGGCGGGATTGAAAAAGCGATTGCCACCGCTAAGCAGTTAAACCCTGGTAAACCAGTTGAAATAGAAACCGAGTCGCTCGCCGAGTTAGAACAAGCAATTAATGCCGGCGCCGATATTATTATGCTGGATAATTTCAGCCTCGAGATGATGCGTGAAGCGGTAAAGATTAACGCCGGTCGCGCGGCACTGGAAAACTCAGGTGATATTACCCTCGCCAATATTCGCCAGTGCGCGTTAACTGGGGTGGATTATATTTCCGTCGGCGCGCTAACGAAACATGTGCGAGCAATGGATTTGTCGATGAGGTTCATCTAGAACACAGTTTTCGAGAGGCGAGGTTATTCGTTTTCGAGGAAGAGCAGGTATAGAGGATCGAGGTTATTAGTTTTCGAGGGCCGAGGAAGCGCTGTTTTTATCTCGCCCCTAACGAGTAACCCGTCATTCCCTACAGTGAATGCCCACGAGGGCGATAGGAAATCTACTTACCGCGCGTTGTAGAGTCATTGAATTTATTAATTTCTTTAAGGCTCAATCACGCGGTGAGTAGATCACGGATAGTTTCGTACCTCAACTTCCGAGATGACGGATAATAACCTCTCCCTCGCAACTCTTGATCTCGCAACTCTTGATCTCGCCACTCTAATTCTCGCCCCTACTCTCCCTCGCTACTCTTGATCTCGCTACTCTTGATCTCGCCACTCGCCCCCAGCTCCTTTTCTGCGCCTTAACTCCCGCACTATTTTGCAACTTATGCAACAACTCAATAAATAATTCAAACTCAACCGAGCAATTTTCTAGCCCTTATTCAATCAATACCTTAAGCCTTTTATGCTATGTGCCACAGCACTATCCCTTTTGATTCGCACAGTGCGAATTACACTTTCAAGGAATGGAAAATGAAAAAGCAACAAGGCTTTACCCTTATTGAATTGATGATCGTAGTGGCGATCATCGGTGTGTTATCAGCAGTCGCAATTCCAGCTTATAAAAACTACGTAACTAAAAGTGAAGTAGCATCAGCAATGGCAACCATGAAAGCGTTAATTACTCCCTTAGAAGCCCACACCCAAGATCATGGAGTTGAAACAGAAATAACTCTAGTTGATATAGGAACAATAGACGATGCTAATTCACTAGGAACAATTGGTGCACCTGAATTTGACTCTAAGGATGAAGGATCATTCGTTTTTACTTTTAATAAAGACTCAAGCTCTTTACCTGAGAATTCAACAATTACTTACCAAAAAACTGCTGATACAAACGGAGTATGGCAATGCGTCCATAATATAATTGGTATAGAAATTAAAGGCTGTGAGTCAACAGCACCAGATCCAAAAAACTAACCCATGCAAACCAATCTCGCTTCGATCCTGTTCCAAGCTGAGTTAATCAGCCGCGAGCAGGAACAACAAATCGTCGCGTCGGTACAGGCGGAAGGGATCAATGTCCCGACCGCCATTACCCGTTTGGGGATCATGCAAGATGATGAACTGGCGCGTTCATTGTCACACCTGTTCAATCTTGATCGGGTTGATGTTCACCACTATGACTTTCAAGGTTGTTGCCAAAGTGTCTACCAACGTGAGCTGGTATTACGTCATCGTATTCTGCCACTGGCACAAGACAACTGTACCCTTTTTGTTGGCCTTAGCGATCCTACCAATGTCGATGCTCAAGATGAGTTTCGCTTCGCCATTGGTAAGAACGTTGAACCATTATTATTAGACAATAAGCAACTAGAATCCGCGATTCGACGGGTTTATGGCAGTGACATTGGTGATGTCGGCAGCAGCCGTCAAATCAGCGATGAAGATCTTGGTAACCTCATTGATATCAACGAACTTGAGGTTGATGAAGCCACTGATTTAAGCCAAGACAGCGCTCCGGTTACTCGCTATATCAACCAAGTGTTAATGGATGCTTTGCGCCGTAAAGCGTCAGATATTCACTTTGAGCCCTATGAAACCAGCTATCGCATTCGATTTCGCTGTGACGGTATTTTACATCAGCATGCCACGCCACCTGCAACCCTCTCGCGGCGGTTATCAACCCGTTTAAAGGTGATGTCAAAGCTCAATATTGCCGAGCGTCGTCAACCGCAAGATGGACGAATTAAGCTTAAGTTATCTGACGCACTGGCCATTGATTTGCGGGTTTCAACCCTACCGACCTTGTGGGGTGAAAAAGTGGTGCTGCGAATTTTAGACAGCTCCAGTGCCAGCTTAAACATTGATATTTTAGGTTACAGCGATGCGCAAAAGCAGGCGTATTTAAATGCTCTTCAGCGCCCGCAAGGGATGATTCTCATGACGGGCCCCACGGGAAGCGGTAAAACAGTATCGCTATATACCGGGCTCAGTATTTTAAATACCGATGAGCGTAATATTTCCACCGCCGAAGATCCGGTTGAGATCAACCTTCAAGGCATTAACCAAGTTCAGATCAACAATCAAGCTGGACTTGGATTTGCCGAAGCACTGCGATCATTTCTGCGCCAAGATCCCGATGTGGTAATGGTCGGCGAAATTCGTGACCTTGAAACGGCTGAAATTGCAGTTAAAGCAGCCCAAACTGGCCACTTGGTGTTATCCACCCTGCACACCAACTCCGCCGCTGAAACCATTACCCGTTTAACCAATATGGGGGTTGAAGATTTTAACCTCGCCTCATCATTAAGTTTGATCATTGCTCAACGGCTAGCGCGACGGTTATGTAATCACTGCAAACAGCCTCATCAGTTAGATGATCTCACCTGTGAGCGGTTACAACTACCACTAAATACCAGCGTCTTTCAGGCCCATAAAGAAGGCTGTGATGATTGCAACAAAGGCTATGTCGGGCGAGTCGGTATCTATGAGGTGATGCAATTTAGCCGTGAGATCGCCGAAGCATTAATGCAAAACGCCACCAGCTTACAACTTGAAGATATTGCCGCCAGCCAAGGTATGCAGCGGCTACGAGAATCAGGTATCGATAAACTGGTTGCAGGTATTACTAGCCTGACCGAACTGCAACGGGTGCTACAACTTTAACTGCGTCAACAGAGCTCGCTATCACATTCAAGCCAGACGTATTTCACTTTCCCTGCTAACTAAAGAGAATTTATTATGGTTGCAGCCACTAAAATTCGTTACTACCAATGGCGTGGCGTCAATCAAGCCGGACGTAAAGTATCTGGCGTCACCATGGGCTTTCAAGAACAAGAAGTACGGCATCAGCTTACCGAGCAGATGATCAATGTTAAAAAGATCAAGCGCACCACCCCCGGTACGTTAAGCCGCCTGCGCAATCAAATGAAGCCTGAAGATGTCACCATGGTCACTCGGCAGTTATCAACCATGGTGGAATCTGGCGTGCCCGTGGTACAAGCGTTAACGTTAATGGCTAACAGTCACCATAAAGCCGAAATGCGCGCCACACTAAATCAAGTTACCACTCAAGTAGAAGCGGGATCGTCACTGTCAAAAGCAATGCGTTCAAGCTCACCGCTGTTTGATAAATTTTATTGCGACTTGGTCGATACTGGCGAGCAAACTGGTCATTTAGGGCAAGTGTTCGCGCGAATTGCGGTCTACCGTGAAAAAGCTGAAGCGATGCGTAAAAAGATCATTAAAGCGATGATCTACCCATCAATGGTGTCGATCACCGCCATTTTGGTGACAGTGCTAATGCTGGTGTTTGTGATTCCGCAATTTGCGGCTATTTTTAGTGGCTTTGGGGCTGAACTGCCGTGGTTTACTCGCCAAGTAATGAAAGCCTCTGATTTTCTAGTCAACTATGGCAGCTACCTTGGGGTTGGGATCATAGCTGTGATCTTGCTATATCGTTATTGTTATAAGCATTACTACCGCTTTCATTATCGTGCCGATAAACTCAGCCTTAAATTGCCCATCGTCGGCGATGTATTACTCAAAGCGACTATCTCGCGCTTTGCTCGTACTCTTGCGACCACTTTTAATGCCGGTATTCCATTATTAACTGGCATTCAATCAGCAGCTAAAACCAGTAATAATCTTTACATCGAACAAGCGATTGATGAGGTCTATAACAGCACCGCAGCGGGAATGCCATTGTACTTAGCATTGCGCCAAGCAGATGTTTTTCCAGAATTAATGTTACAAATGGTGATGATAGGTGAAGAATCTGGCTCACTTGATGATATGCTCAATAAAATGGCGCAATTGTATGAAGATGATGTCGATAATACCGTCGATAATCTCGGTCAAATTCTTGAGCCATTTATTATTATCATTCTTGGTACCATTATCGGTGGTTTATTAGTCGCGATGTACATGCCTATCTTTACGCTAATGAGCGTTATAGGGTGATCACAACTCAATCAATAACCATCACGCTAAGGTTAACCGACGACTTTTTTTAGAGAGCACTGCATGGCTGTATTGAGTTATTACCCGTGGCTATATCCGCTGTTTGCCACCATTCTGGGGTTATTGATTGGTAGTTTTCTTAATGTGGTCATTTATCGACTGCCGATTATGATGGAGCGCCAATGGCGTCAAGAATGCCAAGATTGCTTTTCGGAACTGGATAATGCGCCAACCGATGATGCTACTACGCCGTTTAATTTAAGTGTGCCACGTTCGCGTTGCCCCCATTGTCATCATGCCATTAGCGCGCTAGAAAATATTCCGCTGCTTAGCTGGCTAGTATTAAAAGGCCAATGCCGCGAGTGCCATGCGCCGATCAGTAAACGCTACCCTGCGATTGAATTACTGACCGCCATCATTAGCTTAATTGTCGCGTTAGTATTACCGCCAACATGGTGGGCTGTTGCAGTCCTTGGTTGCAGTTTTGCCCTGATCGCGCTGACCTTTATTGATATCGATAAAATGCTGTTGCCGGATCAAATCACATTGCCATTAATGTGGGCGGGAATTTTATTGGCCGTCATCGGTATCAGTCCACTGACATTAACCGATGCCGTTATTGGTGCAATGGCGGGTTATTTATCACTGTGGTCGGTATTTTGGGCGTTTAAGCTGCTGACTAAAAAAGACGGCATGGGTTATGGCGATTTTAAACTGCTAGCCGCTATTGGCGCTTGGGTTGGCTGGTCGTTATTACCGTTTGTAGTATTACTGTCTTCATTTGTCGGCGCGATCTGCGGCATTATCATGCTGAGAACCAAGGGGGAAGATCAACAAACACCGTTCTCTTTTGGACCATACCTTGCCGTCGCTGGCTGGATTGCTATTCTATGGGGCCAACCAATTTTACATTGGTATGTTAGCTCATATTTAGGATTTTAATTAATGGCGGTAGTGATCGGTTTAACGGGTGGTATTGGCAGTGGTAAAACCACAGTGGCGAATTTATTTGGCGAGTATGGCATTGATTTAATCGATGCCGATGTCATTGCTCGCGAAGTGGTGGCGATTGGCAGTGTCGGCCTAGCGCGCATCGTTGAAAAATTCGGCGCAAGCATACTGCTGGCAGACGGTAATCTCGATCGCAGTCAATTAAGAGCGGCAATATTTAGTGATCCGCAACTTAAAAACTGGCTCAACCAACTGCTACATCCATTGATTCGAGCCAAAATGTTAGCGGATATCGATCGCGCTACCTCGCCGTATTGCCTGCTGATCGTGCCGCTAATGGTAGAAAATAACCTTCAAACTCTCACCGATCGGTTACTGGTGGTTGACGTTGACCAACAAACACAGATAATGCGTACCCAACAACGAGATAATGTATCGCTAGAGCAAATAAAAAATATTCTCTCAGCACAAGCCACACGTCAACAACGCCTCGATGCTGCTGATGATATCATTTGTAATAACGGTGATAATCAGGCACTGTTGACTCAAGTCGCTCAGCTACACCAGCATTATCTCGCCCTAGCACAGGCTGCGAAATAACGCTCTGCGTGCATTCATTATTCTTTTTTTGGCTTCCATTGGTTTCCGTTATGCAAAAACACCACTATGAACATCCACTGAATGAAAAGGTACGCCTTTACCTGCGCCTTGAACACTTACTAAAACAATTACATCAAAGCAGCGAACTTAGCGACCCATGGCAATACACGATTTTCTTTAATGCTTTATTTGATCTACTTGAGCTCATAGAGCAAATTCCGGTGAAAACTGATCTTGCCAAAGCGCTCGATAAACAAAGTACCAAATTAAAAGCATGGTTAGATTACGATGGCGTTGATCCCGTTGCGATCCAATCATTACTTGATAGCATGAGTCATGCTCAGAAAAATCTATTAGCTGCGCCACGCCTAGGCCAAAGCCTGCGTGAAGACCGTTTTCTAAGCTCGATTCGCCAACGCTTTGCTATTCCTGGCGGCACCTGTAGTTTTGATCTTCCAGCATTACATTACTGGCGTCAGTTACCGCTAGAAGAGCGTCAGCAAACTTTGCAAGCATGGCTAGATCAATTGGCTGAAGTCGATCAAGCATTAACCCTGTGGCTGCATTTAGTGCGTCAATCGGCACAATACCAGCCGCAAGTGGCCCATAATGGTTTTTTCCAAAATGACGCGAGCTTATCGTGTTTACTTCGAATTGAAATCGATGCAAGCTATGGTGTTTATCCTGTGGTATCAGGCCACCGTAGCCACTTCTCTATTCGTTTTTCACCTTATGAAGACGGCTCGACAGTGGCTACCAATATCGACTTTAAATTAGCTATTTGCTGAGGTGACTATGTCGCAATCTCAACCCACTGTGGTGAAATGCCCAACCTGTAAAACTGACGTGGTTTGGGGGCAACAAAGCCCTTACCGTCCTTTCTGCTGTAAGCGCTGCCAATTGATTGATCTTGGTGAGTGGGCGGATGAAGAAAAGTCCATTCCTGGCGCACCCGATATGTCTGATAGCGATGGCTGGTCGGAAGATAACTACTAACTCTTCAGCATCGATTTAACACGCTATTACTGCTTAAGGGCGAGTCAATGTTCACATTAGCTCGCCCTTTTTTAATCGAATTATTTTAGTCTTTGATTTATTTAGGAACGAGCTTATGACCCAACCAGCTATGCTCAAAAAACGGCTTTGGATCGCGGCCGGGATCATTTTAAATCCAGCCCAAGATCAAATATTTATTACTCGCCGTGATGCTAATGCCCATCAAGGTGGTTTATGGGAATTTGCCGGCGGTAAAGTTGAAGCCAATGAGACTGCTGAGCAAGCATTAATACGTGAGTTAAGCGAGGAAGTGGGCATTGAAGCCACTGCGCTAACCCCGTTGATTAGTCTTGACCATGATTATTCAGATAAAGCATTAAAGTTTGATTTCTTTGCGGTCACCAAATTCAGCGGTCAAGCTCGCGGCAATGAAGGTCAAGCGGGACTGTGGGTTGCGATTAACGATCTTCAACAATACCCATTTCCAGAGGCAAATGCGGCGGTATTAGCCAAGATCGTTGAGGTGTATGGGGAATAAAAAAAGGTCGCTCAGAGCGACCTTTTTTATTACAGCTTAACAGCGATCTTAGTCGATCTTACCGTGACACTGCTTGTATTTCTTACCTGAACCACATGGACAAGGCTCATTACGGCCTACTTTGCGCTCTTCACGCTCATAAGTGCCTTGATGGCTGTCGTCTTCTGTTTGAGATGCTTCATCGACAATTTGGTTGTCAGCATCCTGATGTTGGAACTGTTGACGACGGGCTAGCATTTCTGCCATTTGACGACGCTCTTCTTCCATACGATCAACTTCTTCCTGCTGCTGTACGCGAACCTTACTTAGGATCGATACCACATCACTCTTTAAGTTATCTAACATCTCTTCAAACAGTTCAAACGACTCGCGCTTGTACTCTTGCTTAGGGTTCTTCTGAGCATAACCACGCAGGTGAATACCTTGACGAAGGTGATCCATCGCCGCTAGGTGTTCTTTCCATAACGTATCAAGGTTTTGTAGCATGACCGTTTTTTCAAAGTTGCGTAGTACTTCTGCACCAACAACCGCTTCTTTTTCACGGTAAAGCTCAAATGCTTTTTCGATAATACGTTCACGTAACGCTTCTTCGTAAAGCTTATCTTCAGTATCTAACCAATGTTGAATCGGTAGTTCTAAGTCAAAGTCTTCTTTCAGACGCGTTTCTAGGCCTTCGATATCCCACATTTCTTCTAGCGATTGCTGTGGAATGTAGTTATCAATAATTGCGTTCAACACGTCTTCACGGTTGTGCTCAATCATTTCACTGATATCGTTAGCATTCATTAGCTCATCACGTAGTTCATACACGACCTGACGCTGGTCGTTAGCAACATCATCAAACTCAAGCAGTTGCTTACGAATATCAAAGTTACGCCCTTCAACTTTACGTTGTGCGTTTTCGATAGCTTTTGATACCCATGGGTGTTCAATCGCTTCGCCTTCTTCCATACCCAGCTTCTTCATCATGCCTGAAACACGATCAGAGGCGAAGATACGCATTAGGCCATCTTCCATTGAAAGATAGAAGCGTGAAGAACCAG
This sequence comes from Photobacterium malacitanum, assembly GCF_900185615.1. GTDB lineage: Bacteria > Pseudomonadota > Gammaproteobacteria > Enterobacterales > Vibrionaceae > Photobacterium > Photobacterium malacitanum. The sequence continues at coordinate 133,422 of NZ_FYAK01000005.1, forward strand.
CATCACCTTGACGACCCGCACGACCACGTAGCTGGTTATCGATACGGCGAGATTCATGACGCTCAGTACCAAGAATGTGCAAACCACCCGATGCTAATACCGCATCGTGTTTCACTTGCCAATCAGCACGAATTTTAGCAATTTGCTCTTCGGTTGGATTAGTCAGTTTTTCAACATCAGTTTTCCATGAACCGCCCAACATAATATCGGTACCACGACCGGCCATGTTGGTAGCGATAGTTACCGCACCTGGCGCACCCGCTTCGGCAATAATGTCAGCTTCTTTTTCGTGGAACTTCGCGTTGAGTACGTTATGCTTGATACCCGCTTTCTTTAGTGCGTTTGATAGCAACTCTGATTTTTCAATCGACACGGTACCCACTAGACATGGCTGACCGTTCTGTACACGCTCAATAATATCGTTACTGATTGCTGCGAATTTCTCCGCCTCGGTCATGTAAACTAAATCGCCGTTATCGATACGCGCCATTGGACGGTTAGTTGGAAGCACTACCGTATCAAGGTTGTAAATAGATTGGAATTCAAACGCTTCGGTATCAGCTGTACCTGTCATACCTGATAACTTCTCGTATAAACGGAAGTAGTTCTGGAAAGTAATAGAAGCCAAGGTTTGGTTTTCATTTTGAATCTTAACGCCTTCTTTCGCTTCAACAGCTTGGTGAAGACCTTCAGACCAACGACGACCTGGCATAGTACGGCCAGTGTGCTCATCGACAATGATAACTTCATCATCTTGCACGATATAATCGACGTCTTTTTCAAACAACACGTGGGCACGTAGGCCAGCATTAACGTGGTGTAATAAACTGATATTAGCCGGAGAATATAGCGTATCGTTCTCAGCCATAATGCCATTTTTAATCAACAACTCTTCAATGAATTCTTGACCCGTTTCAGTAAAGTGCGCTTGCTTAGACTTTTCATCAACGGTGTAGTGACCTTCACCACGGTAATCGGCACTATCTTCTTTATCTTGACGCACCAATAGCGGGATCAGCTTGTTCACTTTAATGTACATTTCTGAACTATCTTCAGCAGGGCCAGAGATAATCAGCGGTGTACGCGCTTCATCGATTAAAATCGAGTCAACTTCATCGACTACCGCAAAGAAACGTTCACGTTGAACGCGATCTTCAGGACGGAACGCCATGTTGTCACGCAGGTAGTCAAAACCAAATTCGTTATTGGTACCGTATAGAATATCTGCCGCATAAGCTTCTTTCTTCGCTGGCGGTGACATATTTGGTACGTTAATACCCACGGTCATACCGAGGAATTCAAATAACTCACGGTTTGTTTCGGCATCACGCGCAGCAAGGTAGTCGTTCACCGTTACAATGTGAACACCTTTACCGGTCAAAGCATTAAGGTATGAAGGCAATGTTGCTGTAAGAGTTTTACCCTCACCGGTACGCATCTCAGCAATTTTACAGTCGTTTAAAACCATACCGCCAAGTAGCTGCACGTCAAAGTGACGCATGCCATAAATACGTTTTGATGCTTCACGAACTGTCGCGAAGGCTTCTGGTAGTAGTTGATCTAGCGTTTCGCCTTGATCTAAACGCTCACGAAATTCAGCTGTTTTTGCTTGCAGCTCATGATCTTGTAGGCTTTCAAACTGAGGTTCTAGCTTATTGATTTGATCAACAATTTTGCGCATACGACGCAGAGTGCGGTCGTTACGGCTACCGATAACTTTAGTGAGTAGTTTTGATAACATGGTGATGCCGTTTTCTCTTTGTTATATCAGCGTTTCTATTGCTGAATCGCTTAATTCGGGTTTCATTCCTCGGGGGACCTAAGCCATCCTTATCCCACTGGAATCGTCACAACGGTGACTAAGAGGTTAATCCTGAAACATGTAATACTGATATTGTGTCGTGCTCATCGCTTTTCAAGGGCTAAGATTATTATCGTAACAAAAAGCACCTTACTCAATGCTAAACTCATCGTCTTTATTGCCATTGCAACACAAAAAATACCATGGTCACTGACGCTTGGCAGACATATCACTCAACATATATTAACCTATATGTCTGATATGATAAGTCATATTAATGTCATCGCCTATGATAAAAGCCACAGCAACGGCGTTTATCTTTGAAAAATTAAGATCATATTCGCAAAAGTAACATTTTTATGCTTTTGAATATTCAGGAACTAAAATCATGAGAGATCATCGCCCACAAACCCCTGCTCATCTGCTCGACAGTGATGGTCTAACGTCAATTCAACAACGCGCAGCAGCATTAAGCCAACTTGATACCGCTGTCAAAGCGCATTTAAATTGTGTCGAACACTGTCGCGTCAGTAATTATCGTCAAGGGGTACTGATTATTGAAACCGCCTCAGCAGCATGGTCGATGCGATTAAACTATGAGCGCTACCAACTGATGAACAAATTACGCGAAAAATTATTACCAAAGTTGCGTGATATTGAGATCAAGGTAAACCCAGCACTGGCGGCGGTTGCGATTCGTAAGCAAGATAAAATTCCTGATATTATTCAAAAACCGATCAGCGATGTTGCCGCTCAGCACCTATTAGCTACCGCGGCCAATGCACCGGATAAAGTTAAAGCTTGTTTAGAGCGGTTAGCAACGTTAGCGAAAAAGAAAACCAGCTAATCACAACCAATAGATACAAAAACGCCGAACATAAATGCTCGGCGTTTTTTAATACAAGGCTATTGCGTGATTTACGCCAATACCATACCCGGTTGCGCAAAAGTGACAGGCACTTCACGCTCATCTTCAAAGGTTGACCACTCATAGGCTTCTTGGTCAGCCAATACTGCACGCAGTAGTTGGTTGTTAAGCGCATGACCTGATTTATAAGCACGCATCTCACCAATGATATTATGACCACACATGTAAAGGTCACCAATGGCATCCAATACTTTGTGAGTAACAAGCTCATTGTCAAAACGCAAACCATCATCGTTCAGGATACGGTAGTCGTCCAATACAATCGCGTTATCAAAGCTACCACCAAGACACAAATTTTGTGACTGAAGGTATTCGATATCACGCATGAAACCGAAAGTACGCGCACGGCTAATCTTTTTAACAAAAGACTGGCTTGAAAAATCTAACACTAGACGCTGCTGATCTGAATCAATCGCAGGGTGGTTAAAGTCGATAGCAAAATCCAGACGGAAACCGTTAAAAGGCACGAGTTCCGCCCACTTGTCGCCATCTTCAATGCGAACAGGCTTTTTAATACGTAAAAAACGCTTCGGCGCATTTAGCGTATCAATACCTGCTGATTGAAGCAGGTAAATAAATGGGCTTGCGCTACCATCCATAATTGGAATTTCGGGCGCATCAACTTCGATAATTACGTTATCGATACCCATACCGGCTAGTGCAGCATTCAAGTGCTCAACAGTTGAAATGCGCACGCCTTGCTCATTCACAAGAGCGGTACATAACATGGTATCGCGCACTGAGTCTGCATTCGCAGGGAAATCCACCGGTGGATTAAGGTCAGTACGGCGATAAATCACGCCAGTATTTGCGGCTGCAGGACGCAGAATAAGCGTCACTTTACGTCCAGAGTGGAGGCCCACACCAGTCGTCTGCACAATGCTTTTAAGTGTACGTTGTCTGATCATCTGCTTTATATCTCAACGGTTAAACAAACTTTTGTTTGCAAACTAATTAGGTGAATAGAAACTATTCGCAACGCCAAAGTGGCGAATCGAATACTTATCATACCATAACCCAAAAAATATCCAAAATAATTCACTGTGGTGAAACAATGCACCTTTTGCGGTGAAACAAAAGATGCATGGCTCACTTAACTAAAATTAGTACCACAATCAATGTGATGGCTATTTTAGTCCGCTTGCTTACGCAAGAATGCTGGAATATCTAGGTAGTCATGATCAGCACCTTGAGATTTAGCTGGCTGAGTTTCAGCAGGCTTCTCTTCAGCAACTGCAGCAGGTTGTTCCTGTGCAACAACTGGCGCTGGCTTAGATGACGTTACTAGTGTGATATCAGGCTTGCACTCTTTACCAATACCTGTTGCTACTACGGTTACACGTAGTTCATCAGTCATATCAGGGTCAAGTGAAGTACCAATAACCACTGTTGCGTTATCAGACGCGAATGCTTTAACTGTGTTACCCACAGTTTCAAACTCGTCTAGACGCATATCCATACCTGCAGTGATGTTAACAAGTACACCACGTGCGCCCGCTAGATCAATATCTTCTAGTAATGGGCTAGAAATTGCCATTTCAGCAGCTTCTTCTGCACGGTCGTCACCAGCCGCAACACCACTACCCATCATTGCATGACCCATTTCCGACATCACGGTACGTACGTCCGCAAAGTCGACGTTGATCATGCCTGGGCGAGTAATTAGCTCAGCAATACCTTGAACCGCATTCTTAAGTACGTCGTTTGCTTTCGCAAAGGCATCAAGTAATGTGATACCACGACCAAGTACTTTAAGTAGCTTTTCGTTAGGAATAGTGATTAATGAGTCAACATGCTTAGAAAGCTCATCAATACCTTGCTCTGCAAATGCCATACGCTTCTTACCTTCGAAGCTAAATGGTTTAGTCACAACAGCAACAGTAAGAATACCAAGCTCTTTAGCCACTTCAGCAATGATTGGCGCAGCACCAGTACCGGTACCACCACCCATGCCCGCTGCAATGAAGATCATGTCAGAGCCTTCAAGCTCTTTCTTGATTGCTTCACGATCTTCTAACGCTGAATCACGACCCACTTGTGGGTTAGCACCCGCACCCAAACCTTTAGTGATATCACCACCGATTTGAATAACAGTACTTACGCTTGTTTTACGAAGAGCTTGTGCATCAGTGTTAACACTAATGAACTGCACGCCTTCAATAGACTCACGTACCATGTGATCGACAGCATTACCGCCGCCGCCGCCAACGCCAATGACCTTAATTACAGCTTCATCAGACATTTCCATCATCGGTTCAAACATTTGTTCTCTCCGTTATCCTGTTCGCATCAGGTTTAAAAATTCTTTTCGAACCAACCACTGATTCGTGAAAATATTCCTGTTACCGAGCGTTTCGGCTCAAGAGCATTTTCATCAAATGATTGACTATCCTTTCCGTAGTGCAGTAATCCTACTGCGGTAGCATAAGGTGGAGCCTGAACATAGTCAGTCAACCCACTCAGCTCAAGAGGCTGACCTATACGTACTTGATTGCGGAAAACCCGCTCAGCACATTCAGTTAAACCTTCCATTTGTGCAGCGCCCCCGGTAAGGACGATGCCCGCTGCTAGGTGGTGTTTAACACCAGCCTCTCGCAATTGATCTTGTACGGTTAGTAATTTTTGATTTACTAACCCTAGCAATTCACTATATCGAGGCTCTATTACTTCTGCGAGTGTTTGGCTCTGCAAGCTCCGCGATGGACGGCCACCTACACTAGGTACGTCCACTTTAGCATCTTTGCCCACCAACTCACTCAGTGCACAACCGTATTTCACTTTAATATCTTCAGCGTCACCCGGCGGTGTACCAAACGCATAAGCAATATCACTAGTAACTACATTACCCGCATAAGGAATCACTTCCGCATGACGTAATGCACCACCAGTCCAAATAGCAAGATCCATTGTACCGCCGCCAATATCGACCACGCATACGCCGAGCTCTTGCTCATCTGAGGTCAGTACAGCCTTACTTGCTGCTAATCCTGAATAAATCAGATGATCAACGGTCAAGCCACAACGCTCTACTGCTTTAACGATGTTACGTGCCATGTCGTTATGGCAAGTGATCAAGTGAACACTTGCTTCCATACGAACACCTGATAAACCAACCGGGTTTTTAATCCCTTCTTGGTAATCAATCGCATATTCTTGTGGAATCACATGCAACATAAGTTGCTCATCGCTTATTTTTACTGATTTCGCCGTATGAATAACATTATCGACGTCATCTTGAGTTACTTCTTTATCAGAAATAGGCACCATGCCTTTTTCTGTTTGGCAACTAATATGTTTACCTGATAGCGACAAACACACGGAACCAATTTGGCAGTCAGCCATAAGTTCAGCCTGATCAACAGCACGCTGAACCGACTTTACTACTGACTCAAGGTCATTAACCCCACCTTTATCCATTCCGCGTGACGGGCTGCTACCTACACCGATAACATTAACATTGCCATCGGGAAGGACTTCCCCTACCAAAGCGCAAACTTTGGAAGTGCCGATATCAAGACCAACTATGAGTTTTTTATCTGCAGCCTTAGTCATCAGTGCACGCTCTTATTTTTTAGCCGGCGCATGATTTTCATACTCCGGTTTTGTTTTCCAACCCACAGCAGCGCCAGTATCATAACGCAAATCTACATAATTAATCGGCTTATCCTGCTTCAATAGCTCAGGATAAATCTCGATAAAACGCTTTATACGTTGCATTCGAGCTTCATGCCCTAATTCAAGTATAATTCCGTTTTTTAATACCACGCGCCAAGAACCACGTTCATTAAAGGCTAATGATGCAATTCCAAAACCCGCTTTTTTCAGCACTGGACGCATTTCACGCAATCCAGCTAAAACCTCTTGGCTGCTACCTTCAGGACCAATCAGATTGGTTAATCCTAATCCTGCCACTTGTAATGCTGGCGCCTTAAAAACTTTACCAGAACGATTAACTAAATAAGTACCATTCCACTCGGCGACAGGTTGGTTCTCAACCAAAAAGACTTTAATCGTATTCGGCCATTGTTTACGTACAGCAGCTTGAGCAACCCAAGGTAATGTCTCTACCGATGCTTGAATACTATTTACATCTTGGGTCATAAAAGTCCCCAGATGATTTAAATGTAATATTGACTGTCTAACATCATCTTTCGTCAGATAATGCAACTGTCCTTGAATCACTAAATTTGACAAGGGTAATCGGTTTGCATCCGTCATCCAGTCTTTGGTAGCACTGACAAGCCAAACCGTAAAACCAATGACAAAGAGAAAAAATGCCAATCCTCCCCACCGCTTTAAACCACGAGGAGAGGATGATGTATGCTCTTTATTTACGACTTCTTCAGTCATCGCGTGTCTATTTACCTTACCATTTAAGCCAAACCATTCCATAAAAGTATTTTACGATGGTGCGCTCAGTCAGGTATAACGAGCAAAGTTAAACGATTATACCGAGCAACTCGACCCACTCCAACACTCATTAGGCGTTTTCCGAGCATAACCTGACAATAAATTTATCTATTTGTCGAGAAATCGCAAAAAAAAGCGATCACTGGCGATGGAATATCCAATTTACAGCCAGTGATCAGTATTTACGATACTATTACTAACAACCAATGCCTTTTAGGCATCATTGCGCATAGCGACGACATTTAACTGCAACTCTGCTAACTGGCGAGCTATTTTGCCAACATCACCTGCACCTTGTGTCAGAACCAAATCATCATTTTGGATAATATTGGCTAATATTGCAGGCAAATTCTCTGCTTGTGGCACAAAGACAGGATCTATTTTGGCGCGAGAACGAATCGTACGACATAACGAACGGCCGTCAGCACCTGCAATCGGTGTTTCACCAGCAGCATACACATCCAGCATCACCAACACATCGACTTGCTCAAGTACATTGGCAAAATCATCATATAAATCGCGAGTACGACTATAACGGTGAGGTTGAAAGACCATCACTAAACGTTTATCAGGCCAGCCAGCACGTGCGGCCTTAATCGTTACATCAACTTCACTTGGGTGGTGACCGTAATCATCAACCAGCATCACGTTACCGTTACCAGTTTCAAATTCACCTAAGTGATCAAAACGACGACCTGTCCCTTCAAATTCAACTAAAGCACGCATGATAGCATCATCACTGACACCTTCTTCGGTCGCAACAGCAATCGCTGCAGTTGCATTTAATGCGTTGTGTTTGCCTGGAATATTAAGGGTAATATTCAGCGCCGGCTTATCATTACGTAATACCGTAAAGTGGCCTTGCTGACCGGTTTGAGTGTAATTGATTAATCGTACATCAGCATCTTCAGCAAAACCGTAAGTTAGCATTGGACGACCGACACGTGGCAATAGTTCACGTACCACAGGATCATCAATACACATCACTGCTAAACCATAAAATGGCAGGTTATGGATAAAATCAATGAAGGTCTGTTTTAGCACTTCAAAATCACCGCCATAAGTATCCATATGGTCGGCTTCAATGTTAGTGACTACACACACCATTGGCTGCAAGTGTAAAAATGAGGCATCGCTTTCATCAGCTTCAGCAATTAAATAACGGCTACAGCCTAAACGCGCATTGGTGCCAGCACTTTTCACTAAGCCGCCATTAACAAATGTTGGATCAAGCCCTGCTTCAGAGTAGATTTGCGTCGCCAGTGCTGTCGTGGTGGTTTTGCCATGGGTTCCCGCAATCGCAATACCATGACGGTAACGCATGAGCTCAGCCAACATTTCTGCACGACGTACTACTGGAATACGTAATTCTGTTGCCGCTAATAGTTCTGGGTTTTGCTTGCTAATGGCGGTTGATGCAACGACGACACTTGCACCTTCTACATTTTCAGCCGCATGACCAAAAAAGATCTCAGCCCCTTTGGCTGTTAAGCGATTAGTAACGGCATTGGGTGCAATATCAGACCCACTAACACGATAACCTTCGTTAACTAATACTTCTGCGATGCCGCTCATGCCAGCACCACCAATACCAACAAAGTGAATCCGTTCGACTCGGCGCATCTCGGGCACCATAGTGCGAATCTTTGCTAATTGCTGGTTATCCAGTTTACTCATCACTTTTGTTCCTGTTTAATTCTTTGCTAGTGATTTGATCACATCAGCAACACGTTGGTCTGCGTCAATGATAGCGGCATTGCGTGCGGCACAAGCCATGTGCTCAAGCGCAATACGATTTAATAAATTTATTTGTTGCGCTAAACCATCAACGGTTAATTGCGGTTGCTCAATCATTTTTGCGGCACCACACGCCACTAAATGGTCGGCATTTAATGCTTGCTGACGATCTTTGTGCATAAAGGGAATAAAGATCGCACCAACGCCAGCGGCTGATAGCTCAGATACAGTCAATGCGCCAGAGCGACAAACAACTAAATCAGCCCAACCATATGCGGCTGCAACATCATCTATAAATTCAGTCACTTTATGCGGCGTTTGAGCATCTTTGGCGTAGGCTTGCTGCGTCGATTGCTGATTGCCTTTACCTGCTTGATGCCAAATGGTGACGTTATCGCCTAACAACGCCGCCACCTCAGGCATGGTCTGGTTTAAAATCCGCGCACCTTGACTGCCGCCCATCACCAACACGCGAATCGGACCGCTACGCTCAGCAAAGCGTTGCTTAGGTGGTGGTAATAGCGTTACATCTTGGCGTACTGGATTACCCACCACTTGCTTATTTTTAAATGCACCTGGAAATGCTTGCAGTACTTTGGTGGCGATTTTAGCCAGCCATTGATTAGTGAGGCCTGCGACAGCATTTTGTTCATGCAATACCACCGGAATACCCAATGACCAAGCCGCTACACCACCGGGACCACTGACATATCCCCCCATACCTAATACGACATCTGGCTGCCATGCTTGCATGTATTTACGGGCTTGAAAAATCGCTTTGATAATTTTAAATGGCGCGCCAAGTAACGCTGCAATACCGCTACCACGTAGGCCCTTTACTTTAATAAAATCAATATCAATACCATGCTTTGGTACCAACTCCGCTTCCATACGATCTGCGGTGCCTAACCAGCGAATTTCCCAACCTTGTTGCTGTAATTGACGTGCAACAGCAAGTCCAGGGAATACGTGACCACCAGTACCACCAGCCATCACCAATAAACGTTTATTCTTTGTCATTAGAATGCTTTTTATCTTGTTCTCGTTGTGAATTATCAGCAGTGGCTAGGCTCTGTAAACCTAAAGATCCTTGCTCAACCGCTACTTCCATATTATCTAATGCTTCATCATCAACATCAGCTGGTTGCTCTGATGAGAATTTAGCGGCAACCCGTTGTTCAAAATCAATACGAATCAAAATAGCCACCGCAGCGGCCATAATAAATAAGCTCGAACCACCATAACTGATCAAAGGTAACGTTAAGCCTTTCGTCGGTACAATACCGGCTGCAGCGCCAACGTTAACTAAAGTTTGGAATGCAAACCAAATACCAAATCCAGTAGCCAGATAACCACCAAAAAGCAAGCCATCTTCAAGACATTTACGGCCAATCATGATCGCTTTAAACACTAATGCAAATAACAGCGTCAATACCACGATAACCCCGATCAGACCTAACTCTTCGGCTAACACCGCAAACACAAAGTCAGTGTGTGCTTCTGGAAGATAAGCCAGCTTTTGAATCGAGTTACCTAAACCTTGACCAAACCAGTCGCCACGACCAAATGCCATTAATGACTGGGTTAGCTGATAGCCACTACCATATGGATCTTGCCAAGGGTTTAAGAATGAGGTGACTCGTCGTAAACGATAGGGCTCAAATACAATCAACATTGTAATCCCCCCCAGTGCCAATCCGATCATGACTAAGAATTGCCATAGGCGTGCACCGGCAAGAAACAGCATGCCGATGGTACCAACGAACATTACCACGAACGAACCTAAGTCAGGTTGTTGGAGTAATAAAAACCCCATAATACCCAGCACAACAAGTGGCTTTATAAAACCAGTAACACTGCCTCTAACTTCTTTATTCTTACGCACTAAATAGCCCGCAAGAAATACAAATAATGACAGTTTAGCCACTTCAGCTGGCTGCAAGTTGAATACTCCAAGTGGAATCCAACGTGCCGCACCATTAACTGAACGCCCAATGACTAATACCACGATCAATAATAAGATCGAGGTGAGTAACATCGGTACGCTATATTTTTCCCATTTTGCTAAGGGAACTTGCATTACAATCGCGGCAATCACGAGTGAACACGCGAGAAAAAACGCATGTCGCAGTGCAAAGAAGAAAGGAATACCAGTAAGACGAGTGGCGACAGGTATGGATGCTGAGGTTACCATCACTAAACCGGTAACCATTAAGGCTATTGCTATCCACACTAATTGGCGATCATACAGAATCGGTTTAGCTGGTTTTAAAAACCAGCCAGACACTACCGATAATCCGTTACGGGCCATTTTAAACATTACATATTTCCTGAGACTGAATCTTGAAGCCGAATGGCTTGTTCAACAAAAGCATCACCGCGTGCCATAAAGTTGGCAAATTGATCCCAACTGGCACATGCCGGTGATAATAAAACCATATCGCCAGCGTGTACTGTTGCTGCTGCACGATCCATTGCTTCACTCATGGTGGCGACATTTATTGCATTCTCTACCAGTTCACTAAATAAGTGGCCATCACGCCCAAAACAATAAAGTTGTACATTTAAGTCAGCCAGAACAGGTTTAAGTTCACTGAAATCCGCACCTTTACCATCACCGCCCATTAATAAGTGCAGTTTGCCGGCTAATTGCAAACCGGTTAATGCTGCCATTGTGCTAGCAAGGTTAGTTGCTTTAGAGTCATTAACCCATTTAACACCATGCTGATTAACCGCAAGTTGGCACCGATGGGCCAGACCAGTGTAACGTCGCATTGCTTGGCAAGCAGCGTGACGATCAATGCCGACGGCGTCAGCTAACGCTAATGCAGCTAAACAGTTAGCCACATTATGACGCCCAACTAAAGCGATCTCACTCACCGCCATTAATGGTTCAGCCGCGATGGCAAGCCATTCCTCACCATCAACAATAACCAAGCCATAATCGCTACTATCAAAACCAAAACTGGTCATGTCACCGTTAAATAACGGCTTAGTCGCGAGATCATCACGGTTATAAACGGCTAATTTAGCATGATCAAAAATGCGCATTTTGGCGTTACTGTACTCTGCTAAACCACCCGGATAGCGATCCATATGATCTTCAGATAAATTTAAATATACCGCCGCTTCAAGTACTAATGATGACGTGGTTTCTAACTGAAAACTTGAGAGCTCCAACACATAAAGATCATGATCTTGCGCCAACATATCTAGCGCCGCAAAGCCAATATTGCCGCCAACACCAACATTGATGCCTGCTTCTTTAGCCATTTCACCAACTAAACTGGTAACGGTACTTTTACCGTTAGAACCCGTGATCGCAACCACAGGTTTATTCACTGCACGGGCAAATAACTCGATATCGCCGATAAGCTCAATTCCTGCTTGTGCTGCTAACAATAACTCCGGGGTTGCTAATGCAATACCTGGGCTAGCAACGATCAAATCCGCATCTAACAGCCAGGTTAAATTCCACTGCCCAGCACACATCGCAACGCCTGCGGGCAGTTGATCTTGGCCTGGTGGATTATCACGGGTATCAATCACTTTAATATCCAGCGATTGTGGTAATCGTACTAAATGGTTAACCACAGATAGACCTGTCATACCAAGTCCAATCACCACCACCTTATTAATACCAACCAAGCCATTCATATTAACGTACCTTCAATGTTGCTAATGCAATCAATACCAGCATCAACGTGATAATCCAAAAACGGACGATAACACGTGGTTCTGGCCAGCCTTTTAATTCGTAATGATGATGAATCGGTGCCATACGGAAAATACGTTGACCACGTAATTTAAACGAGCCAACTTGTAGAATTACCGATACGGTTTCCATCACGAACACGCCACCCATGATCACCAATAAAAATTCTTGGCGAACCAATACTGCAATCGTACCCAATGCGCCACCTAAGGCTAATGAGCCTACATCGCCCATAAATACTTGCGCAGGGTAAGTGTTAAACCATAAGAAACCTAAACCGGCACCAACAATTGCGGTACACAAAATAACTAACTCACCGGCATTGCTTAAGTAAGGGATATGCAGATATTCAGCATAGTTGTAGTTACCCGTAGCCCATGCAATAAAGGCAAAACCAGCGGCGACCATTACTGTTGGCATAATCGCTAGACCATCGAGACCATCAGTTAAGTTAACCGCATTACTCGTGCCAACAATCACAAAATAAGTCAGGACGATATAAGCGAGACCCAATTGCGGCATCACATCTTTAAAGAACGGCACCACTAATTGGGTTGCAGCAGTATCTTTACCGTAAGCATAAAGCACAAAAGCCACCACAAGTGCGATGGCTGATTGCCAAAAATATTTCCAACGAGCAATTAAGCCATCGGTGTTTTTATGAACAACTTTGCGATAATCATCAACAAAACCTACTGCGCCATAACCAAGCATGACTGTCAGTACCGCCCATACATAAGGGTTGCTCAAATCACACCACAATAATACGGTTAAGGTAATTGCAGCTAAAATCATCAGTCCGCCCATCGTTGGCGTACCACGCTTACTGAAATGTGACTCAGGGCCGTCATTACGTACCACTTGGCCAATTTGCATCATTTGTAAACGTGCAATCATGCGCGGACCCAGCCACAATGAGAACAGTAGCGCAGTTAAAATACTCATGATGGCGCGAAACGTCAGGTATTCAAACAGACGGAAAAAAGGGATTGAGGACTGAAAGTGGTCAGCTAACCAGTAAATCATTATTTATCTTCCTGCAAGGCAATAATAACATCTTCCATATGTGAGCTACGCGCGCCTTTGGCAAGCACAGTCACTTGTGAAGCATGATGTTGGCTAAGTTGTTGATGTAATCTTTGTTTAAGTTCATCGATCAATGCAGTTTTATCACTAAAATGCTGACCATTATTTAATTGGCTAACAACAGCGCTGGCACGACCAAATGTCATTACACCATCAAACTGTTTTTCACGTGCATATTCACCGACTTCACGGTGTAAGCTGTCGCTTTCTACGCCCAGTTCTGCCATGTCACCAAGAATAAAGTAACGTTTACCGCTAAAGCTAGACAGCACATCAATCGCCGCTTTTACCGAGGCAACACTGGCATTATAAGTATCATCAATTAACCGTAATCCTAAGCGTGGTTCAGTGATAGCTAATCGTCCTTTGACATTAGTGACAGTTTCTAAACCCTGTTTAACCTCGGTTAACGTTGCCCCTAATGCCATGGTTAATGCCGCCGCAGCCAGAGCATTACTAACATTATGCATTCCGGCAAGCGTTAAGCTGATTTCGATAGCACCTTGAGGAGTTTGCATCGTAAAACACGCTAAACCTTGCGGGTTAATCTTGATCGCAGTTGCAAAATAGTCGCCATGATCGCTAGTAGCCGAAAAGCTTGTCACAGCATGCCCAACCAATGACGGTTGCCACATCTCAAGTCGATTAGAATCAAGATTAATCACTGCTTGCCCTGCTGCAGTTAACCCTGCAAAAATTTCACCTTTGGCTTTGGCGACGCCAGCTAATGAACCAAAACCTTCAAGATGAGCAGCAGCCAGATTATTAATCAATGCCACATCAGGTTTTACCAATGCTGTGGTGTAGGCTATTTCACCTAAGTGATTCGCACCCAGTTCGATCACGGCATAGTTATCAGCAGGTGTTAAGCGCAATAATGTTAGTGGCACACCAATATCATTATTAAAGTTGCCTGCGGTTGCGAGTACTTTGCCTTTAGTGGCTAAAATTGCTGCCGCCATTTCTTTGACGGTAGTTTTGCCGCAACTTCCCGTTAAAGCAAGAGTTTTTAATCCATGCTCAGCGGTCATTTGGGCTTTTAACCATGCCCCTAACTGACCTAAGGCTTGGTGGGTATCAGCCACCACTAATTGTGGAATATCTAACGCTAAGCGCTTACTAACCAATAATGCTTTAGCACCGTTTTCAACCGCATTATGACAAAAGTCATGCGCATCAAAACGTTCACCAATAAGCGCAATAAAAAGAGTGTCGTCATCAATCGCACGAGTATCGGTTGATACCGCTGCAATCTCTGTATCTTCACCAATTAATTCAGCCGCTAATACTGCTTGTAACTGACTCAATTGAACCTTGATCATCGCTGTTCTCCAAATAATGCCGCTACCGTTTCGCGGTCTGAATAGTGGATCGTACGATCGGCAAGGATCTGGTAGTCTTCATGACCTTTACCAGCAACCAAAATAATATCGTTCGCGTTAGCTTGCGATAGCGCATAAGCACAGGCTTGAGCACGATCATGAATCACGGTTGCAGCTGTAGCTGTGGTTAACCCCGCTTGCATATCTCGCATGATTTGCAGTGGATCTTCACTACGTGGATTATCATCAACGAGCACAATATGATCGGCAAATTGCTCGGCAATGGCAGCCATCATTGGTCGTTTACCGCTATCGCGATCACCACCACAGCCAAATAAACACCATAACTTACCATCACAATGCACTCGCAGTGCTTGTAATGCTTTTTCTAATGCATCAGGAGTATGCGCATAATCGACTACCATCATCGCTTTAGAAGCGGTCGAATCTTGAAACACTTCCATTCGCCCAATCACGGCTTGCAATTGTGGTGCTACCGCCAACAATGCTGCCATGTCATGGCCTGTGGCGAGTAATGTTGCCAAGGCTAATAACAAATTGGTCGCATTAAATGAACCAACTAACGGCGCGGTGAATTTACCGTTACCCCAGCTTGATTCAAAGCAGATCGTCACCCCTTGAGTACTAAACTCAACCGCTGTCGCCCACAGTTTTGGTCCTGAATACGCAGCCACAGCCGCAGGATTGAGCGCAACAGCAACCGCTTGAGGTAAATCAGCTAACCACTGCTGACCCACGCTATCATCGGCATTAATGACAGCAATACCGCTGTCATGGGCAGTAAATAAGCTTTTTTTCGCTGCTGCGTAATGCGTCATATCACCGTGATAATCAAGGTGATCACGACTAAGGTTGGTAAAAATACTCGCCACAAAATGCAGCGCACTCACACGGCCTTGTACTAAACCATGTGAGGACACTTCCATCGCTGCAAAGTTGGCACCTTGAGCGACTAACTCCGCTAAGGTTTGTTGAATTTCAATCGCACTACCAGTGGTATTTAGCGCCGGCTGTAGATCAGCTAATAAACCGTTGCCTGTGGTCCCCATCACTCCGGCACGATAACCAATCAAGTCTGCCCACTGTGCTAATAACTGGCTAATGGTGGTTTTACCATTGGTACCCGTTACCGCATACAATTTAAGCTGACTATCTGGCTCAGCATAAAAGCGCCCAGCAATAGCTGATAACTTATGCCCTAAATCGTGCAGATAGATAATGATAATGCCATCCTGAAACTGAATCTCGCCATCAGTGGCGATAGATTCAGCTTCTGCCACAATTGCACTCGCCCCAGCAGCAATGGCATTTGTTATAAAACGACGCCCATCAACAGTGTGACCTTTCACCGCAGCAAATAAACAGCCTGTCGTTACTTGGCGACTATCCAGTGTCATCGACGTTAACAACAATTGTGCATATTCAGTCGGCACATTATTAACTGTTAACCAAGGCGCAAGCAGCGCGCCTAATTGTACTTCCTGTTTAACCAATGCCATGATCACACTCATTTATCTATTTTTAGCGTATCAGCATCTGGCGGCACGTTTAAAATCTGTAATGCGCCACCAAGTACTTTGGATAAAATTGGCGCAGCCACTGCACCACCATAGAATTTATCGCCTTTCGGCTCGTTCACCATTACCACTATCGCTAAGCGGGGATGACTAATTGGTGCGACACCAACGGTATATGAGAAGTAATCATTACCATAGCCACCTGCAACCGCTTTTTTAGCAGTACCCGTTTTAACGCCAACACGGTAGCCAGGAACAGCTGCGCGCCAACCACCACCACCGCCTTTTTTATCGGTTACTGACTCAATCATTAACAGAATTTTCTTGGCAATTTTAGGATCGAGAACTTGCTCACCCGGAACCACTTTTTCTGTTTTCAAGATCGAAAGTGGACGTTTAATACCGTAAGCACCTAAAGTGGTGTAGGCATGCAATAATTGAATTGGTGTTAACGAAATACCATAACCATAAGCTAAGGTTGCGCGGCCAATATCAGACCAGCGATAACGATTAGGAAAATGACCGGTTGTTTCACCAATTAAGTTAATACCTGAAGGCTCATCAAAACCGACCTTGCGGTAGGTATCAAGAATGTCTTCAACAGGCATTGCCAACGATAATTTACTCACACCGATGTTACTCGATTTTTGTAAAATACGTTGTACCGTTGCTAGCGGCTCGATGCGTGATACGTCAGTGATCACTTTAGTGCCAACGCGGAAATGTTTACTCTGCGGAATATTGATCAACGTATGTTCATTAACAATGCCATTTTTAAGCGCGGTATACACCACAAATGGCTTCACCGTTGAGCCGGGTTCAAAGGTATCGGTGATCACCCGGTTACGCATTTTATACGGTTGACGATCATTGCGATCATTAGGGTTAAATGACGGCGCATTGACCATCGCCAGAATTTCACCAGTACGCACATCTGAAATAGCAATACTGACCGAGGTTGCTGGAATATCCATCACCCCTTCTTTCGCGGCCCGGTAAGCTATCGCTTGAATGCGCTGATCAATACTTAACTCTAACGGTTTACCCGGTTGACGGCTTTGTTGAGAAATATTTTCAACCACACGCCCATAACGATCTTTACGTACCGTTCGGCGGCCAGGCTCACCCGTTAACCAACCATCATAGGTCTTTTCAATGCCATCAAGTCCATGGCCATCAATACCAGTAAAGCCAATTAATTGGGCGCTAACTTCACCTGAAGGATAAAAACGACGCGACTCAGCACGTAAACCAATCCCCTTTAATTTTAATTTTTCGACATAATTAGCCATTGGTGGGCTAACTTGACGCGCGAGATAAATGAATTTGCGGTTTTTATTTTTTTCAATGCGTTGCAGTAGCTTGGCACGATTTAAATCCAACACATCAGCCAGTGCATTCCAACGGTTAGTATCACTAAGACCACCGTGTTTAAATATCTCAACCGGGTTAGCAAACACCGCTTGTACTGGCACACTTACCGCCAGTTGCTCACCGTTACGATCAGAGATAATGCCACGTGCAGAAGGCATTAACTGCACCCGTAGTGAACGGGCGTCACCCTCTTGAATAAGACGACCAGGTTCAAGTACCTGAATATAGGCAGCACGCGCGATTAGGCCAAAGAAACCTAATAAAATAAAACCGCAGATAATGGCAAAACGCCATTTTAAAAATGGCGCGCTCTTAGAAGATTGAGTCTTTTTATTTGAACGATTAAATAATTTCATCTTTTAATGTATGACTATTTCATTATCGACAGATGGACGTTGCATTTTGAGTTCAGTTTCAGCTAATCGTTCAATACGACTGTGCTCTGCAAGCGAGTTTTCTTCAAGAATTTGATTTCGCCACTCAACATCATAGTTCTCACGTTGCATTAGCAATTTTTCTTGCTGAGCAATTAATTGGCGAGATTCATGAGTAACATAAACGACAGATAAAGCAGAAATGAGGATCGCGAAGGTTAGAATCAGCGGCACTAACCCGACCGTGACGAGGTCTCGTCCGATCAGGCTAGCCAGATTCATTGAAGATTCTGTTGATTTCATAGACGCTCGGCCAAACGTAGCACAGAACTACGAGCACGGGTGTTATAACCAAGTTCATTTTGTGACGGTTTAATCGCTTTACCAATAGGCTTCATATCAGCACAGCCTAGCGCTTTAATTTGATCTTCTGTTAATGGTAAACCGGCAGGTACATCTGGACCTTTACTTTGCTTACGAATAAAGCGTTTTACCATGCGATCTTCCAATGAATGGAAACTAATCACTGATAAACGGCCACCGCTAGCAAGGGTATTCATTGCGCCATGTAACGCAGTATCAATCTCTTCTAATTCACTGTTAATGTAAATACGAATGGCTTGGAAACTACGCGTAGCTGGGTGCTTATGCTTATCTCTAAATGGCGATACTTCAGCAATCAAGCTCGCAAGCTCACGCGTACGAGTTAACGGCTCTTTTTCAGGGTTGTCACGGTGGTCAACAATGCCACGCGCAATACGCTTAGCGAAGCGTTCTTCACCAAATTCTTTTAATACCCATGCAATATCATCAGCATCAGCTTCTGCTAACCATTCAGCAGCAGACATACCTGATGTTGGATCCATACGCATATCTAGTGGGCCGTCACGCATGAAGCTAAAGCCACGCTCGGCATCATCAAGCTGTGGAGACGACACACCTAAATCAAGTAACACACCATCAACACGACCAATCAGATCACGTTCTTGCATGTATTTTTCCATGCCTGAAAATGGACCATGGATAATTTCAAAACGTGGATCATCAATTTTTTGCGCTTCAGCAATAGCTTGAGGATCGCGATCGATGCTGTAAAGGCGACCGTTGTCACCCAATTTTGACAGAATTAAACGGCTATGACCGCCACGACCGAAAGTACCATCGATATAGATACCATCGGGTTTAATCGCTAACCCGTCTACTGATTCATTAAGTAAAACGGAAACGTGCTCAAATTGCTCAGACATAAATATAATTTCAGCTAAAGTGAAAGCTCACTAAGGCGCGGGGAAGGTTCCGGCGCATCCTCAGCCTGAAGGTCGATATCATGTTCAATTTGCTGTTGCCACAAAGGCGCAGACCAGATTTCAAATTTATTTAACTGGCCAACGACCATAATTTTATTCGCTAACTGAGCATATTGTCTTAACGTCGGTGGAATTAATATCCTTCCCTGCGCATCCAATTCACATTCACAAGCGTGCCCAAGCAATAATCGTTGCAAGCGCCGCTCTGCGGGATGAAGGCTGGATAGACGTACTAATTTAGCTTCAATTCGTTCCCATTCATCGATGGGATATAGCAACAAGCAACAAAACTGGTGATCGATAGTACAAACAAAGTGTCCCTGACATTGCTCAATTAACGATGCTCGGTAACGCTTAGGCATTGCCCAGCGGCCTTTATCATCAATAACAACGCTAGTGGCACCTCTTAACATTGGGGGTTCTCGGTCAGATTACATGATAAAAGAGTAGGTTAATTACTCACTTTAGCAGAATAACAACAAAGATAATGAGACAACACCACTTTTCCCCACAAATTCCCACCACAAAGTGTACGTATGAGACAAAAACGATGTCAAGCAATTGGCACTAATTCAGACACACTTCTAACAGTGGCTAAGTAAACCTGATTGCGAAATGTAATTTTGGCGGAAAATAAAACGCAAAAAAGGTGGTGCTTGTAATCAAACACCACCTTCTCTAAATGTAGGGAGTCGGTCGATAAGCCGGGTTTTGTTCCGCTTTCGCGGCGGCAATCATTCGTCTAGGTCTGCAATCGCTCACAGACTCAAGCAACCTACCCGTCCCCAACGCGGGCCGCGCCATTAGGGACCTATTTGGTCTTGCTCCGGGTGGAGTTTACCTTGCCACAAACTATTACTAGCCGTGCGGTGCGCTCTTACCGCACCCTTTCACCCTTACCTGTGCACCATTGCAAGCAATGGGCCATCGGCGGTTTGCTCTCTGCTGCACTTGTCGTAGGCTTGCGCCCCCCAGACGTTATCTGGCACCCTGCCCTGTGGAGCCCGGACTTTCCTCCCCTCCATTGACTTCCCAAAGGTTACCAATGAAGCAGCGATTACCTGACCAACTCCGGCGCGAATTGTATAAGACAACGCTCACAGTTACCAGTGAAAAAATCATCAAAATTACAGCTTGGACAAAAAATCAGCGCCTAATTTTAATTCGATGATAAAAACCACGCTCTTAAGCTCAAATCTAGAGTAACCAGCGCTAGATAGCGCTATTACTCTAGATTTTCAAGGCCCCATTTATAGAGTGCATTTTTCTTGCCACCGTGAATTTCAGCGGTTAACGCTGCCGCTTTTTTCAGCGGTAATTCTTTCGCTAGTAATGTTAGCGTACGTAGAATCTCTACCGATAACTCATCTTTTAGCGCACGGTGTCCAGCCACTAAAATAACCATCTCACCACGAACACGATTACTGTCTGCTGCCAACCAATCAATGAGCTCACCCAATGGTGCACCATGGATAGTTTCATAAGTTTTTGTTAACTCACGCGCTAATACTACTTGGCGTTCAGGGCCAAGCACGGCTAACATATCACTTAGGGAATCATTAATACGATGTGGCGATTCATAAAAAATCAATGTTCGTGCATCGTCTGCTAATGCTTGAAAACAATCGCGGCGACCTTTGCTTTTGGGAGGAAGAAATCCCTCAAAACTAAAACGGTCAGAAGGTAAACCAGAACCGCTCAAAGCTGTAATAACAGCACATGGACCCGGTAATGGCACAACTTTAACACCCGCATGACGACAGCGATTAACAAGATGATACCCTGGATCACTGATCAGCGGCGTACCAGCATCCGACACCAGCGCTATGCTAGTACCAGCCTGAAGTTTCTCAATCAAAAAATCAGCTTTTTGCTGTTCATTATGATCGTGAAGCGCAAAGGTGCGGGTCGAGATAGAGAAATGGGACAACAATCGCGATGTATGACGTGTATCTTCAGCAGCAATTAGATCTACGTTTGCTAATACGTCTAATGCGCGCTGCGTTATATCAGCAAGATTACCGATAGGTGTTGGTACGATGTACAACGTTGCGACATCTACCATGCCTGAATTGCTCTCACTCATTTGTCTAAGATCTCATCTGCAGTTAATATCAAGAGTAATTTGTCACAGTTGAATAAATTCAATGCCCAATTTTACCCATAAGCGTAAAAGTGTATCACGACTGATGGCGCCTGTAGCCCTTGCTGTTGCTTTAGCAGGGTGTAGCACGCCAAACCTGTACAACCAACAGCAGGTACCATTAACGGATATCACTGCGGTAGCCGCTCAAAGCTCAGCCGCCTATTTAAGTAAAGCCAATACCAGTGATGGCGCAGAGCGCATTAACTGGGAGATCATGGCTGTTAAAGCGATGATCCTCGAAAATAAATGGCAACAAGCCGATCAATGGATTGCTAAATTATCTCAACAGTCCATGAACCCGACTCAAATTGCTGAATGGCAACTTGCGCGCGCCATGGTACGTGAGCATCAAGGTCAACCACAAGCTGCACTCAATAGCTTAAATTTTCAGCCATCATGGCAGTTAACTAAAAGCCAGTATCAGCGTTATTACACCCTACGTGCCAACTTATTGGAACAGCTAAACCACCCGTTCCAAGCCGCACGCGAACGTACTAAGCTTGATTACTATTTAGATCAAAGTCAAAAAGCGGCCAATTGGCAACAAGTTTGGCATGATCTAAGTGGTTATACCAATGCTCAATTAGGCAGTGTTAAGCTGACTGATAACGACAGTGTGCTTAAAGGCTGGGTTGAACTTGCGATGTTGAAAAACAGCGCAACTTTACCACCAATGCAACTTAAGCAAGCGCTTGAGCAATGGCTCCATCGCCACCCTTATCATCCTGCGAATCAATATCTACCCGCAGATCTAAAAGCATTGATCGATATGAAGGCAGTTAAGCTCGATAATATCGCATTATTATTACCACTTTCAGGTCGTTTTGCCGCACAAGGCAAAGCGGTTCGTGATGGTTTTATTAATTCAATGATGGATGATAAAAGTCGCGATACTAATAATGAGCTCAATATTTACGATACTGAAGCTCAATCAATGCCTGATATTATGGCAAAGCTACAACATAACGGTACCCAGTTTGTTGTTGGCCCATTACGTAAAAATATTATTACTGAATTTCAGCAAGATAACACCACCCATATCAATATGCTGGCGTTAAACATGCCGTCACAAATCAGTAATAATAAACCTAATGCTTGCTATTTTGCTTTGTCACCAGAGCAAGAAGCACAGCAAGCTGCAGAACGTATTTACGCCCAAGGCCACCGTAATCCTGCTATTTTGGTGCCATCTAATGGCTTTGGACAGCGTGTTGCACAGGCATTTAATCAACAATGGTTACAACTTGATAATCAACCAGCATTGATCGTGAATTTTGGAAATCAAGCTCAAATACCTCAGCAAATTAAGCGGGCTTTTAGCACTGGTGCCGGCAGTCATGCTGATGCGATTTATATGGTTGCTAGTCGTAACGAAGTGATGATGCTAAAGCCTTTCATTGAAGCATCAATGCCGCCAAGTGGTGATCCGGCTCAGATTTACGCTAGTTCACGCAGTAATCCAGATAAACATAATGGTAACCGTGAGTTACGCGGTATTGAAGTTAGTGATATTCCACTACTGATTAACCCGCAACCCGGCTATATGGAGCGCTTTAATCAACTGTGGCCAAACCAAGGTAATACCAGCATTCGTCTGCATGCCTTTGGTATGGATGCATACTTAATTGCTAAAAAGCTTCCTGAAATGCGGGCTAATAGTCATTACAGCGTACAAGGAGAAACTGGCGATTTATCAGTTAACAATCAATGTGTTGTACAACGTGAAATCGATTGGGGTAAGTTTAGCAGTCACGGTATAACACCACTGACCGCAACCCATATGCCAACAGCACCAATCTCTGATACATCTAGTGCAGCCGATAACATAAACCTTATCAATGGTGAGTCTTCTGCCCAATAAACGTCAGATTGGCCAAGCCTATGAACAGATGGCGGAACAGTATTTGTGCCGCCATCACCTGACGCCTATTGCACGAAATTTTAGCTGTCGTAGTGGTGAAATTGATTTAATCATGCGACAAGATAAATGTTTGGTGTTTATTGAAGTAAAATACCGAGCCCAAGTTCACTATGGATCAGCAGCTGAAGCCGTAAATTGGCGCAAACAACAAAAACTCAAACGAGCCGCATTTTTTTGGTTACACAAAAATGGTTACTCGATTGAGCATTGCCAATTTCGGTTTGATGTCATTGCTATTCAGGGCCATCATCACCACATTGAGTGGTTTACTAACATATTAGTTGAAGGTTAGTCATGCTAGATAGCATTCGAGAAAGTTTTACCGAAAGTATTCAAACCCAAATCGCTGCTGCTGAAGCTCTGCCTGATGCGATTTCTAAAGCTGCTCAAGCAATGGTGCAAAGCCTATTAAATGGTAATAAAATTTTAAGTTGTGGGAATGGTGGCTCTGCAGCTAACGCTCAGCAACTTGCTTCATGCTTAATCAATCGCTTTGAAATTGAACGTCCGAGCCTACCAGCATTGGCCTTAACCGCAGACACCACCGTGTTAAGTGCTATCGCTAACGATTATCACCATGATGAGGTATTTTCAAAGCAAGTGCGTGCCCTTGGTCAAGCCGGTGATATTTTATTGGTACTTTCAACCAGCGGTAACAGTAAAAACATCATTAAAGCAATGGAAGCTGCGCTGACTCGTGATATGACCATCATTGCTTTAACCGGTAAAGACGGCGGTGAAATGGCGGGCTTACTTGGTGTACAAGATGTTGAAATTCGTATTCCATCACAACGCACAGCACGTATTCAAGAAGGCCATTTATTAACAGTTCATTGCTTATGTGATTTAATTGACCAAGTTTTATTTCCTCATCACGAAGGTTAATTAATGAAGTGGTTAGTGGCATTTGTCGTTATTTCAAGCTTATCTCTAACTGGATGTTCTGTTTTTTCAACTCAAGATCCACGCAATAGTGGTCAGCACTGGCAAGATCAAAAAATAGAAATGGATATTGCAGGCGTTGCTCATACTCGTAAATATACCAAACAACTCAGTATTGATAGTGTCGCCCTAGATGGCACAGTATTATTAGTTGGCCAAGCAACATCACAAGCGCTTAAACAAGCATTTGTTGACCAAATTCGTAATATCACTGGCGTTGATCGTATTTACAATCAAATCCAAGTTCGACCATTGTTGACGATGGCAAGTATTAGCGGTGATGCATGGCTAACCACCAAAGTGAAATCACAGTTAATTGCCAGTAAACAACTGACTAATGTGGTAATCAAAGTGATCACTGAAAACAAACGTGTCTTTTTACTTGGCTATGTCGCACCTGAACAAGCTGCAATAGCCACTAATATCGCACGTAATGTGTCAGGAGTTGAACACGTGATTACCTTGTTTGAAAAACCACAACGTTCAGGTTATTAAGTAGTAGTGTTATTAAACAATAGCGTTATTACAGCCATAAAAAAACGCAGCCTTGGCTGCGTTTTTATTTTCGTTAACGGCTACGTTATTTAACTACACGTAAGCTTGGACGACCACGAGGACGTGGTGGCTCATCATCAGGCTCATCGCCATCAACCGTTTCTGTTACAACGGCAAATGGAGACGCTGTAGGAGTCACAACATCATCGGTGTTTTCTTCTGCTAACGCGTGCTCATCATCATAGATAGCGGTTTCAGTATCGTATGCAGCTTCCGGCTCAAACATCGTTCCAGCACCGTTTTCACGCGCATAGATAGCCAAAACTGCATACATTGGTACGATAACCGAATGTGGACGACCACTAAAACGGGCACTAAAGCTAACAGCTTCATTACTCAATTCTAGATTGCCCACCGCCATAGGAGCAATATTGAGGATGATTTGACCATCACTCACAAACTCCATTGGTACTTTTACTCCAGGTAACATCGCATCAACGACGAGGTGTGGAGTAAGGTCGTTATCAACCAACCAATCATAAAACGCGCGTAACAAATAAGGGCGACGCGGCGTCATATTTTCCATATCCATAATTACTGGCCAGCTAAACGCATTTCACGCTCAGCTTCAGTTAAAGAAGCAAGGAATGAATCACGTTCAAATACGCGCGTCATATATGCCTTCACTTCTTTAGCACCTGTACCACTTAGCTCAATACCCATTTCAGGTAAACGCCATAATAGTGGTGCTAGGTAGCAATCAACTAGGCTAAATTCGTCACTCATAAAGAATGGGTATTCAGCAAATACAGGTGCTAATGCTAACAACTCTTCGCGTAATTGCTTACGTGCTTTATCAGCTTCATCAGCAGTGCCTGCATTAATCTTGTCAGCCAGTGAGTACCAGTTACGCTCAACACGGTACATCATCAGACGACTATTACCACGAGCAACAGGATAAACAGGCATTAGAGGTGGGTGAGGGAAACGCTCATCCAAGTACTCCATGATAATGTTAGCTTGGTATAACGCTAATTCGCGATCAACCAATGTTGGAACTGAACTGTATGGGTTCAGTTCTAACAGATCTTCCGGCAGGCTCATTGGATCAACCAGCTCAATTTCAACACTAACGCCTTTTTCGGCTAGTACGATACGCACCTGATGGCTGTAGATGTCTGAAGCATCAGAATACAGAGTCATCACAGAGCGTTTATTGGCAGCAACAGCCATCAACCCCTCCAGTATATTTAATACACAAAAAGCAATGGAGGCTCAAGCCCCCATTGCGAGATTCTTAACCCACTAGATTACCTTATCAGTGGACATCACGCCAATATTCTTTCTTCAACAGCACTGTTAATACTAAAAATAAGCCAATAAACCCCATCACCCATAGCCCTAATCGCTGTCGTTCAAGCTTCATTGGCTCAGCAGAATAATCTAAGAAGTTAACCAGATCACGTACGGCAACGTCATATTGCTGTGGGGTTAATTCACCACTGCCATCGGTTTCGATCCCCATTAAGACTTGAGTGGGATTGCCATCGATCATCTGAGTCTCATAGATCTTACGCGGTACCCCTTGAAGTTCTTCAAGCACATGTGGCATACCAACACTTGGAAAAAGACTGTTATTAACCCCAAATGGGCGGCTAGGATCAGCATAAAAAGAATGTAAATAAGTGTATAACCAATCGGTTCCACGTACTCGTGCCACCATCGTAAGATCTGGTGTTGGCGCACCAAATGAGGCAGCAGCATATTGCTCAGACATCGCATTCGTCATTAAATCACCAATTTTAGCTTGGGGATTAAACATTAAATGTTGCTGCATAAGCTCAATAGGAATGCCTAAATCAGTAGCTACACGTTCATAACGTTGATATTGAGTTGAATGACAGCCCGCACAATAATTAGTAAATAATTGTGCTCCTCGCTGCAATGAGGCTTTATCTGTCAGATCATTATTCGCAGCTTGCAAACTGACATTGCCCCCACCCGCAATAGCCAATGTCGGCAGCCAAACCAGTAATGCTACAATCCATTGTTTCATTTGAATGTCACCCTCTTTGGTAGCGGTTGAGTCGCTTCATTTTTACTGTAGAAAAACAACACAATAAAGAACATGAAATAGGTAAAACTAAATATCTGCGCCAACAAGGTGAATATCGGTGTAACAGGTAAAGATCCAAGAATACCTAACCCTATAAAACTGATGGTAAATTGAACTAAGTTAGCCAAATGCAATTTGCTACGATAACGAAATGAGCGCACATTACAGCGATCAAACCACGGTAATAAGAACAAAAATACGATTGCAGCTCCCATTGCTGCGACCCCTAACAGTTTATCGGGTACCGCGCGCAAAATGGCATAAAAAGGCGTGAAATACCAAACCGGAGCGATATGTTCAGGGGTCTTCATAGGGTTAGCGGCTTCAAAATTTGGTGCTTCTAAAAAATAGCCGCCCATTTCTGGAGCAAAAAAGATCACGTAGCTAAAGAACAACCCAAATATTGCAATTCCAATCAAATCTTTAACAGTGCCGTAAGGATGAAACGGAATCGAATCAATAATGTCGTATTTTTTGGTGTAGTCTTGATGAAAAGTAAACTGGGTTTGATGATCATCACCTTGGCTACCTTTGGGCAATTTAGTATCGATACCATCAGGGTTATTTGACCCCACTTCGTGCAGTGCTAATACGTGTAACACCACCAATAGCAACAGCACTAGCGGCAATGCAATTACATGTAGGGCAAAAAATCGGTTTAAGGTTGCGCCAGAAATCACATAGTCACCACGGATCCATAAAGTGAGATCATCGCCAATCACAGGAATGGCACCAAACAGTGAGATAATCACCTGCGCTCCCCAGTAAGACATTTGTCCCCATGGCAATAAATAGCCCATAAAAGCTTCAGCCATTAACACTAAAAATATTAGCATGCCAAATAACCACAATAGCTCACGTGGTTTTTGATAGGAGCCATAAATTAAGCCGCGAAACATGTGCAAATATATCACGACAAAAAAGGCTGAAGCTCCTGTTGAGTGCATATAACGCAGTAGCCATCCATACTCAACATCTCGCATGATATATTCAATCGAGGCAAAGGCACCTTCGGCTGAAGGCACATAATTCATGGTTAACCAAATACCGGTAATGATTTGATTAACTAGGACTAACATCGCCAATGAGCCAAACACATACCAAAAATTAAAGTTCTTTGGCATTGGATATTGAGACAAATGTTTACGGTATGCATTTACGATAGGTAGACGTTGATCAATCCAATTAACTAAGCCAGCCATTACACCGTCTCCTTATCAAGTCCAACCAAAATGGTGTTATCGTCTAGAAATTGATACGGCGGTACCACCAAATTAAGCGGCGCTGGTACTCCAGCAAACACTCGCCCAGCCATATCAAAGGTTGAGCCATGGCAGGGACAAAAAAAGCCAGCAGCAACACCACTCACTTGATCACTAAAACTGGTGGGTAGATAGGTCGGCGAACAGCCTAAATGGGTACAAATACCGACAGCTAAGAATATTTCAGGTTTTAATGAACGATGTGAATTCTGCGCATATTGTGGTTGTTGTGGCTCTTTAGAGGTAGGATCACGAAGCTGAGCATCGTGAGAGGCTAATTGTTGTAATACTGCTTGGCTACGGCGTACTATCCAGACGGGCTTGCCACGCCATTCCACTCGAATCATTTGCCCATCAGCTAATTTACTGATGTTTACTTCAACGGGAGCACCAGCGGCTTTGGCTTTCTCACTTGGGTTCCATGATTTAATAAAAGGCACAGCAATCGCTATTGCCCCTATACCGCCGACGATCGAGGTTGTTGCCGTTAGAAAGCGACGTCTTCCATTACTTACTCGCACATTGCTCATCCATTTTCTCCAATAGCTCCTGCTTGGATTGTTATTTTTATATATCCCTAACGCTTAGATATAAAGCTATCCAAACATAATGCAGTAACAATATTGCTACAGTTTCAATTTATCGCCAACATTTTAAGAATATGTAAAGCTCAATATATTCACAAGTTCACACCTTTGTTTAGCGGTAAATATCGAACACAGGCAAGTTATCGTTATTATGCAGCAGACATTAGTTAAAAATGTGATGGAAGATATGGTGCGAGGTACGAGGTACGAGGTGCGAGATGCGAGATGCGAGATGCGAGGTGCGAGGTGCGAGATGCGAGGTGCGAGGTGCGAGAAAAGATATCATTAACAATAATGAACAATACTTTCTAAAAAATAATCAAAAAAAAGCCCAACCCGAGGGCTGAGCTTTTTCTGTACACAGTAAACCAGATAAAAATCTGGAAGCGTAATATTAACGCTTAGAGAACTGTGGACGACGACGTGCTTTACGTAGACCAACTTTCTTACGTTCAACGCAACGAGCGTCGCGAGTAACGTAGCCAGCTGAACGTAGAGCAGGACGTAGAGTTTCATCGTATTCCATAAGAGCACGAGTGATACCGTGACGGATAGCACCAGATTGACCAGTGATACCACCACCTTTAACAGTGATGTATAGGTCAAAATTCTCAGTCATGCCAACAAGCTCAAGAGGCTGAAGAACTACCATGCGCGCTGTTGGGCGGCTGAAGTACTCTTCGATGCTACGCTTGTTGATTACGATGTTACCAGTACCCGGTTTGATGAAAACGCGAGCTGCTGAGCTTTTACGGCGACCAGTGCCGTAGTATTGATTCTCTGCCATTGTCATAATTCCCAATTAGATGTCTAGTACTTTAGGCTGTTGTGCAGCATGGTTGTGCTCAGTACCCGCGTAAACTTTAAGCTTACGGAACATAGCACGGCCTAGAGGACCTTTTGGAAGCATGCCTTTAACAGCAGTTTCAATAACCATTTCTGGTTTCTTAGCAATTAGCTTATCAAAGCTGATTGACTTAAGGCCGCCGATGAAGCCAGTGTGGTGGTGGTACATTTTATCTGTACGCTTTGCACCAGTTACTGCTACTTTCTCAGCATTGATAACTACAATGTAGTCACCAGTGTCAACGTGTGGAGTGTACTCCGGCTTGTGCTTGCCACGTAGACGAGAAGCGATTTCAGTTGAAAGACGACCTAGAGTTTTACCTTCAGCGTCAACAACATACCAGTCACGTTTTACAGTTTCTGGTTTAGCAACGAAAGTTTTCATGCTAATTAATACCCAATTATTTAAATAGTTTCACTTACTAGAACCATCAAATGATGATTCCTCTGTTAAGAGCCCAGTCATCACCCCTTCGAGTGGTTGGCACTCCTGGCTTTCGCCATACAGGTACGGTGGGTCGCAAGATTATAGAGAAGGGTGTGGAAAAAATCACCTTTTTTCCCAAAAAAAATGGTTTTTTTTCATATTAACCGTCTGAAATTGATAATTAGGCCAATAAATCACAATCAAAACTGTGTTAATCGGCTCAAATTGCACGACTGACTCCCGTCGTCATTCATCAATTAAATGAGGTTTCGCTAAATATTGTTCACTTTGCATTTCAATTAAACGCGAACAACAACGTTTAAATTCAAACAATAATTGCCCTTTAGTATAAAGTTCAGTTAATGGTGCTGCAGCCGAAATAATGAGCGTCACATTACGCTCATAAAACTCATCAACCATAGCGATAAAACGCCGCGCGGCATCTTGCTCTGTTATTAGCGGTACATCGGCAAGCAATACCGTATGGTACAACTGTGCAATTTCAATATAGTCATTTTGACTGCGCGCTGTTTGGCATAGCTGCTGAAAGCTAAACTGTACCACCCCGATTGCTTCACGTTGTGCAATCACCGAGCGCTGATTAATGATGATGCTTTTATTATGCTGGCGTGGCTCCGTTGTCAATTGCTCAAAATAATGCGCTAAATTAGCATTCGCTTGTGGCCCTAATGGCGAGTAATAAATTTCAGCCTGAACCAATGTCCGTAGCCGATAATCAACCCCAGCATCAACATTGACCACTTGGCAGTATTGCTTAATAAGCTCAATCGCAGGTAAGAATCGTGCACGTTGCAAACCATTTCGATATAAACCATCAGGCTCGATATTGGATGTTGCCACCAGCGTAACGCCCCGTTTAAACAAAGCATCCAGTAATGTTGCTAAAATCATCGCATCAGTAATATCGCTAACAAAAAACTCATCAAAACAAATAATATCAGTGTGCTGTTTAAAATTATCCGCCACATGCTCTAATGGATTTTCAGTTCCATCAAGCTGTTGCAACTGCTGATGGACACGGTACATAAAACGATGAAAATGAATTCGCAGTTTTCGTTCAGTCGGTAAACACTCATAAAAGGTATCAACCAAGTAGGTTTTCCCTCGCCCAACACCGCCCCAAAAATACAATCCCGTGACTGGCACGATTTCTGCTTGAGTTGTTGTGGTTTTAAACAGTGATTTAGTCATTGACCATAACCGTTGCCATTCCGTCGTGGCTGGTGATGGAGCAGCAGGGGCAATTAATCGATGGTATAGATCATCTAAATGAGCAACCGCCTGCGCTTGAGCAGGATCGGCAAAAAAATCGACACGTTGTAGATCTGCATGGTATTTGTCGAGCGGCGTCAGCTGGTTCATTTGATGTTATCCCTTTACATCTTAATTGCTATAAAACTGCAGCATAAATAGTCACAATATATGATTGAATCAGTATCATGCGCAACCTGCTCAAGGTATAGTAATAGCGTTATTACTTATTAATAAACAGTACTCTGACTGAGAAAACACGTATTAACACCCCAATTACAAGGAATTATCATGGCTATGAGTTGGATTATTGCAGTTGCTATTTTTATTGCTGGGATTTTTGTTGGCTCCCTGGTAAGTCGCGTTACCAACAAAAACCAAAATCAACAAATATCACTAAAAAAAGATCTTGATAAATCAAAATATGAACTTGAGCAATATCGTCAAGAGTTGGTCGACCATTTTGCTCGTAGTGCAGAATTATTAGATAACGTATCTAAGGATTACAGTAAGTTATATGAGCATATGGCAAAAACGTCCGCCGAACTTATGCCAAACTTACCGACCCAAGATAATCCATTTGCACAACGTATCACCAACCTCGAAGCGGTTAAAAATGCTCAACCGATTGAAGATGAAGTCATGGATCACCAACCTCGAGATTATGCTAATGGTGCGACAGGGCTATTTAACGATAAGCCAGCAACGGTTCGAAGCGATGAAATTCCTGCAACAGAAACTGCTGCAAAAGTCAGTTAGCGCCTCATCTCAATACTAAGACTTCCCCCCACAAACCACCATCGTGGGGGAACTTAATTCCAGCGAATAAGTCATACTTTAACTTATTAAGTTGGAGTTACATCATGCGTAAAAAAAACCTTTTTGTTATTAGCGCATTAGCATTAACGATTAGCGCTCTAATGCCGCCAGTCACTGCCAATGCTGCGTTACCTGTTGCTGTTAATAATCAACCGATGCCTAGCCTAGCGCCAATGCTTGAGCAAGTAACACCAGCTGTGGTGAGTATCGCGATTGAAGGTAAGCAGGTGTCAAAGCAACAACTACCTGAAGCTTATCGATTTTTCTTTGGTCCTAATTTTCCTGCCGAACAAATTCAAGAACGCCCTTTTCGCGGCTTAGGTTCTGGAGTGATCATTGATGCCGATAAAGGCTACATTGTTACCAACCAGCATGTGATCAATAACGCCGATAAAATACTAGTACAACTCTATGACGGTCATGAAGTCACGGCTAAATTGATTGGCAGTGATAAAGCATCGGATATTGCCTTACTACAGATACAAACACCTCAAAAACTGACAGCGATTAAATTAGCCAATTCAGATAAATTACGAGTCGGTGATTTTGCGATCGCGATTGGTAATCCTTTTGGGCTCGGACAAACGGTGACCTCAGGCATAGTATCAGCATTAGGTCGAAGTGGATTGAATCTTGAAAATATTGAAGATTTCATTCAGACCGATGCGGCAATCAATAGTGGTAACTCTGGTGGCGCATTGATAAACCTTAACGGTGAGCTGATCGGCATTAATACCGCAATACTAGCCCCTAATAAAGGCAATGTTGGGATTGGATTTGCCATTCCATCAAATATGGTCAATAACCTTACCTCACAATTAATTAAATTTGGTCGTGTTCAACGAGGAACCCTTGGCATTCAAGGTCGTGAACTGACACCAGAACTTGCCAAAACCTTTGGTTATAGCACTAATAAAGGTGCGTTTGTAAACCAAGTTATGCCTAATTCAGCAGCACAAAAAGCAGGCTTAAAAGCGGGTGATATTATTACTCAAGTCAATGGCAATCCTATTCGCTCATTCAGTGAGTTACGTGCCAAAGTTGCCACGCTTGGCGCAGGAAAAACATTAACCTTACAAGTTATGCGCAATGGTAAGTTACAACAATTTACGGTGACTCTGGGTGCCAGTGAAAATAATATCGTTAAAGCTGATGATATTCACACTAACTTAACCGGTGCCCAACTCACTGATGTTACAGTTAATGGTAAGCCTCACGGCGTTGAAGTAAGTAACGTCTCTCAAGGTTCACTCGCGGCGCGATCAGGGCTGCGCAAAGGTGATATTATTATTGGGCTCAATCGCACTCCAATTAGTAACCTTAACCAATTGCGTAAACTGTTGCAGCACCCACCGCAAGTGATCGCCCTTGAAATTCAACGTGGCAATAATGTGTTATATATTATTATTCGTTAACCAGCATTATATTCGCGATCACGACACGAAGAATATTGCGTTAATTTAACCATTACAATCGTGCCAAAAGTTGGTCTCGCTCTAGAGGGGGTGCTATTCTGTTGGCACCTTTTTTATTTCTCATTTTATAAGGACAGTTAATGCTGGCATTTCTTGGTCGCTCTATTGCTCTTGGCCTGATTACTGCAATTATAGTGCTGATTGCCGTCCCTGATTTACGTCCAACGACGCCAGTGTCCTTATCATTACCCGATAACGGTTCAACCCCACTCTCTTTTAATTATGCCGTTCGCCGTGCTTCACCAGCCGTGGTTAATATTTATAATCGCCGCTATGACAACAGTAATAGCGAAGAACGTGAACTACGTACTCAAGGGTTAGGATCTGGCGTTATCATGAGTGATAAAGGCTATATCGTCACTAATTACCATGTGGTTGCCCATGCAGATCAAATCATTGTTGCTCTGCAAGATGGCCGTGTTCTTAATGCGCAATTGATCGGTTTAGATCAATTGACCGATCTGGCGGTATTAAAAATTAATGCCGATAATTTACCGGTCATTCCTGTTAACCCACAATATAAAGCCGCCGTTGGTGACGTGGTACTGGCAATCGGTAACCCTTACAATCTCGGTCAAACCACAACCTTTGGTATCATCTCAGCCACTGGCCGATCAGGTATGAGTTTCTATGGCCCGCAAGATTTTCTGCAAACGGATGCTGCGATTAATAAAGGTAATTCTGGCGGTGCATTAGTCAATACTCGCGGTGAATTAGTCGGTATTAATACCGCCTCTTTCCAACAGGCTACTAATATCGAAACCTATGGTATTTCATTCGCTATTCCGTATCAGCTAACAATTAAGATCATGCAAAAGTTAATTGCTGATGGTCGCGTGATTCGTGGTTGGATCGGTATTCAAGGGCGTGAAATCAACCCATTAATGGCACGGCTTTATGATGTAGCCAAGGTCAATGGCATTATCGTTGATGGTATGGATCCAACTGGTCCGGCGTCAAAAGCAGGATTTAAGAAAAATGATATTGTGATTGAAATTGCAGGTAAAGAAGTCACTAATGTTCAAAGTGTGCGTGACATCGTGACAGATATTCGCCCTGGTACACATATTCAAGTAAAAATATTACGTAACGGTAAACCGATGATGATTCCGGTCACTGTTGCTAATCGACCACCAATGGCGAACCCACCCAAATAGCCAAGCAGCAGCAATAAAAAAAACCTCGTACAATGTACGAGGTTTTTTGTTTTTAGCTAACCTAAAAGGTTTATGCAGAAATACGTTCGATATTCATGCCAAGCGCACTAAACTTTTGTTCAATGAACTCATAACCACGATCGATATGATAAATACGATCAACAATGGTTTCGCCTTTAGCAATGCTACCCGCAATCACAAGGCTTGCCGATGCACGTAAATCCGTTGCCATCACTTGCGCGCCACTTAAACCATCAGTATCACCACAAATAACAGTGTTACCTTCGATTTCAGCGTGAGCACCCATACGGATTAACTCTGGAATATGCATAAAACGGTTTTCAAAAATCGTTTCAGTAATAATGCCAGTACCTTTAGCCATTAAATTTAATAGCGAGAATTGCGCTTGCATATCGGTTGGAAAACCTGGGTGCGGCGCAGTACGAATATTCACGGCTTTAAGCTCACGATCAGTCATATCAAGGCTGATCCAATCAGCGCCAGTTTCAACCAGAGCACCAGCTTCTTCTAGCTTAGCTAATACTGCTTCAAGCAGTTCAGGCTTGGTATTACGACACACAATCTTGCCACCAGAAACCGCAGCAGCCACTAAAAATGTACCCGTTTCAATACGATCAGCAACCACTTCATGGTGACCACCAGCAAGACGATCAACACCTTCGATCGTAATCGTGGCCGTACCTGCACCGGTAATTTTAGCACCAATGGCATTTAAAAATGCTGCTGTGTCTTCAATCTCTGGCTCACGAGCTGCATTTTCAATAACCGTTGTACCTTCAGCAAGAGTCGCTGCCGACATAATGGTTACTGTTGCGCCAACACTGACTTTATCCATTACGATATGGGCGCCTTGAAGACGGCCATCGACAGACGCTTTCACGTAGCCTTCATCAAGAGTGATCGTTGCGCCAAGCTGTTCAAGACCCACAATGTGTAAGTCGACTGGACGCGCACCAATTGCACAACCACCCGGTAATGACACTTGACCTTGACCAAAGCGAGCCACTAAAGGACCTAATGCCCAAATCGATGCGCGCATGGTTTTCACAAGATCATACGGCGCACAAAACTCGTTAACATCGCTAGCATCAATATCAACTGATGAACCATTACGCGACACTTTCACGCCTAAACGTGACAGTAATTCCATGGTGGTATCAATATCGCGTAACTGAGGCACATTAGCAATTTCTACTGGGCCTTCAGCAAGTAAAGCGGAAAATAGAATTGGCAATGCTGCATTTTTAGCGCCAGAAATAGCCACTTCACCGCTTAATGGGCCGCTGCCCTGAATACGAAACTTTTGCATCATTTAGCTCTCTATAACGACATTAATTTTTTATCACGCGCCCACTCTTCAGGCGTGTATGTTTTAATACTTAACGCGTGAATGTCGTTTGCAGCAATACGATCCATTAATGGACCATAAATTGTTTGTTGTTTCTTAACGCGGCTCATGCCGTCAAATAATGTACCCACAGCAATCACTTGGTAGTGGCTACCTTCGCCTGTAACGATGACTTCATCGACATCTAAAGCGGCTTCTAGAATTTGTTTAATCTCAGAGATTTCCACGAGCTATCCTCTCTACAACTTACTCCATGCAAGCTGTTAACATTGATTCGATATGGCTTAAGCGAAACAGCGTCTTAAGCTCTTGAGGGATATTATGTAACATCACGTTACTTCCCGTTTGCTTAAGTTGCTGGCACAAATGCAGCAACATTACCATGCCAGCCGAGTCTACTCGAGACAAGTCAGCAAGATCGAGTGTTAACTGCTTATTATGTGGCATCCATTGGTTTCTTTGGCGCCAAAAAGCAGGCACTGTGTCACGATCTAGCGCCCCTGACAAGCGGTATTGCCCATCAGCAATAACTTGCCAACTAATCTGATTAACAGCCATGATTAGTTGTTCTCAATCTGAATCGGTTTCGCTGCCAAATCACGTAAACTTTGTGTCACCGCATCAATACCTTTGGTGCGTAATTGACCACTCCATTCACTTTGCTTCGTTGAAAGCATACTGACACCTTCAGCTACCATGTCAAATCCCTGCCATTCTTTAGTTTTTTTATTCAAACGTAATTTGAAATCAAGACGAATAGGCGGACGTTGCGGATCAATAATATCCACTCGAACCGAAATAATACTGCGATCAGCAGGCACAGGTTTAGGTGATTCTAACTCGATTTTTTGATCAGTATATTGAGTAAGCACTTGTGCATAAGATGCCACTAAGTAATCAGTGAAAGCCGCAGTAAAGGCATCACGTTGCTCAGCAGTTGTATTACGTAAATTAGCCCCTAAGACTTTGTATGCGGCATAACGGGTATTAATATAAGGCAATAATTCTTGCTTAACGATCACTCGAAGTTCTTCAGGATTAGCTTGAATTTTTTTCTGTTCTGCTTTTAAAGTACCAAACAAATGTGCTGATACTTTATCCATCATTTGATAAGGATTAGTCTGATCAATGGTTGCAGCTTGTGCCAACATCGGAACAGCAAGCAAACACAGCATTAAGCCACGTATAAGTTTCATGGTGGTTCTCCTCATTATTTCTTATCACCGCCAAGGCTGTACAGCACTTGACCAATCATATCTTCTAATACTAATGCAGATTTAGTGTCTTCAATTAAATCTCCGTTATGTAGCATTTCAGTATCGCTATCAATAAATCCAGGACGAATACCTAAGTACTGCTCACCCAATAAGCCAGAGGTTAAAATCGATGCTGAACTGGTTTCAGGAAAATAACCAAACTTTTTATTGATAGCTAAGGTCACAATCGGTACATAAGTCTGTTTATCTAACGTAATCGACGTCACTTCACCGACGTTAACTCCGCCCACCTTGACTGGAGAACGTACTTTTAAGCCACCAATATTGTCAAAGTGCGCCTTTAGGGTATAAGTTTCTGTACTACCAAAACTTTGAACATTAGCGACTTTAAACGCCAATACTAATAAAGCACTGATGCCGGCCAGCATAAATACACCAACCCACAATTCTAATCGTCTATTTTGTTGCATTATCTTTATCCATCTAATTTTATGCCGTCGTTATAGATGCGGCTAAGTGAATGTTTAGCTACCAAACATTAGTGCAGTTAACACAAAATCAAGTCCTAATACCGCTAATGATGAATTAACCACGGTACGGGTTGTCGCACGACTGATCCCCTCAGAGGTTGGTACAGCATCATAGCCATTAAAGACAGCAATCCATGTTATTACGATAGCAAATACCACCGATTTGATAATGCTATTACCAATATCAGTACTGAAATCAACCGATGATTGCATCACCGACCAAAAACTGCCGTAATCGATCCCTTTCCAATCAACACCGACTAATTGTGCGCCCCAAAGTCCAATTAAAGAGAACATCAGCGCTAACAATGGCATTGAAATAACCCCAGCCCAAAAACGAGGGGCAATCACACGCCGCAGCGGATCAACCGCCATCATTTCCATACTTGATAATTGCTCGGTAGTTTTCATTAAGCCAATTTCAGCGGTTAATGCAGAGCCTGCACGTCCGGCAAATAATAGTGCCGTCACCACCGGCCCCAATTCACGCAATAACGATAATGCCACCATTTGACCAAGGCTGGTTTCAGCACCGTAACCGGCTAATACCAGATAACCTTGCAGGCTCAATACCATACCGATAAATAATCCCGACACTAAAATAATCGCCATTGATAACACGCCAACTGAATACAGTTGTCTGATCAATAATGGCAACATTTTTATCGGTTGTGGCTTACATACTAGTGCGCCGTATAACATCAAACTTGCACGGCCGCAGGCTTGACACTTTTCGATAGTCGCTCGTCCCAATTGGGAAATCGCATCAATTATCATTTTTTGCTCATATTCTCTGTTGTCATGCACCGCGACCCTAATGCCAATCAGTGCGCTACATTAATTAACCGAATAAATCATCACCTAACGGCTGCGCTGGGAATTGAAATGGTACCGGACCATCTGCATCGCCATCTAAAAATTGACGTACTTGAGGGTTGGTATCTGCGCGCAATTGATCTGGCGTACCACTACCAATAATCTTACCGCCAGAGAGGATATAGACATGATCTGCAATACTCATCACTTCAGGCACATCATGCGATACGATCACTGAGGTAATATTTAACGCCTGATTAAGATCACGAATTAATTTTACCAGCACGCCCATTGTGATTGGGTCTTGGCCAACAAAAGGTTCGTCATACATCATTAAATCAGGATCAAGCGCAATCGCACGTGCCAATGCAGCTCGCCGTGCCATACCACCCGATAACTCATTGGGCATCAATTGTGCAGCACCGCGTAAGCCAACCGCCTCTAATTTTAGTAGCACTAAAGTTCGCAATAAATCTTCAGGTAACTGAGTATGTTCTCGTAACGGAAATGCGACATTATCGAACACCGTCATATCAGTAAATAATGCTCCAGATTGAAATAACATACTCATGCGCTTACGAGCTTGATAAAGTTCGCTGCGACGCAAGGTCGGAATATTCCATTGATCAAACCACACTTCACCATTGTCGGGCGCTATCTGGCCACCGATTAAGCGCAATAAGGTCGTTTTACCGATACCTGACGGTCCCATGATCGCGGTGACTTTTCCACGTGGAATATCAAGGCTAATATCATCAAAAATAAACCGCTCACCACGCGTGAAGGTCATATTTTTAATCGAAACAAGTACATCATCATTGAGCATTATATTTAGGTTACCTCTCGCTAACTAGCTTGCATAAGCGATGAATATTGATGTTATTTGACACAATAGCGCTGTAAGCCACTTGATAATAAATAACTTAAAAATAATCAGTGTATATCATAAAAAAGAGCGCTGATAATAGGAGGAATTAGCAGCCAACTCAACCTAAGCGAGGTTTTATCGCACTTAAATAGCGAATTTTTATTAAAAATAATACATTTGCGACAAAAGCGACATTAACTGGACAAATTCAACCGAAAACCAATTAAACCGATGCTAACCACACACAATAAAACATCGTTTTAAAAGTATAAACAACCACGGCCTAATTTGCAGCCTTAATCCGCTTTAATTCAGTTGCTGTTAATCAAGCCCGTCGTCATAAAACCGTTTCAAGATGATAATTAGTATTGGCTTATGCTTCCCTTTTGCATGAGTTAACGTCAAAATTAGCAACTCAAATTGGAAATCTCTCATCAATTGATTGAAATTCACTATTTTAGCGAGTCATACTGAAAAGGAATTAACATGCTAGAAGCCATTGTGTTGCTCTGTGTCGGGTTAGCTTTACTGGTGTGGAGTGCCGATAGATTAGTATATGGCGCGGCCGCATTAGCGAAAAATTTTGGGGTCGCACCACTGGTTATCGGTATGACTATTCTTGCCATGGGCTCCTCAGCACCAGAAATGATGGTGTCGGCGACAGCAGCACTTGCTGATAAAACTGATACTGCCGTTGGTAATGTATTAGGGTCAAACATTGCTAATATTGCACTAATTCTTGGTATTACAGCCATCATCAAACCCTTAAGCATTAGTTCGACCATTATTCGCCGTGAATTGCCGATCATGCTTGGAGTGACGGTTATTGCTGGGGCTATTTTATGGGATAACTATTTAAGCCGTAATGAAGGGATTATTCTTGCGGTACTGTTTGGCATTTTCTTAATCGTGATGATGAAAATAAGCCGTAATAGCACCAGTGATCCTTTAATTGAAGAGCAACAAGCAGAGATTCCAACAGGCGTGAGTAACACCAAAGCGATTATTTGGGTTTTGATTGGCTTAGGGATTTTATTATACTCATCAGACATGGTGGTAGGCTCTGCGGTTACTATCGCTAAATACTTTGGAATGAGTGATTTAGTGATTGGTTTAACCATTATTGCCGTAGGTACCAGTCTACCTGAACTGGCAGCATCAGTAGCGAGCGTCTTTAAAGGCGAAGATGATATGGCTGTGGGTAATATCATTGGCTCTAATATTTTTAATATATTAGCGGTCATGGGTATTCCTGGATTACTCAATCCATCCGCATTAAGCCCATTAGCGATGGATCGTGACTTTTATGTTATGTTGGCAATTTCAATTCTATTACTGGTAATGGCTCTCGGTAAACGCCGCCAAATTAATCGAGTTGAAGGCGGTATCTTGGTCATTTGTTTTGTCGCTTATCAAGCTTTCTTATTTCTAAATGTTGCCGCATAACAGGAGCACTCACTGATGTCTGGTCAATTCGATTTTTGCAGCCATGGTAAAAAAGTACTTGATACTGAGTTACAAGCCCTTGAAAAAATTCGTCATTACATTGATAACAGCTTTACTCTTGCGTGTGAATTAATCCTCCATTGCCAAGGTAAAGTGATCGTTATGGGAATGGGAAAATCAGGTCATATTGGACGTAAAATAGCAGCAACATTGGCCAGTACAGGAACGCCAGCTTTCTTTGTTCACCCCGGTGAAGCTAGCCACGGCGACCTTGGTATGATCAAAAAAAGTGATGTTGTAATTGCGATTTCAAACTCAGGTGAAGCGACGGAAATTCTCGCATTACTGCCGGTCATTAAACGCCTTGGCATTGCGATGATCAGCATGACGGGTCAACCTGAGTCTAGCATGGCTAAAATGGCACAAGTGAACCTTCAAGTAACCGTCGATAAAGAAGCTTGTCCGTTAAATCTGGCGCCAACCTCAAGCACCACAGCCACCCTTGTCATGGGAGATGCGGTTGCGATTGCAGTGATGGAAGCTCGCGGATTTACTGCTGATGATTTTGCGCTGTCTCATCCAGGTGGTGCGTTAGGTCGCAAATTATTACTTCGCATTGCTGATGTAATGCACAGCGGTGAGTTACTGCCTATGATTGAAGAACATGCCAGTATTAAAGATGCGCTGTTAGAAATATCGCACAAAGGCCTAGGAATGACAGCAATTGTTGATCATAACCAACAATTACGTGGTATTTTTACTGATGGTGATTTACGACGCTTATTGGATAATCATATTGATATTCATAACACCAGTATTGGCGAAGTCATGTCAAGCAACCCACAAACAATTTCACCACAACTATTAGCCGCAGAAGGGCTAAAATTAATGGAAGATAACAAGATTAATGGCTTATTGGTGACCGAAAACAACCAATTAGTCGGGGCGCTCAATATGCACGATTTGCTTAAAGCCGGTGTCATGTAACGCTTTGTATACCCAACAATTATCGGTAACACCTAAAGACAATAAAGGCTTAAGTCTATGACTTTTAAAAAGCTATTCTATGTACTGTTAATGATTATCTGTGCATGGCTCGGCTACTATCTGCTTGAACAACATTGGCGACAAGATGTTCAAGTCAAACCTAATGACGAAAAACCAATGTTTATTGGTAATAAAGTCAGTAACACTAGCTTTGATTTAAAAGGCATTCGTCAATATCAAATTGATGCCGACCATCTTGAACATTTCAACGTCAGTGGCATCACAACGTTTACTAAACCCGTATTGTGGGTGTTTAAACAAGGTCAAAATGCAGAATGGCGAGTAAGCGCTAACACCGCCAAGCTAGAACAAGATAAAATCCTGCATTTACAAGGTAATGTACGTATTTTTAATTTATTGCCTGACTCTGATATTCAGGTTATCAAAACCGATAATCTACGCTTAAATTTAGTCAATAAAGATTTTGATACCAAAGATCATGTCATTATCAATGGCCCTGTTTTTCAAAATGAAGGCGATGGCATGAAAGGCAATATGAATCGCAATGTGGCTACTCTTCTAAAAAATGTAAAAGGTAGATATGAACCGACTAAAAATTAGTACTCTACTATGCT
The DNA here is from genome assembly GCF_900185615.1 of Photobacterium malacitanum. Taxonomy (GTDB): domain Bacteria; phylum Pseudomonadota; class Gammaproteobacteria; order Enterobacterales; family Vibrionaceae; genus Photobacterium; species Photobacterium malacitanum. Next base: position 176,347 of record NZ_FYAK01000005.1, read on the forward strand.
TGTTGTGTATCAGTGCACCAACATGGGCGATGAAAAGTGATACTAAACAACCCATTTATATTGATTCAGACAGTCAACAAGTTGATATGCCGAATAATATTGTCACTTTTATCGGTAATGTTAAGTTACGCCAAGGTACGATTGATATTCGCGCCAATAAAATCGTTGTCACGCGACCAAACGCAAAATCGCAGCAACAAACCATTATGGCATATGGAAAACCAGCCACATTCCATCAAATAATGGAAGACGGTAAACCACTAGACGGTGAAGCGCTTAAAATGCGCTATGAAACCTCGACTGAACGCCTAAAGATGACAGGTAAAGCTGAACTTAATCAAGATGGTAGCAATATTAAAGGTAATATTATTACTTACAATATTCGTGACCAACGTTTGGTAGCAGAAAGCGGTAACCAAGAGCGAGTGACCACCGTGATCTTACCAAGTCAATTAAACAATAATAAGAAATAAACACTATTTATGGCTATTCTAAAAGCTGAACACCTTGCAAAAAGTTACAACGGACGCAAAGTCGTTTCCGATGTCAGCCTTGAGGTAGAATCAGGGAAAATTGTTGGTTTACTTGGTCCAAATGGTGCTGGTAAAACCACGTCGTTTTATATGATCGTTGGCTTAGTCAGCCGTGATGAAGGTACGATCACCATTGATGATGAAGATATTAGTCTCCAGCCGATGCATAACCGTTCACGCATGGGTATTGGTTATCTACCCCAAGAGGCTTCAATTTTTCGTCGTTTAACCGTCTATGATAATTTAATGGCGGTATTAGAAACACGCAAAGAACTCACTAAAGAAGACCGCCAAGATAAAGCGGAAGAATTATTAGATGAGTTTAATATTCAACACATTCGCGATAGTTTAGGGCAAGCATTATCTGGTGGTGAGCGCCGTCGAGTTGAAATTGCACGCGCACTCGCAGCTAATCCTAAGTTTATTTTACTGGATGAACCGTTTGCCGGTGTTGACCCTATTTCAGTGATTGATATCAAGAAAATCATTAAACATTTGCGAGATCGTGGATTAGGGGTATTAATTACCGACCACAACGTTCGTGAAACACTGGATGTCTGTGAACATGCTTATATTGTAAGCCAAGGACACCTTATTGCTAACGGTACACCAGATCATGTTCTTAACCATGAACATGTAAAACGGGTTTATCTTGGTGATCAGTTCCGTCTCTAGCATTCACCATTGGCTATTGATTACAGATAATAACAACAATAACAATAAGGTGTATCAACGTTAATGAAAACTTCGCTCCAACTTAAGCTCGGTCAACAGTTAGCAATGACGCCTCAGCTACAACAAGCTATTCGCTTGTTGCAGCTATCTACGTTAGAACTTCAGCAAGAAATCCAAGAAGCGCTTGATGGTAACCCTCTTCTAGAGCTCGATGAAACAGTTGATGCAAATGAAGTAAGTACTAACAATGAAACCTCAACTGCAGAACTCACCACTAACGACACCAGCGAAAATCTTGATGATATTGAGAGTTTTGATACCGCTGAAGTACTTGAAACCCGTGAGTTGCCAGCAGAGCTCCCCGTCGATAGTACCTGGGATGACGTTTACAGTGCGGGTACAGGTAGCGCAGGCATTGCTCTTGATGACGACATACCGGTTTACCAAGGGGAAACCACTGAGTCATTGCAAGACTACTTAATGTGGCAAGTCCACCTCACTCCATTCAGTGATACCGATCTAGCCATTGCGACCGCTATTATTGATGCTGTGAATGAGAAAGGGTATCTCAGCTGTAGCACCACCGAAATTTTAGAGAATTTCGAGAATGAAGATCTAGAAATTGAGCTTGATGAAGTCGAAGCGGTTCTAAAACGCGTACAACAATTTGATCCTCTCGGAGTAGCATCTCGCAATTTACAAGAATGTTTATTGCTACAGCTTGCTACTTATCCTGAGCAGACTCAATGGCTGACAGAAGCTAAGCTGCTATTGCGCGACCACATTAACTTATTAGGTAATCGTGATTACCGTCAGCTAATGCGTGAAACTAAACTTAAGGAGCCTGAGCTTAAAGCGGTCATGGAACTGATTCATAGCTTAGATCCTCGCCCTGGTAACCATGTCGTTTCAACTGAAACTGAATACGTTATTCCTGATGTATCAGTCTTTAAAGAACAGGGTAAATGGGTCGTTAGCATTAACCCTGATAGTATTCCACGCATCAAAGTTAATCAGCAATATGCCGCATTAAGTAATAACACTCGCAATAGTGCTGATGGCCAGTTTATTCGTACCCACCTTCAAGACGCAAAATGGCTGATTAAAAGCCTTGAAAGTCGAAATGAAACCTTATTGAAGGTTGCTCGTTGTATTGTTGAACAACAACAAGACTTTTTTGAGTTTGGTGAAGAAGCCATGAAACCAATGGTGCTTAACGATATTGCTCTTGCGGTTGAAATGCACGAATCCACCATATCCCGAGTCACAACCCAAAAATATATGCATACGCCTCGGGGTATTTTTGAATTGAAATACTTCTTCTCAAGTCATGTCAGTACGGATAATGGCGGTGAATGTTCATCGACTGCTATTCGCGCACTGGTGAAGAAACTTGTTGCTGCTGAAAATCAGGCTAAACCCCTGAGTGACAGCAAAATTGCGACTTTATTGGCAGAACAAGGGATCATGGTAGCAAGGCGAACTATCGCTAAATACCGTGAATCGCTTGGAATTCCGCCATCAAATCAGCGAAAATGTCTGATCTAACTCAGATCAGCGCCAACAAAAGGAAGACGTCTATGCAAATCAATATTACCGGACACCATGTTGATGTAACCGATTCTTTGCGCGAATATGTCAGTACTAAGTTTGAAAAACTAGAGCGCTTTTTCGACAAAATCAATAACGTTCAAGTGATCTTAAATGTCGAAAAGCTGCAACAAATTGCAGAAGCAACATTACATATAAATTCAGGAGAAATCCACGCTAAAGCTGATTCTGAAAATATGTATGCCGCGATTGACGAATTGACTGATAAACTGGTCCGTCAATTAAACAAACACAAAGATAAACTCAATAGTCACTAATCATGCAACTGAGTAACGTATTGAGCTTGGACTGTACTAAAAGTGCAGTCCCTTGCTCCAGTAAAAAACGCGCGCTAGAGCTCATCAGTGAGATCGCGGCAACACATCTTGATCAAAATCCACAACCATTATTTGAATGTATGCTCAATCGTGAAAAATTGGGTACCACAGGTATTGGTAATGGCATTGCAATCCCTCATGGTCGAATCAGTAACAGTGATCACGCGATAGCTGTACTTATTCAATGCCAAGAACCCATAGACTTTGATGCCATTGATGGTCAACCAATTGATCTGTTATTTGCCCTGTTAGTTCCTGAAGAACAATGTAAAGAACACTTATCAACCCTTGCAAGCATGGCTGAAAAATTGGGTAATAAGAAAATTTGCAAGCAATTACGCAATGCAACAACCGATCAAGAATTATATGACATACTGATTAATGAACAATAAATCAGTCCCAAAAAACCAAAAAAAGGTAGCTAAACCATGAGGTTAATGGTTGTTAGTGGCCGCTCAGGTTCGGGAAAATCGGTCGCGCTACGCGTGCTAGAAGATTTAGGATATTACTGTGTTGATAACCTTCCCGTACACCTACTGCCACAATTTGTAAATGATATAGCCAATAACGAACAAGATATTGCTGTTAGCATCGATATTCGTAATATGCCCCCCCATCAAGGTGAGCTTGAGGCCATTTTTAAAAATTTAGCCAGTGATGTTGATATCAACGTTATTTTTCTTGATGCTGATGATAAAGAACTGGTCAAACGCTACAGTGAAACACGCCGTTTACATCCTCTATCTCGGCATAATATGAGCTTAGAACAAGCGATTCAATCTGAAAGCGCGTTACTAAGTGAGCTTAAAGAACATGCCGATCTCGTCATTGATACCACCAACCGTTCAATTCACGATTTAAGTGAAACGGTCCGCGCGCGAGTACTTGGCCGTGAAGCGCGTGAATTGATTTTAGTCTTTGAATCTTTTGGCTTTAAACATGGTCTTCCTTCAGATGCTGATTACGTATTTGATGTCCGTTTCTTACCAAACCCGCATTGGGTGCCAGAGCTCAAACCACAAACGGGTCTTGATCAAGGTGTTAAAGATTTCTTAGCTGCTCACGCTGAAGTCAATAAACTTAATTACCAATTGCGTAATTTCATTGAAACTTGGTTACCGATGCTAGAAAAGAATAACCGTAGTTATGTTACGGTTGCTATTGGCTGTACCGGTGGACAACATCGTTCAGTTTATATCGCCCAGCAACTAGCTGACTATTTTACTCAGCAAGGCCAACAAGTGCAGGTACGTCACCGCACGCTGGAAAATTATAAATGACCATCAGTCGTGAATTATTTATACGTAATCGGCTCGGGCTTCATGCTCGAGCCGCAATTAAGTTAGTTGAGCTAGCCCAAAGCTTTGAAGCGGTTATTACTATCACCAATGGTACTAACAGTGCCACTGCTGATAGTGTAATGGGATTATTGATGCTTGATTCTGCTCAAGGCCAAAAAATCATGGTCAGTGCTGAAGGTCAAGATGCGCAATCAGCCCTGATTGCGGTTGCCAATCTCATTGAAGCTGGCTTTGACGAAGATAATTAATAGCCTATCTCACTAACAATCAATCTTTGATGATAAATTGTGGTTTGTTTTTTTTAGTTTAATGACTTTTTTTTGCGTGTGATAGATTATCATCTAATACGCCTTTTAGTGCGTTATTGGTAGAGAAAAAGCATGAAAAGTAGCTATCTCACCATGTTTTTCATGCGTATGGGCTATACTTTGCCATTTTATGGCGAATTAAATATCAATCAGCACAAGACAAAAGCTAACTGATTACGTTAAAATTCAGCTTATTGCGCCATCAAATATAAGTGGGCCTAATACCTATGGCGGATGTATTAGAACAAGATCAAACCCATCACACACTCCAAGAAGTCAACAAAGCGCTTGAAAACGGTATGTTTGTCCATGTTCGACGGTTACTCCAAGATATGGAGCCGGAGGATATTGCTCATCTGTTAGAAGCATCACCACCGAAAGAACGTCAAGTCTTATGGCAATTGACGGATCCGGAAGAGCAAGGTGAAATTCTTGATGAACTTTCTGAAGATGTAAAAGATGGTATCGTCTCGCAAATGGAGCCAGAGAAGCTGGCTGCTGTTACCGAGGGGATGGAAAGCGATGATGTCGCATACGTACTTCGTAGCCTCTCTGATGAGCGTTACCAAGAAGTATTGGCACAAATGGATGCCACCGATCGTCATCGTATTGAAGCAGCACTCGCCTATCCGGAAGATACAGCCGGTGGCATGATGAGTACTGACTTTATCACGATTCGTGGTGACGTAACTGCCGATGTGGTATTACGTTATTTACGTATGCGTGGTGAACTTCCAGAGGCTACTGACTCTCTGTATGTAATAGATGAAAAACAAATTTTAATTGGTCACCTATCACTATCAACCTTGATCACAACTCAACCTGACATCGAAATTAAAGATGTGATGGAAGATGCTGATGAAGCGATTGCGGTTGATATGGCTGACAGTGAAATAGCCAATATCTTTGAACGTCGAAATTGGATTTCAGCGCCGGTCGTTGATGCTAATAATCACCTTGTCGGTCGTATTACTATCGATGACGTGGTTGACTTGATCCGTGAAGAAGCGGAACACTCGATGATGTCCATGGCTGGTATGGATGACGACGAAGATACCTTTGCACCGGTATTAAAATCGGCCAAAAGCCGTAGTATTTGGTTAGGTGTTAACGTTCTAACGGCTTTAGCTGCAGCCTCTGTTTCCAACATGTTTGAAAACACTTTACAACAGATGGCAACGGTAGCGGTATTGATGACGATTGTACCATCAATGGGTGGTGTTGCTGGTAACCAAACCGTAGCACTGGTTATTCGTGGTCTTGCTGTTGGCCATATCGGTGATACCAATACAGGCTGGTTATTGAGTAAAGAAGCACGCGTGGGATTAATTAATGGTTTTGTATGGGCATTAATTATCGGCTTGGTGGTCTTTGTCTGGAAAGGCAGCTTGATACTTGGTGCGATCATGGCAGGAGCAATGCTAGCAAACTTATTTGTTGCTGGTGTGGCTGGAGTATTAATTCCCATTGGGCTTAAAAAACTCAAAATTGACCCCGCACTTGCTGGCGGTATGGCACTGACAACCTGTACTGATATTGTCGGCTTAATGGTGTTTTTAGGTTTAGCTACGGTCTTTATTACGCCTTAACCTGTGATAATTCGTGAATAAAAAAAGTCCAAATCAAGTACTTGATTTGGACTTTTTTATTGGGAAAAAATCACGTCATAAACAACGATTATTCACCGGCAATTTTCATTGAATCTAACAACATTGATCCGGTAAGGATCTGGCTGCGCATCTCAGTATCACTGCCAATAGCAACAATATTTTGCATCATATCTTTAAGATTACCGGCAATGGTAATTTCAGAAACCGGATATTGAATCTGACCATTCTCAACCCAGAAGCCAGCAGCACCACGCGAGTAATCGCCTGTGATAATGTTAACTCCTTGGCCCATCAACTCAGTCACCAACAAACCACGATCCATCTTCTTTAGCATTTGCTCAAAGCTTTCACCTGTTGATGATACTAACCAGTTATGAATACCACCTGCATGGCCTGTTGGCTGCATCTTCATTTTACGCGCCGCATAGCTGGTCAATAAATATGTCTGTAGCGCGCCATCGGTGATGATTTCACGATCATAAGTTGCCAAACCTTCACTATCAAACGGGGTACTTGCCATGCCACGCAGAATATGAGGACGTTCACTGATATTTAACCACTCAGGGAAAATCTGCTCGCCAAGTTTATCAAGTAAAAATGATGACTTGCGGTATAAATTCGCGCCGCTAATACCCATCACTAAATGACCAAATAATCCTGTCGCAATATCAGCAGCAAACATCACTGGAGCTTCACGCGTAGTCAGTTTTTGTGGATCAATTCGGCTGACAGTACGCTCTGCTGCATGACGACCAACACGTTCAGGCGTCCACATATCAGAGGCTAAACGTGAAGTAGTATAGCTATAATCACGCTCCATATTGCCATTTTTACCTTCACCGATAACGCAGCAACTAATGCTATGACGGCTAGAGGCATAACTGGCTAACATGCCGTGACTATTACCATAAACACGGACACCATAGTGACTGTCATAGCTTGCACCATCACTTTGTTTTACGCGCGGATCAAATGCTAATGCCGCTTCTTCAGCGGCAATCGCAACAGCTGCTGCATGATCTGGCTCAGGCTCGTCAGGGTGAAACAAGTCTAAATCCGGAATATCACGTGCCATCAATTCCGCAGGGCCAGGGCCTGCAAACGGATCTTCAGAAGTATAATTTGCAATATCTAGCGCAGCCGCTACAGTTTGAGCAATAGCCGCTTCACTTAAGTCTGATGTTGAGGCACTGCCTTTACGGTTACCGCGATAAACGGTAATGCCAAGCGCACCATCGCTATTAAATTCAACATTTTCAACTTCACACATGCGAGTTGAGACACTGATACCTGTTGTTTTGTTAATGGCTACTTCGGCTGCATCAGCCTGTTTACCAGCAACTTCAAGCGCTTTTGCTACCGCAGCTTCAAGTTCAACACGCTGATGAGCAACCTGTTCTCTTACATCCATACAATCACTTAAGGTTAGGGTTTAGCTTATTAGTTATAGAATAATGTAATTTACGCCCAAAATCGTTATTAAACTGATAAAATAGAACTATTGATACAATGAGTGAGCCCATTTATGAGCCGTAAAAACAAAAAAGCCCCTTGGGATGAAGAAGAAGAAATCATCTGGGTAAGTAAGTCTGAAATGAAACGCGACATGGAAGAGTTGCAAAAAATTGGTGAAGCACTAGTTGAGCTAACACCTAACGCACTAGCAAAAGTGCCATTAGATGACGAAATGATGATCGCAATTAAAGACGCCCAACGCTTTAGTAAAGAAGCACGCCGTCGTCAATTGCAATTTATTGGTAAGCAGATGCGTCACTTGGATCTAGAACCGATCCAAGCAGCACTTGATAAATTAAACAATAAGCACTCACAACACACTGTTGCCCTTAAAAAGCTTGAAATCAAACGTGATAAGCTGATTGAAAATGGTGACAGCATGTTAAATGCAATTATGGTTGATCATCCAAACGCTGATCGCCAACACCTGCGCCAATTGATGCGTCAAGCAGCCAAAGAAAAGGCTCAGGAAAAACCAGGCAAAGCGTATCGTGAGATATTTCAGTGCCTAAAAGCGCTCTACCTTGATGACTAATTAGCGTCATTAACAGTAACGAATAACAAAAATGCCAGCATGACTGCTGGCATTTTTATTTCTTTGCGGCGCTCAGACAGCGCCAACTGTTATTCAGTACCACCCACTGTCATTGAGTCAATCTTCAATGTGGGCTGACCAACGCCAACAGGTACGCTCTGGCCGGCTTTACCACACACACCGACACCACGGTCAATATCAAGATCGTTACCGACCATCGACACCTGCTGCATCGCTTCAATGCCACTACCAATTAAGGTCGCACCTTTAATAGGACGAGTAACTTTACCGTTTTCAATTAAGTAAGCTTCTGAAGCAGAGAAGACAAATTTACCAGAAGTAATATCTACCTGACCACCGCCAAAGTTGGGGGCGTAGATACCATGTTTAACACTGGCTATGATTTCTTCTGGTGTATGTTCACCAGGCAACATATAAGTATTGGTCATGCGTGGCATTGGTAAATGGGCATAGGATTCACGACGACCATTACCTGTAGGTGCAACCCCCATTAAACGAGCGTTTAACTTATCTTGCATATAGCCTTTAAGTTTACCGCCTTCGATCAGTACATTATGTTGAGCAGGTGTACCTTCATCATCAATATTGATTGAACCACGACGATCAACTAACGTACCATCATCGACAATGGTACATAATGGCGAAGTCACTTGCTGCCCTATTTGACCGGCAAACATTGACGAACCTTTACGGTTAAAATCACCTTCTAAACCGTGCCCAACCGCTTCATGCAATAACACCCCTGGCCAACCTGCACCAAGAACAATCGGCATGGTTCCAGCAGGCGCTGCATCAGCCTCAAGGTTAACCAATGCTTGACGAATCGCCTCATCGGCAAAAAAGATCGCTTGGCTTTTACCACTTGCATCTTGTGCTAGAAATGTCTCGTAGCCATAACGACCACCGCCACCAGCGCTACCACGTTCACGCTTATCACCTTTTTCAACCAGAACACTGATCGATAACCGCACTAATGGACGAATGTCTGCTGCATAAGTGCCATCTAATGCTGCCACCAGCACTTCTTCATAAACACCGTTAATACTGGCAGAGACTTCAGTCACTAGCGGCTCTTTAGTACGAATATAGCGATCTATTTCTTCAAGCAAGGCTATTTTTTGGTATTTATCAAAGCTACCGAGTGGATTAATCGCAGAGTAAATGCCTGACGATGCCATTGGTGCAAATGTCTGAACCTTACCGTTACCACCTTGACGTACAATGCCACGTGCAGCTTTGGCGCTTTGAGTGAGTGCTAATGAGTTAATTTGATCTGAGTAAGCAAAACCGGTTTTCTCACCCGCAACAGCACGCACACCAACACCACGATCAATGTTAAACGAACCGTCTTTAATGATACTGTCTTCTAAAACTAATGATTCATGCCAGCATGACTGAAAATAAATATCAGCATAATCAACATCACGAGTAGCAATTAAGCCAAGAATGTTATGCAATTCATCACGACCAAGACCTGACTGGTCAAGCATGGTACTTTCTACTGTGTTAAGGGTCATTAATTTGCTCTTAATTATTGAATATGACTGAACACCAAGCGAGCATGATCAGCCACTGGCATATTGGTACGGATCTTATTTGCTAATTGTAAATCAACATTTGCTGTCAGGACACCCGTTCCTTGTTGTTGGCAAGCAACCACTTGTCCCCATGGATCAACAATCATTGAATGTCCCCACGTTTCTCGCGTTTCATTGTGCTCGCCCCATTGCGCTGCAGCCACAACCCAACACTGCGTTTCAATCGCTCGCGCTCGAACTAGCACTTCCCAATGAGCACGCCCAGTTAACTTAGTAAATGCTGCAGGAATAACAATAATATCAGCACCTTGCTGACGTAACTCGCCATAAAGTTGTGGAAAACGAATGTCATAACAAATCGATAATCCAAGCTTGCCAAATGGGGTATCGATAACTTTTATATCATCGCCGGCCTTAAAAGTGTCTGATTCTCGATAACTCTGATGTTTATCAGCAACATCGACATCAAACATATGCATTTTATTATAATGCGCCTGAATTTTACCGTGATCATCAAACAGCACCGCAGTGGTGGTAATGCTACCATCAGGCTGTAAAATTGGCATTGAGCCGATCAGTAACCAAATCCCTAACTGATGCGCAAACTGAGATAATTGCTGTTGCAGCGGACCATCACCAAGGGGTTCAGCCCAACGTCGGTAGTCTGCTTTACTACCAAAAACAACGCTATTTTCAGGAGTAACAACTAACTTAGCCCCTTGGAGTTGTAACCCTTGCATAAACTTCTTTAATTGGCTCAGGTTACGCTCAGGATCAGTGCCTGAATTCATTTGTACTACACCAATCTTTGTCATGGCTATCTCCCTGAACGATAAATAAAATCAATTATATTCATTGCTACCGTAACCAAAGTAACAGCTTAAAACTTACTGTTCTCTGGTATTTTATATTCACCTTCTAAACGTGAGCGCTCAACCACTTTCGGCGCGGCTATCGGCCCGGTAACTTGGTAATTCACCTGTGTAATAACATCTAACACTGGTGATAATACGGTTGATATTGCAAGCACATATAACGCCACTTGCGGAGCAGCAGCAAAGGCTGTCATCACTGGTAATCCTGAGGTGAAATCAGGAATAAATTTAACGTTAGCATTAACCTTTTCATCGATTAAGTTCACTTTACCATTGATATACATATCACCGGCTAACGCTTGCATCTTGATATTATTACTATCAAAAATACCGTCTTTGATGGTGCCATTACCGCGAATGTAGTTAAACGCTAAACCGTTATCAAAGACTCCAGAAAAATCGAGTTTCATTTTTCGAATAATTGAATCTAGACTAAATAACCCCAATAATCGTCCAGCACCACCGACACCACTGACGATCCCTTTACCAATATCAGTACTGACTTTGCCATTTAATGTACGTCGATCAATACTCCACGGTGTACCTTGCCAGTTAACCATTACATGAGTATTAAATGGCGCATTCTGGACGCTGCCTGAAATACCAAACCTATCTAATAAGTCCGTACTATTGCTGCCACTGATAGCCACATCAAGTTTGGTGTGATTATGGTGCTTAGCAATACTCCAATCACCACTCGCTTTTAGACTCACATTACCAGATTTAATTTTAAGCTGTTGTAATTGCAACTGGTTATGCCGCTTAGTTAACGTCGCCGTCACCGCTCCTAAGCGATAGCCTTGTAACCATGCATCAGCAATCGATAAGTCTATTTTCGGAATTGCTGCCATAATGCTACGATCATTCGCAGTCGCGACTGTTGAAGGTTGCTTGGTCGCTAATAGTGGCGTTAACAATGCAGCTGGCGGCTGCTGATTTAATTGTGGCAAATTAAGATGTAACGATTTCAAAATCACATTTAACGGCTGATCATGAACCCACGAGATATAACCATCAGCTTCTCGTGACGCCAGTTTTATCGACCATCCTTGACCACGTGTTGCTACGCTATTAACTTGATGCCAATCCAATCCGCCTAAGGTTAATTTAGCCACTTTGGCTGTTATTCGCGTTGGTAAAGGTAATGAAAATTCATTGCTGTGATTGGTTGCTGAAGATTTAACCTCACTCGCGGGTGTGCTTTTTATCAAACTCAGCCATAGATCTGCGTTAAATTTACGACTATTAAGTTGCACTAATTGCCCCTGCAATGGCTGAGTTAATAGACTTCTTTTACCGACAGTTAGATTACTGGCAGTGATTTTAGGCACTGGGGTTAATAATGACATTTGAGCTTGGTACGCCACATCGGGCAATAAAGCTTGCGCATACAAATGAGATGCATCGCCATTCACGTGTACTGTCAGTGCAGCTGTATCTTGAGGCTGCTGCAACGGATACGGTAATTGACTACGCACCTGCTTTAAAGGCAAGGTAGCCGCAACATTATAGCTAACATGTTTAGCGTTAATATTAACCCCAACTTGCGCTTGCCAATCACTACGACCAGTCACATTATCGGTCACAATTGACGGTAAATAGTCTTTTAATTTAGCAAGTTGCCATTGACCACCGACACTAACATTAACCTTATATTCAGGCGTATTGTTTACATGATCACCATGAAAACCAAACTGAATTGGTTGGTGATATAGCATTCCCGTCAGCCCTTGGGCTTTAATCGCGCTATTTTTAAAACTCAAACTGCCATTGACATTGTCTATCGCTAAATGAGGCGTCGTTAACGTGATAGGATTATGTTTAAAATACACCTTACCGCTAGCATCTACGTCAGTGCCATTAAAGGGAATATTTAAATTCAATTTCGCGGTTACAGGCCCTGCAACCTCAATGGTTGTTAACGCACTCCCCACCGAGTCTGCTAACGGACTATTGAGCATATATTGCTGAACTTGCGGCCCTGTTGCAGCCAGATCAATCGCTAATTTCAGCGCACCGTTTGGAGTGAGATCAGCCTCCCCAACAACCTTAGGACTATAGGCAGCCAATGTTTTGACATGATGAGAATCAATATACATTTTGTCATTTTCAAATAACAAATTAAGCTGCATATCACGCAACAATGGCCATTGTGGATCAAAACTAAATTTGGCCTGCGTTAATGGTACAAATGCTTGAAACACACCATCATGATGTTGGTAAGGAAAATCATTCAAAGCGCCATACCATAGAATGCGGGCTGATTTCACTTGTCCGCCTTTAATTGCCTTTGATAAATAATCAGTAAGATCATTACCAAGTGCAGGTCGTGGTAAATAACGCCACGTTTGACCCGCATCGTTCACATTAGCTTCGCCATATAACGATAACCACGTTGGCGCATTAACTGGCATATCAACACGAGCTTGACCAGCAAAGGTTAGATCAGGTGTCGCGATAGCAAGATGATCACTCCAAAAAGTGGTCGCTTGCGCACTTCGATGCCAATAAGCTTCAATTTGCGCTTGATTAACTTTTAGTGGTTTGGCAAACACACGTTCATAAGCAAAACTATCCGCGGCCGTATCGATGGTCACTTTGCCCTGCTGACCATCGCCAGCAATAGTGGCATTTAAGTGATTAATTCCAGGGATCCATTGCCATGGTTTCACACTTAATTGTTGCACCTTAAACGAGAATCGTGGCACTTTATTGGCTTGCCCTGCCACTCGAATTTGAGTTAATAATCCACTCGGTTGCAGTTGCTGCAGCGTCTTAACCATCGAATTAGTCGAAGGCAGAAAGTTGATTAAAGGTAATAATCGCTGTAGGGCAATATTACTTAATGCTAACTTCCACTGCTGAAGCTGGTCTTGATCGCCAAACCGTAGTTGACCTGCAATATCAAACGTTGGCCATGCAATATCATCGGTATAAATAGCAAATTTTTCAGTGTCAATGCGCCAACTTCTTGAGCCATCAGCTAAGCGAATCGGTCTTAATGCTACCAACCCACGTTTAATATTAATTTGATGTTGTTGGTTACCCGCTTGCCAATCAATCGTACTGTTATTGATCTTGGCTTGGCTGCTTTCAATCTGGCCATCTTTTAACGCTAACCACGCCTCAACTCCAATTTCACTGTGAGTAATATTTGCCACTCCAGCTAACTGCTTATTAAGCCATGGCGTCACCGAAACATGCTCACCTTTGATATATAAACGGCCAGATAAGCTATTTAGCCCCCCCTGTTCTGAGAGGTTGGCTTTAATCGCTAACTGACCAAGATCGGTATTAGTAAAATTAATACTACCTTGCGCTAAATGACGTCCACCGACATTGGCCCAATCCAGCTGCTTAATATTAAGTTGCTGCGAAGCGCCAGAAGGTGCCACAAATGATACTGATGAATCGAGAAGCTGAAACTCACCTAAGCGGGTAAAAAACAGCTGCTCTACCCGTTGCGCTAAACTCGTGTTGGCAACGTCAGGTTTCGCTGCTGAGGGCTTTATTTTGGTTAGATCAACATTCACCTGACTGATGGTAACTTGTTTAAAAATAGGCCGTAAATGCAAGGCTGAATGCCAAATATCAAAATAAAACCCAACCTTGCCAATGGTTGCTAACGGCTGAGTACCATTTGGCGAAGATATCGAAATACCACGTACAGTTAAGGCTGGACCAGCTGTGTGCCAGCGGCCTTGAATATGGGTTAATTTTAACGAAATGTCCGCCTGCTGAGATACCCATTGGGCAATCGGCTGGCGGTAATCATTGAGGTGAGGAAGCAGTAACCTTAAACTGGTGATTACCGATGCTAATAGTAATGATGTGATCACTATTAACCATAAACCACCCCGTACAAGGCGTACGAGAATCTTAGGCACTGTTACTTCCTCATTGAGTACATTACATCATCACAACATCAAACTGCTCTTGAGTATAAAGAGGCTCTGGTTTGATTTTTACTTGCTTACCGATAAACACTTCTAACTCTGCTAGCGCATGATATTCATCACCCGCTAATGTATCACCGACTGCCGAGGATACATAAACCACAAATCGATCGGCATCATAAGCACGGTTTACACGAGTAATTTCTCGTAAAATTTCATAGCACACACTTTCAACGGTTTTAACCGTACCGCGGCCTTCACAAGATGGGCAAGTATTACACAATACATGCTCAATACTTTCACGCGTACGTTTACGGGTCATTTCAACCAAACCTAGCTGAGTAAAACCATTGATATTGGTTTTCACGCGATCAAATGATAAGGCTTGCTCTAATGCCTGTAATACTCGCCGTTGATGCTCTTCCAATGCCATATCAATAAAGTCGATAATGATAATACCGCCAAGATTACGTAAGCGTAATTGACGAGCAATGGCTTTAGTGGCTTCAATATTAGTATTAAAAATAGTTTCATCGAGATTACGTCGGCCAACAAAGGCGCCAGTATTAATATCGATGGTGGTCATGGCTTCAGTTTGATCAATAATTAAATAGCCACCAGATTTCATTTCCACTTTACGATCAAGTGAACGTTGAATTTCAGCTTCAGTATCATAGAGATCAAAAATAGGCTGATCACCGGAATAATATTCAATATTTTCGGTAACTTCAGGCACAAATTCATCCGTAAACTCTTTAAGCTTATCAAACGCAACTCGTGAATCGACCTGAATATAGTTAATTTCAGTGCCGACAAAATCACGCAGAATGCGCTGCGCCAATCCTAGCTCACCATAGAGCATTGAGCGTGGCTTGTATTTCGCTCGACGCTCAATCACCTTACGCCATAAATGCTTAAGGAATGCAGCATCTTGAGCGACTTCATCAGGATCTGCTCCTTCAGCGGCAGTACGAATAATAAAACCACCAAGATGATCACAATGCTGCGCCACTGCTTTTTTCAAACGATCGCGTTCTTTTTCACAAGCAATTCGCTGGGAAACACCAACATGACTTGCGCCAGGCATAAACACTAAATAGCGTGATGGCAATGTGATATCAGTCGTTAAACGCGCGCCTTTAGTGCCAAGAGGATCTTTAACCACCTGCACCACAATATCTTGTCCCTGACGAACGAGCTCAGAGATATCACGAACTTTAAATTGTTTTTTTTCGTTTTCAGCCACACATTCAGTGTGGGGAACGATATCTGACGCATGTAAAAATGCGGCTTTATCTAAGCCAATATCCACAAATGCAGCCTGCATTCCGGGTAACACGCGACTTACACGTCCTTTGTAAATATTACCGACGATGCCTCGCTTTGATTCACGTTCAATGTGAATCTCTTGCAAAACACCCCCCTCTATCATTGCGACACGCGTTTCACTCGGCGTCACATTTATTAGCAGCTCAGTGCCCATGGTTGCCTCTACTTATAACTTTAAAAAATCTTGCACCATGATGTCGGTTTCCACTAAGGGTAACCCCATCACAGCATAAAAACTGCCGTCAATACGGGTAATAAATTTGCCACCAATGCCTTGAATGCCATAACTTCCGGCTTTATCTTGCGGTTCACCACTTTGCCAGTATTTTTTTATATCGTTATCGGACAAAGTCTTAAACCACACTTGAGTGGTCACTAGACAGGTTTGACTGTGTGATGATGTTGCTAAAGTGACTGCGGTCATCACTTGATGCTGCCGTCCTGATAATAACCTCAGCATACGCGCTGAATCGTCAAAATCGACAGGTTTTTCTAGAATTTGTTGATCTACCACAACAATAGTATCAGCACCGAGGACTGGAATGTCATTAGCTGCTGCTTTTACGCCCGCGAATGCTTTATCGCGTGACAAGCGTTGCACATACTGTGCCGCTGTTTCTTGATCTTGGTGGCACTCTTCAACATCAACCACTATGCGCTCAAAGTGATAACCAAGTTGCGTCAAAAGCTCCATTCGACGCGGCGAACCAGAGGCAAGATAAAGTTGAATAGCTGCCATAATTATCCTGTGTTAAATAATAGGTAATTTAAAAATAGTCTATAAAAGAATGTGGCAATTATTGCGCCAAAAGAACAAGGGGGAACACCGTCTGGCTTCCCCCCCTATAATATTCATCGTCACTAGCGAATCGCTAATTTACGTCGAATGCGGCGTAATAATAAAAATAGCCATGGCCATAATATAAAGTTTAATAATGCCGCCCACAGCTGTTGCGGATAAAAACTAATATTTGAAACTAAATATTCAGCCCAAAATTCAATTAATTTAGCGGCCACTGATAATAATGCTATCACGATAGCTTGTTGCCAGAGCGATAAATTACGTAATACTCTAAAGTTGAGCGCAATAATATAAGCAATCACTGACAACATTAAGCCACGTACACCCAGTGTTGAGCCTAAGGTTAAATCCCACAATAAGCCCACAACCAGCGCGGTACCAACATTGACTCGATGCGGCAATGCTAACACCCAGTAGCAAGTCACTAATACGACCCATGACGGTCGAAAAGGTTCAAGCTCTCCAGGCCACGGTACAGCTTGTAGCACTAACGCAAATAAAAATGATAGCCAAATCCAGATTCGACCATGTGCTTTATTGGTTGGCATGATTTACCTTTTCTGGTGTTGGCGCCACAGGAGCCGCTGTTGTTACTGCTGCTGGCGCGACAGCTTCAATAGCCGCAGCTGGAGCAGCCTTGTTAACCGTAGGCTGAGCGTTGGTTTTAACGCGATCTGTTGGCCACACTAATAATAGATACCGTAAACGATCAAATTGCACCGTCGCTTTGGCAGTAATTTTTGCAAATGGACGCTGATTATCAAATGAGAACGATGTTACTCGTGCTACTGGATAACCTTCTGGATAACGACCACCTAAGCCAGAACTGACCAGTAAATCGCCTTTCTTTATGTCGGTGCTACTTGGTACATGTTCTAACAATATTTGCTGATCACGACCACCACCTGTCGCAATAACACGAATATCATTACGAACAACCTGCACTGGAATAGCATTAGTCGGATCGATTAATAATAATACGCGACTATTATGTGCTCCGACATAAGAAACCTGTCCGACAATACCTTTATCGTTAATGACTGGCTGGCCCTCATAAACGCCATCAATACGGCCTTTATTAATCATCACTTGATAACGATAAGGATCAGAATCAACCGCCATCACTTCTGCTACCATTTTACGCTCGTCGCGAACAAATGGAGAACCGAGTAAACTTCTTAAACGCTGATTTTCTTGCTGTAATTGATCAAGTAATAACACATTACTTTTCATGACTAATAAATCACGTTTTAATGCTTTATTCTCTGTCAATAATCGTTGGTGAGAACTGAATTGTCCCCGCAGGACATCTAACATTTCACGCGGTAAATTAGCAGCATATTGCAATGGCGCAACCGCCGAATTCAATAAATAACGAATATTGGCAAAAGCACCAAGACGACTATCGGCTAGCATTAAGCTAGCCGATAATAATATCGCAAGAAACAGGCGTAATTGCAGAGATGGACCTCTGCCAAATATAGGTTTCATATAACGCTATAACCTGTTTAGTTAAACACCTATGATAGTATTATTCTTCGCTGAAGAGATCGCCACCATGCATATCAATCATTTCCAGTGCTTTACCGCCGCCACGTGCTACACACGTTAATGGGTCTTCGGCTACGACAACCGGAATTCCTGTTTCTTCAGTCAGCAGACGATCAAGATCACGCAACAATGCGCCACCACCCGTTAACACCATACCGCGTTCTGAAATATCAGAAGCGAGTTCAGGTGGACACTGCTCAAGTGCAACCATTACTGCAGACACAATCCCAGTTAACGGCTCTTGCAATGCTTCTAAAATCTCATTTGAGTTTAGCGTAAAGCTACGTGGAACACCTTCTGCAAGATTACGACCACGAACTTCAATTTCACGCACTTCATCACCCGGATATGCCGAGCCAATTTCATGCTTAATACGTTCAGCAGTAGCTTCACCAATCAAACTACCGTAATTACGGCGTACATAGTTAATAATCGCTTCATCAAAGCGATCACCACCGATACGTACTGATGATGAGTACACCACACCATTTAATGAAATAACCGCAACTTCAGTCGTACCACCACCGATATCGATCACCATTGAACCTGTTGCTTCTGATACTGGCATTCCAGCACCGATTGCAGCTGCCATTGGCTCATCAATTAAATACACTTCACGCGCACCAGCACCTTGTGCTGATTCACGAATTGCACGGCGCTCAACTTGAGTTGAACCGCAAGGTACTGCCACTAATACACGTGGGCTTGGGCGTAAAAAGCTATTGTCATGCACTTGTTTAATAAAGTGCTGCAGCATTTTTTCAGTTACGTAAAAATCGGCAATAACACCGTCTTTCATTGGACGAATGGCGGCAATATTACCTGGCGTACGACCAAGCATCAATTTGGCATCATGGCCTACTGCAGCAACACTTTTGGTTGCCCCCGCGCGATCTTGACGAATAGCCACAACAGAGGGTTCATCAAGAACAATTCCTTGTCCTTTGACATAAATAAGGGTGTTGGCTGTGCCCAAGTCAATAGACAAGTCATTGGAAAACATGCCACGAAGCTTCTTAAACATAGTCTTCAGCTATTCCTGCAAGCGTTAAAAAATCGTAAATTGCGCTCAATGTATCAAGTGCAACCAAGTGAAACAAGATATGGATCGCGAAACCGCGTCTAGACACGCAATTTATTTGTGCTATGGGTTGATTACGGCCGTTTCCGAGCGATAAATGATACGATCATTACCTCGATAACTGCCAAAGGTGACCAGCCCTGAAGGGTCTTCATCACCAACCCCACGCCAATTAAATGTCAGCCATGGTTGATATTGTTTATTGTTTTCAGAGCAACCAATATCAGTCGCTGCTTGATAAGCAATACGTATCCAAAATCGCCATTGCTGTTTTAAATATGGGTCATTTTCTGCCACTCCGGGCGATACCTTTAATGCATAACTTTTACCGTAATTAACATCACCACTGGTTGAGATAAAATGGGCTTTATCATGCGGCTTTGAAGTATCATAAATCATCTGTTTGCATGATAAATTACTATTAAAACCTGAGCGACTATCATCGGCATTAATCGTAAACTGATCACCATTCCAATATTCAACCTTTAATGGCATCGTCAGCGGTTGATCAAACACACCACTGACATCATCGAGCACCATGCGTCCATAACGACTATCCAGCTCGCCTTTTAAAGGCGCAGTTAACCTTTGGGGCTGATTATAGCGTTGCAAGGGCTGGGTCTTGTTGGCAAAATCTGTACAGCCTAACGCTGAGCAGTCAATTCGCGGTATCACAGACAAACCTAAACCAATCTTAAATGGACCATCTGCGGTAGTTGTCGTTGTGGCTAATTTATTATTGGGTTGTAGTAACCGTGTAAATGCCAGCTCGCCATCCTTGATAGTAAGCTGCGCTTGCTGCCATTGATGCTGCCATCCAGTGCTTAAATTGGATTGATCGAGCCGCATACTGACATCATTTAATGGTCTATTTTGATTAAGATCGACCGCAGTTAATAGCAAACTTTCTTTTAATCGCGGAGCAAATGCGCTGTAATTATGAGTTGGTTCGCCAGTCGCATTCTGCGCTTCGACGGTAAAATCAACCTCAAAAGCCTGATCCATATAAGTAAAAGGTGTTGTTGATTCAGTATGAGCATTAATGATAGCACTGTCTTTAATAACAAACTGTTTTGGATAAAAACGCCCAACAGCACGCTGGCTAGGATTGATATCCATCCCTAAATAAGCAGAGCTTTCAAGCCCTAAATTGACACTGCCAACCTCACTCCAACGCAAATCATTAAATAGCACTGCATCATCATGAAATTCTGTGTTCTGGTGTGATACCGTACCGCTCAATTTTCCTCGTTCACCATTCACTGGTGAGTGAATACCTGCAATTTTTGCCGTCACCGTAGCAACGGGCGCAGTTTGAGCAAAGAAGTTTGGCGTAATCGGTCGCTGGCAATATTTATCATTGCTAACATCAATAACGACGGCTTCATCAGAACTATCACCTACTTGCCATTGCAGTGGCTTAGCCCGCATCACAAAAGCATCACCAGCAGCGACTAAGCCATTGCCACTGTTTGTCGTGCCAATAAAGCTGTCGCCAGCTTGAGGGCAGATCGCAAAAGTCCACGGACGCGAGTGCAGACTCGCTTCGCCCACCAATCCTTGCGGAAGATCGGTAACTTTAAGTTGATTAGCTTTGGTCGTTATCAACTCACAATAGTCACTGGTACAGGTTTTATCTTTAACGACTAAATTGACACTACCAGCGTCACGATAGCGCATTTGAATAGGGTCAGAGATACCACTGGTAAAATTCACCTTTAATGACGATAACTCATTGTCATCCCTCACCGCACCAACATGATATTGACCTTGAGATGGCGCTAAATAACGAGTATCAAACTCAAGTTGTTTAACACCACTATATTGAGTAATAACAGCATCATTAAGATTGGGTTGATTAGCGCAAGCCACCGCTTTAACCGTTACCGAAAATGGCTGACCAGCAATAATATTATTGTTATTGGGAGTGACACTAAAACCACCCGGAATGAAACTATATATCCCTACCGGCTTATCACCCGCCATATCAGCAATCGATGCCGTAACAGTCACCGTTTCAGCGCCATTGGGTTGTAACCAAATAGCACTTCTTAAGTCACTATTTGTCAGTACAAAATCTGAAGAACCAACACCAAATGTTTGGGGATTATTAAGCTCGACATTACGCGCCCATTTACCGCCCGTCGCAGAGCTAATACTAAATGAGATATCACCTTTAAAATCAGAGTTACTAGCGCCAACTTTTGAGACTAAAAACTCTATTTTCTGAGGTTCACACAAGGTTGAGGTTGCAACGGGTGGAGTCATTGCTAATTGATATTCAGGTTGGGCTTCAAAGCACGTACTTTGACCAATAATTTCAGTCCGTAATTTATTTTTTTTACCTGTCATTACCAAATTAGGAGCAGTTACTGCACCAGTAACACGCGTTACTTTTGTATTATTACCATTAGACATGAATAAATTACGTTCTGAATAAATTAACGCCGTAACTTGAGTGCCTGCATTTAAATCAACCCACTCATGCAGAATATCTTGGCTAGGTTTTAAATCATGCACAAATATTAATAAATCATCAGCTTTTTTAGATTCTGAAGATAATGACGAATTATTCAGCGTCATCTTTTTCACATGCACAACAGATCCTGAAGGGAATACAATATTTTTATTACTTAAATTAATGGTATTAAACCAAAATATTTTTTTATTACCGAAATCTCGTTGTTTAGATAAATTACCATCATCAACTTGAGGCCATAAATCTAATTTTATTTTTTCAGCATAAAGATTTTTATTTTCACCTATCGGCTGACAAGATTTACCTTCACAAAAATCATTAACATGACTGTTGGAGCCACTTGTATTTTTAACCGTATTAAAACCAATATAATGGTTACTATTTATAATTGCAGTGCCAGTTATATTAAGTTTATGACTTCCCTCAAACTTACCAGCAGAACCTTGCCAAGTTTGTACTGGTCCTGGAAATAAAGCACACATATCATTTGTAATATTACTCTGTGATAGATTCATTACGCTTGGGTTTTGATTAGCATCACTCGCAGCATTAACAAATAATGGAGTCAAAAATAATAACCATAAAACACCGATAAAAAAATGCCCTCTCATTGTAGCAATCCCTTAACCCACACTTGTTGCTGGCGCTTAACTTGATACTGACCACTGCCACAATGTCCTGTACTACGCAGTTGGATCCGTCGTGTAGTCTCCGCACTATCACCTGCAAACTCATTACATTCCACGCTGACCTCACAGCCATCAAAATCCACCAGCGGGATCTGCTTAGAAATCACAGTACAAGTTAACATTTGCTTAGGATCACCAATCGGGAATAATTTATTAAGACTAATTTCAATCCCGCTGTGAGCCGCAAACCACGCTCGAGTGCCCAGTATTTCTTGGGTGGTGGTTACAGCTTGTGAGGCATTAATTTTGATCATCGCAGCGGCCATCATCGCCATCACGGTAATAATAAAAATAACCACCACTAAAGCGCTGCCAGTTTGTTTGATTGCTAATGGAGAACAATTACGGCGCATTCATCACCTGTACAGTATGGTTATAACGGCTTGATTCACCATTACGAGTAAAAGTAAATTGCCACGCGACTAATGCACTGCGTGCAAGGGCGGCATTATCAATGCTAAACATCGACAAACGGCTATCGAGATATTGAGCAACTAATACCGGTTGTGATTGCGTGCCCGCATTATCGATTGTGGTACGGGTCAGGCTATTATCCTCAATGCAAAACTTAACACTGTGGGTATAGGTGTAAAAACGCTGTGCCAATGAACCACTATCAAAGCGATGCTGGCCATCAAGCTCAAACTGCCATTGATTAGCGGCTGCTCCTTTATTTATCGCCGTAACTGTCGCAACGTGATCACTAGCAACATCAAAATCTTGAGGTTTATGAGGGTTAATAACTAACTGCATCTGAGGTTGAAAAACAGGTTCGGTAGTCTGCGTCACATAGCCGATGATCGCCGTAATATCCGTTAAGCTTTGATTACTATAATCGCCACTGAACTGAATCGGCTTAAACGATAAACATTGACCATTATTAATAATTTCAAGGCTATTGGGCACTGCATTGCGTAGCTCACGCGCGACCCGTTCAACCGCAAATCGCGCTTGAGATTGTAGTTGTTCGCGATCGCGAGTTTGTAAATAGCCCTCAGTCCCCAAACTAACAAAATGACCAATACCAATAGTAATAATCGCCATTACTACCATCACCATGATCAATTCGATCAAGGTAAATCCTTGCGCGCGCCGTAACTGCATTAATAGTTGCCTCGGTATGCACTGAACGAGTAACGACCATAGCGGCCACTATCAACCACCATATTAATCCGCTTATAATTATGTGGGGTTACAGCTGTAGTCGGATTGGGATTATTGGTGAGATTGTTATCGTAAAAAATAGCCACAGTTACCGTAAAATGGCGGTAATCAGCAGCAATTGAATTTCCCAGCGCATTACTTAAGGGGCGACCATTGCCAGCTTGACAGCTCGCACTCTTGCCCTGCCAACAGCCAATATAATCATCAACCGTAGTAAGTTGCTGCTGCTCGGTGTTGGCAACGAGAGTGATTGCACAAGGATTATCAATTTCAACACCTTGCAAATCTTGAGTATCATCACAACGGATCTGCTCACCATTATCATCACTGTTAGCATCAAATTTACGCGCCAAAATTTCATTCATCATCGCATTAGCTAATGCCGCCGCTCGCGCTTGATAATGCGGCTCAGCTGACAACGCAATTTGTGGAAATAAAAATCGGCTTAACACCACCATTGCCATCGCAAAAATAACCAAGCTAATGATCATTTCAATCAGCGTAAATCCTGCTTGCGTTGGATGACTTCGGCGGTTCATAAACACACTCCGCTATGAATATAACCTTGCTGATTAATGCACATTTGCACCTGATTATTATTAGTGGCAGTAAAGCTGATCTCGCACCCGGTCATACACTGGCGCTCACCTTGGGCATTGAGGGGCTGCCCAAGTAAATTAAAAGCAATAAAATAGTGGGGGGTGATCGTAACCTGATCGTTGGTGGTTATAAGATAATTGGCAGCAGTTTGCTGAGTAGCACAACCAAATAACGACTCAGTGATGGTCAAAGAGGCACAGGCTAACTGTTGCTGTTGCATGGCGCTAATTTGAATTTGACGAGCGATTGAGATCGCTTGATCGCGAATTAGCTCAGCGCTAAAACTTGATTGAGACGCATAACGACTGGCAGCCGTAACAGAAATAATGGCTAATACAATGATCACCATCACCAGTTCAATTAAGGTGAACCCTTGTTGTCGCGCCACAGCGTTAACCTTTGCTAAATAGTATTTAATGATGCTATTTCAAATAAAAATAACATCATTAAATAGCGCTCCGCAGAGCGCTAAATGTCAGTTTTTATTTTGCTGGTTCAGTACAACCTGGGCCATATGTAATCGAAGTAGAAGCCGCAGCTGATGGACTTGTTGCTTGCGTGTAAGTCACGATACATGTATCAGTTGCATCGTTACTTTTGTAAGTATATTTAATTTCACCATTGGTTGGAGCAGCAACCACTTTCCAATCATCAGCAAGACCTGTCACTGCTGCTGCTAATGCTGCCGATGTTGCTGTTGGGTAACCATAAATGATCTCGATATTATCAAAAGTAGTAGCGGCTTTAGAAACACTCTCAACACCCTGAATCGCAGCCTTACCGTAAGTGATCCCTGCTGCACCATCAATCGCACCTTTTAGGCCTTGCAGTGATGACGCACGCGCATCGTCTTGTAAGTTCAAAAACTTTGGTGCGGCAGTAACGGCTAAAATGCCTAGAATTACAATCACCACTACCAATTCAATTAATGTAAAACCGTTTTGACGTTTCATAACTAGTCCTTTGTTTGATGTAAATTCACTTCAACTCGACCTTGAGTCGGTATGTAAGTAAATGAATGCCCGGCAATAACATTGATTGCATCGAAGCGATAATTGCTAACGGTTGCTAGCTGATAATAACGACACCGTTGTTCGCCATATTGGCGTTCAACGGTGGCGAAAAAAGCATATTTCCCCATTGCCGCATCAGCACTAATCGCTGTTGCTAACGGTGCGGGCTGTAATAAATGGCTGATTAAATCAACACAATCTTGAGCTGTTATGTGATTGACGTTAACAGTGTTACTGGTTAACAATGCAAACGGATAACCAATCAATACTGACTGCTTGGCTGTCATTGGCGTTAATTTAAAAACACTACCATCATAATTTACAATATTATTATCCTTAGCCATTTGAGGACGACCATCTGTTTCCCACTGCATTCGCGCAGAAAGAACCGCCGTCGAAAAATTACCACTAATAGTTACAATAGCGGCTTGTTTAGCTTGCTGAATAATATTAATTAGTCGTGGTAACGCGAAGGCGATTAATAAACTAATCATGGCCATCACAATAATTAATTCAATAAATGACCAGCTTTTATGTTGGGTTGACAATAGTTATTCCTAACAACATAAACTGTCAAAAATCTATTCGAATATTTTCTCACCTTGTCAAAATATTGCCAGCAATTTTTTGTAACCATTTAATTTAAATAGAAAATAAACAGGAAAAATACCTATTAATACTATTGGTATTCCATTTTAGAATGGCAGGGGTGTTATATTTAACATTAACCATTAATTAAATAGTTAATATAATTATTAGTAGTAAATTAATATTTTAATCAATTACAAAAAATAACATTAGCGCACCACATTTTATAAATATCAGCCACTATTAGCGACATCCAGCATTCCCCACATCGGTAAGAAAATACCCAGCGCCAGTAATAACACCATTGCCGATACCACTAATAATAATAGTGGCTCAATACGCGCAGTAAGCGTGGTGAGATCATAATCAACTTCGCGCTCGTAAAAATCAGCCGCTTCTAATAACAAATCATCAATTTGACCCGTTTCTTCACCGACGGCGATCATCTGTAACACTAACGGTGTGAAAATTTCAGTCTTTGCCGCAGTGGTGGCAATACTTGAACCACTTTCAATCCCCAATTTCATGTCCAATAACCGCTGCTCTAAAAAACGATTATCTAATGCTTCAGCGGCCATTTTTAAGGCCTGATTAAGTGGTAATCCCGCTCGTACCATTAATGCAAAGGTACGTGAAAAACGTGCCATCAAGGCGCGATTAACAATACTACCAACAATCGGTACGCGTAGTCGCCACAGATCCCACCGCTGTTGACCTGTAACTGTATTGCGCCACAAACGAATACCTCCCCATGTTACGCTCCCAAAAATAATCATTAGCGGCCAATAATGAACAAACACATTAGAAGTACTAATCAACACTTTGGTTGGCCACGGTAAGTCGACCCCAAAACGCGCAAACATTCCAGCAAACTGCGGAATGACTTGCGTATTTAACACCACCAGCGCCAATCCAATCGCCACCATCACAAACATTGGATAGCGCATGGCTGATTTTATTTGACGCCGAGTATCCATTTCTTGCTGATAATAATTCGCTAGCTGCAATAGGGTCTGATCTAAACGACCTGTATTTTCACCAACATGGATCATCGATACAAACAAATCAGAAAACACTCGTGGATGCTGCTTCATGGCGGCAGATAGTGAGTGACCATTGGTTAATTCTGCTGCAACCTCAGCTAAAGTTGAGCGTAATAATGGGTGATTGGTGCTTTGTTCTAAACCTTTAAAAGCCCGCAACAACGGTACGCCAGCCTTGGTTAAGCTGTATAATTGGCGACAAAAAATCACTAATATTTCAAGTGGTAACTGACGTTGCCATAAATCATTCAGCGTAAATGATGAGTGATTGCTATTGGTTGCTGGTGTGATCTCTAACGGAATAATACCTTGGCGTAACAACTGATCCGCCGCCATCGATTGAGTAACAGCATCAAGTTGACCTCGAAAAGTCTTCCCTTGTGCATTACGACCACGATAATGAAAACGCTTCATTTACAGCCTACCCAATTCGACAATCATCAAAGTCACCTTCAGCTAACAACATCACTTCATCTAAGCTGGTTACTCCCGCTAATGCCAGTGCTAATGCCGACTCAACCAGTGGCTTGTAACCATCACTTTCACGGGCTATTTGGCTAAACAGTACCGCATTATTATTGCGCAAGGCATCCATCATCAGTTGATCTATTTCTAATAATTCAAACACTCCAATTCGACCTTTATAGCCAGTAAAGTTACAACTTTGACAACCTTGCCCAAGCTTAAATACATGCTGTTCATTGTCGAGTTGACGTGCTTGTAACCAGATCTTTTGCTCAGTTTCTAAGGCTGCGGTTTGCGCACAGTCTGGGCATACTCGCCGCACTAATCGCTGTGCTAATACCGCTCTAACTGCACTAGCAACCAAATAGCCTGGTGCCTGCATATCAATCATACGTAAGGCGCTATCTATCGCATTATTGGTATGTAATGTTGAGAGTACTAAATGGCCAGTCAATGCCGCCCGCAATCCAATTTCAACCGTTTCTTGATCACGCATTTCACCGACTAAAATCACATCAGGATCTTGCCGTAAAAAAGTCCGTAAAATCGATGAAAACGTCAGCCCGATTTTATTATTTACCTGCACCTGATTCACTCGCGGTAAGCGGTATTCCACCGGATCTTCTGCAGTAATTAATTTTTTACCCGCTATATTCAGTTCGTTAAGCGCGCCATATAAGGTAGTGGTTTTACCCGAGCCTGTAGGTCCGGTAACTAAAATCATGCCATGAGGGCGCTTTAATTGGCGTCGAATACGTACTAAAAGATCGGCTGGCATACCAACATGATCGAGATCGAGAATTCCGGCCGATTGATCCAAGAGTCGCATCACCACCGATTCACCATATTGGACAGGCATTGTCGATAATCGAATATCAACTGAATGATCGCGTACTTTGACATTAAAACGCCCATCTTGAGGTAAACGTTTTTCTGAAATATCAAGCCCACTCATGAGCTTAAGCCGTAGAACCAAGGCCGATGCAACACTGCTTTCATTCAATAAGGTTTCATGTAAAACACCGTCAATACGCTGCCGTATACGCAGCACATTTTCATCAGGTTCAATATGAATATCTGAGGCACCGACTTGCAACGCATCTTCAAACAATGAATTGATCAGCTTCACCACTGTCATTTCATCATTATCTTGTTCATCAAACCCAAAACCGTAATGTTGTTGGGTTTGATGCTCTGCGTTAAGTTGTTCAGCAAACGAGGCAATTTCTTTGGTGCGACGATAGTAACGATCAAACGCAGTGATCAATTGCCGCTCTGGCGCGATCACAAACTCTACTTGATAGTGATGTAATTGGTTGAGCAGTGCTTCTTGCATCGCCAGATCGGCGGGGTCACTCATCGCAACCCGTACTCTCTCACCGCGGCGACTGATCACTAAAGCACGTAACCGCCGTGCATGAACCTCTGACAGCAAGTTCACCACCTCGCTAGCCACCACTATTCGAGTCAGATCGACCAACGGAATATCTAATTGCTGGGCTAAAAATTGCAGCAGTTGTTGTTCACTCAGAAATCCCATTCCAATTAAGGTATCACCGAGCTTACGTCCAGTGATTTGTTGTTGATTCAGAGCTTGATCCAGTTGCTGCTGCGCAATAATGTGCTCATCCACCAACAGATCACCTAAACGCTTACGTAATCGAATTTGCATCTGTTAGCTCCTTTTGGTCTGTAGCGCCATTATGCGTTGCTGAATAAATTGTTGTGACGCTGACGACAGCCCACCATGGGTTAATCCGTTACGATAAGCAGCCAATGCTAACGCTGGTTGCTGATTGCGCTCTTGAGCGATGGCTAATCCCAACCACCAACGACCGTCCGTTGGATCATGACGTAACAATTGTTGATAACTCGCAAGGGCGACCTCGGTATGATTTAATTGCTGTGCCAATCCTGCTCGCATTGCTAAAAAAGCCACTGAATCAACATTCTTTGGTTGCTGTAAGACCACAAATGCAGCTTGCTGTTGTTGTTCATTAACCAGTAATTTAGCCAATGTTAACCGTAACTCGGTATTGTTAGGTTGCAGCTGTAATCCTTGCTGCAATATCGTCACCGCTTGGCGATCATTCCCACGGCCATAATATAATGCTGCCAGTTTTTGCCTTGCCGTCACCCATTGCGGACGATACTTTAATACCGCTTCAAGATGGATGATCCCTTGGCGGCTATTTGCCTGACGCAACGCTTTTTGTGCTTTACGGTATTCAACATCTGCCAATTGTGATGCTGTTAACGCTACCGTTTGAATTGATAATCGACTCGGTAATGGTTTTGGCTCTGGCTTCACCGCTGGCGGCGACGCAACAGCGATATTTTTCTGTTGCTCTGCTAATGCATGTTGATAACCACTGTCGTAACCTTGCTCATATGAACTGGCAAGCTCTTGTTCAATCTCTACTGTTTCAACCGCCGGCTCAGCCACGGGCAACTCAGCTAAAGATGATTTCACATCCACTACGGCGACATTGGGTGTCACAGATGTAATTGCTGCCGCCACAACGGCTGGTTGTACCGACCTTGTTGCTGGTATTGGTGCTACCTCAGGCCGTGATATAACCGCTATTTTTTTAGTCGTCACTGGTGTAGATTGATACCAACTTTTACTAAGCACGATAATTATCGCGATCACTAACAATCCGATAATGATCGCCACAATAGTGCGATGACGATGAGTCGGTATTGGTTTTATCGTTGCTGGCTCTAATGCTATATCTGCAGCATGGGACTGTTGTTGTGCTAAAGCACTCAGGCGACGATTTAGCTCACTCATAAATATTTCCATCTCAGCCATTGCCACCACAACCGACTTGATTGTCGAGCAGCCACAGTATCAGCAATCGCAATATTAATATCTTGTCGACAAATACATTGCCGTTGGTGGCTATAAGCCGCTAATAGGGCTTTATGTGCCAATTGGTTAATCAACCTTGGAATACCGCCACTGGCAAACCAAATCGCTCGCGATTGAGCGATGGAAAATAACGGAGAATGGCAACCCGCGACCGATAATCGATGTGCAATATAAGCCACAACTTCAGCCTCATTTAAGGCTAATAACGTCGCTCGAAAAGTGATCCGTTGTTGCAATTGACGTAACTGATGCGCTGCTAAGCGTTGATCGAGTTCAGGCTGTCCAATTAACACGATATGAAGTAATTTTTCTGATTCCGTTTCAAGATTACCCAATAAACGGATCATTTCGAGCGCATCATCAGTCAATGCTTGTGCTTCATCGATCACCACTACCACCGCGCGACCTTTGGCTTTGCGATGCAATAATTGGTCATGAATATCAACCGTTAGTCGATGCTGTTCGGTGTCGATATTAATCCCTAATTCATCGGCTAATGCCACCTGCAAACTGAGTCCACACTGAGCTGGTGTCGGTAAATAAACCAGATCATACTGAGGAGGTAAGCGATTGATCAACATACGACAAACGAGAGTTTTTCCTGTTCCCACCTCACCAGATAACTGCATAATTCCTTCGCCCATCGCCAACCCAGCTAGCACAGTCTCGATAGCGGTTAAATGGGTTGGCAAAGCATGAAATAAAGCGGTATTAGGAGTTAATGAAAACGGTGCTTGTTTAAATTCGAAATGCGATAAATACATCAGTTATTTAGGTTCCGGAAACCATTCATTAACCAATGTTCGCGAACGCTCGATCTGTTGTTGCCAGGTTTGATCACTGATCACGGTTGGCTTTAATAAAATCACCAATTCGGTTTTTTGCTTCACTTTATTAATATTTCGAAATAGGTTACCCACTACAGGGATATCACCCAGTAAAGGGACTTTTGCGACTTGATCTGTCATCGCGGTTTTCATCAAACCACCAATGACCACCACATCACCACTGCGAGCGTGAATGATAGAGTCAGATTCTCGAATGGTACTTTTGGCTAATGGCAATTGATAAACACCAAACTTTTCACCTAAATCAACCGCTTTGATTTCATTTTTAATATCAACCACTGCAGGATGCACATGCAATAGCACTCCACCTTGATCATCAATTTGCGGAGTCACATCCAGTGAAATACCAGAGAAAAAGGGGGTTAATTCAATATCTGGCGCAGCAGTACTGTTATCACCAGAAACATTACTGCTTGAAACATTGGTGACAAAATATTCATCACCACCGACTTTGATCACCGCTTTTTGATTATTAGCCGCGGTCACCCGTGGGCTTGATAACACATTAAGATCACCTTGAGTTTCAAGAAAACTCAGTACCGAGGTGAAATTACCGTCACTAATGGTGATATTTGTTTGACCGCCTAATAGATTTGAAATCGCGTTACCGCCAGGCAATGCAGCAATGGCACTGGCATCCACAATCGGCGTTGTTCCCACCACAATATCGGTGCCACCAATACTACGAGTGATATTTTGCCAATTAATCCCCTGCTGATAGCTATCATTGAGCGTCACTTCCATGATCTTGGCTTCTAATACCACCTGACGTACTAGCCGCTGCTGTGAAATTCCCAGAAATTGTTTTACTTCACGTAATTCATTTGGAAATGCACGCACCGAAATTAAGCCAGCTTGCGGTGATACCATCACATTACGGCCATCACCATGTCCAATCATGCCACGAACGACTTTTTCTAATTGTTGCCAAAAGTCACTCTCAGAGCGGGTCTTGATGGTGGTGCCACCGGTAGTGGTACTCACGCCTTCTATCGCAGTATCACCACTATCATCTGAGTTTGAGTTTTCACTACTGTTATTAGCAATAGAGCCGGTAGTAATCGAGGTTAACGACACCCCTTGACGTTGCAACTGCAAATAATCGACAGTAATAATCTCGGTCCGTAATGTTGCAGGAAACACCTGAATAATATTGCCTTTACGTGCAATGCTATAACCATAAACATCATCGACAACATCCAATACCTCATCAAGAGTGACATCGGTTAATTGCAGACTGATCAGACCGCTTACACCTGGATGAATCACAATATTAAACGGCGTGCCTTGGACCAAACTTGAAAAAAATGCATTGGCATCAACGTTACGTGCATTAACACGAAAACGTTTTTCAAGCGCTTGCTGTGATTGCAAGTCATGGCTATCTAATGCTGGCATCAGATCACTATTAACCGCTGCGGGCAACTCAAACGCAGGTTGACTAACCGCATCATTAGCTGCTTGATTAAGTGCTTGTTTAATCGCAACTGGCGACTGATGTCCCATTTGAGTTGAACACCCGACTAAGGAAGCGATAACTGCACCAAGTATGATACGTTGCATTGTTTTATGGCCCTTCACTGCTTAATGTTTGTGCTAAACAATGACAATTGCCACTGCTTTTGATTGCGGGTTAATACCACTGAACTGTCACTGATACGACTGACGCTGTAGCCTCTAATAACACTGCCAACGGTGACAGTTTTACCGCTTAACGTGGCTCGACAAGCTTGAGGGTCACAAATAACACTCTGTAATTGTGGCAATAAGGGAGTAGACACGGTGACTGATGATGATTTTTTTTGCCACCCTAATGGCGCGGTGGGATCTTGCTGAGCGTGTATATTTGCCGCAAACAATAACCCACTAACGCCAACGCCAGTAACGATATATTTAACCACCAATAAAGTCCTTAGTTTCGCCTAATGTATACAGTTCCAGCTCTATATTCGCCCATGGATACTGAGTCACTTGGTAGTTTAAATTGCGCCAATAATACTGCACTGGTAACGCTTCAAGTTGAGTTAAATAGCCAACAACATCAAAGTACTTACCTTTAAATGTCATTCGTAATGGATGAATATAATATCCCTGATCATCACCATCCATTAACTGAGCGGCAGGTAATGACACCATAGTTTGTAACTGCAAGTCTTGGCTATGACCCAAGACTTGCTCAAGTACATTGGTCATTTCAGTTGCAGAAACCAAGCGCCCAACTTTATGTTGTAGCTCTGCCACCAATGCCCTATTTTTCTGTTCCAATTGCACGATTTGAGCTTCAACCTTTTGATTAGGATTCTGAGCTAATTGCCGTTGTAATTGGGTAATTTTATTACGAGTTGCGATCACATTATTGGCAGTCGTCTGAACACTATTGGTTTGGCTTTTTAACTGTAACCCTTGCGGCTCGAGCACCGTAAAAACACCAATAAAGCCAATCGCTACCCAGCCTGATATCGCAATCAGCCATTGCTCTCGTAATGATAAATTATTGAATTTTTGCTGGTATTCACTCCACGTCAGCGTCATTAATTTGTCCCTTGTAGGCGTTGAGCTTGCAAACTAAATCGCACCTGATTGCTCTCATCTCGGTTAATAGTCAATAACTGAAATCGGCGTTCAGCCAAGGTTGAATAACGATTAAATGTGCTTAACCAACGAGGGACGGCATCAGCGACACGAGCGCTGCCATTGATATTCATGCCAGCAGCTGAAATTGAAATAGCTTCAATCGCGATATCAGTTGATGCCGCAGCAGCGAGTTGGGTTAACACTTCACCATAGCCAACCAATAAACTGGCATCGTGATTGGCAACAGCTTTCAATGTTGCTTGCTTAGCGTTAATTTCTTGCTCTAATACACTAACGCGCTGCTGCTTTATTGGACTGACAATATGCAGTAATAGTTGCTTTTGAGTTTGGGCTAATTCAGCTTGTACTGTGGTTAACTGAGCATTATTGGCCACAATTTTAGGTGCTAATTGATGCGTTTTGAAACTATAAAAACCACTGACCGTGGCGATTAACACCACCAAAGCTAACCAACTTAGTAGCATATTATTAAGTGTTAACCATTGCCGTTGAGGTTGCAGATGTTGAGCGTAAAGATTAATTGAGCTGTCAAAGCCTTGCTTAAGACCAGCCCAAGTTACACGTGCCGCAGTTGAGGTTAATGATGGTTGAGGTGGATCCAGAGCTTGAACCGTGACATTTAAACGGTCATTTAATGCGAGAGCTAATTGATGGTTATCATCATTATCACAACTGATTAATAGCTGACTGATTGGATTGTCACGTAGCTGAGCGCTAACAAAGTCCAACGAACGTTGCAGCTCTAACGCCAAACTATCAAGTTGTAAAGATTGATTATCACTGTTCGGTGTCGCCACCAGCGAGACGTCAAAGCCTCGCAATTGGCGTTGAAAAAATAATTTATGCTGGCTAAATGCGGTTAATTGCAGGTTACCATTACCATAACGATGTACCACTAATTGGCTGCGATTGTCTGCCGTGAACTCACTCCAAACCACACTTTCAACCGTTACGCAGCTGACATTACATCCAGCTGATTTACAGGCTGCAATAATTTTATTCAGTTGTTGGCGAGTACTAACAAACACCTGTAGCCGATCGTTTTGTAGGCAGCTAAAACCATCAGCGACGATATCTTCAGGCGCTTCATTGACTAAATCTTTAACCAAATAAGGCAGCGCTAATGCTAGCTCATCACTGTTCAACTCAGGTTTATCTATCAATAAGCTCTGGTATAAACCTTGGCCTAAAATAATCGCAACTTGAGCCCCAGTTAATTGATGCTTGGCGATCAATATTTCAATTGCAGTTGGCCACTCAGTGGTCGAGGCAATTGAGACTGAATCAACAACAATATCGGCTTCGCTACCAACAACTATAACAACGGCATCAGAAAATAGAGTAATTGCGGCATTTAGTGAGGGCTTTTTATGGGTAAGAAACGAAGCAAATAAGCGTTGAATCATGATTAAAACAAGCCAAAAATGAGAGCCAAATAACAGCTCTGCACTTTAGGTAAAGAGTCTTTACTTCACAATATTTATGTATCAAATGTCAGATCTACATCACTTTAAATGATAACTATCATGTTAACATGTTCAGCATCATCCCTTTTAGGCATTGGGCTCACGCGCCATTGGTTGCTCAGCGGCAAATAATCGACCTTGAGCTGCGACAATACCTAACTGTTGTAACACTCGCCATTCCTTCTTAGACTCAACCCCAACCGCAATAACTTGAGCATCACTGTTGGCGCATGCACCAAGCATACTTCTAACAAATAATTGATTTTCTTGGCGCTGATGAATATCACGCACTAGGCCTCGATGTAATTTAATATAATCAGCTTTAATATCTTTAATATAGTACGTACTAACAATCGTTCGACCCGCTTTTGAAACCACCAGCTTACAGCCAAGGCCTGTTAACATCCGTAATACTGGCCGTATTGCATCTAGATGTTTCACTAACATATTTTCTGAGACTTCCAGTAATAATCGATTCAATACTGGGCGCGGTAATTGCAATAGCTCATCCCGTAGCCATTTAACAAATTTTTTGTCACGTAAACTAATGGTAGTCACATTAACCGCATAACTATTAGTCGCTGATTGCAGCTTAAGTAACTGCAAGGTTTGGCTGATCACCGCGCGATCAAAACGCACCGAATAACCAACTTGTTCTACCGCTGTCATAAAATTCGATGCTTTAATAATATCGCCATTATCATCTTGTATTCGCGCAAGTAAGGCGTAACTCATGACTTGATCATTAGCCGCCATAATAATTGGCTGTTGATATAATAATGGTCCACCGTGAAGCAGCGTTTTATCAATCAGAGTACGCCAACGAACATTGCCACGCGACTTATCCCATTGATGATCTTTAGTGAAACTATTCCAATTATTTGCCCCTTGTAACTGCGAGCTACGTAAAGCCATATCAACTTCATCCATGATTCGACCGCGACGATCACCACTATGAAAATAAGTGACTCCAATATGGCACCAGTTATCTTTTTCCATCGGTGCAGGAGGCGATAACCGCTCGACCGCATTCAATAGTTGATTGGTAAAAAGTTTAATTTCTTTGGCTGGTTGTTGAGGAATAAGAATCGCAAATTCAGCATCAAAATAGCGGGCTAATACCGTATCAGGAAAACGCTGAATAAAATTAGATAAAATAACACTGATATCCTGTAATAACTCTTCAGCAACAGTTCTTCCTTGCTGAGAACACAGTTCATCCCAATCACTTAAGCGTAATAAGATCACCGCACCGTGATTATCTTGATCTTGTACCATCGATTGCAAACGACTATCAAACAACACTCGATTAGCCGTGCCCGTTAACTGATCTAAAAAGGTATGGGTGCGAATAAAAGTATCAAATCGACTCCGCTCTTGACGGGCATCTTTTAGCTCACAAATTAATTGATCCAGTGCCAAACTAGCCGTTGCTGGCCATTCATAATCATTGCCTTCAGCATATTGTTCAACTCTACCAGCCAAAATCATTCGCCCACGCTCTTCTAATAATTCAGAGCCATATAGCTGAGTTCGAAGCCAATGTACTCCTCGCATCAAACCAAGAATAACAATTAACATCGCTAAAGAAATCGAAGACATTGCTCCAAGTGAATAGGTAAATTCACTATAAAGCGGAATAGCAGTGATAGTGACTTGATAGTCAGAATGTGAAGGCAGTTTATATTGATGACGATAAAGGACATTAGGATCAGGAATGACTTGATCACTTTTAAAATCAAAAACGGGGTGATTGTTATCAGTAACGGTTAATGTCACCACATTACTTGCGTTAAGCAATGTTGGTAGCCAGCGCGATAACGCTTGTGGTCCTTGAGGCTCAAAGATCTCTTGATCGATAACACTCACTACACCATCAAGGTAGTGCACTAATGCGTTTTGGCCGAGCTTACGAAAACTCAACGCACCACCAATAAAAATAACTAAAATCGCGCAGATCACGATCATGGTAACAAAGGCAACTAAGCGATTTGTTAACTTCATCCTTGAGGCTTTTCTCATAGCATCCTTATTCACATATGCCATTAGTATCAATACGTAAGAGATCTAAACGATCTTAATCATTTTCTCATTGCTAAGCATACGCTACATTAGACCCGTAAATCGATTAATAATATTGTAATAAGGAAATAACACGCTTATGGATTGGATCACCTGTGCTAATAGTTTTATTACCGTCGTAGAGCATGGCTCATTAGCGCAAGCTGCAAATAAACTCAACACCTCAAGTTCTGCATTATCCAAACGCTTATCGTGGTTAGAGAAACAGCTTGGGGTTCAACTTTTAAAACGCACTACTCGCCACTTAACCATGACCGATGCTGGCCAACTTTTTTACCAACGCAGTGCCTTATTAGTTAATGATTGGCAACAAATGCTCGCAGACACAACGGCAACCTATGGTGAAGTTGGCGGCATATTACGTCTTGGTGCTCCACTCGCAACCGGTAGCCGTTTAATCGTTAATTACTTAACTGAATTCAGCCAATGTTACCCTAAAATAAAAATTGAGCTCCATACTGTCACAGCAGGCCAGCTTCCCGATCTTAATCTTGATGTCTTTATCAGCCGTGAAATCACGGAATTTAATTCTTGTAGTTATATCGCAACCAAATTGCTGAGCTACCAAAATGGGTTTTACGCCGCACCAACTTACCTTGAAAATAATCTCCCCATCACCACGCCAGAACAATTATGCCAACATAATTATCTGTTATTTGGTGAGCAAAACCATCAACAAGATCATATCTTTGAAAATAATCAACGGTTACGATTACAAGGTAATTTTATTACCACTAATCCAGAAGTACTGGTTGCAAGCGCTGTCGCTGGTATGGGGCTCATTTTAACCAGTAGCCAAACTATCAAGCGTGAATTGGATAATGGCTTACTGGTACCAGTATTGCCAACCTTAAAGCAACCAACAAATGCCATTTACGCCTATTATCCAAAATTAAATTACCACCATGTAAAAACAAAATTATTTATTGATTTTATTAAACAAAAATCATCACAACGCCTAGCAGCAATAACTACATTTGGTACTTAAGACTAATCTCAGATAATGGCCATTAATGGTGTTTAATAATTTCATCAGGATCATTTTTTAAGTGACTAAAGGGCACCATTTGATTACCACTTAATACTTGCAGACTCTTCTCTTGAGGCGCTTGATAAATACTAAACGCAGGTAGTTGCGCTGTTTTAACACCAATCCAATGTGAGAAAATAGACATAAAATCAAATGCACTGATTTGTTTATTTACTTTAATATGCTGCTTGATATCACTGGCTATTTCAATCAGTGGCACTTCGTAATTTTGCTTATATAAATCACCATGCACTAATTGAGTCTGTCCTTTGACGGTACTGACATTATTCAAACCATGATCAGAAAAATAGAATAATGAATAGCTTTCTTGAGTGGCTTTTAAATCATTAACTATCGTTTTTATAATGCTATCTGTTTGATTATAAGTAGATAAATAACAAGATAGATCTTTATCTTTTAATCCATAAATGTCTTTTTTAATTCGATCGCAAAAATTCTCATGTGATCCCATAATATGGACCACAATTAATTTTGAGCCCTTATAAGGCTGCGCTAATGCCTGCTTAAATAACGGTAATAAGGCATAATCACTGGTATTGTTGCTAAGAAAATTACCTTTTTTTAAAAATTGTTTTTCGGTTGCATGCACTGCAATTGCTGACACTGCAGTATCATACTTACCAATAAACCCTTGATTTGATAACCATATTGTTTTCATCTTGGCAGCATTAGCCAAAGTAATAATATTATTAACTGGGTGTAAATCTAACCCATGGCTGATAGCAAGTGTTCGTGGTAATGACACCGCAGTATGAGAAGCTGTCGACAAATAACCATCAACTAAAATTGCAGGTGTTTGAGCTAAAAATGGCGTGGTATTAATTGGGTAGCCGTAAGCAGACATATAATCTTTACGCATACTCTCACCAACGATTAATACATAATTTTTATACTTTGGTTTAGCGCTTAATATCGTCCAATTAGCACTCTGGTGAATACTTTTTTGAATTGCCTTCATTTGAACAATGTAGTGCACACTACTAATATAAATATGATCAATAAACACACTTAAAGATGAAAAATAAAAACACCCAATACCTAATAAAATAGCTGACTTCTGCCATGGAAAAGCAAACTTGACCTGTGCTAAATAGTAAATAAACAACAACAATAAAATGGCATTAAGTCCCCATACCTTTGCTGGAACGGCTAATAAAAACTCAATACTTTCACGTTTATTCGTTTCAACTAATGATGCAATGATTCCTATATTAGGGTGACCATAAATATAACCCGATTGGAAGTATAATGTCGCCAGCAAACCAATGGGAAATATAATTCCCCATTTAAGCCAACGTTTAGATGACAATAATATTAATGCTAAAAATAAACAACTAGTTACTACAAGTATTTGATTACCACTATAACCAACCCCCTTAGTAAGTAATAAAGATAATAAAAAAGTAATAACGATATCTAAACGTTTCATAAATATAACAAGATAAACCATGAGGATAATATTAATAGTTTAGCTTAGCCCTACTATTTTTTACACAAAAAACCCAGCACTCGTGCTGGGTTAGTATTAATATTTAAAAGTAATTATTATACTTTTAATCGATATAAGTCCTAGAATGGAATATCGTCATCAAAATCCATTGGTGGCTCATTATATTGCTGCTGCGGTTGCTGTGGAGCAGACTGCTGCGGTGCTGGCTGATGTTGCTGTTGTGGTGCATAATTTTGCTGTGGTGCAGCAGCCGGTTGTTGAGGCTGACCCCAGTTACCTTGATTCTGCTGTTGTTGTTGACCACCCATCGGTGCGCCACCATTACGACCACCTAACATCTGCATAACGCCATTAAAGCCTTGAACAACGACTTCAGTCGTGTATTGATCTTGGCCTTGTTGGTTTTGCCATTTACGTGTTTGTAATTGGCCTTCAATGTAGACTTGTGAACCTTTACGTAAGTATTCACCAGCAACTTCTGCTAATTTGCCAAACAATGCTACACGGTGCCACTCTGTTTTTTCACGTTGCTCACCGGTAGATTTATCACGCCAAGACTCAGAGGTTGCAATAGTAATGTTAGCTACTGCACCACCGCTAGGCATGTAACGAATTTCAGGATCATTTCCTAAGTTACCGATTAAAATAACTTTATTTACGCCACGACTGGCCATAGTTCACTCCAAAGCTGATAGCGACGGTATTGGGTGTTAATAGCCGCTTAGTCAAAGTTTATACTCAATCACGCAGTTTATCATGTCAGCAAGGTCAAGGCATAGCGCCAAAGTAGGTTATAGGGCGCAATTATCCATACAAAATACAACTAAATAACAACAATGATATAACCAAGATTTATATAAGACCGCAATGACAATAGTAGCAGCATCAAAACTGTCATTTTTATGACACTTCAATGCTTTTAATATATATAATATGTAAGGTATAACTATATTATCAATGTGAAATGCTTAATTTAATCGAAGAATTATTGATAAAAATATTGAAGATAATAGTAACTATATTAAAAATAAATAACACCTAATATAAAGTAAATAGTATGGCTGTTATAATATAAACCATACTTTAAGCATGAATATAAGGATTGTCATTAGGGTTAATAATTAAAGATTATACATATTTGATTTATTGTTATATTTTGCGATAACAACGATGATATTAAGTTGATTTATTGTTTAAAATCTCTAACATTACGATGCGATTAGGAATTAACAAAACAATAATAACTATTGTTTTGTTAATTCTCACTAACGAAATTAGCGGTAAGATTTCAATCTACGCTCATAATTAATTACATAAAATCTAGGAAACACTATGATCAAGAAATGTCTATTTCCAGCAGCGGGCTACGGTACACGATTTCTTCCAGCAACGAAGTCAATGCCAAAAGAGATGATGCCAATCGTAAACAAGCCTTTGATTGAGTACGGTGTTGAGGAAGCGATTGAAGCTGGCATGAACGGTATGTGTATCGTTACTGGTCGTGGTAAAAACACCTTAATGGATCACTTTGATAAAAATTACGAGCTAGAGCACCAAATCAGCGGTACGAATAAAGAAGAACTATTATTTGATATCCGTCGCGTAATTGATTCAGCTCACTTCACTTACATTCGTCAAGGTGAAATGAAAGGTTTAGGCCATGCAATCCTTATGGGTCGTGAGCTAGTAGGTAACGAACCTTTTGCTGTAGTACTTGCCGATGACCTTTGTGTCAACGAAGAGCAAGGTGTACTGGCTCAAATGGCTGCACTTTACAAGCAATTCCGTTGTTCTATCGTTGCTGTTGAAGAAGTACCAGAAGAAGATACCCATAAATACGGTGTGATCGCAGGCCAAATGATTCGTGATGATCTATTCCGTGTTGATAACATGGTAGAGAAGCCTGAACCAGGTACAGCGCCAAGCAACCTAGCAATTATCGGTCGTTACATTCTAACCCCTGATATTTTTGATATCATCGAAGAAACAGAACCAGGTAAAGGCGG
The DNA here is from genome assembly GCF_900185615.1 of Photobacterium malacitanum. Lineage (GTDB taxonomy): Bacteria > Pseudomonadota > Gammaproteobacteria > Enterobacterales > Vibrionaceae > Photobacterium > Photobacterium malacitanum. Next base: position 218,259 of record NZ_FYAK01000005.1, read on the forward strand.
CGAAATCCAAATTACTGACGCCCTACTAAAACAAGCACAATCTGGTTGTGTACTTGCATTTAAATTTAAAGGTAAGCGTTTTGACTGTGGTAGCGTTGATGGTTACATTGAAGCGACAAACTACTGCTACGAAAACATTTATAAGAAAGACGAATCTTCAAAGCTAGCTAAACAACAAACTAGCAAGAAGTAAGTAAACCAAACATATAAAAAATCCCGCTTTTTAGAGCGGGATTTTTTTTATTCGTGCTACTGTGTTTTTATTCAGTATCTTTTGCTCATTAAAAGCGGCTATGAAATACTAGTCACTTACAATCTAGCAAAAGAATAGTGATTGGTATGGATTACATCGAAGTACAGGGTGCCCGCACTCATAATCTTAAAAACATCAATATTTCCATTCCTCGCGACAAGCTCGTTGTTATCACGGGCTTATCAGGTTCGGGAAAGTCATCATTAGCATTTGATACTTTATATGCTGAAGGTCAACGCCGCTATGTCGAATCACTATCGGCTTATGCTCGCCAATTTCTATCATTAATGGAAAAGCCCGATGTTGATCACATTGAAGGCTTATCGCCTGCAATTTCTATTGAGCAAAAATCAACGTCGCATAACCCGCGCTCAACCGTTGGCACCATTACTGAAATTTATGACTATTTACGCTTGCTCTATGCGCGCGTAGGTGAACCTCGCTGCCCCATTCATAACGCCCCTCTGGCTGCCCAAACTGTCAGTCAAATGGTTGATCAAGTATTGACTATGGATGAAGGTAGCAAGCTTATGCTGCTGGCTCCGATCGTCAAAGATCGCAAAGGTGAGCATGTAAAAACCCTCGCTAACCTTGCTGCTCAAGGTTATATTCGCGCTCGTATCGATGGTGATGTGTGTGATCTTTCAGATCCACCAACATTAGAACTTCATAAAAAGCATACGATTGAAGTCGTGGTCGATCGGTTTAAAGTCCGTGACGATCTACAATTGCGTTTAGCTGAATCATTTGAAACCGCGCTTGAGCTTTCAGGTGGCACAGTTATCATTGCACCAATGACTGTCGGTGACACAACTGAGCAGGTTTTTTCAGCTAACTTTGCTTGCCCACATTGTGGTTATAGTATGCAAGAGCTAGAGCCGCGATTGTTCTCATTCAATAACCCAGCTGGCGCATGCGGCACCTGTGATGGCTTAGGAGTACAACAGTACTTTGATCCTGAGCGAGTGGTACAAAATGGAGAACTGAGTTTAGCCGGTGGCGCTATTCGCGGCTGGGATAAGCGTAATTTTTACTATTTCCAAATGCTCAAATCATTAGCTGAACATTTTAAATTTGATGTTGAATCCCCATTCGATACTCTGCCAAAAAAAGTAAAAACCTTGATCCTTTCAGGCTCAGGTACGACGGATATTGAATTTAAATACATTAATGATCGCGGTGACATTACCGTTCGTCGTCACCCTTTTGAAGGCATTTTAAATAATATGGAGCGCCGTTATCACGAAACAGAATCTAATTCTGTCCGTGAAGAACTGGCTAAGTTTGTCTCGACCAAACCTTGCGCTAGCTGCCATGGTTCGCGTTTACGCCAAGAAGCACGGCATGTGTTTATTGGTGAAACTAACCTGCCCCACATCTGTGAAATGAGTATCAACGACGCCTTTATTTTCTTTGATCAATTGGCATTAACCGGTCAACGAGCACAAATTGCGGCCAAAATTTTAAAAGAAATTAATGAACGTTTAAGTTTCTTGATCAATGTGGGGCTTAATTATCTCAGCCTATCACGTAGTGCTGATACCCTTTCAGGTGGCGAAGCACAGCGGATCCGTTTAGCGAGTCAAATTGGTGCCGGTTTAATGGGGGTGATGTATGTGCTTGATGAGCCATCAATTGGTCTTCATCAACGAGATAATGAACGTCTACTCAAAACCCTGATCCACCTACGTGATCTTGGTAATACAGTGATCGTGGTAGAGCATGATGAAGATGCTATTCGCGCTGCTGATTATGTGATTGATATCGGTCCTGGTGCTGGTGTTCATGGTGGCGAAATTATTGCCGAAGGTACTGTTAAAGATATTTTAAAATCAAAAAAATCACTAACAGGCCAGTATCTTAGCGGTAAAAAATCCATTGCCATTCCTGAGCAACGAGTGCCATTTGACGCCACAAAAACCGTCAAGCTTATTGGTGCTAGTGGTAATAACCTTAAAGATGTTAACCTCGAGATCCCCGTCGGATTACTGACTTGTGTCACCGGGGTTTCTGGATCAGGTAAGTCGACCTTGATCAATGACACCTTCTTTAAAATTGCCCACCAGCGACTCAATGGTGCAACCACTGGCATGCCTGCACCTTATCAAGACATTGAGAATTTAGAACATTTTGACAAAGTGATCGATATTGATCAAAGCCCAATTGGACGCACGCCACGCTCTAACCCTGCTACCTATACTGGTATTTTCACGCCTATTCGTGAATTATTTGCAGGTACTCAAGAGTCTCGTTCACGCGGTTATAAAGCAGGTCGATTTAGCTTCAATGTTCGTGGCGGTCGCTGTGAAGCTTGCCAAGGTGATGGCGTTATCAAAGTAGAAATGCACTTTTTACCTGATGTCTATGTGCCTTGTGATGCTTGTAAAGGTAAACGCTATAACCGTGAAACGCTGGAAGTCAGTTACAAAGGCAAGAGTATTGATGAAGTATTACAACTGACGGTTGAAGATGCCCATCAATTTTTTGAACCCGTTCCAGCAATTGCACGAAAATTAAAGACATTAATTGATGTCGGCTTATCGTATATTCGTCTTGGCCAAGCAGCGACAACCTTATCCGGTGGTGAAGCACAACGGGTTAAACTGGCTAAAGAGTTATCTAAGCGCGATACCGGAAAAACATTATATATTTTAGATGAGCCCACCACTGGCTTGCATTTTCACGATATTCAACAATTACTTACCGTATTACATCAGCTACGTGATCGCGGTAATACCATTGTCGTTATCGAACATAATCTAGATGTAGTCAAAACAGCGGATTGGGTCATCGATCTTGGACCAGAAGGCGGTAATGGTGGCGGTGAAATTATCGCAACAGGTACTCCAGAACACGTGGCACTAGTGACTGGTTCTCATACAGCAAGGTTTCTTAAGCCATTACTTAGTCGTTAATTGTAAAACGTAATTAGGCCCAACAAGCAGGTTGACTTAGGTCAGCCTGTTTGCTTTTTCACTCAGGACTCACCATGACAGTGTTACAACTTCAAGGTACGAAATTAGAACAGAAACGGATTTCTAAGCCATTACCTTTAGTACGTTTTTTCTTAGCCAGTATTGGCTTATTGTTTATTATTGCGATGCATTACTTTCAGCATAATCCTGGTGGTTCTGGGCTTGAGTTGTCGTTTAATGCTGCTGCCTGGATTCCATTTAGCTTTGCCATTAGCTGTGGCTTATTAGAAATCTGCCGTCAAAAAGTTTGGCGCTATTCTCGTATGACGCTGATTTTATTTAGTTGTTGCGTGTTACTGTCATTACCGGTGTTTTACACTAATGCTAATGGCTTTGCTGTATTAAACCGCTTACTCGCTCTTTGGAGCGGTTTTTTATTTTTTATCAGCCTTCAGCAATTTGTTTTTACTCATAGCCAACGTCAACGCTTACTGTGGTTTATTACTATTGCGGTATTAATTGAAGCGGCATTTGGCTGGTACCAATTTTTATGGCTTGATGCCAATAATAGCTTTGGCTATGACATCATCGCTAATCGACCTTATGGTATTTTTCAACAACCCAATGTGATGGCAAGTTTCTTAGCCACAGGATTGGTTATTGCCGCCTATTTATTGGCTCGTTTACCGCGTTATCGTGGTAAATGGGCTTGGCAACATCTGATTTTATTAGCAGTACCGGTATTAACGATTCCACTGCTAGTGGTGCTTAATTCACGTACAGGCTGGTTAGGTGCGATTATCGGCTCATTATTGATGCTGCCTTACTTGCATCGTTTTGCCGCAAGATATCAACAACGCATGTGGGGCTTAGTATTATTGTTAGGCATGGCATTAGCATGGCAAATTAGTACTACAACAGACAGCTCTTTTTCGCAGGATGTTCGCATCACATTAGATAGTCCGCGAGAAATACATATCCCACAAGCTTATGAAATGTTTACCACTAAACCGTTAACAGGCTATGGCTATGGTAACTTTGAAGCCACATACATTACTCAAACCGCATTATGGCATCAACGTGATCCGTCACAGCAGCACGCAGGGGTTCCAAGTTTAGATCACCCCCATAATGAATTACTTTATTGGGCTGCAGAAGGTGGCATCGTACCGTTACTCGGGCTCATTATAGCGGCTGTAGCTGTACTTATTGGCATTAAAAAAGCCCCTAATGGCACCCAATTAGCGTTAGTCGGGTTGTTTTTCCCTATCGTATTACACACGCAATTAGAATATCCGTTTTATCATTCACTTGCCCATTGGATCATTTTTATTATTCTGATCTTTTGGATTGATAACCTCACAACCAAATACCATCGCTATCAAACTCAATACATCCTAGCACTGAAAGTGAGCGCAATCGCCTTACCTATCATGATCACTAGCTTTATGATCACGACCTTATATTCAGGTTGGCTACTGACAAAGTTTGAAACTACCCGTCCGGTTGATATCAACTATTTGGTCAAAGTGAATAATCCATGGGCATGGCAACATCGGTTTGAATGGGATTTACACCTCACCCAATTACAACTAGGGATCGCAACAGATAAACCCGAACTGGTTGCAGATTATGTACGGTGGGCAAACCAAAAAGCTCAAACATGGCCACGACCAGCTTTATATCAAAACCTCGTATTGGCCTATTATAATCAAGGCCAAACCGCGCAAGCTGAGCAAGTGATGATTGAGGCACAACAATTATTTCCAGGCCTCACAATGCCTAGTGCCGCCACAGCAACAGTTCCACCACAAAAATAATCTAGTGACCATCAATGGTAACCAAAATTACCATTGATGGTTCATTTGCAGCGTTATTTCAAAGTGCTTTCAAGTGCTTTAAGACACAAGGCGACATTCTCGTTGCGTGCGGTGTAGCCCATCAATCCAATCCGCCATGCCTTACCGGCTAATGTGCCTAACCCCGCACCAATTTCAAGATTATAACGCTCCAATAAGGTTGATCTGACTGTGGCATCATCAACCCCTTCAGGAATATAAACCGCATTAAGCTGTGGTAATCGATATGCTTCTTCAACCACAAATCGAATCCCTAATGCTTCTAATCCAGTCTTTAATTCAATATGGGCTCGTTGATGACGCAGCCACGCTTGCTCTAAACCTTCATTGTGTAACAGCACTAACGCTTCATGCAGTGCATATAAACTGTTGACTGGCGCGGTATGGTGATAACTACGCTTCCCTTCACCACTCCAATAACCCAAGACTAAACTTTGATCCAAAAACCAACTTTGCACTGCTGTTTTACGCTGTTGAATTTTAGCGATCGCTTTTTCAGAAAAGGTCAATGGTGATAACCCCGGCACACACGATAAACATTTTTGACTACCAGAATAAACCGCATCAAGTTGCCACTCATCCACCAGCAAAGGTACACCACCTAATGAGGTCACCGCGTCAACAATGGTTAAACATTGATGTTTACGAGCAATTTCTGCGATTGTTTTGGCATCACTCAATGCACCAGTTGAGGTTTCTGCATGCACAAATGCAACGACTTTAATCTCAGGATCTGCTTGTAATGCTTGCTCAACCAGGACAGGAGATACTGGTTCACCCCAAGCATTATCAACCATGATAGCGACACCACCACAGCGTTCAACGTTCTCCCGCATACGATCGCCAAATACGCCATTGCGACAAACTAATACCTTATCACCGGCTTCAACCAAATTAACAAAACACGCTTCCATACCAGCACTCCCGGGGGCTGAGACTGCAATGGTAAAGCTATTATTGGTTTGAAAAGCGTATTGTAATAACAGCTTAAGTTCATCCATCATTTTGATAAATAACGGATCGAGGTGGCCAATTGTCGGTCGGCTCAATGCTTGTAAAACTTGCGGATAAATATCGGAAGGTCCCGGCCCCATAAGAACTCGTCGCGGGGGCATAAAACTGGTGATAGACATAGATTCAACTCCATTAAATCATGATTATTATCAATAAGGTGATGGCTCAATAGTGGTTATTAGAGAGTATTAGAGCAACACCAAAGCCGCAAGTAACAACCTAAAATCCTGCTAGCTACGCATACTTTTTGTTAACCATCGAGAAATTATCATTTAACAATTGACAACTACGACGCATTTCCTATTCAATAACAACAGTGTTTATTCACTACAGAAGAGGTGCGTTACCCAGGTATTAATATTGTAGGGCCCAACCCTGACACAATATTAAGAGGGGGAGTAACGCCGAGATACAAGGTGTTTGGGGCGCAGTGTATCGGCCATGAAAGTTGAATCTTTCAGGCTGTCATCTAAGTCAGGTTGACTATGATGGGGAGCTTCTGGGTAGCCGCACCTCGCGTTACTGCCTATTACCTCCTCGACAATGGACGTCGGGAATTCTTCCGAAGTAAAGAACCTATCTTGCAGCATTTACGATCAAGGGAGAACACCGTAATGAGCATTATTCCAGCACCAACTACAGATCCACTCATTGTGGCTAAATTTGGTGGCACCAGTGTCGCCGATTACGCTGCAATGTGCCGCAGCGCCAATATCGTTATCGCCAATCCAAACACTAAAATTGTGTTAATTAGTGCTTGCTCTGGCGTGACGAATTTACTGGTTGAATTAGCCACAGGTATCAGTGATAACGTCTTGCGCCAACAGCATTTGCAACAATTGACGACAATTCATCAGCAAATCATTAATCAGTTACAGCAGCCACAGACAGTTAGCGCTGCCATTGATACGTTATTAGATGATATTGCTTCTGCTGCTGCACAAGCGGCGATTAAACCGTCATCACAACTTACCGATCAATTAGTTAGTCATGGTGAGTTATTATCAACCCACTTATTTAATCAAATATTAATTGAACTGGGTGCTACTGCGGTTCGGTTTGATATTCGCAATGTGATGCGTACTGATGCTCAATTTGGCAAAGCGATTCCACAGCCTGAATGTATTCGTCAATTAGCTCAACAGCATCTGTTACCATTGTTAGCAACTCAAGTAGTGGTTTCACAAGGTTTTATAGGCAGTGATGACCAAGGTAATACCACCACTCTTGGTCGAGGAGGCAGTGATTACAGCGCCGCCTTAATCGCAGAAGCCGTTGATGCTAGCACTCTAGAAATCTGGACCGATGTACCAGGCATGTACACCACCGATCCACGCATTACTGCTGCAGCCAAACCGATTAAAGAAATCAGCTTTAGTGAAGCCTCTGAAATGGCCAACTTTGGCGCCAAAATTCTCCACCCATCGACACTAGTTCCTGCAGTAAGACAGCAGATCCCTGTTTTTGTCGGCTCATCAAAAGCCCCTCAGCAAGGGGGAACATGGATTCGAAAAACCGTAGATCAAGCACCGCTCTTTCGCGCATTAGCACTGCGAGGTAATCAAACCATGGTGACGTTAACCAGTCTTAATATGTTTCATGCTTACGGCTTTCTCGCTGAAGTGTTTCGTATTTTGGCTGAGCATAAAATATCAGTCGATTTAATTACCACTTCCGAAGTTAGCGTTTCATTAACGCTCGATCAAACAGATACAGGTGGCGGAGCACCAACATTACCATTAGCTGCCGTTGAACAACTCAACCAATTGTGTCGAGTAGAGATTGAACAAGGGTTATCGTTAGTGGCCTTAATTGGCAATCGTATGAGTGACAGCAAAGGCTCAGCTAAACACATTTTTGGCGCCCTTGATGCTTATAACTTACGTCTCATTTGTTATGGCGCCAGCCCGCATAATCTGTGTTTCTTAGTTAATGAAACCGATGCAAAATCTGTGGTGAACACGCTTCATCAGCAATTATTAGAATAATCACCATTAGCACCAACAATAAAATACGCAAAAAAGGCGCAATGGTTGCGCCTTTTCTTATTTTAGCCTAATGACGATATTACAGGTTCGGTCCTAACCACTTTTCGGCTTCAATCAGATCCCAACCTTTACGATCAGCATAACTTGCCAACTGATCATGTTGGATCTGCGCAACAGCAAAATAACGCGCATCAGGGTGTGAGAAATACCACCCCGACACCGCAGCCCCTGGCCACATCGCATAACTTTCGGTCAAGGTCATACCGGTATTAGCCTCAACATCTAATAGCTGCCAAATTGCTCCTTTTTCAGTATGTTCAGGACAAGCAGCATAGCCTGGCGCCGGACGAATTCCCTGATACTTCTCACGGATCAAATCATCATTATTAAGATCTTCATCAGCAGCATAACCCCAGATCTGTTTACGCACCATTTGATGCATACATTCAGCAAAGGCTTCTGCTAATCGATCCGCCACCGCTTGTATCATGATCGCATTGTAATCATCTCCCTGCGCTTTAAATTGCTCTGCGATCTCATATTCACCAATTCCCCCCGTTACTGCAAATGCACCAATCCAATCGGCTTTAGCGCTGTCTTTAGGCGCAATATAATCAGATAAACAATAATTCGGACCTTTGGGCTTTTTGGTCTGTTGACGTAAACCATGCAATACCGTTAACACCTCTGTACGCGTTTCATCGCTATACACTTCAATATCATCACCAACATTGTTGGCCGGAAATAAGCCACAAACGCCATTTGCCTTAATCATGCCAGTTTTCTCGATCTCGTCTAAGATTTCGTTAGCATCATTAAATAATTTTGTCGCTTCTTCACCCACGACCTCATGACGAAGAATGGTTGGGTACTTGCCACTTAAGGACCACGTCATGAAAAATGGCGTCCAATCGATATACTTTCGAATTTCAGCCACAGGGAAATCAGTGAAAGTATGAACACCGATTTGTTTAGGTACTGGTGGAGTGTAATTGTGCCAATCAATATCCACCGCATTAGCACGGGCTTCTGCGAGAGTAATGGGGGCTGTTCGTGGTTTTTTTCGCGCATGTTGTTCACGCACCAGATCATATTCTTGACTTAAGCGTTCCACAAATGCCGGCTTTTGTTGCTCAGATAATAATGCAGAGCAAACACCGACAGCACGCGAAGCATTAGAAACATACACCACTGGCTGTTGATAATTTTGCTCAATTTTAACCGCTGTATGTGCTTTTGAGGTGGTAGCACCACCAATCAGTAATGGTATTTCAAACCCACGTCGCTGCATTTCTTTAGCTACATGAACCATTTCATCAAGCGAAGGAGTAATCAAACCACTTAAACCGATAATATCAACGTTTTGTTCTTGCGCGACCTGTAAAATTTTATCGCATGAAACCATCACACCTAAGTCAATGATCTCATAGTTATTACACTGTAATACTACCCCAACAATATTCTTACCAATATCGTGGACATCGCCTTTTACCGTTGCTAATAGAATTTTGCCATTGGTATATCCCGCTTTTTTTTCTGCGTTAATATAAGGCTCTAAATAGGCAACTGCTTGTTTCATCACTCGTGCAGATTTTACCACTTGAGGTAAGAACATTTTGCCTTCACCAAATAAGTCTCCAACCACATTCATCCCCGCCATTAATGGGCCTTCAATCACTTCTAATGGCTTGGTTGCATTAGTTCGAGCTAGTTCAGTGTCTTCTACAATAAACTCAGTAATACCTTTCACCAGCGCATGCTCTAAGCGCTTTTCAACTGGCCAACTACGCCACTCTTGTTGAGTACGATCTTCTTCAACGGCACCGCTATCACGATACTTAGCTGCAATATCAAGCAACCTATCGGTGCTATCATCACGTCGATTAAGTACCACATCTTCAACAGCATCGCGCAATTCATCAGACAGATCGTCATAAATCGCTAATTGACCCGCATTAACGATCCCCATATCCATGCCATTTTTAAAGCAGTAATATAAAAACACCGCATGGATTGCTTCTCGAACCGGATCATTTCCACGAAATGAAAACGACACGTTAGAAACTCCGCCAGACACCATCGCATGAGGTAACGTACGTTTGATATCTGCGACAGCCTCAATAAAGTCGACCGCATAGTTGTTGTGCTCTTCAATACCTGTTGCAACGGCAAAAATATTAGGATCAAAAATAATATCTTCTGGCGGAAAACCGATCTCATCAACCAGAATATGATAAGCATTGGTACAAATTTCAATTTTACGCTCACGAGTATCAGCCTGACCTTCCTCGTCAAATGCCATCACAATCACTGCGGCACCATAACGACGTAGCAGCTTAGCTTGAGCGATAAAATTAGCTTTACCTTCTTTGAGTGAAATAGAGTTAACGATCGGTTTACCCTGCACACATTTCAGCCCAGCTTCAATAATCTCCCACTTTGAAGAATCGACCATGATCGGTACTTTTGCGATATCGGGCTCTGTGGCACACAAATTAAGAAAACGAACCATTGCCGCTTTTGCATCCAACATGCCTTCATCCATGTTGATATCAATAATTTGTGCACCAGCTTCAACTTGCTGACGAGCAACGTCTAATGCTTCGTCATAAAGCTCATCTTTAATTAAGCGCTTAAAACGAGCCGAACCGGTAACATTAGTACGTTCGCCCACGTTAACAAATAAACTTTCAGCTTCAATAGTCAGTGGTTCTAAGCCAGATAGTCGACACGCAATATTAATTTCAGGCAAAGTCCTTGGCTTAATATTTTTAGTCACTTGATACATCTGTCGAATATGCTCCGGCGTTGTACCACAACAGCCGCCAACTAAATTTAAAAAGCCTTGCTGCGCCCACTCTTTAATATGTTCAGCCATTTCATCAGCTTCAAGATCATACTCACCAAACGCATTAGGTAAGCCAGCATTGGGGTGAGCGGAGACGGCACATTCAGATATACGTGATAGTTCCGCTACATATTGACGTAACTCATCAGGACCAAGCGCACAATTTAAACCAAAAGAAATCGGCTTCACATGACGTAAAGAATTATAAAAAGCTTCGGTAGTTTGACCAGAAAGGGTACGTCCAGATGCATCAGTGATAGTGCCTGAAATCATGATTGGTAATTCATAACCCAGCTCTTCAAAAACACCTGTTACCGCAAAAGCACAGGCCTTAGCATTCAAAGTATCAAAAATGGTTTCGATCAAAATAATATCGACCCCACCTTTAATTAATGCGTGGGTCGACTCACTGTAAGCTGTCACCAACTGATCAAAAGTAACATTACGAAAACCAGGATCATTCACATCAGGAGAGATTGAACAAGTACGATTAGTCGGACCTAACACACCAGCCACAAAACGCGGTTTTTCTGGCGTTTTAGCGGTCCATTCATCAGCTGCTTCACGAGCTAATTTTGCCGCGACGAAATTAATTTCGGCACTCAGAGTTTCCATCTCATAGTCAGCCATCGCAATGGTGGTGGCATTGAAGGTATTGGTTTCTAAAATATCCGCACCAGCTTCTAAATACTCAAGGTGGATATCTTTAATTAATTGCGGCTGGGTTAAAACTAATAGATCGTTATTACCTTTAAGATCAGCATGCCAATCACTAAAACGTTGGCCTCGATAATCTTGCTCATCCAGTTTATAACCCTGAATCATGGTGCCCATACCACCATCAATGATCAAAATTTGTTGTTCGAGTCGCTTATGCAGTACATCCTTGTTTTTTAACACTACATTATATCCTTATAATCCATTACAGCCTGATAACATCCTATCACAATTCAAATAGGAATCTAGACGTCTAAACAGATAGGGTGGCAAAATAAGTTAATTAACGGTAGCCATTACTAACTGATGGTTTTACTATCACAAACAATTAAATCTAATCAATAATTTAATCTAGAGGTTTCGCATGTCGGTTTACAACACCCTCTGCTTCCTAGCTGCAGCAGCAATGCTTATAGCTTTTATTAACAGTAAGATAGGCAAGATGCAAACCACCATTGCTATTACAGCTGGTTCATTGATCTTATCACTACTGATTATTTTTGCCGGCCATAATGGCTGGTTCCATCTCGAAGATATTGCTTCAACCCAAATGGGTAAAATCAACTTTGAAGACTTTTTGTTAAAAGGGATTTTAGGATTTTTGCTCTTTGCAGGTGGCTTAGGTATTAAATTACCGCACCTCAAAGAGCAAAAATGGGAAATCACGACACTAGCATTAGGCTCAACCCTGTTTTCAACCTTTTTCATTGGCTTTAGCTTATGGGGCATTTGTCAGTTACTGGGGATCCAGCTCGATCTAATTTATTGCTTACTGTTTGGCTCATTGATCTCACCAACCGATCCGATTGCTGTACTTGCTATCGTAAAAAAAATGAATGCACCACGTCGAATCTCGACCCAAATCGAAGGTGAGTCATTATTTAATGATGGTTTTGGTTTAGTTATCTTTGTAACTTTATTTACTATTGCCTTTGGTGATCAAACCCCGACAGTAATGAGTGTTAGCCAATTATTTTTACAAGAAGCCATTGGCGGTATTGTATATGGCTTCATTCTTGGCTTAATTTTCCATTACCTCATTAGTTCAACCAATGATCACTCAATGGAATTGCTATTGACGATTGGTATTCCAACTGCAGGTTATGCTTTTGCTGAAATTATTCACGTTTCAGGTCCATTAGCTATGGTGGTTTCGGGGATCATGATCGGTAACTGGACCCGCTATATTGGCTTCTCAAAAGAAAGTGAAGAGCACCTAGACCACTTCTGGGAACTTGTAGATGAATTCCTTAACGGTCTACTATTCTTATTAATCGGTATGACAATGCTCGAATTTAGTTTTCACCAAGAAGATTGGATTCTAATGGCAATCGCTATTCCGTTAGTATTATTAAGCCGCTACCTAAGCATCAAATTGCCTTACCTTGGTTTTAGCCGCTACCGTCAATATAATCCAATGTCAGTTAAAATTCTTACTTGGGGTGGTTTACGTGGTGGTCTAGCGCTAGCGATGGCGATGGCTGTACCTGCTGGAGTCATGGTTATTCCAGAAAAAGATATTGATGTAAGAGAGATAATTCTCGTAATGACTTATTCAGTAGTGGTGTTTTCAATCTTGATTCAAGGCTCTACGATCACCTCATTAATTGAAAAAGCCAAATTATGGGAAAATCAGAATAAACATTAATTTCTGATTCACCCTATAAATAATAACAAGGCCTGCTTACACGCAGGCCTTTTTATTAATCGTCTTTAGTAAAACTGGCTTCTGAGAAATGAGCCAAATCATAAGGTGTTTGTTGATAAACGCAATAATTAAGCCAATTACTAAATAATAAATGCCCATGACTACGCCAACTGGCAATAGGATCCCGATTAATATCATCTTCAGGATAATAGTTAACAGGAATTGCTGGCTCCATACCCTGCTCACAATCACGTATAAACTCATTATGCAATGTATCAACATCATACTCAGGATGACCGGTGACAAACACATTACGTTTATCTTTTGTCGCCGCTAAATAGACCCCAGCCTTGTCAGAGGTAGCCAAAATATCTAAGTCAGTATGTTTGCTAAGATAGTCAGCAGAGAAGTCAGCATAACGTGAATGCGGTGCAAAGAAGGTATCATCAAAGCCACGTAAAACAGGGTGATGGCAATCATGAATACGATGAAAGTAAACTCCAGAAAGCTTTTCTTTACGAGTACGCTTAGGTAAATCATACAACAACTTTAGCCCCGCTTGTGCCGCCCAGCAGACAAACAATGTTGAAGTCACATGATCTTTAGCCCAGTTCATGATTAACTGAATTTCTTCCCAATACAGTACATCTTCAAACTGTACCAATCCCAGTGGCGCTCCGGTCACAATCAAACCATCAAAATTACGATCTTTAACCATTTCAAATTGACGATAAAAAGTATCTAAATGTTCTTGAGGAGTATTTTTTGTTGGTCGGTTATCAATCCGTAATAACTCAACATCAACTTGTAATGGGCTATTTGATAACAATCGTAGAAATTGGGTTTCAGTTTCAATTTTCTTTGGCATCAAATTGAGTAATAACACTTTAAGCGGTCGAATTCCCTGACTGGCAGCACGTGCCTCTGTCATTACGAAGATATTCTCACTTCTTAAAATATCTGTAGCAGGTAAACGATCCGGTATTTTAATTGGCACTTTGGTTTTCTCCTTACCCCAAAATAGTTTTAGCCGTCTAGATACCCAGTTAAAACTATAGAAAAAACAATAATGGTGCAAGTAAAATAAAACGGTCTTAGCCAGCATTATATTGTGATTGAAATAAAGAAATGAAGAATGATGAGGAATGTTGATACGCTAGAAATGAAAAAACCCAGCCGAAGGCTGGGTTTTAAAGAGGTATTTAGCAATGTCCTACTCTCACATGGGGAGACCCCACACTACCATCGGCGCTACAACGTTTCACTTCTGAGTTCGGCATGGGATCAGGTGGTACCGCTGTGCTATGGTTGCTAAAAAATAAATGGTGCTAGTACCCAGAGTCGAACTGGGGACCTCACCCTTACCAAGGGTGCGCTCTACCAACTGAGCCATACCAGCACACAAAGCTGTTATGAATCTGCAAGTGCAAATTCTAAAATTTGAAGCCTGGCGATGTCCTACTCTCACATGGGGAGACCCCACACTACCATCGGCGCTATTACGTTTCACTGCTGAGTTCGGCATGGGATCAGGTGGGTCCATAACGCTATGGTCGCCAAGCAAATTTGGTTTATTTATCGCCGCTAGGCAATAAATAGCAATCTGGGAAAATCTAACTAGTTGTTCTCAACACGTCATTCAAGTGTTTGTAGAGTCCGTCTCTTCTCGTTTGAGAAGAAAAACCCCTTGGGTGTTGTATGGTTAAGCCTCA
>NZ_FYAK01000033.1 GCF_900185615.1 Photobacterium malacitanum
TGGTTAAAATGTAAGAACGCAAAAAGACTTGGGTCTGTAGCTCAGGTGGTTAGAGCGCACCCCTGATAAGGGTGAGGTCGGTGGTTCGAGTCCACTCAGACCCACCACTTTTTCTCCCAGAAAAAGTGGCGGTACAGTCTTTTAAATCGTTGGGGTTATAGCTCAGCTGGGAGAGCGCCTGCCTTGCACGCAGGAGGTCTGCGGTTCGATCCCGCATAGCTCCACCACTCTTTAAGTACACTTCTCTTGCAATAGAGAGTAAAAAGTGTTTTTAAAAAGTGGTTATCTAACGATGATTACATGTTCTTTAACAATCTGGAAAGCTGACTAGTAAATTCAATCGATAGATTGATTTTAAAAATGTTTTTATTCTATGAATAAAAACGAGTTCTCAAAACAACACACATTCAAGTGTCTTGATTTTGTTTTCACTTTTTAAAGTGAAGACAAATAAATGAGTCCGGCGAAAAACCAATGTTTAATATTTTCTTGATCGAAATGTTAAACGCAAACCTTGGTTAGTTGAACATACAAGACCTCTTGGGGTTGTATGGTTAAGTGACTAAGCGTACACGGTGGATGCCTTGGCAGTCAGAGGCGATGAAGGACGTATTAACTTGCGATAAGCCCAGATTAGGCAGTAAAAGCCACTTGAGTCTGGGATTTCCGAATGGGGAAACCCACTTACATAAGTAAGTATCATTAACTGAATACATAGGTTAATGAAGCGAACCGGGGGAACTGAAACATCTAAGTACCCCGAGGAAGAGAAATCAACCGAGATTCCGGTAGTAGCGGCGAGCGAAACCGGATTAGCCCTTAAGTTAGTTCAGCGTTAGGTGAAGGTTCTGGAAAGTACCGCGATACAGGGTGATAGCCCCGTAACCAACAACGCTTTATTAGTGAAATCGAGTAGGACGGGACACGTGATATCCTGTTTGAACATGGGGGGACCATCCTCCAAGGCTAAATACTCCTGACTGACCGATAGTGAACCAGTACCGTGAGGGAAAGGCGAAAAGAACCCCTGTGAGGGGAGTGAAATAGAACCTGAAACCGTGTACGTACAAGCAGTAGGAGCCCACTTGTTGGGTGACTGCGTACCTTTTGTATAATGGGTCAGCGACTTAATTTTAGTAGCAAGGTTAACCGTTTAGGGGAGCCGTAGGGAAACCGAGTCTTAACTGGGCGTCATAGTTGCTAGGATTAGACCCGAAACCGAGTGATCTAGCCATGGGCAGGTTGAAGGTGAGGTAACACTTACTGGAGGACCGAACCGACTAATGTTGAAAAATTAGCGGATGACTTGTGGCTAGGGGTGAAAGGCCAATCAAACTCGGAGATAGCTGGTTCTCCCCGAAAGCTATTTAGGTAGCGCCTCGGACGAATACTACTGGGGGTAGAGCACTGTTAAGGCTAGGGGGTCATCCCGACTTACCAACCCTTTGCAAACTCCGAATACCAGTAAGTA
>NZ_FYAK01000014.1 GCF_900185615.1 Photobacterium malacitanum
CAATCTGAGCCATGATCAAACTCTTCAATTAAAGTTTTGTTGTTTCTTTCGAAACGGCTCAATGAATACTGACTTCAAAACTACCTTAGTAATTTTAAAGCTATTATCGTTCCAACAGAACGATAATGAATTGACTGTGCCAAATAACCGTAGTTATTTGTATTGGTCACTCAGTTCATTGATAAATCTTTCGACTTAACTATTCAACGAGTGCCCACACAGATTGCATGGTCAAATTGTTAAAGAACAACACTGATTTTCGTTGCCAGCCAATGGCTTGCTCCGTGTCAGTGAGGTCGTATTATAGAGACTTCGATCACGTTGGCAAGGCCTAAATTGCAATAAATTCGTCATATTTGCCCGAACGTCCAAATAACGATCAACCCGTTATGTTTTGGTTGTTAATCACACGAATTTTTCGCTATGGTGAAGGTATAACTTCGATTGAATAAACATTTTTATGACATTTTCTCTGCGCCAATACCATAATCATCAACCACAAATTGCCAATACTACTTATATAGATGCCACTGCGGTCGTTATCGGTCAGGTTACTATTGGTGAAAATAGTAGTTTGTGGCCATTAGTGGTTACTCGTGGGGATGTTAATCACATTAAGATTGGTCAACGCAGTAATATTCAAGATGGTTCAGTACTTCACGTTAGTCGCATCAGCGCTACTAACCCCAAAGGTTATCCACTTATTATAGGTAATGACGTAACGGTTGGGCATAAAGCCATGTTGCATGGCTGCCAAATTGAAGATCGGGTATTAGTCGGCATGGGAAGCATTATTTTAGATGGTGCAATTATTGAGCATGACGTCATTATTGGTGCTGGAAGTTTAGTACCTCCAAATAAACGTTTGGTGTCGGGATTTTTATATGTTGGCAGTCCTGCCAAACAAACACGTCCATTAACAGAAAAAGAAAAAGCATTCTTACTTCACTCAGCCAATAACTATGTCGTTTTAAAAAATGAATACCTCAACGAAAACTATGATAATAGAAAAAAGTAAGCCTCATCTTATGAGAGGACTTACTTTTGATATCCAATCATTCAATAACGATATCTCCGTTATCATCGAAAGATTCATCTTCAATCATCACTTCGGCTAACTCTTCTAGATCAAACCGCAATGAAGAAAACTCAGCCAAGATATCAGCTTGGTTATTTAAAGCCTTACCACTATGCTGTTGTAACCAGGCTAAGGTAACCCAGCAGATAATCAATGCCCCTCCCTGTTGAGCTGGAAAGTTAACAGCTTGTCGAACGGCATCCCATGATTGGATATCTGAAAATAAAATATCTTGGTTCATTACTTTTACTCTTGTAAAGTTCGGCGTAACTCGCGTTGTACTTGTTTCGCTCCTGGACGAAGGCCGCGCCATAGCACAAAGCTTTCCGCTGCTTGTCCAACGAGCATTCCTAATCCATCTAACGTTTTAACTGCGCCATGCTCTTTTGCCCAACTATTAAAAGAGGTGATCGTTGAGCCATAAACCATGTCATAGCATGTAGTATTCGTACCAACCACCGTAGATGATATCGCTGGCACATCCCCAGATAAACTGGCTGAGGTTGAATTAATGATCACATCAAAAGTTTGGCTCTCAAGTTGAGCTTGCTCTAATGCAACAACATTACCGAAAGCAGAAAAGAACTCTGCTAATTGTTGTGCTTTGCTTACAGTACGATTTGCAATAACCAATTGTTGAGGTTGTTGTGCTAATAATGGCAAGATCACACCACGAGCAGCACCACCTGCACCTAATAATAAGATGCGTTGATCTTTTAGCTCAACATGCTGAGTGATGAGATCTTGTACCAGACCTTCACCATCGGTGTTATCACCTAACACACCACCATCATCCAATTTTTTAAGTGTATTTACCGCACCAGCCAAACGAGCGCGCTCGGTCAGCATGGTCGCATATTGATAAGCTTGCTCTTTAAATGGCACCGTGATGTTACAACCTTTACCGCCATCCTGAAAAAATGCATCTGCCGCTTGTACAAAACCATCAAGCGCTACTAGTTGACTGGTGTATGTCATCTGCTGGCTCGTTTGGCGGGCAAACAATGTATGGATGAACGGAGATTTACTTTGCCCGATCGGGTTACCAAATACGACGTACTTATCCATATACGAATTCTCCCTTTATATTAAGAGGTTCTATCACTTTAAGATCTGAGCTCAATAATTAACTACCACTCTCGCGGCTTTAAATAATCCAGATACAACCGCGCTTCTGCTGAATTAGGTTCTGGCTGATAGCAATATTCCCAGCGCGCTAATGGTGGCATCGACATTAAAATAGATTCCGTTCTTCCGCCACTTTGTAAGCCAAATAAGGTGCCACGATCATAAACCAAATTAAATTCCACATAACGTCCACGACGATAAAGTTGAAATTCACGTTCGCGCTCACCATAAGGTAATTGATGTCGCTGAGCGACTATCGGTATATAGGCATCAACAAAACCATTACCAACCGCTTGCGTATAAGCAAAGCTCTTATCAAATCCCCATTGATTGAGATCATCAAAAAATAGCCCACCCACACCGCGGGTTTCATTACGATGCGGTAAGAAGAAATATTTATCACACCATGCTTTGTGTTGTTGATAAACATCATCACCAAACGGAGCACAAATCGCTTTGGCTGTATCATGCCAGTGCTGGCAATCTTCATCAAAAGGATAAAATGGGGTAAGATCAAAACCACCACCAAACCACCACACTGGCGCTTCACCGTCTTTTTCAGCAATAAAAAAGCGAACATTGGCATGAGAGGTTGGCACGTAAGGATTATTGGGATGGATCACTAATGACACTCCCATCGCCTCAAAACGTCGACCTGCTAGTTCTGGCCGATGTGCTGTCGCGGATGCTGGCATCTCATCGCCATAAACATGGGAGAAATTAACCCCTGCTTGCTCAAACACAGTGCCATTACGCAATACTCGACTACGACCACCGCCACCTTGCTCACGCTGCCATTGATCTTGTTCAAATACCGCACTGCCATCTTGTTGTGCCAATGCGTGGCAGATGGTGTCTTGAAGTTGGAGTAAAAACGTTTTTACTGCGTGCTTATTAAGCTCTATTTGCTCACAATCTGTCATTAACTACCCCTGACGGAAAATATTACCCGTTTGGGCATCTCGAATTTCAGAAGGATTAGTACGACCTCCGGTTTCACCATCAAGTATCGCTGCCAGTTTATCTCCAAGTTGCTGTTCAACATCAGCTACCGTTCGTCCTGGCTCAAGTCCGGTTAAATTGGCACTGGTTGATGTTAAAGGCTTGCCAAACTGACGACATAATTGCTGAACCAATGGATGATCCGTAACCCGCACTGCAATGGTGGTAAATTGACCGGTTAAAAAAGCTGGTACATTAGATTTGGTTGGCATTACCCAAGTTACAGGCCCCGGCCATGATGCCAATACCGTTTGTTTTTGCTGCGGTGTTAATTGACTATCATCGATATAAGGCAATAACTGCTCATAGTCAGCTGCAATTAAGATTAAGCCTTTTTCTATTGGGCGCTGTTTTAAGGCTAATAATTTATTCACAGCCTGTTGATTATCAGGATCACAACCAACACCAAATACCGCCTCGGTTGGATATCCAATCACTTGACCTTGCTTTAATGCTGTCACTACTTGGGTAATATTTGCCACAAATTCCTCTGCTCTTTATTCAGCTGATAGTTTATTTTTTTAGTTAGATAATCATCATACCGACACATGCTTAACAACACCATTTAAGGTTAATCATAGCGTAACTTTACCTGCGCAAACGTTTTCCTTTGGAGTAAATCACCGTATAATGGCGTAAATAACACTTTAGTCGTTCATTACCTATAGGAGATCGGAATGAAAGTTGGAATTATCATGGGATCAAAATCTGATTGGCCAACCATGCAACATGCCGCAGAAATGCTCGAGCGCTTTAACGTTGCTTACGAAACTAAAGTGGTTTCAGCTCACCGTACTCCTCATCTATTAGCAGAGTATGCTGAAACAGCCCGCAATCGCGGTATTAGCGTCATTATTGCTGGTGCTGGCGGCGCTGCACATTTACCGGGCATGACCGCTGCGTTTACCAGTTTGCCGGTGCTAGGTGTACCTGTGCAATCTCGCGCTTTAAAAGGCATGGACTCACTATTATCAATTGTGCAAATGCCAAAAGGAATCGCCGTTGGTACCCTTGCCATTGGTGAAGCAGGTGCCGCCAATGCCGGTTTATTAGCCGCTCAAATCATTGCTACTCACAACCCAGAGGTTTTAGCGGCTGTTGAAGCTTTCCGCCAGCAACAAACCAATACTGTACTCGATAACCCGAACCCGACTGAGGATGCATAATGAATCAGGTACTGGTACTTGGTGCTGGCCAACTTGCACGAATGATGGCACTCGCCGGCGCACCACTGAATATTAATGTTATCGCCTACGATGTAACTACCACCAATGTTGTACACCCTCTAACCCAACAGTGCCAATCATTATCACTGATTGAAGCCATTGCCGCAGCCGATGTTATTACCGCTGAATTTGAACATATTCCTGATGCAATTTTACGCCTCTGCGCAGCCAGTGGTAAATTTAAGCCTCACCCTGATGCTATCAAAGCCGGTGGCGATCGCCGCATTGAAAAAAACTTATTAACCAATGCTCAAGTTGCTAATGCGCCATACCATATTATTAATAGTCGTGCAGATTTAGACGCTGCGATTACTGCAATTGGATTACCGTTGGTATTAAAAAGTGCCTTAGGCGGTTATGACGGTAAAGGCCAATGGCGCTTAAAAAACCGTGACCAAATTGAATCCGTATGGAATGAAATGGCGCAATGTATTGCGGCAAGTGATAACCAAGCGATTGTGGCAGAAAAATTTATCGGTTTTGATCGTGAAGTATCTTTAATTGGTGTGCGAAATGCTAAAGGGGAAATAAAAACCTATACCCTCAGTGAAAATGTTCACACTGATGGCGTACTTAGCTTATCAACCGCCATTGTTGGTGACAGTGCCCTGCAACAACAAGCCCAGCAGATGTTTACCGCGGTTGCGAAACAATTAAGTTATATTGGCGTGCTGGCGTTGGAATTTTTTGAGGTTAATGGCCAATTACTGGTTAATGAAATCGCCCCTCGCGTCCATAATTCAGGTCATTGGACTCAACAAGGCGCCGAGACATGCCAATTTGAGAACCATCTTCGAGCAGTGTGCAATTTACCATTAGGCGGCACCGAACTTATTCGCCCAAGTGCTATGATCAATATTCTCGGCCAAGATAGCGTTCCCGAAGCGGTATTAGCCTTAGATAATTGCCATGTACATTGGTATGGCAAAGAAAAGCGTGACGGTCGTAAAATGGGTCATATTAATGTCTGTGCGGCAACCCCAGAACAATTGCAATATCAGTTAATGTTATTAGGGCAAATATTACCTCCGCAGTACTTTCCTGCACTACCACACTAAATAACCTATAAAAAAGCCTGCACTATTTATGCAGGCTTTTAGTTTTCATCGTTAATTAACTTATTTTTCAATTTCTTGATAAGCATTACATTTTCGATCAGCGCACTGCAATTTGATGCCACTGACTAATTTCTTTTCTAGCAACAAAGCAAATCCACACTGCTGGCATGTACCAATTACGGGTTTATTATTAACGGCAAAACGGCATTGTGGGTATTTATCACACGCATAAAATAGTTTGCCATACCGTGATTTTCGCTCAACTAAATGCCCCTGATGACATTCAGGGCAATCAATATCAGTTTGCTGAGGCTTTTTTTCTGGCGATGCAAGGTAATGACACTCAGGATATGCTGAACAACCAATAAACATTCCATAACGACCTTGGCGTAAAACCAATGGCTGAGCACATTCAGGGCATGGCATATCGAGCTGTTTAACTATGTGACCATCATTTTGTTTAAGGGGCTGAATATAGTCACACTCAGGATAATGCTCACACCCCAAAAAAGGACCATGCTTACCAAAACGCATCACTAAATCAGCGTTGCACTGTGGACATGATTGATGCTGTAAAGCGTGCTCATGGGCTGCAAATAAGGGCTCACTGTCGGTGGTCATTTTTAATGAAGACCTCCATCTTCTGCGCCATATAATAATTCCTCGACCTGATCATAGGCCGCTTCATTACCGGGAGCGTTAAACAGCACCATTAGAATAATCCACTTTAGATCATCTAGTATAAATTCTTGAGTATCGAGTTCCATCACTCGATCAATCACCATTTCTCGCGTATCAGCATTAAGAACATCAATTTGCTCAAGGTAAAGCAAAAAACCTCGACACGCAGTATCCATACGTAACATTTCTTTGTCGGTATAGATGCGCATTGACGTTATCGCGCTATGGTTAACATACGGTGTATTTTCTGTTTCTTGTAAAGCAGCCAGTTTTTCAAGCCACTCTAAGGACTTGTAAATATCATCCTGATGAAAACCTGCACGCAGAAGCTCCTCTGAGAGTTCGTCTTGATCGACTAATAACTCAGCTTCGCTTTGAATATAGGTTTCAAATAGATACATAAGAATATCCATCATAACTAGCCCCTCCTCGTTCTGATATAACCACCGGGCACTGCAGTCACCCAACCGGACAGTTCTAATTCTAATAATTGCGGTAAAATTTGGTGGATGGGTTGTTTACAGCGTTCAGCAACGACATCTACGGGTGTTGCTTCGGTGCCTACGTTAGCCAACAGTGCAGGAAATGGCAATTCTTCATTTTGCTTCGTTGCTAAAGGCACGCCTATTTGATGGTTTATTGCACATTCTGTCAGGCTTCCTACCTCTTCATAAATATCAGCCGGACTTTCTACCAGTTTAGCACCTGATTTAATCAGCGCATTACAGCCACGACTGGCAGGATTATGAATAGAACCTGGCAGTGCAAACACTTCACGTCCTTGCTCCAACGCATAACGAGCGGTAATTAATGAGCCACTTTTTTGCGCCGCCTCAATTACTAATACTCCGGTCGATAAACCACTTATAATACGATTTCGACGCGGAAAGTTTTGCGGACACGGCTGTTGTTGTGGCCAAAACTCTGACACTAATGCTCCTTGTTCAGCAATGCTAGCTGCCAATGTACGATGTCGAGCAGGGTAAATTTGATCAAGCCCTGAGCCTAATACCGCAATGGTTAATCCACCGGCTTGCAATGCCCCTTGATGTGCCTGACCATCAATCCCTAATGCTAATCCACTAGTGACTACATAATTATTAGCGGCTAACGCTTTTGCAAAATTGAACGCCGATTCGCGACCATCAATGGATGCCGAACGACTACCAATGACTGCTATTTGAGGAGCGGCTAACGCGGTCACATCTCCACGAATAAACAATATCGGTGGCGGTGACGAAATCTGCTTTAATAGATGAGGATAATGCGCTGAAGCGAGAGTTAAAATATGCTGTTGTGGTGCTTGCTGCCATTGTAATGCATGCTCTAAGCGCTGTTGATTAGGTTGCAACAACGCCTGTATTTGTTTGGCCGTTAACCCATATTGCTGCAATTGTTCTGCTGTCATTGCCACGAATTGCGATGGACTCGCATCGGCTAACAAGCGCTGAATACGGCTGCCCCCCAATGAAGGAACAGCCGCCAGTTGTAACCATGCAATAAGCTCTGTGTCAGTCATCACAATGATGAGCGTGGCGCCTGAGCAACCACACCGGGTTTAAACGGTTGCTGGTTATTTAGTACCACCGCTAAACTAAAATATTCATAAGGGCGTAATACCATCGCTTGAGCTACAGCGACAGTGCCGAGCTGAGTACTATCGGTTAATAAAGTGCTGGTTTGATAATGATATTGACCTTTTTTACCTTGCACCTGCGCGCCGGGTTTAAACAACTCAAATACTTGCCCAGCAACCATGCCATCGAGATGACCACGATCAAGCACAATCACATCGTAATTAGAAATATAACTATAACCACTGATTTGGCCCAATACTGTCGCAGATAATGATGCTGGCGGTGTCGTTGGTGAAAACGATAAGTCATGCTGAATATCAGTACCTAATAATGGCAATAAAATATCATTGGGCATAATTTCTTGTTGAAAACGATCAACCTGTAATTGACTGGTAACACCATCACTGGTTATCACTGTTACATCTGCAATTTCTTTAAGGGTTGATATCTTAGCTGTAATCGCTGTTTTCTCTGTCTGCTGTTGCTCATCAGTTCGAACAAAGTCTTGCTCTAAACGGTACACACGCCATTGACTGGTCGGCACTAATGACTGATCAGC
This sequence comes from Photobacterium malacitanum, assembly GCF_900185615.1. Classification (GTDB taxonomy): domain Bacteria; phylum Pseudomonadota; class Gammaproteobacteria; order Enterobacterales; family Vibrionaceae; genus Photobacterium; species Photobacterium malacitanum. The sequence continues at coordinate 8,310 of NZ_FYAK01000014.1, forward strand.
CCACAACACATCACCAATAGAAAGGTAACCACGCTCTTCACTGGTGCCAAGGATCTGTGCTTGAGTCGTTAACGCCTCAGCACTGATCAACTTATCTTGTGCCACATATGCCACCATTAAATACCCTGGTAACGCAGTGATCGGCTGGCGTACAACTCGTACTTGTGGGGATAATTTAAGGTGTTTTTTCAGGCTTAATTGGGGTTTACCATTGACCCAAATAAGGTGCAAACGATCACCGGGATAAATTAAATGGGGATTTTTAATATAACTGTTTTTTTGCCATAACTGAGGCCACGACCAAGGGTTATTCAAAAATACTGCTGAAATATCCCATAAGGTATCGCCTTTTTTAACCACATAAATTTTCGGGTGGGTATTTTTTAACTGTGGTTGAGGGGCGGCAACCAACGACGGCATAAAAAGAATAAAACTAACGATAATAACCCATTGCCTCATGTGATCCGTTCCTTCGATTGCACAAGTTGCGACCTAGCGATATTAAAATAATCACTCATATTGGCAAAGGTTGGCATTAGCTCTTTGAGATGTCGACCGTTTAACAACCACTGCCCAAGGCTTTTCGGCTTATATCACGGTTTAATAATCACTGTTACATCGAGAATGCTTTAACTTTGCTAAGAGCTAACATAAATTTTTTCAACGGCCGTAGTCGCTATTTCACGCCCCCAGTAACGGTTAACAACGACTGCACGCATTAGGTACTGTTATTTGAACGCTAAAATGACTAGAATTAGACCAACAACGCTATATCTTTCTAGTAACCGTTAACGAATTCGAGCCCTTATGTCGCTATTGCCAGTTTTAATCTTTCCAGATGACCGCCTACGTACTGTTGCCAAACCCGTAGAGGCGATTACGCCACAAACTCAACAGATCATCGATGACATGCTTGAAACCATGTATGACGAAGAAGGTATTGGTCTTGCGGCAACCCAAGTCGATATTCATCAACAGATTGTGGTTATTGATGTTTCTGAACAACGTGATCAACCAATGGTATTGATTAACCCTCAAATTACTGCTGCCCATGGTGATGATGGTATTGAAGAAGGTTGCCTTTCGGTACCCACAGCGCGCGGTTTTGTACCACGTGCAGCAACAATCACCGTTGCTGCATTAGATCGTGACGGCAACAACATTACTTTTGAGGCCAATGACCTGCTAGCAATTTGTATTCAACATGAATTGGATCACCTAGCTGGCAAACTGTTTGTTGATTACTTGTCGCCACTTAAGCGCCAACGCATTAAAAGCAAACTAGAAAAATTAAAACGTTCTCACTAACAACACCCACCATTCGAGGTTATCTTGAGCAAACCATTACGCATTATTTTTGCAGGTACGCCTGACTTCGCCGCCCGTCATTTGGCGGCGTTATTGTCTTCACAGCATCAAGTTGTGGCAGTTTATACTCAGCCAGATCGTCCTGCCGGTCGTGGTAAAAAACTCACTGCAAGCCCAGTTAAAAATATCGCCGTAGAACACGATATTCCGGTGTTCCAACCAGCCTCACTGCGTAATCTTGAAGCTCAACAACAACTCGCTGCGATTGAAGCCGATATTATGGTTGTTGTGGCTTACGGTTTATTACTCCCCCAAGAAGTGCTTGATACCCCGCCACTCGGTTGTATTAATGTTCATGGATCTATTTTGCCACGCTGGCGCGGCGCGGCACCGATTCAACGTTCAATTTGGGCCGGTGATAAAGAAACGGGCGTGACTATCATGCAAATGGATATTGGCCTTGATACTGGTGACATGCTACAAGTGGCGACATTACCGATCACGGCGACCGATACCAGCGCTACTATGTATGAAAAATTAGCAGATCTTGGCCCAAGTGCATTAATCGAGTGTTTAAATGATATTGCTAACGGTACCGCAGTCGCGACCAAGCAAGATGATACTCAAGCAAACTACGCTAAGAAATTAAGCAAAGAAGAAGCCCAAATTGATTGGACTATGGATGCAACAGCCATTGAACGTTGTGTACGTGCGTTTAATCCATGGCCAATGAGTCACTTCACTGTCGCAGAACAAACGATCAAAGTATGGCAAGCCAGTGTTGAGAGTGATAACCAAGGCCAGTTACCGGGTATGATTTTAGCTGCCGATAAACACGGTATTGTGATCGCTACAGCTAATGGCGCTTTGCGTCTATTATCTCTGCAACCACCAGGTAAAAAAGCCATGTCAGCGGCAGATTTATTAAATTCGCGTCGAGAATGGTTCCAAGTCGGTAACCAACTTTAAATACCAAGGCCAGGGTTAAGTCACTGGCTTTTCTTTTTCAGATTAACCACGTAGCGCCAGCACCAACAGCGCTCAGGAAACAGCTATGAATGTAAGAGCCGCAGCGGCCAAAGTAATTTATCAGGTCGTCGATCAAGGGCAGTCATTGTCTGCCGCGCTACCGCTAGCGCAGCAGGAGATCAGAGAACGTGATCACGCTTTATTGCAGGAAATCTGCTACGGCGTATTACGCTGGCTACCTCGATTAGAGTCAATCACTCAGGCATTAATGGAAAAACCATTAACCGGTAAACAACGGGTTTTTCATCACCTGATTTTAGTTGGCTTATATCAACTTGGTTATATGCGCATTCCTGCTCACGCTGCGGTTGCTGAAACAGTTGATGCTACCAAGACTCTTAAAAAACCCCAATTACGCGGCTTAATTAATGCTATTTTGCGTAGTTACCAGCGTCAAAAAGAGGCCCTTGATGAACAAGCTATCAGTCACGATGCGGGTAAATATGGCCATCCAAGTTGGTTATTAAAATTACTTAAAGCCAGTTACCCAGATCAATATGCGGCTATTTGTGAAGCTAATAACACTAAAGCGCCAATGTGGTTACGCGTAAACAGCCACCATCATGATCGTGATACCTACCGTGCTTTATTAGACGCTGAAGGTATTGCAACCGAATTACACCCGCAAGCGGCGGACGCACTACGCTTAATTTCACCGTGTGATGTGACCAAACTACCAGGCTTTAGTGATGGTTGGGTATCGGTTCAAGATGCAGCAGCACAACTAGCAGTGGATTACCTAACACCACAAGCGGGTGAGTTAATTCTCGATTGTTGTGCAGCCCCTGGTGGTAAAACGGTTCATATCATGGAGCGAGTACCTTCAGCACAAGTGGTGGCGATTGATTGTGATGAAAATCGCCTTAAACGCGTTTATGAAAACCTCACCCGTTTAAACCTGACCGCACAAGTTTTATGCGCTGATGCGCGTTATCCTGAGCAATGGTGGCATGGCGAAAAATTTGATCGTATCTTGCTTGATGCACCATGTTCAGCAACAGGCGTTATTCGTCGTCACCCTGATATTAAGTGGCTCCGTCGTGGCGAAGATATTGCCGCATTAGCATTACTACAAGCAGAGATTTTTGATGCGATGTGGCTGCAATTAAAACCAGGGGGTACCTTGGTTTATGCGACATGCTCTATCACACCACAAGAAAACTGTGATCAAGTAAAAGCTTTCTTAGCCCGCACAGCTGACGCAACCTTAGTCGATAGCGATCCCGCTTCTCCTGGGCGTCAGATCCTTCCAGGTGAAGAAGCAATGGATGGTTTTTACTACGCAGTATTAACTAAAGCAAACTAAGATAAATCACTAACAATAGCGGAACTTGACTTCAATGTTCCGCTTTTTAGTCTCTTTTATACGCCACCTATTGTCTATTTTAATCGACAATGACTGTTGGTTGGCATTACTCATCAGGCATAGGCTATGAAAATTATCATTCTCGGGGCTGGACAAGTTGGCGGCACGCTTGCTGAAAACCTTGTTGGCGAGAATAACGATATAACCATCGTTGATAAGAACCCAGATCGTCTTCGTGAACTGCAAGATAAGTACGACCTACGGGTTGTACAGGGGTTTGCAAGCCACCCACAAACATTACGTGATGCTGGGGCTCAAGATGCAGATATGTTGGTTGCCGTCACTAACTCTGACGAAACGAACATGATTGCCTGCCAAATCGCGTTCTCATTATTTAACACCCCTAACCGCGTGGCTCGCATCCGTTCTCCTGAATATTTGCGTGAAAAAGAGCAATTATTTCAATCCGATGCGGTTCCTGTCGATCACCTTATTGCACCAGAAGAATTGGTTACCGATTACATTGAACGTTTAATCGAATACCCAGGCGCATTACAGGTGGTAAGCTTTGCTGAAGAAAAGGTCGGTTTAGTGGCGGTAAAAGCCTACTACGGCGGCCCATTGGTCGGTAATGCCTTATCAGCCCTACGCGAACACATGCCACATATTGATACTCGTGTTGCGGCAATCTTCCGTCAGGGTCAACCTATTCGTCCTCAAGGCACAACGATTATTGAAGCCGATGATGAAGTGTTTTTTGTCGCTGCGAGTAATCATATCCGTTCGGTAATGAGCGAATTACAACGCTTAGAGAAACCCTACAAACGCTTAATGATTGTTGGTGGTGGTAATGTCGGCGCTGGTTTAGCCCGCCGTCTAGAGCAAAACTACAGTGTCAAACTGATCGAACACAATCAACAGCGGGCTGAAAACTTATCCGAAATGCTGCAAGATACGATCGTCTTTTGTGGCGATGCTTCGGATCAAGAATTACTCAGCGAAGAGCACATCGAACAAATTGATGTCTTTATTGCTGTTACCAATGACGATGAAGCCAATATCATGTCGGCAATGCTGGCTAAACGCCTAGGTGCCAAAAAAGTCATGGTCCTTATTCAGCGTGGCGCTTATGTTGATTTAGTCCAAGGTGGCACCATCGATATTGCGATTTCACCTCAGCAAGCAACGATTTCAGCGCTACTTACCCATGTTCGTAAAGCTGATATTGTGAACGTATCCTCATTACGTCGTGGTGCAGCCGAGGCGATTGAAGCCATTGCTCATGGTGATGCCAGCACCTCAAAAGTCGTTGGTCGTGCCATTAGTGAAATTAAACTGCCACCTGGTACTACTATCGGTGCTGTTGTGCGTGGCGAAGAAGTGCTAATCGCCCACGATCGCACCATGATTGAACAAAATGACCACGTAGTTATGTTCTTAGTTGATAAGAAATATATCCCTGACGTTGAACGTCTTTTCCAACCGAGTCCCTTCTTTTTGTAACTGCTTATGGTTAATTTACGTCCAATATTATTTGTACTCGGACTGGTGCTATCTAAAATAGCCCTGTTTATGTATGTACCTACCTTAGTGGCCTTTTTTACCGGCACTGAAGGTTTTATGGATTTTGCTGCAGCAGTGGTTATCACCCACTCTGTGGCTTTCTTATTACTTTCTTACGGTAAAACTGACGAGTTTAAGCTCAGCGTGCGGGATATGTTCCTGATCACCACGCTAGTATGGACCGTTGCCAGTGCCTTTGCTGCGCTGCCATTTGTCTTTATTAATCACATCAGCTTTACTGATGCGTATTTTGAAACCATGTCGGGCATCACCACTACTGGCTCAACCGTATTAAGTGGCCTCGATCAAATGGCACCGAGTATTTTACTGTGGCGCTCAACCTTACAATGGTTGGGTGGGGTCGGCTTTATTGTTATGGGGGTAGCTATTTTGCCGATGCTCAATGTCGGCGGTATGCGGTTATTCCAAACCGAATCGTCCGATTGGTCAGATAAAAGCTCACCTCGCACCAAAAGTGTCGCCAAAAATATCATTAACGTGTATTTGATTCTCACCGTGCTGTGTATCATTGCGTTTATGTGTGCTGGCATGAATACTTTTGATGCTATCAACCATGCTTTTACTACCCTTTCAACCGGCGGGTATTCTACCTCTGACGGCTCAATGAACCACTTTTCACACAGTGCACAATGGGTTGCAACCTTCTTTATGTTTGCTGGTGGACTACCATTCCTATTGTTTGTGCAAGCGCTAAAAAAACGTCATCCACGGACGTTATTTGGTGATGCGCAAGTGAAGGGTTACACCTTATTTGTGGTGGTGGCGAGTTTAATTGTTGCGGCCTGTCTGATCTTTAATAAAGGTTATTCAGTCGTTGATGCAATGCGATTGTCGTTTTTTAATATCATCTCAGTGGTAACCACAACCGGCTTTGGCCTTGGTGATTTTACCGCTTGGGGGCCATTACCAACGATTATTTTTGCATTCACATTACTGGTTGGTGCTTGTTCTGGATCAACCAGTGGCGGGATTAAAATCTTCCGTTTCCAAATTGCTTTTGCGCTATTACGCAAACATATCATGCAATCTATTCACCCATCAGCGCTGTTCATTCAACGCTATAACGGCCGTCCGGTAACCGATGATATCGTACGTTCAGTGGTGGCACTGGTGTTTACGTTTATCATGACCATTATCGTGATTGCTTCAGTGTTAGCATTGCAAGGTTTAGATCCGATCACCAGTATCACCGGTGCGGTCACCGCAGTAGCTAACGTTGGTCCAGGTATGGGAACCATCATTGGCCCTACGGGTAACTTTGCCAGTTTACCTGATTTATCGAAATGGACGTTAAGCTTAGGCATGCTAATGGGACGTTTAGAAATATTAACCGTATTAGTGGTTTTTGCTCCCGCTTTTTGGCGAGATTAATAAATACCGCCCCCCAAAATAAAAAAAGAGAGCGCGCTCTCTTTTTTTATTTGTATTTTTCGTGATTTATAGTGGTTTAATATAAAAATAAATCGCACAAAAATGACAAATTGAACCACCTAAAACAAACAAATGCCAAATTGCATGGTTGTAAGGAATGCGCTTATTGACATAGAACACCACCCCAAGTGAATAAATGACACCGCCTAATGCTAATAACACCAATCCGCCGGTTGCTAATGACAGCGCTAATTGATAGATCACAATCACCGATGACCAACCCATCGCAAGGTAGGTGAATAATGATAATTTTTTGAAACGATGAATAAAGACAATTTTAGCGACAATACCGATCAGGGCTAATCCCCATAATACAGCCATTAATCCCCACGCTAACGGGGTACGCAAGGCAATCAATAAAAACGGAGTATAGGTGCCAGCAATCAATAAATAGATCGCACAATGGTCAAAAATTTTTAACGGTTTTTTCGCGTTTGGAGTTGGGATCCCATGATATAACGTTGAGGCAAGGTACAATAAAATCATACTCATACCGTAAACAGCATAACTAATAATACTCAATGTATCTGCTTGTAAAGCAAAAGCTTTATCTAACAATAAATACAAACCAACCACTGAAAACACCAACCCAAGGCCATGACTAACACTGTTGGCTATCTCTTCCGCCGTTGAATAACCTAACTCAGTTTTGATTACATTATTCATGGTTTACATACCTCAAAGGACATTTTATTCAATCACTATTGTTTTTTCAGCTTACACTTGTAAGTCTAAATTAAGCAACCTTTTGTTTATCACTTTAATGGCTATATTTTTGATAAAAAAAAGGAGCCATTAGGCTCCATAATTAACAGGCTACTGTAACAATTCCAAAGTTGCTTGCCGTGCTGCATCTGGATCGTGGTTTAAAATACCGTCGACAATCCGCTGGTGAACATCAAGCTGCATCACTTCTTCACGAGTGACAACTCGAAAATAATTTTCAAATACCGCTTTGAATAAATTACCAAACGGGCTAATAAAATGATTACCAGAAGAAAAATACACTAATTGATGAAACCGTGTATCAATTTCAATCCAACGCTCTTGATCAAAATTATCTTTCATTTGGTACATTTGCTGCATCAAATGCTCAAACTCAAGTCGATCTTCTGCTGTCGCATGAGCCGCAGCTAATGCCGCCGCTTCAGGTTCTAGGGTCAGCCGAACTTTTTGATACTCAACGATCAATTCTGAGTCAGCATCAAAATCTAACCAAGCTAGCAAATCTTGATCAAGGTAGTTCCAGTTTTTCTTTGGCATTACACGAGTACCAATGCGTGGACGCGGTAATACCATGCCTTTTGCCGCGAGCATTTTTATTGCTTCACGGACAGCAGTACGACTAACGCCATACATTTCACCTAATTCAACTTCGCCTGGTAAAATTTCGCCAGGGGCAGGATCACCGATTAAAATACGGCGACCAATAGCCTCTGCTAATCGATAAGATAAATTACGATTAGCAACAATACGTTGCTGCTCCTGATCCATAGATCCTCTCCCAAGGCCTTTGTTGTACAACTAAACGAACGCGAATATCAATATATTGCCTTTACATATAAGGCTGAGCGACACGGTGCATCAAGGGGGTAATTATTGCAATAGTTACTATCGAAACAAGGTAATTATTAAATATTAGCATTTTGTTGCTTATTTTATACTCGACTTTTAATGACCAGATTGTTATCCTGCGCCCGATTTGATTAACAACCAACCAATATTCTGATGGATGGGTTCTACCCAGTAGGGAATTTTCCCTTCAGAAATATATTTAATTTTTTGGCCATGGATGAGCCTGACAATAGGTGAATTATGCGTCCAGCATCCACAGTCAGGTATGCAAGTACCCCCCGCAGCCCATCGCGTTTACGTGCCACTGCCCACGCACCACAATATAAAGTTAACGCTAAAAAAGCGGCAACCACAGAGGTTAATTTAACCACGGCTGATGCACAGCTCATAACCTCACAACAAATAGTGCTCGAATTGAATAGCAATCAACAGCAACAACGCTAATTTGTTACATTAAGCAGCCTTGGCTGCTTTTTTATTAACCGAATATTGGTATAGACATCGATTGTATCCCAGCGGGCTTTGTTATAATTTACGAATACTAAAATAATGATAATACAATCGTCTAACGATTGGCTCAGCCCAAGCTACGGAGTTAATAATGAAAACCCATCGCGTTAATGAACTGATTGAATTACTGCACCCTGAGTGGAAAAAAGATCCTGACCTTAATTTGGTTGAGTTTCTACTTAAATTAGCTGCTGAAGCTAAATACCAAGGTCCACTAGAAGCATTAACTGATGATGTACTTATTTATCATTTAAAAATGCGTAATAGTGATAAAGACGCCATGATCCCTGGTATTGCTAAAGATTGCGAAGACGATTTTAAAACGGCTATTTTACGTGCCCGCGGGATTATCAAATAATAGTAAGCAATAATTTTAGATGATTAATAAAAGCCAGTTACGATTAACTGGCTTTTTTATGACTAAAAATCACCCTCAGCGTTCAGCGCTATAATGTTTGATTTGTTTTAATCCCATTCACGGTTAAGCTAAACAACTATTCCAAGCCAGATTCAGGATTCCGTCATGGAAAAACAAAGTTTTAGTTTTGCAGATCTCAGCCCCGATGTACTGCTTGATGCGTTAGATAGTATTGAGGTTCATGCCGAGTCAGGTTTATTGGCACTCAATAGTTATGAAAACCGCGTTTATCAATTTAAAGCTGAAGATGGCCAGCGGTATGTGACCAAATTTTACCGTCCAGCCCGTTGGAGCGATCAACAAATTGATGAAGAGCACCAGTTTACTCTTGAGCTGGAACAACACGATATTCCTGTTGCAGCCCCCATTGCCATCAATGGTAGTACCTTGCATCATTTTAACGGTTATCGATTTGCACTGTTTCCAAGTGTCGGTGGGCGTCAATTTGAAGTTGATAATTTTGACCAATTAGAATGGGTCGGACGCTTTTTAGGCCGCATTCATCAGGTCGGTCAACGCCAGTCCTTTATTTATCGTCCAACATTAGGATTAGAAGAATACGTTTATCAACCTCGACAAATACTTGCCAATAGCGACTTTATTCCTGATTACCTAAAAACCAGTTTTTTTGACGATCTTGATCGCTTAATAGCAGAAATTGAAAGCCATTGGTCAACCGACTGGCCTGTTTTACGCCTCCATGGTGATTGTCACCCCGGTAATATTTTATGGCGTGATGGACCAATGTTTGTTGATTTAGATGACGCTCGTAATGGCCCTGCTGTGCAAGATTTATGGATGATGCTCAATGGCGAACGTCATGATCAACTGGCACAACTTGATACACTGCTTGAAGCTTATAGTGAATTTGCCGATTTTGATCCGCGCCAACTTAAATTAATTGAGCCATTACGTGCACTTAGAATGGTCCACTATATGGCATGGTTGGCAAAACGTTGGCAAGATCCAGCATTTCCACGCGCATTTCCGTGGTTTGGCGATGCAAAATACTGGGAAGGTCAGGTCTTAGCATTTAAAGAACAAATTTTCAGCCTAAATGAACAACCATTGCAGCTAATGCCACAATGGTAAGGTAATATAAAATAACAACAATTAATGACTGTACTCAGCTAATATCTAGCTATGACATGGATAATCAGGAACCTCAAAATGATGAAGAATTTACTTGCACTCGTCAGTGCTGCTTTATTGTCTTTTTCTGTTCACGCAGCCAAATTTACGGAAGGCGACTACTACAAGGTATTAGATCAGCCCCAAGCAACCACACCGGTTGTGACTGAGTTCTTTTCACTGTATTGCCCACACTGTTATCAATTTGAACCTATGATTCGACAATTGAAAACCAAACTACCTGACAATGTGAAATTTCAAAAAATGCACGTGTCATTTATGGGTGGCCCAATGGGTAAAGTGATGAGTAAAGCATTTGCTACTGCCGTTATTTTAAACGTTAATGACAAAATGTTACCGGTGCTATTTAACCGTATTCATACGCTCAATCAACCGCCTCGTAATGAAGCAGAAGTGCGTCAAATCTTCATTGATGAAGGTGTACCAGCAGCAGAGTTTGATGGTGCTTTCAATAGCTTTGCGGTTAACTCAATGGTTAGTCGTTATGATAAAGCCTTTGAAGATGCTGGTCTAACCGGTGTGCCTGCTGTTGTGGTTAACAACAAGTACCTTGTGCAAACAGGTAAAATCAAATCTGCTGATGAATATTTTGAGTTAGTTAACTTTTTACTTAAAAAATAGCATCACAGATTAATAAGCTATCACTATAAAAAGAGGCGTTAATCAGCCTCTTTTTTCGTTCTATACCATCTGACTACTGAGCTGTTTTAATAATCGATCCATCGCTCGATAACCAAGCGCTTCAGCTAAATGAGGCCGTTGAATCTGATCCTGCTCCGCTAAATCAGCAATTGTCCGCGCGACCTTAATAATACGATGATAAGCACGAATAGACAGTCCCAATTGATGTAAGGCATTTTCTAAAAACTCAGCATCTTGCAAAGATAAGCCACAATATTGATCTAGTTCGCGAGTAGAGAGCAAAGCGTTAACTTTACCACAACGCGCCAGCATTCGTGCTCGAGCTTGATCAACCCGCGCTTTAATTACCGCACTCGGTTCACCACGATCACCGCCCGTAGTGAGTGTGCCGCGAGGTAATGCAGGAATTTCTAACGACATATCAAATCGATCTAATAGCGGCCCAGATAAACGGCTTAAATAGCGCAAAATAGCTTGCGGATTGGTGCGGGATTGATTGCCTTCATAATAGCCCGTTGGACTTGGATTTAAGGCTCCAATTAATTGAAACCGAGCAGGAAAGGTGGTTTTAGCTGTTGCACGCGATATGACGATTTGCCCCGATTCTAACGGCTCTCGCAATGAATCTAGCACTTTGCGTTCAAATTCAGGCATTTCATCTAAAAATAATAACCCATTATGGGCCAATGAAATTTCCCCCGGTTTAGGCACCGATCCACCACCAACCAAGGCCGCCATTGAACTGGAATGATGGGGAGTACGAAAGGGACGATTAAGCCAGTTGCCTTGATGTAAAGATTGCTGGGTTAATGATGCAACCGCAGCGGTTTCAATCGCTTCCTGATGGGTCATTGGCGGCAACAGATCCCGTAATCGAGATGCCAACATGGTTTTACCGGTTCCCGGAGGGCCTAACAATAATAAATTATGACTTCCCGCAGCCGCGATTTCTAATGCTCGCTTGCCTTGTTGCTGCCCAATAATATCTTGCATATCACGCTGTTCACTTACTGCTTCTGTCGTTGCTGTTGAACGTGGCTGCTGATGTAATTGCAACTGTTGTTGACCACATAAAAACCCGCAAACATCCAATAATGTTGGTGCTGATTTGTGTTTATTTTGCGCCACCAACGCCACTTGATCACCATTTTCATCGGGCACAATTAAACAACGTTTGGCTTTCAAAGCCGCCAATGCTGCTGGCAATGCACCTTTGACTGGCCGTAAATCACCTGACAGCGCCAGCTCACCAATAAACTCATGTTGCTCTAACCGCTGCGACGGAATTTGCCCTGATGCAGCTAAAATTCCCAATGCAATCGGCAAATCAAATCGCCCACCTTCTTTGGGTAAATCTGCTGGGGCTAAATTAACCGTGATTCGGCGCGATGGAAATTCAAATTGAGCATTAATAATTGCACTTCGCACGCGATCTTTGGCTTCTTTGACGGTGGTCTCTGGCAAACCGACTAAAGTAAAACTTGGCATCCCATTACTTAAATGAACCTCAACGGTTACAGCTGGGGCTTCAACGCCCACACAGGCTCGACTATGAACAATCGCAAGTGTCATTGGTGACTCCCCATTGACTGGCAATACATACCAGTGGGTTAATGAAATTTATCGAAGGTGTTACATCAAAGCCCCATTAATGCAGCGAGTTTGTCTATAAAACCAAATTTTTTTCTTGTCATGTGACGCAGATCTGTGTTACCACTTAGATATAGCAACAACTAAACAATAAAAATTGGACAATTATGCGCACAACCGCAACATCCCTAATACTCATTATTAACGTCATCGTGGTGATTATCTCACCGCGCAGGGGATTTGCAGGCGTAAGTTAACGCTACCAAGACACAGCAAAGCCCTCGCACTGAAAAGTTCGGGGGCTTTTTTAAATCAACCAATTTAGTGACAAAATCAGGATCGATTTTTATTTAAACTTTATGTCAACTACATACGCAAGGAGCAGCGATGACAGGGGCAGAGTTAGTCGTACAAGCGCTGCAACAGCAGGGTATAAAAACTATTTTTGGCTATCCAGGTGGCGCAATCATGCCTATCTACGATGCGCTTTATGATGGTAACGTTGAGCATATTTTATGTCGTCACGAGCAAGGGGCAGCGATGGCAGCCATTGGTATGGCGCGTGCTACTCAAAAAGTTGCGGTGTGTATGGCAACATCAGGTCCAGGTGCTACCAATCTCGTCACTGGCTTAGCCGATGCATTTATGGATTCAGTGCCATTAGTCGCGATTACAGGTCAAGTAGCGAGTTCACACATAGGAACTGACGCCTTTCAAGAAATGGATGTGATTGGAATGTCATTGTCATGCACCAAACACAGTTATTTAGTCACTGATATTAATGAGCTTGCACCGACATTAGCTGAAGCGTTTGTGGTTGCTCAAACTGGTCGTCCAGGGCCGGTTATCGTTGATATTGCCAAAGACGTTCAACTTGCAACAGCACCAACAGCCTTATTAGCACCAATTACACCACCCGCATTACCGATTGCTGACACTGCCGCGATAACGACTGCGCAGCAATTATTGCGTCAATGTCAGCGACCAGTATTGTATGTCGGTGGTGGCGTACAAATTGCGCAAGCAACCACAACCTTACGCCAATTTCTACTCAATAATCCGATGCCGTCAGTCAGCACCCTTAAAGGCTTAGGCTCTGTCGCTCGTCATGATCCACATTACCTTGGAATGCTGGGAATGCATGGCACCAAAGCGGCGAACCTTATTGTTCAAGAAGCCGATTTATTGATTGTGGTTGGGGCTCGTTTTGATGATCGCGTTACAGGCAAACTTGATACTTTTGCTCCCCATGCCAAAGTGATCCACATTGATATCGATGCCGCAGAATTTAATAAGCTCCGCCATGCAAACGCGCCTTTACGTGGTGACATTAATACCATTTTACCTCAACTCGAGTTAGGTCAAGATATTAGCCGCTGGTTAACCCACAGTGAGCATTTACGCAAAATTGGTAAATGGCGTTACGACCATCCTGGTGAGTTAATTTATGCACCATTACTGCTAAAACAGCTGTCAGATATGATGCCTGATAGCAGTATGGTATCAACCGATGTAGGCCAACACCAAATGTGGGCTGCGCAGCATATTCAACCTCGTGAACCACAGAACTACATTACTTCTGCCGGACTTGGCACCATGGGCTTTGGTTTACCAGCCGCGATGGGAGCCAGTGTTGCGCGTCCAGATGATCAATCGATTCTGATCTCAGGCGACGGCTCATTTATGATGAATGTTCAAGAACTAGGCACCCTTAAACGCCGCCAAATTCCAGTCAAAATGGTCCTGATTAATAACCAACGCTTAGGCATGGTACGTCAATGGCAATCACTGTTTTTTGATGGCCGCCATAGCGAGACCATTTTGAATGATAATCCAGATTTTGTGATGCTAGCCAGGGCGTTTGATATTCCCGGCAAAACCATCACTCGCAAAGAAGAAGTCGCGCCAGCATTGGCTGAAATGCTTGCCAGTAAAAGTGCCTATTTATTACATGTCGTGATAGATGAAGAACAAAACGTATGGCCATTAGTGCCACCAGGCGCCGCTAATCAAGATATGTTGGAGAACACCTGATCATGGAAAGATATTTACTCGACATAAAAGCTAACGATAAGCCGGTGTTACTTGAGCGTATTTTACGCGTTATTCGCCACCGTGGATTTGTGATCAAGAAAGTGGATGCAACTCAAAATCACCATAGCAATATCGCCACGATCGCTATCATTGTTGATAGTGATCGTCCGATTAGCATTCTGATCAATCAAATAGAAAAACTCTGGGATGTAACCACGGTTGCCACCTCACAAATCGACAATATGGATACTATTTAAGAAGGGAACTCATCATGGCAAACACAGCTGATTATATTTGGTTTAACGGTAATATCGTACCTTGGGCACAAGCCAATGTTCACGTTCTTACCCATGCAATGCACTACGGCACCTCTGTTTTTGAAGGTATTCGTTGTTACAACACTCCCAAGGGACCGGCGGTTTTTCGTCACCCAGAGCATATGCAACGATTACTTAATTCTGCCAAAATTTATCGTTTTCCCATTCCCTATAGCTGCGATGAACTGATGGAAATCTGCCGTGAAACTATTCGCGTCAACAAACTTGATTCAGCCTATATTCGCCCATTAGGTTATGTAGGTAACGTTGGCTTAGGTGTTTGCCCTCCGGTTGATACCGTCATGGATCTGATTGTTGCCGCGTTCCCGTGGGGCTCATACCTTGGTGAAGAAGCACTAGAAAATGGGGTTGATGCGATGATTTCAAGTTGGAATCGCGCCGCACCCAATACTATTCCAACCGCAGCTAAAGCGGGGGGAAATTACTTATCATCACTATTAGTTGGTAGCGAAGCGCGTCGTCATGGTTACGCTGAAGGGATTGCGTTAAGTGTTGATGGCTATCTTTCAGAAGGTGCGGGTGAAAATATTTTTATCGTTCGTAATGGCATCCTGTCAACGCCACCAACAACCAGCGCTATTTTGCCAGGCATCACCCGTGACACCATTATGACTCTAGCCAAAGATCGTGGCTATGAGGTTCGTGAAGAAAATATTGCTCGTGAAGCGCTATACCTTGCCGATGAAATATTCATGACTGGCACTGCCGCTGAAATTGTGCCTGTACGTAGTGTGGATCAAATTACTGTAGGTTGCGGTAAACGCGGGCCGATTACTCAACAATTACAACGCGATTACTTTGGGCTATTTAACGGTGAAACCGACGACAAATGGGGTTGGCTAGACTACGTATACCCAGCTAAATAAGCGACACAGCTCAAGTTAATAAATAGCTTCAGCCATCACCATAATGGCTGAACCAAAAAGGATTTTATTTATGCCTAAGTACCGCTCAGCAACCACCACCCACGGCCGCAATATGGCAGGCGCACGTGCTCTATGGCGCGCAACAGGGGTTAAAGATCAAGATTTCGGTAAACCGATTATCGCCGTTGTAAACTCATTTACTCAATTTGTTCCCGGTCACGTTCACCTAAAAGATCTCGGCCAATTAGTTGCCGAACAAATTGAACAAGCGGGCGGTATCGCCAAAGAATTTAATACAATTGCGGTTGATGATGGTATTGCCATGGGTCACGGCGGCATGCTGTATTCATTACCATCACGCGAATTAATTGCTGATTCTGTTGAATACATGGTCAATGCCCATTGTGCCGATGCGATGGTGTGTATTTCCAACTGTGACAAAATCACCCCAGGAATGTTAATGGCGTCATTGCGATTAAACATTCCAGTTATTTTCGTCTCTGGCGGACCAATGGAAGCTGGCAAAACTAAGCTTTCAGAGCAAGTGATCAAACTTGATTTAGTGGATGCGATGATCCAAGGTGCGGATCCTACTGTTTCTGATCAGCAAAGTGAGCAGATTGAACGTTCAGCATGTCCAACTTGCGGATCCTGCTCAGGCATGTTTACAGCCAATTCAATGAACTGTTTAACCGAAGCGCTAGGATTAAGCCAACCGGGTAATGGTTCAATGCTGGCAACACACGCCGATCGCGAGCAGCTATTTATTAATGCCGGAAAACGTATTGTTGCTTTAACTAAACGCTACTATGAACAAGATGATGACACCGCATTACCGCGTAATATTGCCAATAAACTCGCCTTTGAAAATGCAATGGCACTGGATATTGCGATGGGCGGCTCTAGTAATACCGTCTTGCACTTATTAGCTGCGGCACAAGAAGGTGGGGTTGATTTCACCATGGCAGACATTGATGAAATGTCACGTCGCGTACCACAGTTATGTAAAGTCGCGCCTTCCACGCCTAAATATCATATGGAAGATGTTCACCGCGCAGGTGGCGTTTACGCTATTTTAGGTGAACTTGATCGCGCCGGTTTATTCCACAACCAATGCCATAATATTTTGGGTGAAACCTTTGCCGAAAGCCTGCGCCATTACGACATTATGCAAACCCAATCTCAAGCCGTAAAAGATTTCTTCCGTGCCGGTCCGGCAGGTATTCGCACCACTAAAGCTTTTTCACAACATTGCCGTTGGGACACCCTTGATGATGATCGTCAACATGGCTGTATTCGTAGTCGAGAATTTGCGTTTAGTGATGAAGGCGGATTAGCTGTGCTATCTGGCAACATGGCGCTTGATGGCTGCATCGTTAAAACCGCAGGCGTTGATGAAAGCTGCTTAACCTTTACCGGCCCAGCGGTCGTATTTGAAAGCCAAGATACTGCTGTCGAAGGTATTCTTGGTGGAAAAGTCAACGCTGGTGATGTGGTTGTTATTCGTTATGAAGGACCAAAAGGCGGGCCGGGTATGCAAGAAATGCTCTATCCAACGACCTATTTAAAATCGATGGGGCTAGGTAAAGAGTGCGCCCTGATCACTGATGGTCGCTTCTCAGGCGGCACTTCAGGATTATCAATTGGTCATGTATCACCAGAAGCGGCTAGTGGCGGTACTATTGGCTTAATCAATAATGGCGATATGATCGCGATTGATATTCCTAATCGCAGTATCAAGTTATTGGTTGATGATGCCACGCTCACCACTCGTCGTGCAGAGCTTGAGTTACACGGCTGGAAACCTGTCGATCGCGTGCGTCAAGTGTCATTAGCACTCAAAGCCTATGCGCTACTTGCGACCAGTGCCGATAAAGGTGCTGTACGTGATAAATCCAAGTTAGAAGGATAATCTGATGGCCGAAGTAAACCCTGTTAGCGATCAATATTTACTTAGCGGTGCAGACTATCTGCGCAATATTTTACGCGCCCCTGTATATGAGGTCGCGCAAGTTACCCCTCTACAAAATTTAACTCGCCTCAGTGATCGCATCGGCAATCAGGTGCAATTAAAGCGAGAAGATCGTCAGCCTGTACATTCGTTTAAATTGCGCGGCGCCTACAACATGATGACTCAACTGACAGCGCATCAACGCCAAGCTGGTGTCATTGCTGCATCTGCAGGTAATCATGCCCAAGGATTAGCGTTATCAAGCCAAAAATTAGAGGTGAGCGCCACCATCGTCATGCCGCGTACCACACCCGATATTAAGGTTGATGCAGTACGCGGATTTGGCGCTAATGTGGTTTTGCACGGTAATAACTTTGATGAGGCCAAAATTCATGCTGAAATGCTGGCACAACAACATGGTTATACTTTTATACCTCCATTTGATCATCCAGCCATCATTGCCGGACAAGGCACAATTGGTATTGAACTGGTGCAACAAAATGGCCACCTTGAATATGTGTTCGTTCCTGTTGGTGGCGGCGGTTTAGCCGCGGGCGTCTCGGTATTACTCAAACAACTGCTACCAGAGATAAAGGTTATCGGTGTCGAAGCCGAAGACTCGGCCTGTTTAAAGGCGGCTTTTGATGCTGGACACCCCGTAACACTTGATCAAGTGGGTATGTTTGCCGATGGCGTCGCGGTGAAACGTATTGGCAGTGAGACCTTTCGTTTATGTGAGCAATATCTTGATGATGTGATCACTGTCAGTAGCGATGAAATTTGCGCGGCGGTGAAAGATATCTTTGAAGATACTCGCGCAATTGCTGAACCGTCAGGGGCATTATCATTGGCAGGTTTAAAAAAATATGCTGAGCAGCAGCAATTACAGCAATGTCATTTAGCGGCAATTTTATCGGGGGCTAACCTTAACTTTCATGGGCTGCGTTATGTGTCTGAACGCTGTGAATTAGGCGAGAAACGCGAAGGGCTATTAGCGGTGACGATTCCTGAGCGGCCGGGAGCATTTTTAGACTTTTGTCACCTGATTGGTGGCCGTGCTGTGACCGAATTTAACTACCGCTATAATGATGACAAACTCGCCAATGTGTTTGTCGGGGTACGGTTACTTCAAGGCCAACAAGAGCTTGAACATATTATTGCTGATCTACGTAAAGGCGGTTATCCGGTAATGGACTTGTCGGATGATGAAATGGCCAAAGTACATGTGCGCTATATGATTGGTGGACGACCATCAAAACCATTGCAAGAACGGTTATATAGCTTTGAATTTCCAGAATACCCAGGCGCACTGACTAAGTTTTTATCTACCTTAGGCGGTCAATGGAATATTAGCTTATTTAATTACCGAAACCATGGGGCTGATTATGGCCGAGTCTTATGTGGATTTGAATTAGCTGAGCATGATTTGCTGTCGTTTACCAACCATCTGCGTAAACTGGGTTATCATTGGCATGATGAAACTGACAGCGCAGCATATAGGTTCTTTCTCGCTCAATAAGCTCAAGTGGTTTTGCTCTATTAAGCAGCGCAACCAACGCTGCTTTTTTATTTAAATCACTGCCGATGAGTCAGGGTTCGAGTATATTCCGCCATATACTGCGCTAATTGAATACTCTGTTGTAAAATGATCTGGCGAGCAGAGTGAGGAAGACAGCCAAAGCACTGAACTAATTTATCGATCTCTTCTTTATATTCACTTTCGATAATATCAAGCCCTAAATCACCATAGATAAACCAGGTTAACGGACGTTCGGTTAGCTCTGAAATCTCAACCAATAATCGTACTTTTGGCTCAGTTTTACCGGTCTCTAAATCTAAATAAGTTTGACGTGCAACTTTCAACTGTTGGGCCATATAAACTTGAGTTAAGCCTTTCCATTCACGCGCCTCTTTGATCCGTAGTGCCATCTGTTGTTTACGATCTGTCATTATTTACTCCAAAAAACCGTTGTAAGCATAAGTACTACAACAATCCCTTGCAGATGATGCGCCAAGTTTTTTAGCCCCAAGTTACGATTAAATCAGACAATTACTCTTGAATAACCGCCAGTGTTTGTATTTTGAATTGCAGTTCGTCAGTTTTGATACTGCTATTTTTATTTCGCAAAAAATTAGTGATACCTGCCAACATAACTAGGCTCAAAGATTTAATACTGACAACCAAAAAAGGTGCCTCAAATGGCACCTTTTTTTATAACTAACAATCAACCAATTTAGCGGTTATTCAACCGTTACCGCTTTAGCCAAATTACGCGGCTGATCAACATCTGTGCCTTTAATTAAAGCAACATGATACGCTAATAACTGCATTGGAATGGTGTAAAAAATCGGTGCAATAATCTCATCAACTTTGGGCATGGTAATAATCTTCATGCCATCACTATCATCAAAATCAGCTTCATTATCAGCGAAAACATACAACAATCCGCCACGCGCGCGTACTTCTTCAATATTTGATTTTAGTTTCTCAAGCAAATCATTGGTCGGTGCCACCACAATCACTGGCATTTCAGCATCCACTAACGCTAATGGACCATGTTTAAGCTCACCAGCCGCATAAGCTTCAGCATGAATGTAAGAGATTTCTTTCAATTTCAATGATGCTTCAACCGCAATTGGATAAAACTCACCACGACCTAAAAATAACGCATGCTGTTTATCTGCAAAATCTTCTGCTAATGCCTCAATCGGCTTATCAAATGCTAGCGCTTGTTCGATGTAACTTGGTAGCTGCTGCAATGCTGCCACAATGTGCTGTTCTTGCACGCGATCTAACGTGGCTTGTTGCTTACCAATGGCTGTTACTAGCATCAATAGTGCCACCAGCTGAGTGGTAAACGCCTTCGTTGATGCCACTCCAATTTCAGCCCCCGCACGAGTCATAAAGGCTAAATCAGACTCACGCACTAACGATGACCCCGCAACATTACAAATGGTCATTGCTGCCATATAGCCTTTTTGTTTAGCAAGGCGCAATGCTGCCAGTGTATCTGCCGTTTCACCTGATTGAGAAAGGGTGATCAGTAAGCTATTTGGACGGGTAACAAATTTACGATAACGGAACTCAGAGGCTATCTCGACATCACAGCTTATTCCGGCGATGGATTCAAACCAATACCGTGCCACCATGCCAGCATTATAAGAAGTACCACAAGCAATGATCTGAATATGTTCAACTTTATCAAGGATCGTTGCCGCATCACTACCGATACTTTCGATGATCACATGATCATCGCTAATTCGACCTTCCATGGTGTTGATCAATGCACTTGGCTGCTCAAAGATCTCTTTTTGCATATAATGGCGATATTGGCCTTTATCTGCTGCATCATGCTCTACTGTTGATTCGCTCACTTTACGCTCAACTGCCTGACCTTGACTATCAAATACGGATATTTTACGTCGTGTCACTTCAGCAACATCACCTTCTTCTAAGAACATGAAACGGCGAGTGACATTTAATAATGCCAGTTGATCAGAGGCGATAAAGTTTTCACCAACCCCCAGTCCAATCACTAATGGGCTGCCAGAGCGCGCTACCACTACTCGTTCAGGATCGCGACTGTCCATTACTACAGTACCGTAAGCACCTTCAAGTTGAGTAACGCTATTCTGTACTGCCGTTAATAAACAATCCGCCGTACGCAACTCCCAATCAACTAAATGGGCAATCACTTCAGTATCAGTTTGCGAGCTAAAGACATAACCACGCTCACGCAATAACTCACGTAAAACCTGATGATTTTCAATAATACCATTGTGAACAATGGCAATATGTTGACCAGAAATATGTGGATGGGCGTTAGCTTCTGATGGCTCACCATGGGTGGCCCAGCGAGTATGCGCAATGCCAGTACCACCGCATAAATCGATACTCTCAACCGCATCAGCCAACGCTTGTACCTTGCCTAATTGACGCACACGCTGCAAAGTATTATCAGCAGCTACCACTGCAATACCCGCAGAGTCATAACCGCGATATTCTAAACGGCGTAAGCCTTCAATCAGAATTTCAGCCACATCACGTTGTGCTACTGCACCCACTATTCCACACATAATAATTCCTTTACCACAGCTTTGGTTATTTCAAGATTACCCATTAACGACGGCACGAATCACTCGCACCCCATGTTGTTCAATACTGGCTTTATCGCTATCACTTAAACCTTCATCCGTGATCAAAGTACTGATCCCTTGCCAAGCTAACTCAAGATTAGGAATTTTGCGTCCAACCTTATTTGATTCAACCATCACCACAACTTCACGCGAAACTTCAGCCATCACTCGACTTAATCCCATCAATTCATTAAACGTAGTGGTACCACGATCAACATCAATACCATCAGCACCAATAAACAACTGATCAAAATCATACGAGCGTAATACTGATTCTGCGACCTGGCCTTGAAAAGATTCAGAATGGGGATCCCAAGTACCACCAGTCATTAATAGCGTCGGTTCATTTTCCAGTGCATTGAGAGCATTGGCGACGTGGAGTGCGTTGGTCATCACAATCAAACCTTGCTTATCACCCAATAATGAGATCAATGCGGCAGTCGTACTGCCACTATCAATAATAATGCGATGGTGATCGCGAATTTGCTCTGCGGCGGCTTGTGCTATGGCTAACTTACACACTGAAACTTGCTCGGTGTGTTCAAGAGTGACAATTTCACTCGGCATCGCAATCGCACCACCATAACGGCGCAGTAATGAGCCAGTGATCTCTAAAGCAGCTAAATCCTTACGAATAGTAACTTCTGAGGTAGAAAAATGATGCGCTAAAACATCAACGCTAACCTCGCCTTGCTCACTGACCATAACGGCAATAGCATGGCGACGTTGCTGAGTATTACGTTTCGACATGAAGGATAAACAACACAATAAGTTTCGATTTGAAACTAGTATAGCGTTACTAAAAACGATCCTGCAATACCCTTGAAATAATTTTCATCACAAAATAATACGGTCAAGGGATAACACAAATGGCACTAAAGCCGCAGCAAAAGACCAAAAATCACCCATAAAAAAAGCAGAGCTTGCGCTCTGCTTAATAATATATCGCTCTTTAAACTGACATTTTTTCAGTTATAGAATAAGCCTATTTTTTGGTTGGGCGTTTCCAACCTTTAATCGTACGTGCAGGCGTACGAGTGATCACTAGCTCATCTTCACCAACATTGCGGTTAATGGTTGAACCTGCACCAATCGTTGCGCCACTTGCTACTTTTACAGGAGCAATAAGTTGAGTATCTGAGCCTACAAACACATCATCGCCAATTTCAGTCTTAAACTTATTGGCACCATCGTAGTTACAAGTGATTGTACCGGCACCAATATTTACATTAGTACCAATCTCAGCATCACCTAGATAGCTTAAATGGCCCGCTTTAGAACCAACACCTAAACGAGCTTGCTTCATCTCAACGAAATTACCGACATGAGCTTGAGTCATTAACTCAGCACCAGGGCGTAAACGTGCAAATGGGCCCACAGTACAAGCTTCACCCACAGTCGCGCCTTCAATCACACTGTAAGGACTAATAACACTGTTATCATCAATCTCACAATTTTTCAGCACACAACCGGCACCAATAGTCACGTTATCACCGATACTTACGCTACCTTCAATAATAACGTTCACATCGATTTCAACGTCAGTACCGCATTGCAGTGAACCGCGTAAATCAAATCGAGCTGGATCACGTAACATTACACCTTGCTCAAGTAAACGCTCAGCCTGCATCGCTTGGAATGCTCGCTCTAAACGCGCTAACTGCACACGGTTATTGACCCCTTCAACTTCAATTGCTAGTGCAGGATGTACCGCTTCAACCGCACGACCTTCGTTATGAGCAATTTCAATGATATCAGTCAGGTAATATTCGCCTTGGGCGTTATCGTTCTTAAGCGATGCTAACCAACGCTTAAGATCGCCACCATTAGCCACCATAACGCCGGTATTGATTTCTTTAATCAGTTTTTGTTCTTCTGTGGCATCTTTTTCTTCAACAATCGCTACCACTGGGCCATTACGACGCACAATACGGCCGTAGCCCATCGGGTTATCAAGCACGACAGTCAATAATGCAATACCGCCACTTGGCTGAGCATCAAGTAGATTCTCTAACGTTTGCGCACTAATTAACGGCACATCGCCGTATAGAATCAATGCTTTCTCATCATCAGCAAGATTTGGCACCGCTTGATTAACTGCATGCCCTGTACCTAATTGTTCAGCCTGTAGTACCCAATTAACATTTTCTTTGGCTAATACTTGCTGCATGGTATCGCCACCATGGCCATAAACAAGATTGATACTGTTTGAACCGATATCGTTACAGGTATCAATAACATGTTTAACCATCGGCTTACCTGCAAGGGTATGAAGCACCTTGGGTAAGTTAGAGTACATACGGGTGCCTTTTCCCGCGGCAAGAATCACAGCACTAAAGCTCATGACGAGTATTCCTCTGAATGCATATATAGTTTGTATATTCCTATTGTACCTGTAGATGCACATAGGTTTAAGATGAACTGCACATTTTAACTAAAAAATAACCAACCCAAAAACCGCCAACATATAATATTAACTTATACATGAACAGAAATAGACCATTTGTCGCACTATCATCTATTAAGGTTATCAATAAGATATTAAATACTATTCAGCCATAAAAAAAGCGACCCTAAGGCCGCTTTTTATAATGCTGTTATTAAATATGATTAACGTGAACGTTTGGTCAATTCAATAACGCGTAACTGAGCAATTGCTTTTGCTAGATCACTGGCTGCTTGGGCAAAATCGATATCGCCATGCTGATTATGAATTCTCTCTTCAGCTTGGCGCTTTGCTTCTTCAGCTTTCGCAGTATCTAAATCAATACCACGAATAGCGGTGTCAGCAAGTACGGTTACGATACCAGGTTGCACCTCAAGCATGCCGCCAGAAAGATAAATAACATCTTCTTCGCCACCTTGCTTGATAATGCGTACCATACCGGGAGTAATCGCACTCAACAACGGCGTGTGACCGGCATGAATACCAAGTTCACCTTCGCTACCTGTAACCTGAATACTTTCAGCACGACCAGAAAACAAACGTTTCTCAGCACTGACTACATCCAGATGAAAGGTTATCGCTGCCATATTGCCTCCTAATTAGCTTACAGTTTTTTGGCGTTTTCTAATACGTCTTCAATCGCACCACAGTACATAAATGCCTGCTCAGGGATATCGTCGTATTCACCAGCTAAAATACCTTTAAAGCTACGTAACGTATCTTTAAGTGATACGTAAATACCAGGAGAACCGGTAAATACTTCTGCTACGTGGTAAGGCTGTGTTAGGAAACGTTCAATCTTACGCGCACGAGATACAGCTTGCTTATCTTCCTCAGACAGCTCATCCATACCTAGAATTGCGATGATATCTTTCAGCTCTTTATAACGCTGTAGCAAGCTTTGAACACCACGAGCAACGTCGTAATGGTCTTGGCCTACTACCAATGGATCAAGCATACGTGATGTTGAATCCAGTGGGTCGATCGCAGGGTATAGACCTAGCGATGCGATTTGACGCGAAAGTACAACGGTTGCATCTAAGTGAGCAAAGGTTGTTGCTGGTGATGGATCCGTTAAGTCATCGGCAGGTACGTATACCGCCTGCACTGACGTGATAGAGCCAGATTTAGTTGACGTGATACGTTCCTGCAGTACACCCATTTCTTCTGCAAGCGTTGGTTGGTAACCTACCGCAGATGGCATACGACCTAGCAATGCCGATACTTCAGTACCAGCCAGGGTGTAACGGTAGATGTTATCGATAAATAACAGTACGTCACGACCTTCATCACGGAAACGCTCAGCCATTGTCAAACCAGTCAAAGCAACGCGTAGACGGTTACCTGGTGGCTCGTTCATCTGACCGTAAACCATTGCTACTTTAGATTCTTCAGGCTTCTCAAGGTTAACAACCCCAGCTTCCTGCATTTCAAAGTAGAAATCGTTACCTTCACGCGTACGCTCACCGACACCGGCAAATACCGATAGACCTGAGTGTTTTAGGGCGATGTTGTTGATAAGTTCCATCATGTTAACGGTCTTACCTACACCCGCACCACCAAATAGACCGATTTTACCACCCTTAGCAAACGGACAAATAAGGTCGATAACCTTAACGCCTGTTTCTAACAGTTCGGTTGCATTTGATTGTTCTTCGTAGCTTGGCGCTGGACGGTGAATAGCGTAACGCTCTTGTTCACCGATTTCACCACACTCATCAATGGGTTGACCTAGAACGTTCATGATACGTCCTAGCGTCGCTGTACCCACTGGTACTTCAATAGGGCGGCCTGTATTTTCAACAGACAAACCACGACGTAAACCATCAGAAGTACCCATTGCGATACCACGCACAATACCGCCACCAAGTTGCTGCTGAACTTCCAGTACTAATGTACCGTTCTCTTTCGCATCAACATGTAGGGCATCATATACTTTGGGTACAGAGTCCTGTGGAAACTCTACGTCGACTACTGCACCAATGATCTGGACGATCTTACCTGTAGCCATCGTTAATCCTCTAAACTTATTAATTCTTTGCCTTAAACAGCAGATGCACCAGAAACGATTTCTGATAATTCTTGTGTGATCGCCGCCTGACGAGCTTTGTTGTACACAAGTTGCAAGTCATCAATGAGATCACCTGCATTATCGGTTGCAGCTTTCATTGCCACCATTCGTGCCGCTTGCTCACTGGCAAGGTTCTCAACCACGCCTTGATACACTTGTGATTCGACATAACGAACCAATAAAGCATCAAGTAACGGTTGTGGCTCGGGCTCATAAATATAATCCCAAGAATGGTTGCGCTGCATCTCTTCGTCTTCTGACTTAGGCAAAGGCAACAATTGATCAATCACTGGTTCTTGAACCATAGTATTTACAAACTGGTTGTATACTAGGTACAAACGATCTAATTGACCTTCATCATATTTCTTTAGCATTACGCCAACAGTACCGATCAGCTCATCAACCGTTGGTGAATCACCAAGGCCTGATACTTGAGCCGTTACGTTACCGCCGTAGTTATTAAAAAATGCCGTTGCTTTTGCGCCAATTAACGCAAGATCAACGTCTGCACCTTTTTCAGACCATGTTTGAATATCGGTGATCGCTTTTTTAAACAAATTAATGTTTAAGCCACCACATAGACCACGGTCAGTAGAAACAATGATGTAACCAACGCGCTTGGCTTCACGCTCTTCAAGATAAGGATGCTTATACTCAAGGCTACCAAGGGCGATGTGACCGATCACTTTGCGCATAGTTTGTGCGTATGGACGTGATGACTCCATAGCTTCTTGCGTTTTACGCATTTTAGAAGCTGCCACCATTTCCATCGCTTTGGTGATCTTCTGTGTATTTTGAACACTACCGATCTTGTTACGAATCTCTTTTGCGCTGGCCATCGTCACTCTCCGTTAGAAGGTGATCGCTAAGCGATCACCAACCAATTACCAAGTTTGGGTCGCTTTGAAATCTTGCAGCAGTTTCGAGAACTGCGCTTCGATATCATCGTTGTAAGCACCCGTTTCATCAATTTGAGCTACTAACTCAGCAAATTGACCTTTGGCAAATGAAAGCAACGCAGCTTCGAAATCAGCTAACTTGGCAAGTTCAATATCGCCTAAGAAACCTTTTTCGGCAGCAAAAATAACAATCGCTTGCTCAAATACAGACATTGGCGAGTATTGCTTTTGCTTCATCAACTCAGTCACTTTCTGACCGTGATCAAGCTGCTTTTTAGTTGCATCATCAAGGTCTGACGAGAACTGAGCAAACGCTGCTAGTTCACGGTACTGTGCTAGGGCAGTACGAATACCACCAGAAAGCTTCTTGATAACTTTAGTTTGGGCTGCACCACCTACACGCGATACAGAAATACCTGGATCAACAGCAGGACGAATACCAGCGTTGAACAGTTCTGTTTGCAGGAAGATTTGACCATCGGTGATAGAAATAACGTTAGTCGGTACGAATGCCGATACGTCACCTGCTTGAGTTTCAATGATAGGTAGCGCGGTTAAAGAACCGGTTTTACCCGTCACTTCACCATTCGTGAATTTCTCAACGTAGTGCTCACTAACACGTGATGCACGCTCAAGAAGACGAGAGTGAAGGTAGAAAACATCACCAGGGAATGCTTCACGACCCGGTGGGCGTTTTAGCAATAGTGAGATTTGACGATAAGCAACGGCTTGTTTAGACAAGTCATCGTATACGATCAGTGCATCTTCGCCACGGTCACGGAAGTATTCACCCATCGCACAACCAGAGTAGGGTGCAAGGTATTGTAGTGCAGCAGCTTCAGAAGCAGATGCAACCACAACAATGGTGTTTTCCAATGCGCCGTGCTCTTCAAGTTTACGAACCACGTTCGCAATCGTTGAAGCTTTCTGGCCAATAGCCACATACACAGAGTAGATACCAGAATTCTTCTGGTTGATGATGGCATCGATAGCCATCGCGGTTTTACCCGTTTGACGGTCACCGATAATCAGCTCACGCTGACCACGACCGATAGGAATCATCGCATCAACTGCTTTGTAACCAGTTTGTACTGGCTGATCAACAGATTTACGATCGATTACGCCTGGTGCAATTACTTCAACAGGAGAGAATGTCTCTGTTTCAATTGAACCTTTACCATCGATAGGCTGACCCAGGGTGTTTACAACACGACCAAGCAGCGCAGGACCTACAGGTACTTCAAGAATACGACCAGTACCGGTTACCTTCATGCCTTCCTGTAGCGAAGCATAAGGGCCCATTACAACTGCACCAACCGAGTCACGCTCAAGGTTAAGTGCTAAAGCGAATAGTCCGCCTGGTAGTTCAATCATTTCACCTTGCATTACGTCAGCAAGGCCATGGATTCGAATAATACCATCGCTTACAGAAACGATAGTACCTTCGTTACGCGCTTCACTTACAACGTTGAAATTTTCAATACGTTGTTTGATCAGTGCGCTAATTTCCGTGGAATTAAGTTGCATGCACAATTCCCCAAATCAAGACAGCAAAGTATCGCTCAGACGGTTCAATTTTCCCCGTACAGAGTTATCGATAACAAGGTCTCCAGCTCTAATTACAACCCCAGCAATCAGGGTCTCGTCTACACTGCAGGTCAACATCACTTTACGTGCTAAACGCTGCTCAAGTTTGGCGCTGATCGCATCTAACTGGTTTTCATCAAGAGCAATGGCAGAGATCACCATAGCTTCGATGGTTTTTTCATGCTCATGTTTCATCAGCATGAATTCACCACAGACATCGGGTAGCGCATTGAGGCGTCCATTAACGGCCATGACTTTAATAAAGTTATGGCCGAATTCGTCGAGTTGCTCACCGCACACTGAAACAAATATTTCAGCGAGCTTGTCAGCGGCATAGCCACTATCAAGAATATCTTGCATAGTGTCATCAGTTGCCACTGCACTGGTAAAAGCGAGCATTTCTGCCCACTGTGCCAGTGCATTCTTCTCGACCGCAAAGTCAAATGCTGCTTTAGCGTAGGGGCGTGCGATAGTAGTCATATCCGACATGTGCTTGCCCCTTTAATTACAGTTCTGCAGTGACTTTGTTAAGAATATCAGTTTGTGCTTCCATATCGATGGAACGCCCAATGATCTTCTCAGCACCAATCACAGCTAGAGTTGCAACTTGTTTTCTTAACTCATCACGAGCACGATTTCGTTCAGCTTCAATTTCAGCCATGCCTTGCGCAAGAATTTTCTCACGTTCAGCTTGGGCTTCAATTTTAGCGTCATCGACAATTTGAGCTTTACGCTTATTTGCCTGTTCAATCAGCTCACTCGCGGCGCGTTTCGCTTCTTTCAATTGATCAGAAGCATTAGCTTGTGCAAGGTCCAGGTCTTTGGCAGCGCGATCTGCAGCTGCCAAGCCGTCAGCAATTTTTTTCTGACGTTCTTCAATCGCTTCCATAATTGGTGGCCATACATATTTCATGCAGAACACCACAAAGAAGAAGAAAGCGATAGCCTGACCCAGCAAAGTTGCATTCATATTCACAACGCATCTCCTTAAAAAGGGTTGCTAGGGTCCATTTACTCTAGAGTCAGCCTTCTTGATAAAGGCTGATCACAGCGGTTTATTAGCCTGCTAGTTGGCCAACAAATGGGTTTGCGAATGTGAATAGCAACGCGATTACGATACCGATCATTGGAACCGCATCCAGTAGACCTGCGATGATGAACATCTTAACTTGTAGCATTGGCGCCATTTCAGGTTGACGTGCAGCGCCTTCAAGGAATTTACCACCAAGAATTGCGAAGCCGATCGCTGTACCAAGGGAAGCAAGACCTACAATGATGCCCACGGCAATTGCAGAAAAGCTTAGTAAAGTTTCCATCACTATCTCCAGTTTATAGTTGTCGGCTAAAGTGCCAATAAAAAATATAAAAGTTACAAATAATCGTTAATGATTGTCTTCATGTGCCTGAGACAGGTACACGATTGTTAACATCATGAATACGAATGCTTGAATTGTAATGACCAGGATGTGGAAAATAGCCCACGGTACCGAGCCTAGCCATTGAGCCCACCACGGCATCAACGCCGCGATAAGAATAAACACCACTTCACCAGCAAACATGTTACCGAATAAACGCATACCTAATGAAATTGGCTTCGCTACTAGCGATACCACTTCAAGCAGTAAGTTAAACGGAATCATAATTGGGTGATTGAACGGGTGAAGAGCCAGTTCTTTTGCAAAGCCGAGTAGACCTTTCACTTTGATGCTGTAGTAAATCATCAATGCGAATACACCTAACGCCATTGCCATAGTGATGTTAACGTCAGCACTTGGAACCACTTTTAAATAAGGAATCCCAACACTTTGTGCGGCATACGGAAGAAAATCTATTGGCACAAGGTCCATGATGTTCATCAGTAAAATCCAACAGAAAATGGTTAGTGCTAACGGAGCAACAAGTGGATTGCGGCCATGGAAAGTATCTTTAACGTTGGTATCAACGAATTCAACGACCATTTCAACAAAACATTGTAACTTACTTGGTACTCCTGATGACGCCTGTTTTGCTACCTTACGGAATACCCATAAAAAGAATAATCCGGTCAGGACAGAAAAAACAAGGCTGTCGATATTTACCGTCCAAAAACTTCCTTCACTCGCCAAACCAAGCTTATCAGTCGATAAGTTAGTAAGGTGGTGAGTGATGTAGCTTGACGGCGTTAGCGCTTCACCTGGCGCAGCCATAACTGATCCTATTTGTTGTTGTTAATGAATAAAACCGGTCCAAAAATATTAATACCAAGGACCAGCAAATAGGTTAGTTGGAGGGGAACAAGTTCCACCCCTTTATACAGGTAAGCTGCGGCAAAAAGGATGACTGTTATGAGGATTTTAAGCACTTCTCCGCCATAAAATGACGCCATGACTAATCGTGCCTTCCTGGCACCACTAAACATAAACGCACACATAGCAAATACAGTATTGGCGATTACAAAAATGCCGCCACCGATAAGTGCAGATATTCCCCAGTCAACATTGACAGCGAAGACTGCCGTTAATGCCGTAGCTACTACGACGCCAGATTGTAGTAACAGCAACCGTTTTGCCAATTGGCGTCCCGGTTTCACTAGCGCCGATACCATGTATTCGTTCCTCGAGTCCATTCCTCGACACATAAGTTCGGGAAATACAGCGAAAATTATACGACTGAATAGATTGAATGCAATCTTATTGCAGCAAAAAAAACATTTATATTTTACAACAAAATAACTTAACTACCACAGGGTAATCGTCTAATCAAAAATTACCGCGACCAGATCACAGTTCGTGGCCTAACATTGCAAGAATTTGCGCTAATTTATCTTGTTGGTCGAAATTAATAACAATTTTACCTTTACCATTTTTATTTTGATTAATGGCTACTTTGGTTCCAAAACGCTCACTCAAACTTAATTGTAACGCGACAGTCTGTGGCTGTGGTGCCGACTTGGCTGGCGTTGCGGTTGGATTTAATAGTGTTTTAACTAGCTTTTCAGCCTCACGCACAGTTAACAACTTATTGATGATAATTTGTGCTGTAGCTAACTGTTGCTGCTCATCTAAGGCTAATAAAGCCCTTGCGTGACCCATTTCTAACTGTTTTTGTTCAACCAGTTGTTTGACAGCATCAGACAATTGATTCAAACGCAGTAAATTAGAAACAGCAGCACGTGATTTACCCACAGCATCAGCTACTTGCTGGTGGGTTAATGAAAACTCTTGTTGCAAACGTTCTAAAGCACGTGCTTCTTCGATGGCATTAAGATCTTCACGTTGAATATTCTCAATCAACGCAATCGCAACAGTGGCCCGATCATCAACATTTTTGATAATACAAGGAACGGTTTGTAATCCCGCTTGACGCGCAGCTTGCCAACGACGCTCACCGGCAATAATTTCATAACGCTGATTATCAATACGGCGTACAACAATCGGCTGAATAACACCTTGAGCACGAATCGAGTCGGCTAATTCAGTTAATGCATCAGCAGCCATTGCTTTACGGGGTTGGTATTGACCAGAGCTTAATGCTGATACTGCAATTTGGCATAACTCACCATCAATAGCAGCTTGCTGTGAGGCATGCTGATCATTTTGTTGTTTCTTTGCTTGAGCAACATTGCTGGTGGCTAGTAGGGCATCAAGGCCTTTGCCTAAGCCTCTTTTATTGAAATTCATGGAAAACCTTACGCTTCAACCTGAGTGGCTTGTAGTGCTAATTCATCACGGCGAATCATTTCACCGGCTAACGCTAAGTACGCCTTAGCACCACTAGAATATTTGTCATAATACATTGCTGGGCGACCATGACTTGGTGCCTCAGCAAGACGCACGTTACGTGGAATAACAGTACGGTATACTTTATCACCAAAATGCTTTTTAAGCTGCTGTGATACCTCATTTGAAAGTCGGTTACGAGGATCAAACATGGTTCGTAACAGGCCCTCAATTTTAAGATCACTGTTAACAACGGCGGTTAACTTACTGATGGTATCCATCAATGCGGTTAAACCTTCAAGGGCAAAATATTCACACTGCATCGGCACTAATACCGAATCTGCAGCGGTCATTGCATTGATAGTTAACAAGTTTAAAGATGGTGGACAGTCAATAAAAATATAATCGTAATTATCACGAACCGAAGCTAGCGCATTACGTAACCGCGTTTCGCGAGCAAACACTTCCATTAATTTAATTTCAGCGGCAGTGACATCGCCATTGGCAGCTATCAAATGATAGCCACCGGTAGTTTCGTTAATAACAACTTGATTAAAAGGAGTTTCATCAACTAAAAGATCATAAGCGCTGGCTTCAACTTGGTATTTGTCGACGCCACTGGCCATGGTCGCGTTACCTTGAGGATCAAGATCGATCACCAATATTTTACGCTGAGTAGCAGCCAATGAAGCAGCCAGATTGACACACGATGTTGTTTTACCGACACCACCTTTCTGATTTGCAACAGCTATGATTCTT
The DNA here is from genome assembly GCF_900185615.1 of Photobacterium malacitanum. Taxonomy (GTDB): domain Bacteria; phylum Pseudomonadota; class Gammaproteobacteria; order Enterobacterales; family Vibrionaceae; genus Photobacterium; species Photobacterium malacitanum. The sequence goes on from NZ_FYAK01000014.1 coordinate 41,641, forward strand.
CCCACAAAAACCTCAACAATTAATCTTTGGCTGTTAATACAACTAAATGACGCTCGCCTTCAAGATCAGGAACCTGTAACGATTTAACTTCAACAACAGTACACCACTCAGGAAGCTCTGCTGCTTCGTCTTGATTATACTGGCCTTTTAAGGCGAAGAATTGACCACCTTGTTTCGGTAAATGGTGACACCAATTAACCATGTCAGACATTGAGGCAAAAGCACGGCTTAACACCGCGTCAAAACCTTCACCGGGATCAAATTCTTCAACACGACTTTGAACAGCGGTTACGTTAGTAATTTTCAGCTCATGAAGCACTTGACGGATAAAGCGAATGCGCTTACCTAAACTATCAAGTAACGTGAATGATTTATTCGGACACATAATCGCTAACGGAATACCAGGTAATCCCGGTCCCGTACCAACATCGATATAACGCTCACCGTCTAAATATTTGCTAACCACAATACTATCCATAATGTGTTTAACTAACATTTCATTTGGATCGCGCACAGAAGTTAGATTATACGCTTTATTCCATTTGTGTAGCAGTTGCACATAACCTATCAATTGATCAAGTTGTTGTTCTGTGACCTGAAGATCAGTTTGAGCGATAAGTTCTATTAAACGTTGTTTCATTATCTAACCCTTATTCGCCTTTTTTAAGCAAGCCATGTTTTTTCAAATAAACCAATAACAATGAAATTGCCGCAGGTGTAATACCTGAAATACGCGATGCCATACCGATAGATTCTGGTTTGGCATCATTAAGCTTAACCACCACTTCATTTGATAAGCCTTTTACCAAGCTATAATCGAGATCAAACGGTAATTTAGTGGTCTCATGACGTAATGATTTTTCTACTTCATCGCGCTGACGGTCAATATAACCTTGGTATTTAATCTGAATTTCAACTTGCTCACGCGCTTCAATATCATCGTGTGCAGGCGCAAAAGTTTCAATGCTAGTTAATTGATCATAAGTCACTTCAGGACGACGAAGAAGATCTTCACCATTGGCCTCACGTACGATCGGTGATTTAAGGATCTTGTTTAAAGTTTCAATATGATTTGAATTTGGATTAACCCAAATATCTTTCAAACGCTGGCGTTCTTGTTCCATATTTTCTAGTTTTTGATTGAAACGCGCCCAGCGTTCATCATCAACGAGACCCAACTCACGACCCATTGGAGTTAAACGTAAATCAGCATTGTCTTCACGTAACAGCAAACGGTATTCCGCACGTGAAGTAAACATACGGTAAGGTTCTTTAGTGCCAATGGTTGACAGATCGTCAATCAATACACCCATGTAAGCTTGATCGCGACGTGGACTCCAGCCTTCTTTGTCTTGAGTCTGAAGCGCTGCGTTCATACCCGCCATTAAGCCTTGTGCCGCTGCTTCTTCATAACCGGTAGTACCATTAATTTGTCCGGCAAAGAATAACCCATCAATGTATTTATTTTCATAGGTTTGCTTAAGGTCACGCGGATCGAAGAAATCATACTCGATCGCATAACCTGGACGCATAATGGTTGCATTTTCAAAGCCTTTCATTGAACGTACGATTTGCATTTGAACGTCAAAAGGTAAGCTGGTTGAAATACCGTTCGGATAAAGTTCATTAGTGGTTAAGCCTTCTGGCTCAATAAAAATTTGGTGGCTATTTTTATCCGCAAAACGCATTACTTTATCTTCAATTGAAGGACAGTAACGCGGACCAATACCTTCGATCACACCGGCATACATTGGGCTACGATCAAGGTTATTACGAATCACTTCATGAGTACGCTCATTGGTGTAAGTAATAAAACATGGAATTTGACGTGGATGATCCGATTGCTTACCCATGAACGAAAACGTTGGCGTCGGATTATCACCGTGTTGAGTTTCAAGCACGCTAAAATCAACACTACGCGCATCAATGCGTGGTGGAGTACCTGTTTTCAAACGATCAACACGTAATGGTAATTCACGTAAACGATCAGCTAAGGCATTTGATGCCGGATCACCAGTACGGCCACCACTATAATTTTCTAAACCAATGTGAATTTTGCCGCCAAGGAATGTACCTACGGTCAATACCACAGCTTTAGCATGGAATTTTAATCCCATTTCAGTAACCACGCCTGTTGCGCGATTATTTTCTACAATAAGATCAGTCACAGCTTGTTGGAAAATCATTAAATTTTGCTGATTTTCTAATACGTTACGTACTGCTGCTTTGTAAAGTGCACGGTCAGCTTGTGCACGTGTTGCCCGCACTGCTGGGCCTTTGGAAGCGTTGAGGGTACGGAACTGAATACCGCCTTTATCGATGGCATGCGCCATCAAACCACCAAGGGCATCAACTTCTTTAACCAGGTGTCCTTTCCCGATCCCGCCGATAGCTGGGTTGCACGACATTTGGCCCAACGTATCGATATTATGGGTCAACAGTAAGGTTTTTTGTCCCATTCGGGCTGCTGCCAGTGCCGCTTCTGTACCGGCATGACCGCCACCCACAACGATGACATCAAATTTTTCCTGGTAAAACATGAAACTTCCTCAGGTATTTAAATAGCCAGTGAGTTAACTCGAGCAAAGGGCGGACATTCTATCCTGTTTCTTGGCAAGAGAGAATCTTTCATCAAGATCATTTGATCGGCCATTTTGGTTGTTTAAATATATATAAGATCTTTTTAAAGAGATCTTCTGTTAGATCTACTATTAGGATCCATCGATCGTGTGGATAACCGTTAAATGATCCTTATGATCATGCATTTAATGAAGATCATTTACTGTGGAGTAGCTTGGATCTTTCAGAGGATAGGCTGGGATCAAAATAGCTACTTATACACAGGGCTCGAAAGCCATAGAAGTTATTAAATGGATAACTATGGGTTGATCACTGTTTAGATCCATAGTTATCCACAGAAAAAACCATTAAAGAACATAAATAATTGAGTAACTATTGACCGTTTTTTAACCGTTAAGGTAATTTTGCCACTCTTCAAGCCAAATTTCAGCTGGTTCTTCAGGTACAGGTGTCATCGATACATCAATATCCAGTCGTTGACCGATGGGTGTAGCACCTAATTTAACCAATAATGCTTCAATATTTTTGCCGGCAGCACAAAAAGTATCGTAGTTACTGTCTCCAAGCCCAATAACAGCAAACTTTAACGCCTTAAGTGCGGGTTTTTGATCACGCAGCGCATTAGCAAAGGCTATAAAGTTATCTGGGTAATCACCCGCCCCATGCGTGGAACAAATAATTAACCAAATAGAGTCTTGATTCAGCTGTTCAAGCTGAGGCTGATTGATGATATCGGTTTGATGGCCTTGTGCTGTTAATAATTCAGCGACATGATCGGCAACATATTCAGCACCACCAAGAGTGCTGCCTGTGATCAGAGTAATAGTTGACATAATTATCCTTAGAGTGAGCGCTTTGATGGGATCATCGACATCAAACGAAATACCTAGCGAATATTGTACTGAGATCAAACCCTATAAAGATAGCCTTTATGGCATATGAAGGGTGTTTTATTCACTGAAAGGCTAATATTTTTATCCACCAGCTAATAATGGGGATGAAAGTGGGAGAAATTGTGGGTATTTGTGACTAAATATCAGTAATTATAATGGCTAACAAGATCATTATAGAATGGTCACGATAAGAGTTAGTAATGATTAGAACTGATCTTACCCACATGATCCCCTTATTATTCACACAGGGTTATGATCGTTGTTTTTGGTGATCAGATAATTGATCACCTTGCTCAAGGGATCGAGTGTCGCTGCGGTAAAATAACCAGTTTTTGGTTGTCTGGATGATGAGTAACACTGACGTGGTGATGATAAAGCGCAGTGATTTGTTGCGGAGTTAATACCTTTTGAGGGCTATCAAAGGCAATTTGCTGGCCGTGTTCAAGTAATAATAAGCGGTCGCAAAAGGTGATCGCGGTATTAAGGTTATGAATGGCGATTAAGGCACTTTTACCTTGTTGGCAATGGTGGCTGAGAATATTAAGTAATAATGATTCATGGCCAATATCGAGGCTGGCTGTCGGTTCATCAAGTAGCATGATGGCTGCATTTTGAATTAATAAACGGGCAAAATGCACGCGTTGTTGTTCGCCACCAGAGAGTTGGTTGATGGGTCTATTTAAGAGTTCTTCTATTTGTAACTGACTAATAATATTATTTATTTTGTGTTGTGGTAGTGCTGCCGATTGGTGAAGACCATAATAAATAATATCGTTAACGATAAACCCAAATGCAGGCTCAGTGTGTTGAGGTAAATAACTTAATTGTTGAGCTCGTTGTTGATGACTATAGCTGTTAAGTGGCTGATCAAATAAACGAATACAGCCATCTGTAGGAGTGATAAATCCACTGAGGCATTTTAGCAGGGTGCTTTTACCTGCGCCGTTAGGGCCAATAATACCGACTAATTCGCCAGGATTAATGGCAAAGTTAATATTTTGTAATAATGGCTGCGATCCTTGATAGTAACTTAAGTGGTTGACTGTAAGTGGGAGGATCATGATTGTAATCCTTTATATTGGCTACGAATTAATAGAATAATAAAATAGATCCCACCAACAATTGCGGTAATAATCCCGGTTTTTAATTCGTTGGGAGCAATAACAGTACGCGCAATAAGATCACACCCTAAGAGGAACATTGCGCCAAATAAGGCTGAAAATGGCAGTAAAATACGGTTATTGGGTCCTACTAATAGTCGCGCTAAATGCGGGACTATTAAGCCTATAAAGCCTATTGGACCCGCTACAGCAATTGCCATTGCGGTGAGTAAGGTGGTTAGTAGTAATAATAATCGGCGGCTGTGACCGACATTGATACCCATGCCATGGGCATTTTGTTCACCTAAAGCGAGCAAGTTTAACGTTTGTCCATGGCGTAGCAATATCCACGCGGCGATAATGATTATTGGGGTTGGCCATAGTAATTGTTGCCAAGTTCGCGCATCCAGACCACCCATAGTCCAGAATACAAACTCACTGACTTCATATTGCTGAGCGGTTAATAGTACCCCCATGGTTAATCCACCTAATAAACTTGATACTGCCAACCCCGCTAAAATGATGAATAAGCCATGCTGCTGGGTTTGACGGGCAATCAAATACACGATAGTGGCAGTGATTAAAGCCCCAATTGCGGTGACGACAGGTAATAAGGCGGGATTGACCACGGTTAAGCCACAGACTATTGCAACGACAGCGGCAAAACTACTACCGGCACTAATGCCTAAGATATCGGGGCTCGCAAGAGGGTTTCTAAATAAGCCTTGGCTACAAGCTCCAGCTAAGGCTAGTGCGCTACCAGCTAATATCGCGGCACAAGCACGTGGTAAGCGGATCTGTAATATAATTGCCGAGGCGAGAGGATATTGTTGTTGGGCTAATGCCTCACCGCCATGCATATAGCTGTTGAACATGGCAAAAATGTCACCAATAGGGATCGAGACAGAGCCGAGGCTAAGGTAGATAATTAACAGCAGTAATAATCCAATTAATGCCACAATGCCTTGTAGCGGTTTAATGTATTGATGACTGAGCATGGGGCTGATAAACCTTATGATTAAGGTAAATGATAGCGTCGGCAATGTATTGGCTATCAGTTGAACGCAGTGAATGTGGCAAACTGATCACGCGCCGATCACGAATAGCAGTTAACGTTTGCAAGGCTGGATCATGGAGTAATTGTTGTTTAAAACCATCACTGTCTACCCCAGGTATAATAATCACATCAGGGTTAAGCATTAATAGTTGCTCTTTGGCAATCGGTACTTGACCAAATTTATCGCCACTGGTGTACGCAATAACGTTTTTGAGTTGAGCGTGACTAATAATGGTATTGATCGTTGAGTTATGGTTACTGGATGCTCCCCACGGCGTGTATTCAATTGCGGTTAGTGGTTGTTTGGGAACAATAACCTGTTGCTTAAGCTTTTGCTGCATAGCTTCAACTAACGCTGCTGCGGCAGTATTTTGATTAACTAGTTTACCGACTAATAAGATGTTTTTTTCGATATCTTTAAGGCTATAAACCGTTTTAATCACAAATACCGTAATACCCGCTGCTCGTAGTTGGGCTATTTTAGGGCTATCACTCCAACTAGCGACCAAGACTAAATCGGGGTGCTCGGCAATAATACGTTCAACATTTAGATCGCGTAATGGTAGGGTGGCTGGAATTTGGTTAGCAATAATTGAATAAGTAGCATCTTTGCTTAAGCGGCTTAAGCTGGTGATATTTTTGAGTGGTAGCAGTGCCATGAGAACTTGATCGCTAAACATGCTTTTAGAATCGACTCGAGTCGGCATTTTAGTCAATGTAACCGCATGATTACTGGCATCTATAACCGTTATTGGATAGACAGTTTCAGCCGCAAAGCCGATTGAACTACCGCATAAACAGCCAATAAAAAATAAATATTTACATAGTCGGTACATAATTTTCCATACGTCGTAGATGGTGAGCTTGCAACATCCCTAGCAAGCAAAATTTGCGGACATAGTTAGTGATTTTTGGAACGCTGTCAATGACAGTCTACTGGTGGAATTAGCCGTATTTAGTAAGGACGAATAAAGTCATGGTATTAAAATTTTCTGGCGATATTGACGAACTCGCTTATCCGTTCATTTTTGAAGATTCACCCTTGTGCGATTTTGAAATTCTCACCGATGAATTATGTACTTATGTTGGCTTGGTGATCTCGCAGTTAGACCATGGAGAAATGCAACAATCATTAATCTGGCTCCAACCACGAATTTTTCATTTAAATGGTTCGATTCGAGGTAAGTGCGGCATTTTTGAGTCTGATATTAGTAAGCTTAAAGCGGATTATCATTACTTTCGCGATCAAGTAACAGATAGCAATAAACGGTTTGTATTACCACGAGGGGTTGGGGCGGTGGTGCAATTACATCAATGCCGAAGTTTAGCTAAAAAGGTCGTAAGGCAATTAGTTAGAGTCGATGCATCGGCTAAAAAAGTGCCACCAATATTGCCAAGGTTTAGTAACTTGTTAGTTAATTATTTGTTCGCGTTAACGCGAGTACTTAATCAACAGGCTGGGATTGAAGAGCCTGAATATATCAGCATAAATTATCCTAAGCCCGAAGTTAAAAAATAATAAAAACGCCACATATCAATGACATGTGGCGTTTTTGTAGGGTAGCCATTAATACAAAGTTTAATGTTAGTCGTTACTTACCAATACAGAACGAAGTAAAGATACGTCCGAGTAAATCATCTGAGGTAAACTCACCTGTGATCTCACTTAAGTGCTGTTGAGCAAGACGTAATTCTTCTGCCAGAATTTCACCCGCCATAAAGCCTTCAAGTTGTTGTTTACCGATCTCTAAATGTTCTGCTGCACGCTCTAGCGCATCTAAGTGACGACGACGCGCCATAAAGCCGCCCTCGGTCGTACCTGCAAATCCCATACATTGCTTTAGATGTTCACGTAAGTCGTCTACACCTTCACCTGTGCGTGCAGAAAGGCGAATTAAGGTTGGATTATTCACATGACAGATACCGGCTGGTTCACCCGTTAGCTCTGTTTTATTGCGAATGACAGTTAGACCCATATCAGCAGGTAGGCGCTCAATAAAGTCAGGCCAAATTTCTTTAGGATCGGTGGCGTCAGTGGTCGTGCTATCAACCATGAATAACACTCGATCGGCATGTTCAATTTCAGCCCATGCGCGTTCAATACCAATGCGCTCTACTTCGTCGGTTGCTTCACGTAAGCCGGCGGTATCAATGATGTGTAATGGCATTCCATCAATGTGGATATGCTCACGTAATACGTCACGAGTCGTACCTGCAATATCGGTCACAATCGCACTGTCTTTACCCGATAATGCATTGAGTAGGCTTGATTTACCTGCATTAGGGCGACCTGCAATCACGACTTTCATGCCCTCACGCATGATCGCACCTTGATTGGCTTGTTTACGTACATCAGTTAAGCGAGCCATGATGTTATTGAGATCACCACTGACTTTACCGTCAGACAGGAAATCAATTTCTTCTTCAGGGAAATCAATGGCAGCTTCGACAAAAATACGTAAATGAATTAAGGCTTCAACGAGTTCATTTACTTTGTTTGAGAATACACCTTGCAGTGATTTAAAGGCACTTTTGGCGGCCTCTTCTGAGCTGGCATCAATTAAATCAGCAATAGCCTCAGCTTGGGCTAAATCAAGCTTATCGTTCATAAACGCACGTTCAGAGAACTCACCTGGACGTGCTGGACGAATACCATCAATATTAAGAATACGACGAATCATCATATCCATTAATACTGGGCCACCGTGGCCTTGGAGTTCTAATACATCTTCGCCGGTAAATGAATTGGGGCCTTTAAAAAACAGCGCGATCCCCTGATCAAGCGCAGTACCATCTTCATTTTTAAATGGCAGGTATTCAGCGTAACGGGTTTTTAACTCGCGACCAGCAACGGCAAGGGCTACTTCTTTCGCTTTAGGACCTGAAACGCGAATGATGCCGACGCCGCCACGGCCCGGTGGTGTTGCTTGTGCAACGATAGTATCGATATGTTGATTCATAACCTTGGCTTTGCTTTAAAATGACTTGATGATTGTAAACCACTGTGAGGGTTTACACCTAATCTGCCCATAAAAAAAGGCGACCCTAAGGTCGCCTTTTATTCACAGGCAGCGCTTATTTAGCTTTGCTGTGTAAACCTTTCTTTTCCAACGCGCGGAAAATAATAGTCTGTTGAATCAGAGTCACAATGTTTGATACTAACCAGTACAACACTAGACCTGATGGGAACCATAAGAAGAAGAAAGTAAACATAACCGGCATAAAGGTCATGATTTTCTGCTGCATTGGATCCGTGACTGTTGATGGGCTGTTCTTCTGAATCAGGAACATTGATACACCCATAAGAACAGGCAGGATGTAGTACGGGTCTTGTGCTGACAGATCCTGAATCCAACCGAAGAATGGCGCATGACGCAATTCAACTGATCCCATTAGTGCCCAGTACAGTGCAATGAAAATTGGCATCTGTAGCATGATAGGTAAACAACCACCAAGTGGGTTTACTTTCTCTTTTTTGTACAGCTCCATCATTTCTTGGCTTTGACGTTGACGGTCATCACCTAAACGCTCACGCATCGCCTGAATCTTAGGCTGTAGCATGCGCATTTTCGCCATTGAGGTGTACTGTGCTTTTGTTAGTGGGTACATCGCACCACGCACAATTAGCGTTAGGATGATAATTGCTACACCCCAGTTACCTACAATACCGTGAATGAAAGAAAGCAATTTATGCAATGGACTTGCAATGAACCATAACCAACCGTAATCAACCGTTAGGTTTAGGTTAGCTGCTGTTGCCGCCATTTCTTTTTGCAACTTAGGACCAAGCCATAATGTTGCTTTGATTTCTTTTGTTTGACCAGGAGCCACAGTCTCTAGTGGCATACGTACGCCGATGTAACCTACACCGTTGTTATCGCTGCTGTAGACTTGAGAAGTCTGATCTACGCCATCACGAGGGATCCATGCTGATACGAAGTAGTTCTCCATAATCGCAACCCAGCCGTCATTTGCTGACTGGTTAAGGTTCTTCTCTTTGATGTCATCAAAACTGTATTTTTTGTACTTAGTATCGTTAGCTGAGTATGCCGCACCGTTGTAAGTGTGCATCGCCATGCCTTGAATACCGCCGCCTGTTTTGCTTTCTAGACGGTGACGAAGCTGCGCGTACATTTGTACGGTTGCTGCTTTGTCAGTTTTGTTGTCGACAGTATAGTCAACGTTAACCGCATAATCGTTGCGCTTGAAAACGAAGGTTTTAGTGTAGCTAATGCCATCTTTAGTAAATGTCATTGGTACACGTAGTTCGTTTTGATCTGGTGCCATCACAAAGCTTTTTGCAGTCACGGCGTATTGTGCGCGGCCATGAGTTTGTGAATCAGAACCGTTAGTGCCAATTAAGCCAGATTGCGCGATATAATCACGGCCATCAGTGTCACTTAATAAAACATACGGGTCTTTAGAACCGAGAGTATTGTCGTATTTAAGTAGTTTTGCATTAATAACATCACCACCAAGCGTGTCGACTGTTAATTCCAGTACATCCGTTTTAATGGTAATTAAGTTAGTTGAAGTTTTCTGGTCAGTCAGTGGTTGGTTATCACTTGAGTGTGATGGAATACCACTATTGTTATTGACTTGCTGCTCTACACCCGGCTTCGTTGGTTGCTGGTTCTTGTCGCCATGCCATTGCTGAAATAGCAAGAATGAGACAAACAGTAGGGCAATTAACAGAATATTACGTTGGGAACCCATGGTTAATGTTCTCTGTCGTTATGCTTGGTTGGCGGAACGGGGTCGTAACCACCGTCATTTAAAGGGTGACATTTTAATAGACGTTTCGCCGCTAACCAACAACCTTTTCGCGCTCCATGCGTTTTTACAGCTTCGATCGCATATTGAGAACATGTAGGGGTGAACCGACAGCGTGGCCCAAGAAGCGGGCTGATTGCCAGTTGGTAAAAGCGGACTAGTCTGACGACTAGCCACGCGACGGGCGAGACAGGCGATGCCATAACTTATCTAACAACGTAAATAGTTCTTCGTTACTCAAATCATTGGCTGATTTCTTAGCGATGACTACGAAGTCACAGGCTGGAAGCTGATGTTGTTTTAAACGGAAACTTTCGCGAACAACGCGCTTGAAGCGGTTTCTGTCGACAGCAGTTTTAATCTGTTTTTTAGGAACAGCCAGACCGAGACGGGGGTGGTCGAATTCGTTAGAACGGGCAAGAATAGTCAAGTGAGGAGAGCCAGCACGATGAGCTTGCTGGAAGACAGTTTTGTAATGTTCGGGAGTTAACAAACGTAACTCCCGAGAAAAAGCGTACTTATTCAAAATAATCGTCGATGATTACTTAGAAAGACGCTTACGGCCTTTAGCGCGACGTGCATTGATTGTTGCACGACCGTTCTTAGTTGCCATACGAGCACGGAAGCCGTGACTACGCTTACGCTTAAGAACAGAAGGTTGGAATGTGCGTTTCATGGTTTTACCTTAAATTAACTGATCAGTTTTTAAGTTTGTTAGATGTAATTAGCCATAATTGGACAATTACCACCAACAAAGAGGCGGAATTGTAATCACTGACCAACAAAGAGTCAATAATTATACCCACATCTAATGACGGGCGCTGCATTATACGTTTTATAGCGCGAAGTTCAAGGATCCTTATTGGATCCCAATTTGAGTCAAAAAGGCCTTTAGTCGCGGATCGTTAGGGTGATTAAAGATCTGCTGTGGTGGCCCTTGCTCTACAAATTGACCGTCGGCCATGAAGATCACTCTGTCGGCAACTTCGCGCGCAAACTGTAACTCATGGGTGACGATCAACATGGTTTGTCGCTGCTGTGCCAATTGTTTGATCAAGTTTAGCACTTCGTTTACCCACACAGGATCCAGCGCTGATGTGGGCTCATCTAGCAACAGTAATTCAGCATCTAACGCCATTGCACGACCAATCCCCACTCGCTGCTGTTGACCACCAGAAAGGGCGGCGGGGTAATGATTAGCTTTATCAGCTAAGCCAATATCGGTCAAAATACTCAGTGCTTGCTGTTGTGCTTGTTGATTGTCGAGTCCTTTAACAACTTTTAGCCCTTCACTGATATTTTGTTGGGCGGTAAGGTGATTAAATAACGCGTAATTTTGAAACACAAATCCGGTTTGGCGTCGCAGGGCTAAAATGTCATTTTTTTTAGGTTGCTGGCAATCAACCTCAACATTATTAATAGTGATAGTGCCGCTGTTAGCGCTATCAAGGTAATTAAGGCAACGTAAAAAGGTTGATTTACCTGTCCCTGATGGGCCGATAATTGCCACGATTTCGCCTTGGTTAATTTGTAGGTCGAGATCGCTAAAAACAGTATGTTCGCCAAAGCGCTTAGTGAGTTTTTTTATGTTTATCATCGTACATAGGCCTTGTCTAAACGTGTTTCAGCTAGCTGTTGTAAGCGAGTAAGCACTATCACTACAACCCAATATATTACTGCTACAGCAAGGAAAGCTTCAAAGAATTTAAAGCTTGATGAGGCTTCCATTTGTGCTTTTGCCATGATTTCAGGCACCCCAAGCGTAAAGGCTAGTGAGGTTGATTTGATCATATCAATAAAATAATTCATCAATGACGGTAACGCGATACGGGTTGCTTGCGGCAATATGATGCGACGCATGGTTTGCGATTCTGTCATTCCAATCGATAAGCTTGCTTCTCGTTGGCTGCGATCTACACCCATAATGGCGGCGCGAATACTTTCTGCCATATAGGCAGCAAAATGAAGACTAAGGCCGATCACTGCGGCGCTAAAAGCATTCAGTCCAACTAAGCCTGGCATCACTTGTGGCAAGCCATAATAGAGTAAAAAGAGTTGAACGAGTAACGGTGTACCACGGAAAAAACTGATATAAAGCTGCGTTAGCGAGTTCAGCACAGGCAGCTGATAAATACGAATTAAAGCGAGAATTAAGCCAAGTATCAGGGCAAAAACAGCCCCAAGTGCAGCCATAGATAATGTCGTTGGTAGGTATTTCAACAAAATAGGCATCAACGACAACATATAATTAAAATCAAAACCCATAATGGTGATCCGTTTTACTGATTAAGCAAGGTGAGACAGACTCCACCAGTGACAATTACTATCAATGGTGGAATGAAGATTATTGAGTGATATCGCTATGGAACCATTTGGTTGAGATCGCTTTTAAGGTGCCATCATCACGCATAGCCGTTAATGCCTTATTTACTTGTTGTTGTAATAACTCACCTTTGGCGTTATTTAAAAATGGCCATGCATTTTCAATGGTAGCAAAGGGTTTTCCGGCTAATTGTAACGGTAGTGGTTTACTATTAATGATCGCTAGCGACGATAAACGATCCATTACAAAGGCATCTGTGCGACCTAACGCCACATCTTGTTCAATACCACTATCATAGGTTTTGATATTAATTTGCTTAGCATTAGGTAACTGGCGCAATAACTGTTCATAGTTGGAACCGAGATTAACCCCTACTGTTTTTCCATCTAAGTCTGCAGGTGAGTGGATGCTCGTATTACCTTTACGAACCACAAGTTGTGCACCGTCAATAACATAAGGTTGGCTGAATAAAAATTTGGTTTGGCGGGCAGGTGTAATAGTAATTTGGTTAGAAATAGTATCAATTCGTCCTGTTTCTAGTTGACCAAATAAACCTGAAAAACTCGCAGTAACAAATTCAACTTGGTAATCGTTACGTTTGCCTATTTCATTCCATAGGTCGACTTCAAACCCCTGCAATTTATCTTTACTTACAAACGTGAATGGAAAATAACGACCAGACATGCCCACTTTAACTGTGGTTGCAGCCATGACACTCGTCGTTGTACAAGCAAGTAGTGTACTTGCAATCACAAGAGGTTTTATCCAGTTTTTCATTCGGTACATTCCTTACCTTGATAGAGATTTATTTGGTGAGGCCATCCTACCTTGGTATTAAATGGTAAAGATAATAATTAACAGTTATTTGAAATAACCATTTGTTTGGCTGATGACATATTACACTTCAATGTCATGCTTTTTTCGGCATATAGAAAGCGTGTATTTGGCATAGAAAGGTTACCCACAACGATGAATTTTCTCTGTGGATGATAATTGATGACGATATAATGGACATTATTAAGCAAAAACAGCATTAAACGGGGAATGAGCGACTTATATTTGTGATTGATGTGTTAATATAGCTGTGGGTAAAGGTAGGTTAAATTGTGCTGATCTTACATTTTATTGTGCGATCTATGTGCATAAGTTCGATCTTATTCACTGGATCTGCGATCTCTTTACTGGTGATCCTTGTTCAGCACGTATAAAATTATCCTCCTTTTATGTTTTGTTTATTCAGTGTGGAGTCTACCTTGTCATCTTCGCTATGGTTGCAGTGCCTTCAACGCCTTCAGGAAGAACTCCCTGCGACAGAATTCAGTATGTGGCTGCGTCCGCTTCAGGCTGAATTAAATGATCATACCTTGACATTATTTGCTCCTAATCGATTTGTATTAGATTGGGTGCGTGATAAATATCTTAATAATATTAATCGACTGCTGAATGAATTCTGCGGTGCTGACGCGCCGAGTCTGCGATTTGAAGTCGGTAGTAAACCTGTTGCGACACCGCCACAACCAGTTGCGCCGCCAGTATTTACCTTGCCACAATCAAAACCTCGTACTACTGAGCCTGAGCCGATGCATTACGAGCCTGCACCCTCTTCGATACAAGCTGAATCGCCAGGGGGCTATCGTTCAAATGTAAATCCTAAGCATAATTTTAATAATTTTGTTGAAGGTAAATCGAACCAGTTAGGTCTTGCTGCATGTCGTCAGGTATCAGACAACCCCGGTGCGGCGTATAACCCATTATTTTTATATGGCGGTACCGGTTTAGGTAAAACGCACTTATTGCATGCGGTGGGTAATGCGATCGCTAATCGTAAACCCAATGCTAAAGTGGTTTACATGCATTCAGAACGTTTTGTGCAAGATATGGTGAAAGCATTGCAAAATAACGCCATTGAAGAATTTAAGCGTTATTACCGTAGTGTCGACGCATTATTAATTGATGACATTCAATTTTTTGCTAATAAAGAGCGTTCACAAGAAGAATTTTTTCATACCTTTAATGCGTTATTAGAAGGTAATCAACAAATTATTCTTACTTCTGATCGTTACCCGCGTGAAATTAACGGGGTAGAAGATCGCTTAAAATCGCGTTTTGGGTGGGGATTAACGGTAGCGATTGAACCGCCAGAGCTTGAAACTCGCGTTGCTATTCTAATGAAGAAAGCCGAAGATCATAATATTCGATTGGCTGATGAAGTCGCGTTCTTTATCGCTAAGCGTTTACGTTCTAATGTGCGAGAGTTAGAAGGGGCATTGAATCGCGTTATTGCCAATGCTAATTTTACTGGTCGTGCAATTACGATTGATTTTGTGCGTGAAGCGTTACGCGATTTACTCGCATTACAAGAAAAGTTGGTAACCATTGATAATATTCAAAAGACGGTTGCTGAATATTATAAAATAAAGATGGCAGATATGCTGTCTAAGCGTCGTTCTCGTAGTGTTGCTCGTCCACGTCAAATGGCGATGGCACTGGCGAAAGAGCTGACAAACCACAGTCTTCCTGAGATTGGCGATGCCTTTGGTGGTCGCGATCATACTACCGTGCTCCATGCTTGTCGTAAGATCGAGCAATTACGTGAAGAAAGCCACGATATTAAAGAAGATTATTCAAACTTAATTAGAACGTTGTCGTCTTAATATGAAATTTACTGTTGAACGTGAACATTTATTAAAACCTTTGCAACAGGTAACTGGTGCACTAGGGGGTCGTCCGTCATTACCGATTCTAGGTAATATTCTGCTGCAAGTTGAGAATGGCTGTTTATCGATGACAGGCACCGATCTTGAAGTCGAATTGATCGCGAAGATTGCATTGGAAGGCGATTTTGAAGCTGGTGCAGTAACAGTACCGTCACGTAAATTTTTAGATATCTGCCGTGGTTTGCCTGATAGCGCGACCATTGCAGTTATCTATGAAGGTGATCGCGTTTTAATTCGCTCTGGTCGTAGTCGTTATACGTTAACAACGTTACCTGCTGCTGATTTTCCAAATATTGAAGATTGGCAAA
The DNA here is from genome assembly GCF_900185615.1 of Photobacterium malacitanum. Classification (GTDB taxonomy): domain Bacteria; phylum Pseudomonadota; class Gammaproteobacteria; order Enterobacterales; family Vibrionaceae; genus Photobacterium; species Photobacterium malacitanum. Next base: position 57,392 of record NZ_FYAK01000014.1, read on the forward strand.
GTGAGGTTGAATTTACCCTTGAGCAAGGGCGTATGCGTCAACTGATCGACAGTACTCAGTTTTCAATGGCAAACCAAGATGTTCGTTACTACTTAAATGGAATGTTATTTGAGACCGATGGTCAACATTTGCGTTCTGTCGCAACTGATGGTCACCGTATGGCTGTATGTGCGATTAATACTGGTCATGATTTACCAACCAAACAAATTATTGTGCCGCGTAAAGGGGTGCTTGAATTAGTGCGGTTGTTTGATAACCCTGAAGCCTTGGTTGATATTCAAATTGGTCATTCAAATTTACGCGCGACAGTGGGTAATTTTGTCTTTACCTCAAAGCTAGTTGATGGCCGCTTCCCTGATTATCGTCGTGTAATGCCACAAAATAGCACCAAATTCGTTGAAGCTAATTGTGATGAGATGCGTAAAGCATTTGCGCGAGCGGCTATTTTATCTAATGAAAAATTCCGTGGTGTTAGAGTCGGTTTATCTAATGGTGAAATACGGATCACGGCCAATAACCCGGAACAGGAAGAAGCAGAAGAGTTTCTTGATGTTGATTATGAGGGTGACAGCTTAGAGATTGGCTTCAACGTTAGTTATGTACTTGATGTTTTGAATACACTTAAGTGTGATCAAGTACGGTTGTCATTATCAGATGCTAATGCACCGTCATTAATTGAAGATGCAACCAATGATGAAGCTATGTATGTAGTAATGCCAATTAGATTGTAACTATGGCACTTACTCGATTATTGGTGCAGGATTTTCGTAATATTGCTCAGTGTGATATTGCATTAGCCAATGGGTTTAATTTTTTAGTTGGCGCTAATGGCAGCGGTAAAACCAGTGTCCTTGAAGCAATTCATTATCTAGGACACGGACGTTCATTCCGCAGCCATTTAACCAGTCGTGTAATTCGCCATGAACAGCAACAGCTATTTATTCATGGCCGAGTAACCGATAATAATGATCTCACTTTACCGGTGGGGATCAGTAAACAGCGTGATGGCACGACGGAAGTTAAAATTGGTGGAGAGGGTCATCAAAAGCTCGCTCAACTGGCGCAGATTTTGCCACTTCAGTTAATTACTCCTGAAGGGTTCGATTTATTAATTGGCGGACCTAAATTTCGACGGGCTTTTATTGATTGGGGTGTGTTTCATGTTGAACCAAAGTTCTATAATGCATGGAGCCGCTTAAAAAGACTAACGAAACAGCGTAATGCATTATTAAAGCAAGCACGTAGTTATCGTGAACTCAGTTATTGGGATCAAGAACTGGCATTACTTGCTGAGCAAATTAGTGTGTGGCGCCAAGATTATATTGATGCTGTTAAAATTAAAGCAGCTGAGATATGTCAGGTGTTTTTACCTGAGTTTGATATTCAGCTCGGTTTTTATCGAGGCTGGGAAAAAGAGACACCGTATGCTGAGCTGCTACAACGTAATTTTGAACGTGACTGTCAGCTTGGCTATACCGTAAGTGGGCCTCATAAGGCTGATTTACGCATCAAAGTTGCTGGAACACCGGTTGAGGACGTATTGTCCCGCGGTCAGTTAAAGTTAATGGTGTGTGCGTTGCGTTTAGCGCAAGGTTTACATCTAACCGAGACCACCGGCAAACAGTGTATTTACCTAATTGATGATTTTGCTTCCGAATTGGATAGCCATAGGCGAGCGTTGCTTGCGCAGCGATTAAAGGAAACTAACGCCCAAGTGTTCATTAGTGCTATTAGTCGCGAGCAAGTGGTTGATATGCTTGATGAAAATGGTAAGTTGTTCATGGTTGAACACGGTAAGATAACACAGGATAATTAAAGCGAGAGTAACTCAATGTCCAACAATTACGATTCATCAAGCATTAAGGTGCTTAAAGGCCTCGATGCGGTACGTAAGCGCCCAGGAATGTACATCGGTGATACTGATGATGGTACTGGCTTGCACCACATGGTTTTTGAGGTTGTCGATAACTCTATCGATGAGGCTCTTGCAGGTCACTGTGAAGATATCATTGTAACGATCCATGAAGATGGTTCGGTTTCGGTAAGCGATGACGGTCGTGGTATTCCGACTGAACTTCACGAAGAAGAAGGTGTGTCAGCTGCCGAAGTTATTATGACGGTACTTCACGCTGGTGGTAAGTTCGATGATAATTCTTACAAAGTGTCTGGTGGTCTTCACGGCGTGGGTGTTTCAGTTGTAAACGCCTTATCTGAGAAAGTTGAACTAACCATCAATCGTCAAGGGCATATTCACCAACAAATTTATCGTCATGGTGTGCCTGAAGCACCACTTGCGGTGATTGGTGATACGGATTGTACTGGTACCCGTTTACGCTTCTGGCCAAGTGAAGAAACTTTTACCAATATTGAATTCCATTACGAAATTTTAGCTAAACGTCTACGTGAATTGTCATTCTTGAATTCAGGTGTTTCTATCAAGTTAATTGATGAGCGTGAAGACGGTAAGCAAGATCACTTTATGTATGAGGGTGGTATTCGCGCGTTTGTAGAACACTTGAACCGCAACAAGACGCCGATTCACCAGAAAGTGTTTCACTTTGACAGTGAGCGTGAAGACGGTATTACCGTTGAAGTGGCAATGCAGTGGAATGACGGTTTCCAAGAAGGCGTTTACTGCTTTACTAACAACATCCCTCAACGTGATGGCGGTACTCACTTAGCGGGTTTCCGTGGCGCATTGACCCGTACTCTTAATTCATTTATGGATAAAGAAGGCTACTCAAAGAAAGCCAAAGCGGCGACATCTGGTGATGATGCACGTGAAGGTTTAGTGGCTGTTGTTTCGGTAAAAGTACCTGATCCTAAGTTCTCTAGCCAAACCAAAGATAAACTGGTTTCAAGTGAAGTGAAGAGCGCAGTTGAATCAGCAATGAACGAGAAGTTTGCCGAGTTCTTATTAGAAAGTCCGGCAGATGCAAAGATCATTTGTACTAAAATTATCGATGCTTCTCGTGCGCGTGAAGCGGCGCGTAAAGCACGTGAAATGACACGTCGTAAAGGCGCATTAGATTTAGCGGGTCTTCCAGGTAAACTTGCTGACTGTCAGGAAAAAGATCCTGCACTGTCTGAACTTTACATTGTGGAAGGGGACTCTGCTGGCGGTTCTGCCAAGCAGGGGCGTAACCGTAAAAACCAAGCGATTCTGCCACTAAAAGGTAAAATCCTCAACGTTGAAAAAGCCCGTTTCGATAAGATGCTATCTTCACAAGAAGTGGCAACGCTGATCACAGCTATGGGTTGTGGTATTGGCCGTGACGAGTACAACCCAGATAAATTGCGTTACCACAATATCATCATCATGACCGATGCCGATGTCGATGGTTCGCACATTCGTACGTTACTATTGACCTTCTTCTATCGTCAAATGCCAGAGCTTATTGAGCGTGGCCACATCTATATTGCTCAACCACCACTTTACAAAGTGAAGAAAGGTAAACAAGAGCAATACATTAAAGATGACGAAGAGATGAACCAGTACCAAACATCATTGGCACTGGATAATGCTTCTTTGTTTGCTAATGATGGTGCGCCAGCGATGACAGGTATGGCACTTGAAACGCTAGTGACGCAATACAATGGTGCGATGAAACTGATCGAACGCATGAGCCGTCGTTACCCAGCATTAATGCTGAATGAGTTAGTTTATCAACCTCGTTTAAGTACTGAAATGCTAGCTGATAGTGCGCAAGTTGAAGCATGGTTAACTCACCTTGTTGCAGCACTAAATACCAAGCAATCAGGTGAAAGTCAGTTTACGTTTGAAATCTTACGTGACGAAGAAAACAACGTCTTCGTACCTAAGGTTGTGGTACGTACTCATGGTGTTGATCATGACTACCCATTAAGCTTCGATCTACTGAACTCTAAAGAATACGCTAAATTAGCGGATCTTTCTGAAGCACTAGATGGCTTATTAGATGAGACAGCTTTTGTTCAACGTGGTGAGCGTAAACAACCGGTTTCAAGCTTTAAAGAAGTGCTTGAGTGGCTAAACAAAGAATCACGTCGTGGCTTATCTTTACAACGCTATAAAGGTCTGGGTGAAATGAACCCGAATCAGTTGTGGGAAACAACCATGGATCCTGATGTACGCCGTATGTTGCAAGTCACCATTAATGATGCTGTTGCAGCAGATGAATTGTTTACTTGTTTGATGGGTGATCAGGTTGAACCGCGCCGTAACTTCATTGAAGAGAATGCACTAAAAGTTGCTAACCTTGACGTCTAGTTTGTTGTTAGGTTAATACTTATAAAAACGCCGCTATCATTAGCGGCGTTTTTTTATGGATAATATTTGTCATCTACGTTGTATTTTATCTCGATAGTAATAGGGGAGGGCAGCATTAGCCTGCCGCATAAGCTCGTGTGATTTCTTCAGCTATTATCTTTATTCCTTGTTCCATCTGCTCATCACTTTGAACGTAGTTCATCCGTAAACATTGCTGACTATGTTGCCATGGTTGTTGTAAACCAATAAAGAAATATTCGCCAGGGACAATCAATACACCGCGGGCTTTTAAGCGTTGATATAGCGCTTTAGTGGTAATTGGTAATTCATCACACCATAACCATAAGAATATTGCCCCTTCAGGCTTATGGATTCGAAACCGTTCATCCTTGATATAGTGCTGTAATAAACTCACTGCATGCTGAGCTTTACGGTGGTAATAAGGACGAATCACTTCATGGCTTAGCCGTAATAGATCATTACGACTAATTAATTTGTCAGCAATCGCTGGCCCTAAACTGCCAGGAGCAAGATTGATAATGCCATTGATATTAGTGAGCGCGGTAATTATCTCTTTTTTAGCAATGACGATACCACAGCGAATCCCCGGTAATCCCAACTTAGATAAGCTCATACATAAGATAGTATTGTGGTTCCAAAATGGAGTGACATCAGCAAAGATAATATCAGGGAAAGGCATGCCATAGGCGTTATCGATAATCAGCGGAATATTGTGCGCTTGGGCAAGGGTATCGAGTTGTTTAATCTCATCATCAGTGAGTACATTACCGGTTGGGTTAGTCGGACGTGATGCACAAATAGCACCAATAGTGTCATCAATCACCAATTGGCTAAAATCGATATGGTATTTAAACAGGCCATTATCCAACACACTGATTGTCGGTTGGTAAGAGATAAACATATCCGGCTCAAGGCCAGCGTCTGCATAGCCAATATATTCTGGCGACAGCGGCAACAGAATTTTTTTATGGCTGCCATTCTGACATTTTCCGGCTAATAAATTAAATAAATTAAAGAAGGCACTTTGACTGCCATTGGTTAGGGTGATGTTGTCACTACTGATGTTCCAACCATAGTGGTGGTTGAGAAGTGTCGCGAGGGCAGTGATAAAACGGTCTTTGCCTTGCGGGCCATCGTAGTTGGTGATCGACGCGGTTAACTCTCCAGTCGTAGCCATGTCGGCCAGTAGTTGATTAAAATAGTCGACCATCGCCGGAATTTGAGCTGGGTTACCACCACCAAGCATAATGGCATCAGGGTTAGTCAGACCATCGTTTAGATCGTGCATTAATTGAGTAATGCCTGAATCGCCAGCGAACTTATCGCCAAAGCTAGAAAATTCCATGGTGCTATCGACCTCTATATCAGTGCAGGGTTACGTGCTTGCGATGCCCGTTAGTGGTGGGCGATAAATCAAAATACCTGATAGTGATCGGAAGTGAAACTTTTTGTTTGCTCTCGTGGTAGTGGTCGGCTGTGTCGATGTGTTTCACGTGGAACAAAGTTAAACCTTAAATATTTAGCCATAAAAAACCACGCCGAAGCGTGGTTTATTATTATCAACCAGTGCTAAAAGTTACTTTTGCAGTAATGAAATATCTGCTACTTGTAAGAACTGGTTACGTAATAAGTTAAGCAGTGCTAGACGGTTAACTTTAAGTTTTTCGTCTTCAGCCATCACCATTACGTTGTCAAAGAACGCATCAACAGCTTCGCGTAGTGATGCTAGCTCTGTTAATGCTTGTTGGTAATCACCTGCAGCAAAGACGGGTGCTAGCGTTGCAACAACAGCTTCAACTTTAGCAGCAAGTTCTTTTTCTGCCGCTTCAACTAATAAGCTGTTATCAACCGTTGTTGGTAGCTCACCGTCAAATTTAGCTAGAATATTACCAACACGTTTATTAGCCGCTGCTAGTGATTCAGCTGCGTCTAAGTCACGGAAATGACTTACCGCTTTAACACGTTTATCAAAGTCAGACGGTTGAGTTGGATGCATTGCTAGCACAGCTTGAATAACATCAATGCTGAAGCCTGCGTCTTGATACCATGCACGGAAACGACCAAGCATGAATTCAATAACATCAGAGTCAACGTTAGCGTTCGTTAGTTTGTCACCAAATAATGAGTGCGCTTTAGCAACTAAGTCAACAAGGTCTAAGTCGTAACCGTTTTCAACGATAATGCGTAACACACCTAAAGAAGCACGACGCAATGCAAATGGATCGCTGCCTTTTGGAGCTTGGCCAATACCAAAGATACCTACGATAGTATCTAGTTTGTCAGCCATTGCTACTGCAGAAGAAACACCAGTGCTTGGAAGTTGGTCACCAGCAAAACGAGGCATATATTGCTCGTTAAGGGCTAGTGCAACATCTTCAGCTTCACCGTCGTGGCGTGCATAGTGCATACCCATCACACCTTGAGTATCTGTAAATTCAAATACCATTGATGTCATTAGGTCACATTTAGCCAGTAGACCAGCACGTTTAGCATTAGTTACATCAGCACCAATCTTGTCAGCAATGTAGCCTGCAAGTTCAGTAATACGATCCGTCTTGTCTTTAATTGTACCCAATTGCTTTTGGAAGATAGCAGTCTCTAGTTGAGGCAGACGATCAACCAATTTACTCTTAAGGTCGGTATTAAAGAAGAACTCAGCATCAGCTAAACGTGGACGAACCACTTTCTCGTTGCCCGAGATAATTTGGCTTGGATCGTTAGAGATGATGTTTGATACGAAGATGAACTTAGGTACTAGCTTGCCTTCTGCATCATAAACCGGGAAGTACTTCTGATCGCCTTTCATGGTGTAAACTAAAGCTTCAGAAGGAACTTTTAAGAACTCTTCTTCAAAAGAAGCGGTTAGTACAACCGGCCACTCAACCAAAGAAGTCACTTCTTCAACAAGGTCATCTTCCAAGTCAGCAATACCACCGACAGCTTGAGCTGCTTTTTGAGCATCAGCTAAAATGATCGCTTTACGCGCTTCATAATCTGCCATTACTTTACCGCGCTCTTCTAAAATCGCAGGGTATTGATCAGCATTGTCGATAGTAAATTCAGCTTCACCCATGAAACGGTGGCCGCGAATGGTGCGTGCTGAAGCTACACCTAAAATAGTGCCTTCGATTAGCTCGTCACCCAACAGCATGGTTAGGGTTTTTACTGGACGGATAAATTGTGTTTCTTTATCACCCCAACGCATTGGGCGTGGGATTGGCAGTTTAGCCAGCGCTGCAGCTGCTAGTTCAGGTAGTAGTGTTTGGGCTGGTTGGCCTTTAACTTCTTGCTTGAACAGTAACCATTCACCTTTGTCGGTAACCATGCGCTCTGCTTGCTCAACCGTAATACCATTACCGCGCGCCCAACCTTGAGCCGCTTTAGTAGGATTACCGTCAGCATCAAAAGCAGCAGCAATTGCAGGGCCGCGTTTTTCGACGATTTTATCAGGCTGGTTTTCAGCAAGTGCCGTTACTTTAAGTGCTAGGCGACGTGGAGCCGCGTACCATTTAATACCTTGGTGAGGTAAATCCGCGGCTTTTAGCTCCGCTTCAAAGTTGGCTGCAAATGCTTCAGCTAGAGTACGAAGTGCCTTTGGCGGCAACTCTTCAGTACCTAGCTCAATTAAGAAATTCTTATCTGTCATGGCTATCCCTTACTTATCTTTTTTACACATTGGGAAGCCTAGTGCTTCACGTGATGCGTAGTAAGCTTCAGCAACTTGTTTGGTTACATTACGAATACGTAGAATGTAACGTTGACGCTCTGTCACTGAGATTGCTTTACGGGCATCAAGTAGGTTGAAAGCATGTGCTGCTTTCAAAATGCGCTCGTAAGCCGGTAGCGGCAGTGGTTGCTCAAGGGCTAATAGCTTAAGTGATTCTTTCTCGCATTGATCAAAGAAAGTAAATAGGAAATCAACATCAGCGTGTTCAAAGTTGTAAGTTGATTGCTCAACTTCGTTTTGATGGAAGATATCACCGTAGGTTACTTTACCTAGTGGGCCATCTGTCCAAACTAAATCATAAACCGAGTCAACGTTTTGAATGTACATTGCTAGACGTTCAATACCGTAAGTGATCTCACCAGTAACAGGCTTACACTCAAGGCCGCCAACTTGTTGGAAGTAAGTGAACTGCGTTACTTCCATACCGTTAAGCCAAACTTCCCAGCCAAGACCCCAAGCACCCAAGGTTGGGTTTTCCCAGTTGTCTTCTACAAAACGAATGTCATGTACTTTGGTATCAATACCGAGTACTTCTAATGAGCCTAGGTAAAGTTCCTGAATATTATCAGGAGACGGCTTAAGCATTACTTGGAACTGATAGTAATGCTGAAGACGGTTAGGGTTTTCACCGTAACGACCGTCAGTTGGACGGCGAGATGGTTGTACATACGCTGCTGCAATTGGTTCTGGACCTAGAGCTCGTAGACATGTCATTGGGTGCGAGGTGCCCGCGCCTACTTCCATGTCAAGAGGTTGCACAATAGTACAGCCTTGTTGGCCCCAGTAATCCTGCAGCGCGAGGATCATGCCCTGAAAGGTTTTAATATCGTATTTCTGCATTGTCAGCTTCGCGAGATTAGTGGATTAAATAGAGTAGTTATCCAGTATACCTTGCCTATCCATAGCCGAGTAGGGGAAGTGAGTGTTTTTTATCCATCTAAGTCGAGATTAAAGAAAATTCCTGAATATAACCGTATCACTGGCGTGGGCTGAGAAGGTATTTGACATTATTTTGATGGCGTAAATACAATGGTTGATTACAATAGCGTTAACAAATAGCTCGTTGGTATAAATATCGATTGAGCTTTATTCGATGTGCAATATGTATATCAATAACATAGGTATTTTAATTAAATGGCTCAAAATCAAGTGATGGCGTCAAAAACGTGGGTGAGAGCAGCAGTAATTTCTGTTGTTGCAGCTGTGACTCTTGCTGGTTGTTCAACGGTGAATCCTTACACGGGTGAATCACAAACAGCGAAAGGCACTGGTGGTTCAATCATCGGTGCGCTTGCTGGTGCTGCAATTGGCGTGGCTTCTTCAAGTAAGCACGATCGTGGTAAAGGCGCACTGATTGGTGCTGCTGCAGGTGCTGCACTGGGTGGCGGTGTTGGTTACTACATGGATGTTCAAGAAGCGAAACTACGTCAGCAGTTAGCATCTTCAGGCATTAGCGTGACACGTAATGGTAATAACATCATTTTAAATATGCCAAATGAAATTACGTTTGGTGTTGATCAGTCTTCATTAAATGGCCGTGCGATGGAAGCGTTACATAATGTAGCGTTAGTTGCTAAAGAGTACCCTAAAACTCAGCTTAACGTATTAGGCTTTACTGATAGCTCTGGTGCTGCTGCTTATAACTTGCGTCTATCACAAGTACGTGCTGGTGAAGTAGGTAACTACCTTATTCGTCAAGGTGTGAATGCAAATCGCGTTGTATCTCAAGGTCGTGGTGAAAATAGCCCGATTGCAACCAATAGTACTTCTCAAGGTCGTGCACAAAACCGTCGTGTAGAGATTATTCTTTCTCCACTAGGTTAATATTGCGGTGGTAACGATAGTTAAAACCATGGGCTTAGGTTCATGGTTTTTTTTGTTTTTAAAAGGATGATGACACGCGTTTCATGTGAAACTTTGGTGGAATTCGAATGTGCTAATAGCGTCTACAATGACGAATATTAAGCCAAGAATTGTGATTTTGGTGTCAGATAGTCGCAGGGGTTCGTGCTAGGGTAAAGCAATATATTACTCAGTGATGCACGATATATAGGCGACTTGAGGTTGCCGTAGGAGGTTTGAATGACACGGTTCTTAGCGATATCTCCCCAAAGTCAATGTTGGTTATTTCACATCGCATTAGTGCTGAATATTATTGGAATGATGTTAACTGATATGTGGTTACCAATGGTCGTTGGTGCCATTATTACCGCCTATTTATCTATTGATGCATGGGTTCGTTTGCGCTATGTGTTACCGCTTAAAAAAGAGCTTCAGCAGCTCCACCATCAACTTAATGAATTGCGCCAACAACACCATGATCAACAATAACAACCAAGCAGCGCGATGAAACGCTGCTTGATGGTTGATTAATTCGTTGCGCCTTTTTGAATCAGAAATCGATAGGGCTGGACTTCTGTTTCAGAGGCAAGCAGGGTGTGATCCATAAAGCGACAAAAACTCGGAATATCACGAGTAGTTGATGGGTCATCAGCGATAACTAATAAGGTCTCATTGGCAGCCATTTTTCTGACAGTTTTACGGACCATCATTACTGGTTCTGGACAACGAAGCCCTTGAGCATCGAGGCTGTGGGTCGGATTTTCAAAAATTGCAGTCATAATTTACACGTATTATTGGAGACGTTATGATCATACTGATGGATAAGAATTAATCAATAACGCTTGGCAAATCAAGATAAACTGTGTAACGTTATTAACAAGCTATTAACTTTCTTTCTAATGGATTAGGGGGATATTATGTTGACATCAATTGACCGAGTAATGATTTATGCCGTGTTGTGCATTATTTCATTTAGTACCATTATGCTTACCAGTCATCATCCAACAGGGTTGTTTGCGATGGGAGGTTTACTGGCTGCGATTGTCGGCTTATGGGTTGAAATCTCCAATAAAACGCAATTAAATCAGCAAAAAAAACAGCCTTAGTGCTGGCTTATATTGCCGATAATTACACGTTCCCGCTTTAAAAAGGCGGGATTTTTTTTATCTATCCCGCCATACTGGAGCCATATTGAATTTATTGTCAGCAGTAGAGATGTAAAACATGGAGCTCGAAGAAGTTTATCGTCGTGACTTAAATTTGCTGGTTGCGTTAAAAGTATTGTTGGAAGAATGCAGCGTCAGTAAAGCCGCAGTAAGGCTAAATCTGAGTCAATCTGCAATGAGTCGAGTGCTGGGACGATTACGTGATTTGCTTGGGGATCCTCTCTTTACCCGTCAAGGACAGTCATTATTACCGACCCAGCGCGCATTAGAATTAAATGCACAACTGAATGAGCCGCTAGAATCACTACGTATATTACTGACCCCAAGTGATTTTGAACCAGCGGCCTGCGAGCAAACATTTAAAATTGCGACTACCGATTATGCAATACAGACGATCTTGCCCTTTGCATTGCCGCGAATTTATCAAGAAGCCCCACACCTTTCATTAGAGTTTAGTCCGTTGCAACATGATAATTTGTTATCGCAGTTAACCACTGGCGGTTGTGATATGGCTATTTGTCGTCCAAGTGCTGATATGGACCCACTGTGTCATCAGTTGTTAGGGCGCGTGAGCGTATTTTGTTTGGTGAGTAAAAATCATCCACTGGCCAATAAGCAACTTACCTTTCAAGATTATTTGTCTTACCCACATGCAATGATTGCGGTGAGTGACGGGGTAAAGGCATTAATTGATGAGCAGTTACGAGGGCATCCTCAGCCGAAAATGGTATTGCGGGCTTATCATCTAGAAGCTGCATTGGCGATCATTGACCAAATGCCATTAATTATTACCGTTCCGGCAGACTTGGCCTATTTGGTGGCAGAGCGTTATCAGTTAATTGTGAAGCCATTACCGTTTGATTTTAAGCCATTTGATTATTCATTATTATGGCATGCACGTTGTGAGCATTCAGCATCACAAATATGGTTACGTAATATTATAAAAGAAGAGTGCGGTCGACTGATTAACTCACGTGTTCATGATATTGGTTTATTGTAGCGTTAAGGGATTGTAGCTAACAAAAAGGCCAGCACTTGGCTGACCTTAATCATTAACTAACAACTATTGAATAGTTATAGCTTGATCACGACACGACCTGTGATTTGACCATTAGTGATAGCTTCAGCACATTCAGGTACTTGCTCAAGCGATACTTCACGACATGCTTGCTCAAAGTAACTTGCAGGCAGTAATTCTGTTAGACGTTGCCATGCTTGTTGACGTTTTTCAAATGGGCACATTACTGAATCGATACCTTGCAAACGAACATTGCGTAGAATGAAAGGCATTACCGTCGTTGGTAAATCAAAACCGCCAGCAAGACCACAGATAGCAACTGCGCCGTTGTAGTTAATTTGGCTCAGTACTTTGGCCAATACTTTGCTACCCACTGTATCAATCGCGCCAGCCCATAATTGCTTATCAAGTGGACGAGCAGGCTCTTCAAACACACTACGATCAATAATCGTGGTTGCGCCTAGTTGCTTCAGTAATGGACCGTTAGTTTCAGCGCGGCCTGTTACTGCAGCGACTTTATAACCTAGCTGTGCTAGTAATGTGACAGCAACAGAGCCAACACCACCACTTGCACCAGTAACCAGAATTTCGCCGGCATCAGGAGTTACACCAGCATCGACAATTGCCTGTACACATAACATCGCTGTGAGACCAGCAGTACCCACCATCATTGCTTGCTTACCGTCAAGGTTAGTTGGTAATGGAACTAACCAATCTGCTTTTAGACGCGCTTTTTCAGCCATGCCGCCCCAATGGCCTTCGCCAACGCCCCAACCTGTAAGTACCACTTTGTCACCGACGTGGTAGCGTTCATCATTTGATTCAGCCACAGTACCAGTAAGGTCAACGCCTGGAACCATTGGGAATTGACGCACAATACGACCTTTACCTGTAATTGCTAAGCCATCTTTGTAATTTAATGAAGAGTAATCGACATCAATTAATACATCACCTTCAGGTAATTCAGATGTTGCCACTTGGCGAATAGTTGCTAGTGTTTTTTTATCTTCTTGTTCTAGTACTAGTGCTTTAAACATTGCAATACTCCGGAAAAAAATCATGATTAGCAATCAATATAAGCTTGAGTGTAGACGGCTTATGTTGATCAAGAAAATGAAACTTACTCATTGTATCTATGTGTAAGTTGCATGTCTTATAAGTCATCATATTAGCAAGCGTCATTCTCTTTATATTCAGAACAATATTCACTTATCTCAGCTTGTATGAGCATTATGATTCTACGCGCTCAAAGATAGTCGCAATGCCTTGCCCTAAACCGATACACATAGTGGCTAAGCCAAATTGAGCGTGTTTTTGTTCCATAAGGTTAATTAGCGTTGTTGAAATTCGAGCGCCTGAACAGCCCAATGGGTGGCCCAATGCAATCGCACCGCCATTGAGATTGATTTTGTCATCAAGTTGCTCCATTAACCCCAATGCTTTAATGCATGGCAGTGTTTGAGCGGCAAAGGCTTCATTGATTTCGATAACACCAATATCATCGAGGTGTAATCCTGCCCGTTGTAATGCTTTTTGAGTGGCTGGCACAGGACCAAATCCCATCAGTGATGGCTCGCAGCCCGCAATTGCCATGGCTTTAATACGCGCGCGAATCGGCAGTTCTAAGTTGCGTGCTTGTTGTTCATCCATTAATAACATTGCCGCCGCACCGTCAGATAATGCCGATGAAGTGCCCGCAGTGACGGTACCATTAACGGGATCAAAAATAGGCCGTAACTGACTTAACCCTGCGACGGTTGTGTCAGGCCGAATCACTTCATCAGTGGCATATTTTGTTAAAATACCCTCGCTGTCATGACCTTCTGTTGCAAATATTTCATTACTAAAGCGAGCTTCGATTGTGGCAGCATAAGCACGTTGATGAGAACGGGCGCCAAATTGATCCTGAAGCTCACGACTAATCGCATATTTTTTGGCTAGCATTTCGGCCGTGAGTCCCATCATGGCAGCTGCTTTAGCTACGGTTTTAGACAGTTGAGGGTGAAAATCAACCCCATGATTCATCGGTACATGGCCCATGTGTTCAACGCCGCCAACCAAACAGCTTTGAGCATCACCGACCATAATTGCCCGAGTGGCATCATGCAGCGCTTGCATAGATGATCCACAAAGGCGATTTACGGTCGTTGCGCCAACAGTACTCGGAATACCGGCGATTAAGGCTGCATTGCGGCCAATATTAAATCCTTGCTCTAACGTTTGTTGCACGCAGCCCCAATAAATATCTTCTAGATTGTTCGAATCTAATTGAGGGTTACGACTCAGTAATCCCCGCATTAAATGTGCCGATAACTCTTCAGCACGAACATGGCGAAATGCGCCACCTTTTGAGCGCCCCATTGGAGTACGGATACAGTCAACAATCACAACGTTATTCATCATCAAACTCCTTAATGGTGGGCCATCGTGATCGCAGTTGCTGCTGGGTAGTAGCATTCATCGGCTGCGGCTTTTGTTCTTAAGCCAGCCGGTACTTGATATAATGCACCGAGTGATTGGTAGCTATCAGCTAATGCGACATAGTTGGCTAAACCAATATGATCTAGGTAACGGAATACGCCGCCTCTAAAAGGAGGGAAGCCTAAACCGTAAACCAGTGCCATATCCGCCTCAGCAGGGGTGGCGATAATATTTTCTTCTAAGCAACGTACCACTTCATTAATCATCGGGATCAGCATGCGGTCGATGACAACAGTGCTATCAAAGTCAGTAGCTGTCGCTGCTATTGGTTGGAGTAATGTTGCGGTTTGTGGATCGAATATCTTTTTGGGTTTGCCTTTTTTATCCGTGCAGTAACTAAAAAATCCAGCCCCGGTTTTTTGGCCGAAACGTTGGTGTTGGTATAGCACATCAACGGCATCGGTATAGTGTTTTGCCATCCGTTGCGGAAAGCCTTGCGCCATGACTTTTTGAGCGTGGTGAGCGGTATCAATACCAACCACATCTAATAGATAAGCCGGCCCCATTGGCCAGCCAAAATCTTGCTCCATAATGGTATCAATTTGAACGTAATCACCGCCATCACGCAGCAACAAACTAAATGCAGCCAAATAAGGAAATAAAACGCGATTAACGAAAAATCCGGGACAATCATTGACGACGATGGGGGTTTTTCCTATTTTGGCAGCGTAAGCAACCACACGATCAATAGTTTCATTGGAGGTATGTTTACCGCGAATGATCTCAACCAAGGGCATTTTGTGAACTGGATTAAAAAAGTGCATACCACAAAAATTTTGTGGGCGTTGTAATGATTGAGCCAGTAAATTAATTGGAATGGTTGAAGTGTTTGATGTTAGCACAGTCGTCGCATCAACTTGCTGCTCAACCTCTGCCAATACCGTGGCTTTTATGGTTGGGTTTTCAATCACCGCTTCAATAACGATATCAACATGACAGCTATCACTATAAGTTAATGTTGGCGTGATGGTGGCTAATGTTGCTGCCATTTGTAAACCATCGATACGACCACGAGTAAGCTTTTTATTGAGTAACTTCGCTGCTTGCTCCATACCGAGTGTTAACGCGTCAGCCGCAATATCTTTCATTATTACGGGGACGTGATGAGTCGCTGATTGGTAAGCAATACCTCCTCCCATAATCCCCGCGCCTAGTACCATTGCTTGTTGTGTTGCTGGTGCGATTTTTATTGCTTGTTTAGCTTGGTTCTTGATGTATTGATCGTTGAGGAAAATACCCACTAATGCTTGAGCAATATCAGTTTTAGCGAGGGTGACAAAGTGTTTATTTTCAATCGCAAGTGCGGAGTCACGATTGCAAATTGCCGCTGTTTCTATAGCCGTTACTGCAGCTATTGGAGCAAGATAATGTTTACCGGCAATGTTTGCTACCATCGCTTTAGCCGTTGTAAAGCTCATTAAAGCTTCAGTAGTACTTAACGGCAGAGGAGCTTGTTTTTGATGGCGACGTTGTTGCCAATCTAAATCACCAGCTATTGCTTGTTTGATTATAGTTAATGCAGCGGTTGGCAATATATCTGTGGCCACTACGGCATCGATTAAGCCTATTTTTAATGCCGCTGCTGCGGTTTTATCTTTACCTGCAGTAATTATTTCCATCGCACTATCGGCACCAATTAAACGTGGTAAACGTACTGTGCCTCCAAAGCCGGGCATGATGCCAAGTTTGGTTTCTGGTAGCCCTATTCGTGCTTGATGATCAGCAATTCTAAAGTCAGTCGCGAGTACACATTCGCAACCACCACCAAGGGCATAACCATTAATGGCTGCAATGGTTGGGACTGGCAGATCTTCTAATTTATTAAAAATAGTGTTGGCGTGATGAAGCCATTCTGAAAGTTGATCAGCAGGTAGAGCGAATAAGCCTAAAAACTCAGTAATATCAGCACCAACAATAAAAGCAGCTTTGGTTGAGCGTAATATCACCCCTTTGAGTTTAGGTTGTTGATAGAGCGCATCAAGTGCCAAACTAAAACTTTCAAGAGTAGCAAGATCAAATTTATTGACCGTGGATGGGGCATCAAAAATAACTTCAGCAATGCCATCTTCGAGATAATTAACTGCGACTGTTTCACCGTGGTAAATCATGTTCTATCTCCATATATTCCATTCTATGACGGATTAGGTGTGATTTAACTGGTTTGACCTGTGTAGTAATATTTAGTCTGAACCGCAATTGGCACAAATTCAATAATTAATTTAAACATTTGTTTAACATTGTCGACTAGTGCATCATCTTTAATACAAAGGCTGCTTTGACAGTATGCGCAACAGCTAATAATGGACATTACTTTGGTAGTAGTAGGAATATGTTATGCTGCCACTCTTTTTTTATGATGGGATCTATTTTATGTCAACTTCTGAGCCTTATTTAATCCCACTGCAAGCAGTAACTTTTGAAGAAGAAATAAAGAAAAGCCACTTTATTACTTATTTAGCACATACCGCTTCAATTGATGCCGCTAAACAGTTTATTGCTGAAATAAAGGCAGTTCATGCTACAGCCAATCATCATTGCTGGGGGTTTGTGGCTGGCAGACCCACAGATTCAATGTTGTGGGGCTTTAGTGATGATGGTGAGCCATCTGGTACCGCGGGTAAACCAATACTCGCACAATTAACGGGCAGTGGTGTTGGTGAATTGACAGCGGTAGTTGTGCGCTATTTCGGTGGTATTCATTTAGGGACTGGGGGGTTAGTTAAAGCCTATGGTGGTGGTGTGCAACGCGCATTAACGTTACTAACTACACAACAAAAGATCATCACCAGTGAGTTGTATTTATGTTGCGATTATAATCAAATTTCATTAGTTGAAGCCTTATTAGAAGAATATAACGCGACTCAACTTGAAGCTGATTATGGTCAACAAGTAAAGATGCATTTAGCACTTGATAGTCGAATCGTGACCGAGTTTAGTACCAAATTAATTAATCGCAGTGGTGGACGGATCGTCGCAACAGCAACACCAGAGAGTTAACCACTATTTATTATGTATTTTAAAATGAGGGCCGATTAAGGCCATGCAGTTTCGTTCAATTACTCGTATTGTTGGGCTATTGCTCGCTTTATTTAGTGTCACTATGTTAATTCCTGCATTGGTAGCGCTGATCTATCGTGATGGTGCAGGGTTTCCTTTTGTAGTGACGTTCTTTTTATTATTAGCGGGAGGGTCATCATTATGGTTTCCTAACCGTTACCAAAAACATGAACTAAAAGCCCGTGATGGTTTTTTGATAGTAGTGTTATTTTGGGGGGTTATTGGCAGTGCAGGTGCGGTGCCTTTTCTATTATCTAAAAATCCTGACTTGTCGGTTGCTGACTCCTTTTTTGAATCATTTTCTGCACTGACAACAACCGGTGCAACAGTTATTGTAGGGCTTGATCATTTACCCAAAGCGATTTTATTTTACCGTCAGTTATTACAATGGTTTGGTGGCATGGGAATCATTGTTTTGGCTGTTGCGATATTGCCCGTTTTAGGTGTCGGTGGTATGCAGCTTTACCGTGCTGAAACGCCTGGGCCTGTCAAAGACAGTAAGATGACACCGCGAATAGCAGAAACGGCTAAAACATTATGGTATATCTACCTCGCGTTAACTATTGCTTGTGCATTAGCGTTTTGGCTTGCAGGTATGAGTGGCTTTGATGCGATATCACACAGTTTCTCAACCATTGCGATAGGTGGCTTCTCAACTCACGATGCCAGTATTGGTTATTTTAATAGTCCGACGATTAATATCATCACGGTTTGTTTCCTTTTAATCTCGGCTTGTAATTTCTCACTCCACTTTGCTGCGTTTGGTAATGGCAATATAAATCTAAAAACCTATTGGCGAGATCCTGAATTTCGAGCGTTTTTTGTGGTGCAATTTATTTTATTTGCGATTTGTTTTGGAATGTTATTAAAGCATCACTCTTATGACAGTGCTTTTGATGCCTTTGATCAAGCATTATTCCAAACCGTATCGATATCAACCACAGCAGGGTTTACCACTACCGGATTCTCAGACTGGCCGTTATTTTTACCCGTGCTATTACTGTTTTCCTCTTTTATCGGTGGCTGTGCTGGCTCGACGGGGGGGGGCATGAAAGTTATTCGAATGTTGCTACTTTCATTGCAAGGAGTACGAGAGTTAAAGCGCTTAGTGCATCCACGTGCGGTCTATACCATAAAATTAGGTCGTAAAGCATTACCACAACGAGTTGTTGATGCTGTGTGGGGGTTCTTCTCGGCTTATGCGCTGGTATTTGTGGTGTGCATGCTGGCATTGATTGCGACAGGTATTGATGAGTTAACTGCATTTTCTGCCGTGGCTGCGACGCTTAATAATTTAGGGCCCGGTTTAGGAGAAGTGGCGGTGCATTTTGGCCAAATAAATGATTCAGCGAAATGGATCCTTATTATTGCTATGCTATTTGGTCGTTTAGAAGTGTTTACATTATTAGTTTTATTTACACCGACCTTTTGGCGTAATTAAAGGAGCAATCATGGAAAAGGTATTACTACTGCATTCTAGTTGTGAAGGACAAACGATTAAAATCCTTAACTATATAGAGCAGAACCTAGGTGAACAGTATCAATGTGATTATGCTGATATTCATCTAAAGCCAACAATTGATTTCAGTGGGTACGATCGCGTACTTATTGGTGCTTCTGTGCGTTATGGACATTTAAACAAAAAGCTTTATCAATTTATTGATAGTAACCGTGAAAATCTTGAGCAAACAAAGGTCGCTTTTTTTTGCGTGAACTTAACAGCCCGTAAAGAAGGCAAAGATACGCCAGCAACGAGTGCTTATGTGAAGAAATTTCTATTGAAATCCCCATGGCACCCGAAAATGATGGCGGTGTTTGCTGGTGCGTTGCGTTATCCGCGATATAACTTTTTTGATCGCACTATGATTAAGCTCATAATGAAACTAACGGGCGGTGAAACTGATACAACCAAAGAAGTGGAATATACCGACTGGCAGAAAGTGTCTAACTTTAGTCAACAATTCAGAGCACTATAATTGGATTATTGAACGCTTTGTTTGCTTTTTGATCTAACGAGCCGTTTTTATTAATTATTTGCATAAAAATAGTTGCGATGACGGCAGTTGTCTTTATACTGCTGCTCTATCGAAACAGTGAGCGGCTTATAAATAAGGCGTTATGCTTCAATCGATTGGATAATGAGTCAGATGAAATAAATTTTAAAAAAAAGTGGTTGACACTTTATGTTATTTCGCTAGAATGGCCATCCACTTCAACGGTAACGGCTAAGCAGCTAAATGTTTGCTCTATCGAAGAAGAATGTTCTTTAACAATTTGACCATGCAATCTGTGTGGGCACTCGTTGAATAGTTAAGTCGAAAGATTTATCAATGAACTGAGTGACCAATACAAATAACTACGGTTATTTGGCACAGTCAATTCATTATCGTTCTGTTGGAACGATAATAGCTTTAAAATTACTAAGGTAGTTTTGAAGTCAGTATTCATTGAGCCGTTTCGAAAGAAACAACAAAACTTTAATTGAAGAGTTTGATCATGGCTCAGATTG
>NZ_FYAK01000003.1 GCF_900185615.1 Photobacterium malacitanum
AACCAGTATTATCGTCGGTGAATAGCGCAGTTTAGTAGCGCATCTCTGATGTTAGGAATAGCGGACCAGAGGGTTGACCCTTCTAGCAGCGTTCCAGAAAAGAATTAGTCGGTGAATAGCGCAGTTTGGTAGCGCATCTGGTTTGGGACCAGAGGGTCGGGGGTTCGAATCCCTCTTCACCGACCACTTATAATGGTGGCTATAGCTCAGTTGGTAGAGTCCCGGATTGTGATTCCGGTTGTCGCGAGTTCAAGCCTCGTTAGCCACCCCATTATTCAGGTTATCTTTTTATTAGAGACCTTGGCCTTGTAAGCCTAAAGATTGTCGGTGAATAGCGCAGTTTGGTAGCGCATCTCTGATGTTAGGAATAGCGGACCAGAGGGTTGACCCTTCTATCAGCGTTCCAGAAAAAGAATTAAGTCGGTGAATAGCGCAGTTTGGTAGCGCATCTGGTTTGGGACCAGAGGGTCGGGGGTTCGAATCCCTCTTCACCGACCACTATTTAAAGTAGTGGTTTATTAAAACCAGTATTATCGTCGGTGAATAGCGCAGTTTAGTAGCGCATCTCTGATGTTAGGAATAGCGGACCAGAGGGTTGACCCTTCTAGCAGCGTTCCAGAAAAGAATTAGTCGGTGAATAGCGCAGTTTAGTAGCGCATCTCTGATGTTAGGAATAGCGGACCAGAGGGTTGACCCTTCTAGCAGCGTTCCAGAAAAGAATTAGTCGGTGAATAGCGCAGTTTGGTAGCGCATCTCTGATGTTAGGAATAGCGGACCAGAGGGTTGACCCTTCTAGCAGCGTTCCAGAAAAGAATTAGTCGGTGAATAGCGCAGTTTGGTAGCGCATCTGGTTTGGGACCAGAGGGTCGGGGGTTCGAATCCCTCTTCACCGACCACTTATAATGGTGGCTATAGCTCAGTTGGTAGAGTCCCGGATTGTGATTCCGGTTGTCGCGAGTTCAAGCCTCGTTAGCCACCCCATTATTCAGGTTATCTTTTTATTAGAGACCTTGGCCTTGTAAGCCTAAAGATTGTCGGTGAATAGCGCAGTTTGGTAGCGCATCTCTGATGTTAGGAATAGCGGACCAGAGGGTTGACCCTTCTATCAGCGTTCCAGAAAAAGAATTAAGTCGGTGAATAGCGCAGTTTGGTAGCGCATCTGGTTTGGGACCAGAGGGTCGGGGGTTCGAATCCCTCTTCACCGACCACGATTAAGAAAACCGTATCGAAAGATACGGTTTTTTTTCGTCGGTATAAAATGAATCATAGCTTTGATGCTCAGAGGGTGAGGGTTCACCGATATTAAAACCTGGCTCTTCACCGACCACGATTAAGAAAACCTGAGTCGAAAGATTCAGGTTTTTTTTCGTTTGTCGAAATGGGTGAATAGTTCAGTTTGGTAGCTCTTCACCTTAATCACAATCGGCTGTTGTACCTGAAGTCATCTTCTCAACGCTAAAGCCCTGCTGTTTCATCAAATTCGGTAATCCTTGTTCGCCTATTAAATGAAATGCGCCGACTACCACCATAAACTTACCTGATTGATAAGTAGGATCTTTTACTAAGGCTTCTGCCCAGCGCTGATTACGGTTAAAAATTAAGGCATCATCAGTGGTGGGATCAAATTGGCTTTCTTGAAACAGTTGTTCAAGCTTATTACCATCGCCGTGTTGCCAAACTTTCACTAAGCAACGCAATGATGATTGGGTTTTATGCCATTCATTGATCGTTTCCAGCAACATAGGAGTGCCATTTTCTGGTAGCGTTTCAAGCATATTAAATTGCTGGCTAACACTTTCTAATTCGAGGATTGGCAATTGTTGCTGCTGAGCGCGCTGTAACAGCACGTAGTCGATACCATAATCTGATTTTAGTTCGAGTTTATCAGCAAGAGCGAGCTGAAGAGTAACAGCAGTTAACCAAGGTGGCTGTTGAAGTAGCTGTTCAAATGAAATGTTGAGTGTAGTCGTGATCTTTTGTAGTTGTTTGAGTTCTGTCGCTGAGAGTGCTTGTTGAGTAAAAGGTGGCTTAATCGTTGGAGCTACCTGTGATTGTTGTAAAATATTAGCTTCAACAACCAATGCATCAGCGTGTTGCCATTGCTCAAGAAATATAGCAGGCAACGGAAACATCGCTTCTTTTCCTGCATGAATAGAACCTAAAACATAAAACTCACGTTGTTGGTCATAAATTTTCCATACAATCGGTGTTGCAAGTGCCGATTGGGAAATAAAAGGCAGAAGTAATAATGCTTTTGATAAAAGAGATTTGAACATAAGTTACCGCTGATTAAGTAGGATAGTTAAGTTATAACAAATAATTGGGCTAAGTGAGATCAAAAAAGGCTACCGAAGTAGCCTTAATATGATTGCTTAAAGATAATTATTTTGGGTTACGAATACTTGGATGAAGCCAGAACCACCATACAATAAACCCAATTGCAGCAGCACCGAATAAAAAACACATACTATTTCTCCTGATGTTGTTGGCTTGGCTTGAATAAACGTAACCGGTTAGCGTTACTTACTACAGTGATTGATGATAGCGCCATTGCCGCACCTGCAATCACAGGGCTTAGCAGTGTTCCTGTAAGCGGGAATAACACGCCAGCCGCAATTGGAATACCTAATGTGTTGTAAATAAAGGCACCAAATAAGTTTTCTTTGATATTTCGTAATGTTGCTTTTGATAACTCCAAGGCATCCGCTACACCGTGCAGTGAGTGACGCATTAGAGTAAATTGGGCACTTTCAATAGCAACATCAGTACCACTTCCCATCGCGATTCCCACTTCAGCTAATGCAAGGGCTGGTGCGTCATTGATACCGTCACCGACCATAGCTACTCGTTTACCTTGTTGTTGTAATAAGGTAATTTGAGCGGCTTTGCCATCAGGTAATACATCGGCAACTACGTCTGAAATACCGAGTTTAGCAGCAATAACGTGGGCTGTTTTGACGCTGTCACCGGTGAGCATTACCACATTAAGTCCCATATTTTGCATACGCTTAACAGCAGACAATGAATCATCACGGAGTGGATCACTGATACCAATGATCCCTGCTAAAATACCATTTTGAGCTAGGTAAACCGGTGTTGCGCCTTGGCTGGCAATGAAGTCAAAGTCAGCTTCAGCGTGAGAAATATTAATTTCATTTTGATGCATGAATGTGGTATTACCGAGTAATAATTGCTGTTGTTCTATGGTGCCGGATACACCTAATCCGGCATATGCATTAAAGTTGCTGTGCGGGTAAAGCGCAAGTTGTTGTTGGTGCGCTGATTCAACAATGGCATTCGCTAATGGGTGCTCTGATCCTTGTTCTAAGCTGGCAGCTAATTGAATCAATTGTTTACGAGTTAATGCATTATAAATTTTATAATCAACTACTTGTGGTTTACCTTCAGTTAAGGTACCTGTTTTATCTAATACCACAGTATCAATGCTAGCCGCTTGCTGCATAGCTTCTGCATCTTTAATTAAAATGCCTAATTCTGCTGCACGCCCAACACCAACGGTTACGGACATTGGTGTTGCTAGGCCTAATGCACACGGACAAGCAATGATAAGTACTGTGGTAGCAGCAACAAGCATATACACCGATGCTGGTTGTGGACCAAAATAATACCAAGCCATGGCCGTTAATATGGCAATGATCATCACACTAGGTACGAAAATACTGGAGATGGTATCCGCTAAGCGTGCTAGGGCTGGCTTACTACTTTGTGCTTGGCGCACTAATTGAATAATACGCGCAAGCATAGTGTCACTGCCTATATGCTCAGCTTTAAATAATAGGCTCCCTTGTTGGTTAATTGTGCCTGCACGAACATGATCGCCCGTTTTTTTATGCACAGCCAAAGGCTCACCTGTAAGCATTGATTCATCAATATAGCTATTACCATCAATAACATAACCATCAACAGCCACTTTAGATCCTGGCTTTAAACGTAACGTCATGCCAGCAATAACTTCGCTCAATGGGCGCTCAATGTCTTGTCCATTTTCAACCACAATCGCCGTTTGAGGTTGAAGATCGATCAAACGCTCTAAGGCTTTTGAGGTTCGGCTGCGTGCGCGTGCTTCTAGTGCATGACCTAGAGTAATTAAACCAATAATCATTGCAGAAGCTTCAAAGTACACGTGACGAGCTGCAACTGGAAACATCGTTGGTGCAATAACTACAGCCATTGAAAATAGCCATGCCGCACCAGTCCCCAAGGCTACCAATGTATCCATGGTGGCACGATGATGACGGAAAGCTTTCCAACTATTGATATAAAAATCTTTTCCTGCCGTTACTAATAACGCCAAGGTAATTAAACCAACAATTCCCCAACTTATTTGACTGGCTGTAGAGTCAATGATCATGCTACCGCCAAAGATCCCCCAAGCCATCATCGGGATCCCTAAGCCGAGTGCAATCATGGCATTACGCATATGGGTTGCTACTGTTTGTTGGTTTTGCTGCTGCTGACGAAGACGGCGACTTTGATCATCTTCACTTTGTTCTGCGCCATAACCCGCTTGTTCTATTGCAGTAATAATCGCCTGTGGTGATGCTTGCCCATAAATTAAGGCTGTACGCTCAGCAAGGTTAACATTGACACTGTCAACGCCGTTTACCGCCTTTATTGCTTTTTCTACAGATGCTACGCAACTGGCACACGTTAGCCCTGATAATAATAATTGGGTTGCTTGACCTTGCGGTGGGGCTGTAATTTTTGGTTCTGGTTCTGGTTCTGGTTCTGGTTCTGGTTCTGGTTCTGGTGCGAGAGATTGATCAATTAACGTTGCTGACTGAGATGGTGTTATCGCTTGATAACCTGCGGTGGCTACCAATGCAATAATCTCGTTAGCTGCTAATGATGTTTTAACACTGAGATTATTTTTATCAATACTAATAATCTCAATATTGGCTTGCGATAAGACGGTGGTTAATTTAGCAACACATTTTCCGCATGATAACCCGGTTAAACTGAAGTCATAGCTATGTTGTTGCGGATTAGTGACAACCTGATAGCCAAGTTTAACGATAATGTCAGTTAGTGCTTGCTCACTTATTGAGCCTGATACATCCGCGAGCTGTTTGCTAATATTAAAATGTGCAACATCATCACGTTCAGCTAGTGCTTGTTCAATTTTAGCAACACAGTGGCCACAGGATAAGCCACTCAGTGGTAATTGGTAATGATAGCCAACTTGGTAGCCTAATGCTGTTACAGCATCAAACAGCGGGCTTAAAGGGGTATCATTGGTTATGGTTAAATACTCAGTATTAATATCAATAATTTCAGTTTGAGGGAGTAGGCTTATGGCATCACGAATTTTATTCACGCAACGCATACAGCGTACATTGGCAAGAGGAAGGGTTACGGTATTCATGTGCTCGCCTTTAATGCTTAAATGAAATAATAACGCTAGCATAATCCTTCCAGTAACTATAATGTCAAGGCTATTTTTTAATACAGTAGAGTAAGCAAGTGATGATGAGTATTAGTGATGTTGCTAAACAAACCGGATTAACGGCTAAAACGATCCGTTTTTATGAAAGCAAAGGGGTGATAAGTGCCGCACCAAGGGGAGTCAATGGCTATCGTTATTACAATGCGGAGCATATTGCGGAGTTATTACTTATAAAGCGTTCTCGAATGATTGGATTTTCTTTAGATGAGTGTCAGCAATTACTGGCATTATCAACCGATCCCGATCGTCAAAGCCGTGATGTTAAACAAAAAGCACTACAAAAATTAGTAGAGATAGATCATAAAATAGAAGAGCTTAAACAAATTAAATTAACCCTAGCAGCATTGACTGAACAATGTCCTGGCGATAAAAATTCAGCATGCCCAATTATTGATAGCTTAACTAAAAAAGGCTAAATAACCATTTAAGTCGATTATTTAGCCATATGTTAGTTAGTGACCACTATCTGTCATTGATAAGGTGCCATCATAAGGAATAACACGTAATTGCTTTTTTGGTGATGAGCTATAGCTAATCATAGTATTTTTATCTAATCGCTTGAGATTAAATTGATGCCAAAAACTCTCATGGGTCCAATTAAGGCTTTCAATCGCAGCATCGGTGATTTTTTTAGTGTGATCTTCAGTATCCACTACCAATACGGCAGCATTACCAAAGGCATAAAAATACAGCCCCTTTAAGACAGTATAACCATTGTCTTTTTTAGGGTTTGGGTAATCAATGAGTGTGTATTGGCCAAACTTGCAACTACCAAATTGTTCATGGCTGGGTGTTACGTACTTATAGTTAAAATCACACCCCATGCCATTAATAACGGGGTATAGCATTAAAACCAATAATGCTATGACGACGTATTTAAATTTTTTCATACATTTTTCCATTGGTATCAATGTAAACCGTGCTTTTACTGCTCAAGTTTTGTGGTAGTTTTTGTAGGTTGAGCAATTCAATATTACCACAAATTTTTTGAGCATTAACGGTAACACAAGGTGGAGACTGCCAGCTGCTAGCCCATAACATCACCCAAGCAAACATAACCGTTAAGCAAATGGTATAGCCAATTTTTGCCATGGTTGGGAATGAGTGAGCTGTTGATGTATGTTTAGTCTTCTTCGCATCAGTACCAGCGGTATTACTATCACTATGGTGATCGGTTGGCTGTAATTGCTCCGAGCTATGCTGTTCATTATCGATCACAACTTCGGGTTGAAATTGTTGTTGGATAAAGGTGTTATTGGCAATTGTAAATCCTGCCCCTTTAATTGTGATGATAATTTCATTCTTGCTTTTAAATGCTTTGCGAAGATTCGCAATAGCAACATTTAATGAGTTAGGTACAACCACTTTATCTGGCCAACCAATTTCAAGTAGTTTTTCACGACTGATAATTTCGCCACTGTTATCGATTAAAAATTGGAGGATTTTTGTTTCGCTAGCACTGAGCTTAGTGGTTGCTTCTTGATTCGTGTAAGCGCTTTTTTGCGGCTCAAAAACATCCTTACCGTATTTATATATGATCATGGCGTTAACTACCTATCTTAGTATCTGTTTTACGCAGTACGCTCTTAGATGACGACTGCTTTTTTTATTGTTATTGCTTTCGGTATCGAAGCATTTGGGTGTTTATAGCGATATAAAAGACACATTTTTTTAGTAAACATACAAAGAGCAACAAGGGAGTCGCAGCTGTTATTGCTACTCTAAAAAAGTTCATTACCCATCTCGATCCTTTATTTTCAAAGCAAATGCTAACAAAAAAAAAGATTTATGGAAGAGATGATAAAGGATAATTACCGCCTCAAAAGGGCAGATATGATTATTTATCACATTATGTGTAGTATAAAAAAGTGTGTTTTTCACATTTTTTTTTACGCGTTGATGATAAAGTTGTTAGTGTTTATTTGTATGTTTTATATGGTATTTTTTTGAATTATGTACTGTTTTTATGTTTTTTTATATGAATCTAAGCGTTAAAAAAAACTGTTTTTTTTATTTATCTAAATTTTTTCTGAAAGATTTATTTTTCAGAAGCCATTTTTTTGACGCGTGTGAAAAAACGCCAATTAATTGTGAACATCATTTTTTATTATTTGCCTTAATGCTAACACAGTCACAAAATGAGTAGGTTCCTGACAAAGGCTGTCCTGCGATACACACTTAAAATAATAGATAGTACGCACTTATATGGGCAGACAATTAGAAAAGTTTTAAAGTATTTAACCAATGGAGTTAAACATGAAATTGAAATCTCTATCTCTAGCTGTAGTAGCAGCTTTATCTCTAGGCGTTGCTACATCTGCAATGGCTGCTGATGCACCTGCAACGGCTACAAATAACACTGCGGCACTAACTCAATCAGCAGCAACTGGTCACTGGTACGCTGGTCAAGGCCACGGCTTCTGGGTTGGTGGTGCACTAGGTATGGGTTATGTTGGTAGCGCAGACTCTCACATGTTTGGTGGTCAAACTAATGCTCCTAGCGCTAAGCTAGATGCTGGTTACGACTTCAACCAATACGTTGGTGTTTACGGTAGCTACGACTTCATGTACAACCTAGGTAATTCAAACCTAAACCTAGCAACTGTTGGTGTTAAAGGTAACCTACCTCTTACACAAAAATTATCTGCATTTGCTAAAGTTGGTGCAACTTACATCTACGCTGATGATAAGAACTTCGCTGATAATGCATTCCATATGAAGTCTGATAGCTTCTCTGCAACTGGCGGTCTAGGTCTTTCTTACCAGCTAACTAACGCACTATCTACTCAAATTGGTGCTGATTACTACCAAAACCTACGTACTTCACACGGTCACGCTGATCTAACTCAAGCGTACTGGGGTATGACATACAAGTTTGGTCAACCAGCTACACCAGTAGTTGTTACTAACAATGTTGAAGTAGTTAAAGAAGTTGCTGTAGAAGCACAAGTACCAACACGTTCTTCTTACGTTCTTCCATACCAAAATGGCGAAACTAAGCTAAACGCTTACGGTCGTTACAACCTAGGTGAGATTGCTGCAACTATGCAAGCTAACCCAGCAGTTAACGCTCAAATCATCGGTCGTACCGATAGCGTTGGTGGCAAGGCAATCAACGACAAAGTTTCTGCAGAGCGTGCAGCAAACGTTGCTAGCTTCCTAGAAGCAAACGGTATTAGCGCATCTCGCCTAACTGTTTCTTCTGTTGCTAACACAAACCCAATCAAAACTGATAAAGCAGACAGCACTAACTACGTGCAGCGTTCAGTACAAATCATCCTTAAGTAATTAAGACGATTGTACTAACTGTCTAGTTTTAAACTAGTTTTAATATTAATGCCGATGAGAGATCATCGGCATTATTTTATTCGATTGTTATCTCAATAGCCTGTTTAGATATGATGAAAGCAAACTATTGAGATTAAGATTGAGTCGTAGAGCATGATGAAAAAAAGTAAGTTTTGTTTATTAATATTATTGGCCATTTCATTAACGGGCTGTTTTTCTAATCAGCAATTAAAGAAGTCAACTCAATTAGTTGGTGATTGGACCCTCAAAGGAGGGGTTTGTATTCCAGGTGTTACCAAGCATAAGCCTAAATTAATTATTAATGCTGATATGAAGGTTTCTGGATTTACTGGCTGTAATCAATTTAAAGGACGCTTAATTGCTGCTGACGGCAGTTTTACTTTGCCAACTGTTACTCGCAGAATTTGTTTGCCAGAGCTTGTTACTCAAGAAGAAAATATGCTAAACGTATTACGTAGCGCAACCAGTATTGAAGTGATTAATAATACTTTAGTTATTGATTCTGGTAATAAATTTTTAGTGTTTGAAAAAACAAATGCAAGTTAATTTTAAGATTAGATAAATAAAAAAGGCCCGTGAGCATGATGCTGACGGGCCTTTTTTTATTGGATTAAATTAATATAACAATGAATATAGTTGACGACGGTAATTGGCCGCAATTGGATTACCTTGGCCTAATGCGGCTAAAATATCCATCATGGTTTTTTTAGCACTGCCGTCAGCAAAATTTAGATCACGACTAAGTACTTCAAGTAATAATGCTAATGCTTCTTCATTACGATTAACTTGACTGTATTGAACGGCAAGCTCAAAAGCGATATTGGCATCGCTAGGGTTAGTTGCAAATTTTTGTTCTAATTGTTGGATTTCTGGTGAATTACCTGCTTGCTTATGTAATTCAAGTTTAGCAACCAGTCCTTTATATTGAGCATCTTGATCTTGCATTGGAATGGTATCGAGAATTAATTCCGCTTCATCAAATAATCCTGCTGCAATTAAACATTCGGCAATGGCTAGCTCAATGGTGCTATTTTTAGGGAATTTTTGTGCCAGTTGACGAAGTAGTGCCAGTGCTTGATTGTAGTCTTCACTTGCGACTAATGCTAAAGCATGTTGTAGCTGAAGTTCTTCTGGTGATGGCAGGTGACGATTTAGCATCTCACGTAAACTTTGTTCCGTTTGTGGTCCGGCAGAGCCATCAACGGGCTGACCACCTTTAAATAAAGCGACGGTCGGTAAACCGCGAACGCCAAACTGAGAGGCAACCATTTGTTGAGTTTCACAGTTGACTGTCGCAAGTGTAAATTGCCCTTGATATTCACGGGCAATTTTTTCAAGCGTTGCATTGACTTCAAGTGTTTCTGGCATCGAAGGGGCCCAGAAACTGATTGCCACAGGTGTCTGCATCGATTGTTCGATGATCTGCTGAAGATTCTGTTCGTTTAATTCAAGCGCGACATTTTGATACATGTGCTGATATCCGTTGGCTATTTGAAAGGCTATAACAAATATATGGGGATGAATCGAGACGAATCAAGAAAATAGCACTAAATGACACTAATTATTAAACGTCAGCATAATCGCGAGTGTGATACAGACACAGATAATATTAATTTGGCGCAACGACATACTACACCTCAGATAAGAAAATTTACGATGATATGAGTCTTTTGACTTAAAACTACTGTAGCGTTTTATTGTGACACTAATGTGACGTTATTATAGTTTTTATACCTGAGGGATGATTATTTGAATTTAAGGGCTGTTTTTTTAACTTTAACTGTTGTTATAGAGCAAATATAACCAGATTTATTTTTTAGTTGTTGTTTTTATCACCATTTTAGCTGAGTGACAGTGATAAATATGACCATAATAAATGTTGTTATTATGGTCTATATTTAACTAATTACTCTTTATTAGTAGTTTATCTAACCACTTCGTCGGCAATATGCGGCGCAGAAAACCAAAAATATATGTAGGCTGGGTTACGTAATAACGTGCTTTTGGCTGCTTACTGTGGATTATCGCTAACAGCTGCTTAAATACCGCTTCAGGGCCTAAAGTAAACTTGTTATTGGGGTTCGCTGCCCCTAATCGAGCCAATGTTTGTTGGTAAGGCTGCTGATGGCGCGAATGATTACTATCAATATATTGTTCAAATTTTTGTTTGGCATTATGCCGAAAATTGCTTTCAATCGGACCGGGTTCTATTAATGCAACGTTTATTGGCGTATTTGATAACTCTAATCGCAACGTATCTGTATACCCTTCAAGAGCAAATTTACTGGCGTTATACGCGCCACGATACTTCATTGCTACTAACCCTAAAACTGAACTGTTTTGAATAATTTTACCGTGACCTTGTTGTAGCATTAATGGGATCACAGCACGAGTAAGTTGGTGCCAGCCAAAAAAGTTGGTTTCAAATTGCGCACGTAATGCGTCAGTAGGTAAATCTTCTAACGCACCAGGTTGGCCGTAAGCGGCATTGTTAAACAATATATCTAATTGCCCATCAGTAAAGACCAACGCTTGCTTTAGGCCGCGATCAATGGATTTAGAACAACTAAGATCAAGTTGAATACACTTAATACCTTGGTGATTTAATCGTTCCACATCACGAATATGGCGGCAACTGGCGATAACGTTATAACCGAGTTTATTGAGCTCTGCTGCGCAGTAATAACCAATACCAGAACTACAGCCGGTAATTAAAATTGATGGTGTCACTGGATGGTTTCCTTGTTGAGATAAGGGCTAAGTTGCTGCGCCATAAATTGCGCGATCAGCGGTTGTGCTTGTGCTGTTGGGTGAAGTCCATCTTTCATCATTAACTGAGGTTGATCAATAATTTCAATAAGAAAAAAAGGCAATAGCGGCACATTCAATGATTGGCTCAATGTCGAGTAGGTGTTGCGAAATAGTTCGTTATAGCGTTTGCCATAGTTAGGTGGAATTTCTATTTGCATTAATAATGGCTGTGATCCCATTTCTTTAATTAAAGTGATCATCTGGGTTAAATTATTGCGTAGTATTTTAGGGTGAAATCCACGTAAACCATCATTAGCACCTAACTCGATTAAGACAATGTCGGGGTGATGTTGCGCCAGCAGCTGGGGAAGGCGTGCTAAACCATTACCGCTGGTGTCACCTGAAATGCTGGCATTGATAACCGTTGTTGGTTGAGATTGTTGGGCTAATATTTTAGGAAGAAGACTGGGCCAACTTTTATTGGCAGGCATTTGATAACCTGCACTTAAACTATCGCCCAGCACT
The DNA here is from genome assembly GCF_900185615.1 of Photobacterium malacitanum. GTDB lineage: Bacteria > Pseudomonadota > Gammaproteobacteria > Enterobacterales > Vibrionaceae > Photobacterium > Photobacterium malacitanum. Next base: position 12,053 of record NZ_FYAK01000003.1, read on the forward strand.
AATAGTGTTTGACTCGATGCTGTCGATGCAAATAACAGCATTATTAATGAAAGGATTCGTATCATGTCAGTCTCCGTCATAAAAGCTCACTCTGTTTTCAAACAGGTTACGACAGCCTTGTCGCCTATGACTATATTGCAGGATGTTTCGCTTGAGGTCGAGCAAGGTGAGTCAATTGCATTAGTGGGAGTATCTGGCGCAGGAAAATCGACCTTAATGACCTTACTCGCTGGGTTAGATGTGCCAACAGCCGGTGAGATTGAATTATTAGGCCATAACCTGACAAATCTAAACGATGAGCAACGGGCACAATTGCGCAGTGAATCTATCGGATTTGTATTTCAAAATTTCTTATTGTTACCCACCTTAACGGCGTTAGAAAATGTCACCTTGCCATGCTTAATTCAGAACAATGATATTGATATTGAACGCGGTAAGCATCTACTTAGTGTGGTGGGGTTACAAGGACGTGAAACCCATTTACCGAGCCAATTATCTGGTGGTGAGCAGCAGCGGGTCGCATTAGCACGAGCGTTTATGATCAAACCTAAAATTCTGTTTGCCGATGAGCCAACGGGTAATTTAGATCAGCAAACAGCGACGATGATCATTGAGTTACTGTTTGAGCTTAATCGAAATAGTGGCACTACGTTAGTATTAGTCACTCATGATGATGCTTTAGCTGCTCGTTGTGATCGCGTAATGCGATTAGATAATGGCGTGTTAAAGACAGCAAGCCATCGCCAATCAACCAAGGAAGATCGCCATGGTTAATATTGCTGTCATAAGTCATAAAACGGCCTTTATGCTGCGTTGGGCATGGCGTGAGATTCGGCAAGGGCAATTATGGTTGGTTACTCTTGCGTTGAGCTTAATTATTGGCTGTGTGTTTGCATTATCGGCATTAGTGAGTCGTGTTGAAGCGATCATTGTCGATCAGGGCCGATCCGCACTTGCCGCAGATAGAGTTTTAGTTTCTTCACAGCCGGTTGATCTGTCGCAGCTTAAGATTTCAGCAACAGATCCTGTAACAATGTCACAGCAAACCCGTTTTGGCACTATGGTATTTAGTGATAACGGCATGCAATTGGTAAGTGTTAAAGCGGTCGATGCTCTTTTTCCATTGCGTGGTGAATTAGGTTTACAGGGCGCTAATACAACCGTATTAGATCAGCATGTACAGCCGCAGCAATTATGGCTCGCAGAACGGTTATTTTCACTGTTGAACGTCAATATTGGCGATATGTTAATGGTTGGTGATACTGAACTAAAAATTAGCGGCCGTATTACTCAAGATCCTGAATTATCGTTTAATCCTTTTAGCCAAATGCCGACCGTTTTTATTAATCAACAAGATATTGCTGCCGTTGGAGGTGTACAACCAGGCAGTAGAATCAGTTATCGTTATTATCTTTCTGGTTCAAATACAGCCTTAGACAATATTCGTCAGCAGTTAAGATTAACCCCAAGTCAACGCTGGTTAACGGAAAATGATGCTAGCCGCAGCGGCGATTTTATTGAGCGGGCACGGCAGTATTTATCATTGACGTTAGTGCTGGTGGTATTAATGGCTGCTGCGACTTTAGTGCTTACTTGTCAACACTATGCCGTTACCCGTAAAACGGCGGTGGCGATGATGAAAAGCCTCGGTGCTTCAAGGTCTTTTTTATGGCGCTGGTTATTCACCCAAATCAGTTTAGTGTTTGTGGTCGCGATTATTATTGGTTTAACACTTGGATTTGGGCTTGAATGGTTACTTCGTTACCCACTGCAAAATCTATTGCCAAATGATTTACCGCCAATGGGATTAGCCCCGATGGTGATTAGCTTATTATTGGCATTATTAATTGCATTGCCTGCACTGGGGATACCGTTATCACGTTTGGTGCAAACTGCGTCTATTCATTCAGTCCAAGCTTTAACACTGGCATCGATACCGAACCGTTTATCTTGGCTGTTACTTTCCTTGCCGTTGTTAGCAGCCATAGTATGGATTGGCAGTAATCTATTTGTATGGCTAACCTTGCTAGGTATGGCTGTACTGTTGATCATATTAGCGTTAGCTGGTGTGGCAGCGATTGCTTTATTACAAAAAATACAACTCGGTGCTGCTTATCGTTTAGCACTAAGCCGAGTTAATCGCAGTAAAACCAACACTGCGACGCAGCTGGCGGCATTAACTTGTTCATTAATGTTATTGGCAGTGATTGGCTTATTACGAAACGAGTTACTGGCTGATTGGCAACATACGCTCCCTGCTGATGCGCCCAATGTATTTGCACTCAATATTGCCCCTGAACAACAACAAGGCTATTTAGCTGATCTAGATAAAGCACAGTTAACCCGCTCGCAAGGTTATCCAGTAACGCGTGGGCGGTTAGTGGCAATTAATGATCAACGCTTTTATACGCCATCAAATTCAACCGCAATTGATCAAAGCGCCGATAATACTGAGATAAGTAACGAGCTAAATCGAAACGCGGATGATGACAGTGTCGATCCTGCCTTAAAACGTGAGCTTAACTTTACGTGGGCAACAACACTGCCAACTCATAATGTCGTGACTAAAGGGCAATGGGGTAAAGCGGAAGGTGTCTCGGTTGAATCTGGCATTGCCAAACGGTTGAATATTAATCTCGGTGACAAGTTAGCATTTACTGTGGGTGGATTAGAATTTAACGCTACTGTGAACAGTATTCGCGATGTTGAATGGCGTAATATGAAGCCTAATTTTTACTTTATTTTCACACCAGATGTGTTGCAGTCATTCCCCGCAACAGGACTTGTCAGTTTTCGAGTTGGCGAGCAGCAAAATGCATTACTCAATACCTTAGCCAGCCAATATCCAACCGTGACAGTGCTTGATTTACGAATGATGGCGACCCGTATTCAAGGCCTGCTAGCACAAGTCAGTTGGTCGTTAACGGTATTGGCAGGATTGGGGGTGGTCAGTGGTTTATTGCTGATCATGACCTTATTACGCTTGAGTATTTCCGAGCGCCAAACTGAAATTCAGTTATACCGCACTTTAGGTGCAAGCCGTAAACGCATTGCCGCCACTCTATGGTTTGAGTACGGCATTATTGCGCTATTGGGAGGTATTATTGCAGCTGTTGGCGCTGAATTTGTTGTCGGCTTGCTGGTGGTGAAAGGTTTTGAACTGCCGTTTACGATACATCCATTAATGTGGCTAGGCTTACCTGTGTTAGCGATTGGTCTGGTGTATTTAGTGTCACGATCGCAGATCAACAAGCTGTTGTTGCCGTTGCGGTGATGGATATAAAACAATAGTGGTTTTTATTTAGTCTAAATATAGACCAACTCATGAGTCATAGGTTATGATAATTGTAACGTTGAAAAAAACGCATAAGGTTATTTATGATTGAAACAGTAAGTTTTCTGAAGAAAAATGCTGCAGATCTTCCGTTATCTGAGCCTTTGACGATCACCCAAAATGGTAAGCCATCTTACGTTGTGATTTCTTATGAAGAACATGAGCGTCGTGAGCAAGCTATTGCTATGATGAAGATGCTAAGTTTTGCTGAAGCTGATATCAAGCAAGGTCGTACATCGTCAATGACATCATTAAAGAAAAGATTAGCAGCGCGTAAAAAATAGATGAGATTTTATGTCTATGATTGAACTAGTTTCTACGAATACATTTGAGAATACAATGTTTGCGCTGATTGATTATTTCACTCAGTGGAATGATGAAAATAAAGTCGTCGAACGGGTTGAAAAGCTGATTGAGAAATTTGAATCGACAGTACTAGATAATCCTAAAATGTACCCTATATGTCACGACATAAGGGAGTTTTTTGGAATGATTGAGTACCGAGTATTTAAATCTGATGGGTTAAAAATTGTTTACCGTTATGATGCTGTTAATAACATCGTTTATGTAATGTTGATGCTTAGTGATAAACAAGATATGCAAAAGACGTTGATCGATTATTGTCTGGTTTATAAGTAAATTTAGAAAGTCGTTCTATTATTGCAATAGAACGACTTTTTTATGTAAACATTTAAAAACTATTCCCCCAACGTCTGCTTTAACGCTTGTTCAATACAAGGAAAAGTAAAGTTAAACCCTGCTGCTTGTAACTTATTTGGCAATGCACGTTGACCATCTAGCAATAGCTGTGATGACTCTCCAAGGGCTAATTTTAATACCCAAGCAGGGGTAAATAACAGGTGTGGGCGATGTAAAGTGGCGGCGAGAGTGGCACTGAAAACACGATTGGTAACAGGGTTAGGGGCGGTGAAATTATACGGGCCTTGAGTCTCATTGTGATTGATTAAAAATAAAATCCCTCGCACCATGTCTTGCAGTTGGATCCACGGAAAGTATTGTTGACCATCGCCAATCGGACCTCCTAGACCTAATTGATAAGGCAGTAACATTTTCGCTAATGCGCCACCTTGTTTTGCCAATACTATCCCTGTGCGTAATAAACAAACACGGGTGTTATCAGATTGGGCTGCTAATGCGATTTGCTCCCAGCGGTAACAGACCTGTTGGGAGAAATCCGTGTTATTGGGTGCAATTTTAACTGTTTCATCAATAGTACGATCGTGTTGGTCGCCATAAATTCCTACGGCTGAGCCACTAATAAAGGTATGCGGTGGAGTGTCACTGGCTTGAATTTTATCGACTAATTGTTGAGTAATGTTCCAGCGACTGTCTTCAATGATTCGCTTTTGTTGCTCGCTCCAGCGTTTATCCATAATCGGTTCGCCAGCAAGATTAATAACCACATCAAATTGATTTAGATTAGGCAGCGATTGTAATGAATCAAGTGCATTAATATGATGGCCTAATAATTGATAAGCGCGAGTAGGATCACGGCTAATAATTGTAATTTCATCATGATTTAAATGAGGAAGTAATGCTTTGCCTATCAGCCCTGTTGCGCCTGTTACTAAGATCTTCATGTGGTTACTCCCTCGCAGTGATCGGTTTTACAATTTTAAATTAACTGATGTTGTAAGCAAGTTAGTGGTGAGATAAATATTCGCAATTATTGTTACCTCACAGTATAACTGCAGCCAATGATAGCCGTTGTATCACAATGATGCTTGATTACGCTAAAGCTCAACAATAGTATTTTTATTGTCGCTCACGTAGACTAAAGCGATATTTTTTTTGATGTTGTAGCTGAGTTTAGTAATGAAATTATTTTTTGCATCTGATATTCACGGTAGTCTAGCAAGTGCTCAAAAAGCGATTGCAGCCTTTGAAAAAAGTGGCGCTAAGTATCTTATTTTACTTGGCGATATTCTTAATCATGGTCCACGCAATGCGTTACCTGAAGCCTATGATCCGATCAAAGTGGCTGAATTATTAAATCAATATGCTGATCGTATTACCGCGGTACGAGGTAATTGCGACAGCGAAGTCGATCAAATGTTGTTAAATTTTCCAATGATGGCTGATTATAATTTAGTGATGTTAGCCGATGGTCGACGATTATTTTTAACTCACGGGCATATTTATAATGCAGATAAACACCCTCAATTAATGGCGGGTGATGTGATTGTAGCGGGACATACTCATATTCCGGTTGCTGAGCTGAAAGGGGATTATTATGTGTTTAATCCAGGCTCAGTGGCTATTCCACGTAATGGTTTACCTGCAAGTTACGGTTTATTAGACGCAAACCAGCTATCTGTGATTAGCTTTGAGGGTGAAGTGTTGGCGCAAACAGTGCTTAATTAACATGTTAGCCATTAATAAAAAAGCGCATGTTTGAGTTACCAAGCATGCGCTTTTTTGTTGATGGAAGGGCTATCTATCGATATGGCCTAAGTCTCGCTCAGGATCAATCACATCACGAATGCGTTGTTTAAGCTGTTTGGCATCAGGAAACCCGCCATCCTGTTTACGTTCCCAAATTAAGCGATTGTTGCAATGAATTTCAAATCGCCCACCAGTATCAGGATGAAGACTGATAGTTTTTATTTCTTCACTGAAACTATGTAAGAGCTCTTGAGTCATCCATGTTGCTCGCAGCATCCAATTACACTGACGACAATAATAGATATCAATAGTGGCTGTGTTCATGCGTATTCCTGTTGATGCTGAAGATTAAAGATCGAGTAACAGTTTAAAGCCAATCACAAAGGTTAAGCTTTCAAAGCAACGTTTAATTAATTGATTACTGCGTTGATGAGCAAGGTGAGCACCAAGGTAGCCACCCAATAATGATCCGACCAATAATACCGGTAGCCATGGCCAATAAATGGTTGCACCAGCTTGATAAATAGCAACAGCGCCAATTGCATTCCAACATAAGCCAACACTAACGAGGGTGATGGCTACCGCTTGTTTGTAATCGCAACCAAACCAACGCACCATAAATAAAGTTACAAATAAACCGCTGCCAGCAGTGAGGGAGCCGTTAATTATACCGATAATAAATAAGCTCACAGCACCAACCATAAAGCCAACCGCATTACGGTGTTGTGGTTCTGAAATTTGGCCGAGCTCTTTGGTGGTAACAGAATAAATACCAAGGCAAATAATTAATGCACCTAAAGCCGCTTCTGCAAATTTAACCGGAATTAACAAAATTAGGTTAGCGCCAAGGATGACACCAACGCTGCCGACGATGATCACATACAGTGTTAGCTTCCATGACAAAGTGCCATTACGAAGATGTTTTATTGTTGCACCTATGCCTAAAGCGACACTGGCTATTTTATGGGTTGCAAGGGCAATACTAAACGGAAGGCCGAGAAAGATAAGCAGCGGAAATTGGATCAGTCCTGCGCCACCACCAGAGAGTGAGGCCAGCGTATTTGAAATTAACGAGCCAATAAACAGCCCTAATGTATTGAGTGCATCCATGCTATGTGGTTGTCCTTAACCATAACTAGACTTTTAGCATAAAGGCTTAAATCAGCTGTTGCCAGCAATAAAAAACGCCCCAGCACAAAAAATTCGTGCTGGGGCGTTAGAACAGTTTTAACGTAATAAATTACTTAGCGCTAGCTTGTTCAGCCTGAATCGCAGTTAGTGCAACTGTGTAAACGATATCGTCTACTAGTGCGCCACGAGAAAGGTCGTTAACTGGCTTACGCATGCCCTGAAGCATTGGACCGATAGATACTAGATCTGCAGAACGCTGTACCGCTTTGTATGTTGTGTTACCTGTGTTTAGGTCTGGGAATACAAATACAGTTGCTTTACCAGCTACTGGAGAGTTAGGTGCTTTAGAAGCCGCTACGTTTTCCATGATTGCAGCATCGTACTGTAGAGGACCGTCAATGATAAGATCTGGACGTTTCTCTTGAGCAAGTTTAGTTGCTTCACGTACTTTATCTACGTCTGCGCCTTTACCAGAAGTACCAGTAGAGTAAGAGATCATAGCAACACGTGGTTCAATACCAAATGCTTTTGCAGAATCTGCAGATTGGATAGCGATTTCTGCAAGTTGCTCAGCTGTTGGATCTGGGTTGATCGCACAGTCACCGTAAACCAATACTTGGTCAGGTAGTAGCATGAAGAATACAGAAGATACGATAGATGCATCTGGTGCAGTCTTGATGATTTGGAACGGAGGAACGATAGTGTTTGCTGTAGTGTGAACTGCACCAGATACTAGACCGTCAACTTCATCGTTCTCAAGCATCATTGTGCCTAGGAATACTGAATCTTGTAGTTTCTCACGAGCAACAACGTCAGTCATGCCTTTCGCGCCACGTAGCTCAACTAGACGAGCAACGTAGTTTTCACGTACTTCATCAGAGTTGATGATAGTTACGCCAGCACCTAGAACCACACCTTGTTGCTCAGCAACGCGGCGGATTTCTTCTGGGTTACCTAGAAGCACACATTCAGCGATACCGCGCTCAGCACAGATAGCCGCAGCTTTAACTGTACGTGGCTCATCACCTTCAGGAAGAACGATACGCTTAGCTGCTTTACGAGCAAGTTCAGTTAACTGGTAACGGAATGCTGGTGGGCTTAGACGACGCTCACGAGTTGAACCTTCAGATAGCGATTCAATCCAGTTACCATCGATGTGGCTTGCCATGTATTCGTTAACTAGCTCTACACGCTCTTTATCGTCTGCAGGTACTTCAAGAGTGAAGCTCTGTAGATTTAGTGATGTCTGCCAAGTGTTACCTTGAGCTGTCATTACTGGAAGACCAGTCGCGAATGCGCGCTCACATAGATCCATAACAGGTTTTGGTAGGTCGTAACCACCTGTTAGTAGAAGTGCACCTAGCTCAACGCCGTTCATCGCAGCAAGACATGCAGCAACGATAACGTCTGGACGGTCAGCTGAGGTTACTAGTAGTGAACCTGGACGGAAGTGCTCAACCATATTTGGAATAGAGCGTGCACAGAAAGTGATGCTCTTAATACGACGAGTTTCTAGATCACCAGTATTGATAATTTCAGCGTTTAGGTGCTGAGCAATATCTGTTGCACGAGTAGCGATCAGCTCTGCGCTCCAAGGTGCACAACCAAGTACACGAATAGGGCTAGAGTTGAACACTTGCATGATTTCAACATTTGAAGGCACAGTACCTTCAACGTCATCAAAGATCTCAGAAAGATCTGGGCGAGTACGGCCTTCTGAATCAACAGGTGCGTTAAGTTTGTTAACAATAACACCTGAGATTTGCTTGTTCTTAATACCGCCGAAGTTAGAACATGCTACTTCGATACGCTCTTTAAGTTGGGCTGGGTTATCAGTACCAGGAGAAACAACGAATACGATTTCTGCATCTAATGTTTTAGCAATTTCGTAGTTGATCTGGTTAGCAAATGGGTGCTTACGTGTTGGTACAAGACCTTCAATAAGTGCCACTTCAGCATTTGCTGTTGCCGCTTTAAAGCGTGCAACGATATCTTCAAGTAGAACGTCAGTTTTGTCGTTACGGATCAGTTCTTCTGCGCTTGCCATTGAGAATGGGTCAGCCAACTCCATTGTGCTATTGGCACGAATGATAGTCGTTGTTAGATCTGGCTGATCGCCACCGTGACGTGGTTGAGCGATAGGTTTGAAGAAAGAAACGCGAACGCCCTTGCGCTCCATTGCACGAAGTACACCAAGGCTAACGCTTGTTAGACCAACACCAGCGCCAACTGGGATAAGCATAATAGTACGAGACACTATAGATTCCTTTGACTATTGAATCGATACAGCACTGTTCAATAACAATTCGACTTTAGCGACTAAAGCAGAATAATCATAGAGCAGCACCACAGTAAAAGATGGTACTAAAAAAACGGCTGACTAAAAGGTCAGCCGTTTCAATAATCGTAAGATTAGATCTCAGCTAGAAGTGCTGTATCTTCTGCGATTACTAATTCTTCGTTAGTTGAAACAACCATTGCAGGAATACGGCTGTTTGCAGTAGTGATAACACCTTCGCCGCCGAAACGTGCTTTAAGGTTTGCTTCGTTATCTACTTCGATACCGAAGATAGCTAAACGGTTAAGAACCATCTCACGGATTGGTGCAGAGTTTTCACCGATACCACCAGTGAATACGATTGCATCAAGACGGCCTTCCATTGCAGCTGTGTAGCTTGCAACGTACTTAGCTAGACGGTGACAGAATACGTCCATTGCACGTGTAGCTTCTTCTTTAGCGCCGTAGTTTTCTTCAACGAAACGACAATCAGAAGTCACGCCAGTAAGACCTAGTAGGCCAGACTCTTTAGTGAACATAGTGTTGATTTCAGCAACGCTCATACCTAGACGATCGTGTAGGTGGAACATAACAGCTGGGTCAAGGTCACCACAACGTGTACCCATTACTAGACCTTCAAGAGGAGTAAGACCCATAGAGATATCTACAGATTTACCGCCTTTGATTGCACATACAGATGCGCCGTTACCTAGGTGACAGTTGATGATGTTTAGTTCATCAAGAGGCTTGTCTAGTAGTGCAGCTGTTTCACGAGCGATGAAACGGTGAGAAGTACCGTGTGCGCCGTAACGACGGATACCGTTTTCTTTGTATAGACGGTAAGGAATTGCGTATAAGAAAGCTTCTTCAGGCATAGTCTGGTGGAAAGCTGTATCAAATACTGCAACGTTCTTTAGGCCAGCAAAGTTGTGCTTAGCAGCTTCGATACCGATAACGTGTGCAGGGTTGTGTAGTGGTGCGAAATCAGACGCATCTACGATACCTTGAAGAACAACATCGTCGATTAGAGCTGAAGCAGAGAACTGCTCGCCACCGTGTACGATACGGTGACCGATAGCGCCTAGGTTCTCTTTTAGTTCTGGCTTAGAAGCAAGAATAGTATCAACCATGAATGCTAGAGCTTCTTCGTGAGCAGCGCCGTCACCTAGTTGAGCTTCGTGCTTGCCATCAAGTTTCCACTTGATACGAGCTTCAGGAAGACCTAGACATTCTGCTAGACCTGAAAGATGTTCTTCACCTGATACTGGATCAATGATGGCGAACTTAAGAGATGAACTACCGCAGTTTAGAACTAAAACCAGCTTAGACATGAGAGTGACTACCTATAATCTGTCTGAAAGTTGATATTCATGTTTGAATAAAAAAGTACCCCTAGAATAGACGAATTATCATTCATCGTCCTCCTAGAGGAGAAAATCACGCTCTTTCCTGAGAAATAGAATTGAGTTACCTCGAATTCTGGGTCATCCTTGACAGAGCCTAGGTTGCAGTTAAGGTGATTAACAGCAACAATTACATTTAGGCTCGCCTAGAATAACCGATTGTTACGCAATATAACAAAAAGATTTTTAGAAAATTTTAATTTGAATCAAGTTTGTTGTGTGTTTTTTTTAAATGTTATAATTTTTTTTGATGAGTGGTGCATTATGGCTCAACATACAATGTGGAAACACTTTCAGAATGGTCAGCATTACATGACAACATGGCCAATGCGCAAAGAGTTGGCGGCTGTTTTTCCTGAACATCGGTATATTAAGGCTACCCAGTTTGCAACTAAAGTGATGCCGGCTGTTGCAGCGATCAGTATTCTGACTCAAATGGCATTTCATAACTATGATGCAATGCCACAAGCGATTGCGATTGCGTTATTAGCGATATCGATGCCATTACAAGGGTTATGGTGGTTAGGTAAGCGCAGTCAAACGGCATTGCCACCATCGTTAGCGAAATGGTATAGCGACATTCATCAAAAGATTGTCAGCGAAGGCCACGCGATGCAGCCAAAAAAATCGCAACCGCGTTATCAAGAATTAGCCGATGTATTAAATAGAGCATTTAAGCAGTTGGATAGACATGCATTAGATCGTTGGTTTTAAGCGACTTTAATGGTGTTTATAACGATATTATAGGTAATAAAAAAGAGTCGTATTTACGACTCTTTTTTGTTTGGTTGTTATCGCGCATTACATCATGGCTAAGAGCGATTATTCTTCGTCGAAATCAAAATCTGGACGCTGTGCACGTGTTGCAGGCTTTGCCAGAATCTCTAAGTATAATGATGGTAATTCTAGCTTTTCAGCTTCATCAATGTACTTGTTGATTTCTTTTACGTGAATAACTTTTGCTTCTTGCTCGGTATGACCAAACTTGCAATCAAAATCCCAAAAATCAGTACCCGCTGGTAATGTTTTGTTACGCTCACGGCGAAGGTATTTCTTCACATCGTGTTTAACTGATTCTACAACACGAGCAGGTGCTTTTTTGGGATGAGTTAAAGCAAATGTTTTTTTCATTGTTTTCCTAATTAATTTGGCTCAAAGAAAAGAGCTCTGGCTTTATTTTACTGTAAATTGTCGTGGGTAGCGATGGGGTAGGCTGAAATTCGTGCGATAAAAAAAAATTCATCAAATGAGAACTTTTTTGCAACTAATTTTAATGCTGGCGGTCTTATCTATAACTGGATAATAAAATTGTTTGAAAACGTAATAATAATGCCATGCTATAGCCGTATTATAGTACTTATTGCATTATTAGTTGATGACTATTCAGGCAATAAACAGGTTGTTAAGGTATAATTACCGAGTGACCTAGAGATATAGCTGTTATCTCTCTTAGAACCCCAACTGCTTGGCCGCCGATGGGGTTCTCCTCTTTCTGGCATTGGTGATTTTATTATTTTGATGTTATTGGTAACATTTTAAATCACTATTTCTTTGTCCCATGGCTTTCATGGCCGCCATCATTTTATCTTTTTGTACATACCGTTGTGGCAACGGCTGCATCTTTACGGTGAAATCTTGTGCACCAGCACTAAGTGATACTTGATCTGACACTGGAGTGACCATCATCACTTTTAGGGTCGAATTACGCGCTTTAATACGTGATGCGGTACCTAAGCCTTCCATAGTATGAAATCGACCAGCAACATGAATAATTTGTTGGTGAGGGTGTTGGCTTAAATAATCAACCATACTTTCTGCCATGGTGTCATCCCATGTTGTTTGGGCTGCAAATTGACGTTTTGTTTGGGCTTCATCGCCATGGTGCATTGAGGCTATAAACGTTCGCTGATAATCATCAGCCGTTAATGTTAAGCTGCGCGCAGCCCATGATCGTTCATGACCGGGAAGCTTATTAAGGTATTCAGCCCCTTGACGTCCAACACAACGCACAATCGATTTGGGTGCATTTGCTGCAATCACATTTAATTTATTCTGCTTTGCAAATTCGACTAATGGTCGATAATCACTGTCATAATTTGGCCATGCATTGGCTTCTTTTACTAAGGTTTTTTCGCCAATCTTTCCCGCTAAATAGTCATTAATAATGGCTTGTTTATCACGAGTAAATTGTTCCATAGATAAGGTTAAATGTGGATTTTGCTGGTAAAGCGCCGCCATTAATTGAGCTTGTAAAAGGTGGGCAGCAGGGTGGCTATGCCATTCACCGACTAAAATAATGTCAGCAGTTGATAATGCTTGTGCTAATTGGGTTATAGAGAGAGGTTCGCCTTGAGGGCTAGCGATGGTGTAATCATACAAGGTTGCTGCGCTGCGAGTGGTTGTTTGTGTGCTAGAGGCGGGTGAAGTCGTAGTTGCTGGTGGTGAAGATGCACAGCCAACCAATAAGCTTGCAACACCTAAATACATCAATGATTTCATTATTATTATACCGACAAGAAAACGAGAAATAATAAATCTATCGAGATTGATTATCAATAGCAACTGATAATCAATCTCGTTTGTGTATTTAAAGGCGGTAACAGACGTTACTGACGGCGATAAACACGAATTGCAAAATCAGCTTCGCAGCTAAAATTTTGCGCTTGTGTGAGTTGTTGCCATACCTGATCAGAGGTTTTCCATGCAAACGGCGTCATTTGCATTAATGCTGTTGCTTCTTCACCACTTAAGGTCATGTCATAGTGAAGCTGCTGATCTGCAACTAACTCAAAACCTTCAATATTTTCTACTGGTACATCATGTAAGTTTACACCGTTATAAATCAATTCTTTAAGTTGATATAAATGACGCGGCGCAGGTGTTACCGCAACCAAAATTCCACCTGGTTTTATTGCTCGGTTTAATTCTTCACCTTTACATGGTGCATAAATACGTACCACACCATCAAAAAAGTGGTCGGCAAAAGGTAAGCGATGACTTGATGCGACACAGAAATCACAATCATGGTAGCGTTTAGCGGCATATTTAACCGCAACTTTGGAAATATCGAGCCCATGAATACTGATATTTGGAAATTGTTGGCGCAGTTGTACAAATTCAGAGGTGTAATAGCCTTCACCACAACCAATATCAAGCAGTTCTGTGGCTGTAGCTGGTAACTGTTGACGTAATTGCGCCATAACAGCATCACGTAATGGTTGATAATGATCAGTATTAAGAAATAAGCGTCGCGCTTGCATCATTTCTTTATTATCACCAGGATTTTTCGAACTCTTATGATGTACAGGCATCAGGTTTACATAGCCTTCTTTGGCCTGATCAAACTGATGATTATTACTACAGCGGTATGATGTTGATGATGTGCTGTGAGCATCAATAGTAAGTGGCAGGTGACATAAAGGGCATTGATAAGACATGTAATAGACCAAAGCTGAAAAACAGCCGTAGAGTGTAATGGTTATTAGCGATTGCCGCTAACAGATTTTGAGTATAAAAAAACAAGCCCTCATCACTGAAGGCTTGTTATGTCATACATGATTAATTCGTCGTGCGTACTTTATATTCCGCTTTATCGAGTCCGTGCTTTTTCATTCTTAAATACAACTTCTTGCGTGGTATTTGTAAGTATGATGACACTTCATTAATACGCCCAGAAAACAGGTATAACGCATCCTCAATCACTTGTTTTTCATAGCCATCAACCAAATCATCCAACGGACTGCTCATTTGATCTAACGGTTTAGAACGCTCTTGTCCTGCGAGTTTAACGATACCAATGGCATATAACTCGGCGACATTTTTAAGCTCTAACACGTTTCCTGGCCATTCATAGCGATTTAAAATAGCTAAATAAGCTTTATCTATTGCAGGAATTGTTTTATTGAGTTTCTTACAACTTTGCTTAATGTAGTGTTTAAATATCAAAGTGATATCACTACTACGTTGACGCAATGTAGGTAAGTTAAAGCGTACTTGGCTTAAAAAGTAGAACAGTTCTGGTAAAAATTGCTCAGTTTCAACCGACTCGGTTGGATCGCCATCAAAGAGTGCAATCACACGAACTTCTTTTTTACCTTGGCGTTCTTGTTCTAGTAAAAAACGGCACAACCATTGCTGAGTTTCAATCGGCATATGGTGAGGATTACATAAGCATAAACAACCACTACGCGCAGAAATCATACTACGCTGTAAATCAGGTGTGCGAGTAATATTAGCCGCATTTACCTCAACAAAAGGCCCATTACTTAATTGGCTATTTTGGTGAAGTAATTTTGCAACAGTATGACGACCTGTACCACTTTCACCTTCAATCAACACATCTTTAGTTGTTAAGGCGATGGTTTTTAATTGCTCACGAACTTTAATGATTAATGGGCTTTCTCCCAATAATACTTCGGCAGTGGTGGTGTGTAAGGTGTTTCGCTGCTCTATAATTTGGCGACGCTGAGGTAAATACTTCTCGAGCAGTGTAATCAACTCTTTTGGTTGCAAGGGTTTTTGCAAAAAGTCGACCGCACCTTTTTTAAGTGCACCAACAGCCATCGGAATATCACCATGTCCAGTAATAATAATGACAGGTAATTCATGATCAAATTGCTGGATTTGAGCTAACAACTCCATACCATCTAAACCTGGCATGTACATATCAGACACAATAACACCAGACCAATTGCGTTTTAGCATTCCCAATACTAACGTCGAATCAGTCACGGTTTGTGCTTTAAATCCAGCTATTTCAAGTAGTTCTTGATAGGCCTCGACAACATCATGATCGTCATCAACAATCAGTACTTCAATATCATCACTTATCATATTTATTTAACTCCAGTACGACCATTGCTCCACCTGATAAGCTAGAAGCAAGGAAGATTTCACCCTTTAGTCGCGTCATAATTGAACCACAAATACTTAACCCAAGGCCTAACCCAACATCCTTAGTGGTGGTAAAGGGAATGAATAACTTCTTAATAATAGCGGCATCAAAACCATCGCCACTGTCATAGACAGCTAATCGAATTTTATTCGCAGGGCTATCTAATAGAATAATATGTATCTCACGTTGTTCACAATGCGCCACTGCATCACAGCTATTGACTAATAAATTAACCAACACTTGTTCTAATTGAACTTGATCGGCCAGTGCAAACAGCGGCTGTTCAATCGTATTTACCATTGTTGTTTGTTGTAGTTTGGCGCGGCTTTCAACCAATGTTAATGCTTGTTTGATTGAATCTTGAACGTCAACGTCACTCAATGGCTTGGTAGCAGATTGTTTTTTAGCAAAATTTCTAAAATTAATGATCAGTTTACTCATTCGAGTAACGAGATCGTCTATTTTTGTCAGATTTTGAGGTAGATTTTCGTATTTTTCGTGATCAAGTGCAAGTTTGGCACTGAAGATCCGCGTCGAAATCGCTGATAAAGGTTGATTAAGTTCATGCGCAAGCGATGTCATAGTTTGACCGACAACAGCCATTTTAGCCGCTTGAATTAATTCGTCTTGGGTTTCGAGTAAATCACCTTCAATCCGTTTACGATCTTCTATTTCATCTCGTAGTTGCTGGTTGGTGATGGTCAGTGATTGCGTTTTTTCAGCAACAGTATTTTCTAACCAGCGAGCGGTCGTTTCTTGTTCAGTAATATCCGTCATTGTTATAATAACTTTGTCATCATTACCTTGGGTGAAAATACGAAAATCTAACCGTAAATATAAACTATGATTGTGTTTAGTAACTAATTTTACTGTCATATTATAGGCACCATTAACCATTAACGGGCCTGTAGGTGTAAATAAATGCTGTAATGCTGCTATGACTGAGTGGTTAAATAAATCCCAAACTTGATGTCTCTTGGTCAAGTTACAGAAGTTTAATTGTTTTAACGCCTGTGGGTTAACAGATTCGACTATTCCGCTAAGATCGCAGGTAATAATACTGGCTTGAGTATTATTGATCAGATTAAGTGCATTAGAATTTTGAATTTCTTGCATTTGTTGGCAAAAGTAGCGCAAATTATCACCTAAAATACCAATCTCATCCACGCCAGTTGTTTGTATATGCGCATTAAGATCACCACTGGCAATAGCTTGTAAATCTTGACCAAGTAAGTTTAAGCGTTTAACCACACCACGCCCAACCAAATAAATCGATAAAATAATACTAAGGATAATAGTAATAAATACCACCCCAAATAGGACTAAATTACTGATCCAAATAGAATGACGTGTTTCACCATTGAGTTTTGATAGCGCATTATCAGCATGATTCACTAAGGTTTGAATGATATTTTCTTGTTGAGTTAATTTACTCTGAATATCACGTTGCGCCTGAGTAATTTTTATATTGTTTATATTATCTTGGGTTAATAATTTTTGCAGCTTACCATTAGGTAATACTAATTGAGTAAATTCTTGTTGTAATTGGCGGTACGCAATTGTTGCTGGATAATTATTTAATTGCTTACTGATTTTATTGAGTTTTACTATTTTTTTACCAATCGCATCAAATGCAGCATTAATGTCGTTATGTTGACGATGTAGAATAATATCCTCAATAAGTTGATGTAATTCATTTTCATTAACAGTTATTGCTTGAATAACTGCAAATTCAGTCATAACATTTTTTATATTGTTATCATGAATAAGTGGCGATTGCTGAGGGTTATTTAACAATCGCATCATTTGCCATTCAATTTCTAGGCGTAACGGTTGTAACTCATCAATGAGGTCTTGATGTAGCCACTTAATGGTATTTTCGGTTTGTTTCAGTGCAAATTGCTGAGTGTTTCTTTGCTGCAATAAGGCAATATAACTATCAATATTGGCAACTAATTGCTGCTGGCCCGATTTTATTTTTGGGTAGTAATATAAACTGGAAATCTTATCTATTGATTGATTAATATTTTTCAAAACAGAAGCGATATTTTTCTTGATAGCTTTGTGCTTGAGTGGATTAGTATTTATATCTAATGCAATAAGTGCTGCTTGTAATTCAGCAGTGCTGCGCTCTAAACGATAACTTGAACGTAGGGTGGGCATATTTTCATTAGCAATCGTTTCTATTTGTTGGCTAAGCTTTTGCCATGTTAGGGCTGCAATAACACTGACACTGATGGTTAGAAATGCCATTAATATAATGGCTAAAGTCAGACGATTACCGATGGTATTATTTTTTACGCAACGAATCATTGTTATTTTATATTCCATTGATAATGGCATATTGCTAATAAAAACGGATCTTATCGATCAACAATTAACAGCAAAGAGATAAAATGATTATACGTAGTGATTGCAATGATCACTAATTGTTTTTATAACAAAGTCAATACAGTTATTAATATGAAATAAGATTGTTATTCTAAGGCGATGCAAGAGTTACAAATTGGTTTTATTTTACAAGGTGAGAATATATATCAATCAATAAAACCGAGCATATTGACTCGGTTTTATTGTGCGAATAATTAATTTAAGCAGTAATTATCTGTTGGATTTCGCTGCATGATAAATGGTAGTGACGAGGGCATGCTCGCCAAATTTTTAGCATACGTAGATATTTTTCAAGCATTGGTACGTGGCTATTAAATTGGTGTTCATTTTTAGGGAACTGTGGGTATAAGCCTTCATCATTAGTTAAGAAACGGACGTAGTTGACTAATTTAGCTTCGGTAATGACATCAAATCCCAAAAATTGTAGTCGACGTTGGTCAATATCTTTTGCACCATCACAGCGGCAATCTTCTAAATTAAATGATTCTTGTAACGCGTGGTACATTTCCATGATTTCAAGAACTTGTTTACATTCATCTTCTGACACTTCGCCAAAATCTTTATCAAGTTCGCGCATTTGTAAACAATAACCACGTTCAACAATCATTTGTAAGCGACGGTATTTATCGGCATTTTCTGGTGTCAGTTTTGCCATAATGTAGTATTGGTTTGATAGAATTAGACGTTGAGCGTTAGTCATATCCATAGCAGTAAGCCTCAAATTTTTTATAGATTACCCTCACTCAGTTGTTATTAGTCACTGCAGTGAGCGCAAGAAATATTTATTATGAGCGTGAGATTAGCAGGTTAGGTGTAAAATAAAATGATCTGACACCACGAATTGCGGTATTTTTTGTTAGTGAATGTTATTCATCTGATATAAAAGTAAATTTTTTATCTGTTTGATTTTCATTGAAAACCATTTTTTTTATATGGTTATTTTTTATGAAGGCTGAGGATAAAACAGTATTGGTAGTAAATACAACCTACCAATACTGAAGTGGTTTATGGGGATAATTAACTTAGGCCAACGATATTGCCATCAGCATCGAGATCAAGGCTCATAAAGGCTGGTTTTTCAGGTAAACCAGGCATGGTCATCACATTACCGCACAAGGCATAGATAAAGCCGGCACCAGCACACAGTTTGAGCTCTCTAACCGGAACAGTGAAATCAGTCGGTGCCCCCTTGATATGCGGCTCAGTGGTAATCGATAACGGTGTTTTTGCCATACAAACCGCGAGATCATTAAAGCCTTGTGCCTTTAATTGCGCTAATTGTTGGGTTGCTAAAGGGGACAGTTCAATATTTTTAGCACCATAGCCAACTTCTGCCACCGCCATTAATTTCTCTTCAATCGTTTGATCTAACGTGTAAAGTGGTTTGAAATTCGCTGGAGTTTGACAAGCATTAACTACCGCATGAGCCAGTTCAATCGCACCTTCACCACCTTTTGCAAATGCTTCACTTAGGGCTACATCCACATGGACATTAAAGCTTGAGTTTAAAATTAGTTGTTTTAACTGCTCAAGCTCTTGATCG
Source organism: Photobacterium malacitanum (assembly GCF_900185615.1). Classification (GTDB taxonomy): domain Bacteria; phylum Pseudomonadota; class Gammaproteobacteria; order Enterobacterales; family Vibrionaceae; genus Photobacterium; species Photobacterium malacitanum. The sequence goes on from NZ_FYAK01000003.1 coordinate 31,433, forward strand.
GTATCTTGTGGAAAGCGGTTAATCGCTACCACTACCGGTACACCATATTTAGCTGCGTTATTGATATGCCAACGTAAGTTTTCAAACCCAGCGAGCAGTGCGTTAGCGTCGGGTTCAAAAATGCTGTCAGGTAAAGATTGACCTGGGCGTAAATCATACAGTCCTGAGTTTGCTTTTAGGCCACGTAAGGTTGCCACAACAACGGCACAATCAGGCCCTCTTTGTGCTTGTTGGGCTTTGATATTGCAAGCTTTCTCAAATCCCATATCGGAACCGAAACCGCCTTCAGTTACGGTAAAGTCACTTAATTTAAGTGCGATTTTATCGGCAATGATCGAAGAATTACCATGAGCAATATTGGCAAATGGCCCTGAATGGATAAGGGTTGGTACACCTTCTAAGGTTTGCATTAAGGTGGGTTCAATTGCTTCGCACATAGTGACGGCCATCGCCCCTGCAACCTGAAGATCTTCAGTGGTCACTGGCTCTCCGTCGAGATTATAAGCAACGACAATTTTACCTATCCGTTGGCGCATGTCGGCTAAATCAGTCGCTAGGGCTAAAATAGCCATTAATTCAGAAGCCGCTGAAATATCAAACCCATCTTGACGCTCAAGGCCATTAATGGTTTTACCCGCTTCATTTTGACCAATAGTGATCATTCGCAACGCGCGATCATTATGGTCCATCACCCGCTTCCAGCTAATATTATTAATATCAATCCGTAGAGCTGGTAAACCTGTATGAGCCGCAAAAGTCTCATAACCTAAGCGATGTTCGTGGTAAAGACGAGCATCTAATGCTGCTGCGGCAAGGTTATGGGCTGCAGTAACAGCATGAATATCACCGGTTAGGTGCAAATTAAGCTTTTCCATTGGTGCAACTTGGCTATAACCACCGCCGGCTGCGCCACCTTTAACGCCAAAAACAGGCCCCATTGAAGGTTGGCGAATACAAGCAAAGACCGACTGATTAATTTTAGCTAACCCTTGTGCTAAGCCAATGGTTGTCACTGTTTTACCTTCACCTAATGGGGTCGGTGTAATGGCCGTTACGAGTACCAGTTTACCTTCAGGTTTATTTGCCAAGCGCTTTAATATCGCAGGTTTAACTTTAGCTTTTAAACTGCCTTGAGGCGTAAGATCTTGTGCTTCAATGCCGGCATTTAAGGCGATACGATCAATAGGAGTGAGTAACGTTGCACGGCAAATTTCGATGTCGCTTTTCATATAGGCTTATTTCCTCACAGTAGAAACGATATGCTGGTTGCGTGAGTGCTCTATGAGTGGCTATAGATGCTAAATTTTATTGCTTTATCAGCCACGCAAACGTTTGCACTGCGTTTATATCACAATTTTATCATGGATAAACCTTATTTTATCGATATAAATATTAATGACTATGTTTAGTAATGAAGTGATGTGATGTGTTCTAGCAAATTTACGCAACTAGCTAATAATGAAAACTCTACTTCCATTATTGCCAGTGGGTTTTTTAGTCAACAACCTTTAAAGTTGAGGATAATTTGATTTATATCAAAAATAATTAAAACGATTTTAAAGGAAGCGATCAATGAAAGAGCCAGTGACTAAAATTCAATATACAGCACCAATCGCGCTTGGCATTATGCTATTTTTTATTTCATTTCTAACATTTGTCTTGCCATTATCTAAATAATGCAGGTTATTGCTTGTTATCTGACGGATAGTTAGAAGAAAAGAGCGATATATTTATACAATCAGTATGAGTGTATCGTTGTTTTTGTTTGTTATTTTCGATGCAAATAAAAAGCGAGCACTTAGGCTCGCTTTTTATATCACTGTAGTGATATACCTGTAGGGTTAGTACATCACTTTTTTACCATAGCTAGAAAGGATCTCTTTGATCGTTTCCATGGTTTCTTTTTTCGGTGGCTGAACCCCTTTTAGCGGGTATTCATAGCCAAGTGCTTGCCACTTGTGTTCGCCAAGCTGATGGTAGGGCAGCAGCTCAATTTTTTCGATATTGTCCATATCTTTAATAAATTCGCCAAGCAAATGTGCTGAGCGTTCATCATCAGTATAACCAGGAACAACAACGTAGCGAATCCATGTTTTTTGGCCGCGTTGATGTAGGTAACGTGCAAAATCAAGTACACGTTTATTGGCTACGCCAACCAGATCTTGGTGAATAGTGTCATCCATTTGTTTAAGATCAAGCATAACCAAGTCAGTGGCATCTAGCACTTCATCAACAACATCAGTATGTTTACGAATATAGCCATTGGTATCAAGACAAGTATGAATACCATCAGCTTGTGCAGCACGGAAAAAATCACGGACAAATTCGGGTTGTAGCATAGCTTCACCACCAGAGGCGGTAACACCACCACCAGAAGCGTTCATGAAGTGACGGTAAGAACGCGCTTCATGCATTAATTCTTCGACGGTAGCTTCACGACCGTCATGGGTATCCCATGTATCACGGTTGTGACAGTATTTGCAGCGCATTAAGCAACCTTGCAGGAATACAATAAACCGAATTCCTGGCCCATCGACGGTTCCGCAAGATTCGAAAGAGTGAATACGACCTGTTACTGACATTGTTTTATTTCTCCGCATACTGCGTTTTATTTATATGTTATTTTATTACAAAATGATGTCTGAATATAGCGAAAACTCTGGGTTGTTAATTAACTAGACCGTGTTGTTATGGTTAACATTGATTGCCGTTTTATTTGCTAGGTTATCTCTTTAGAAACTGAATCATTAACCAGTTGTTGGCTTCGTTGCTGCCATTGCGTATGCCAAATTGGAATTTGACTAACAGGCAGCGGTGGAGAAATAAAGTACCCTTGGGCTAATTCACAGTCCATTTTTTGTAATTTCAGCCACAAGGTAATATCTTCCACACCTTCTGCAATGGCGGTTAAATTAAGACGTTGTGCTAATAAGAGGCAGGTCTCAATAATCACTTTTGCTGTGTAATTGGTTGGCATTGCTTGGATGAAACTGATGTCTAACTTTAATGATTTAAACGGCAAAATATCAAGTTGTTTAAGTGATGAATAGCCAGTACCAAAGTCATCAATAGAAAGATTAAAACCATGCATACCGAGTCGTGCTGCCGCTTCTAGTGCTTGTCCTGCCGATTCAAAAATATCTGATTCTGTTAACTCAAAATACAACCAATGATGCAGTTGTGGATGCTGGTAGTGCAGGCTTAATACCGTATTAATAAAACTACGTTCAACTAATGTATTGGCTGATATATTGACCGCGACTTTGCGGCCTCCCAAAATTGTTTGATGACCAATAATATGATTAATAATCAGTAATGCTAGTTGAGTATCTTTACCTAGCGTGGCTAAAAGCTTAATAAATTTGATAGCAGGAACAATGCCATGATCTGGATGAATAAAGCGAATTAAGGCCTCACTTGCTACCCATTCTCCAGTTTTCAGATTGACAATCGGTTGATAATAAGGTGTTAGGTAACCTGCTTGTAAAGCATCAATAATGTCTTGTTCTTTAATATCTTGCAGTAGCGGAAGCGATGAATTTGCTGGTTTTAAATCATTGGTCGCCAGCGTAAGTAATTGCTTGAGTTGATCAAGGTGAGTTGGTTTAACGAGTGTCCCTAATAGATTAAGACCGTAGTTTTTACACATTTTATTGACGCTATTTAGCACCTCTGCACCTAGCGCACTGGTGATAATAATCTGACCGCTAAATTGCTGTTCTGCGAGGTGACCAAGAAAACTAATACCGTCCATTTGCGGCATATTGAGATCGCATAACAATAATTGAGGTTGATAATTTTGCATGATTGCTAACGCATCGATACCATTAGCTGCACAATGTATTTGGTCATAATTAGGATCGATCAGATGAGCTAATTGGGTTGCAAGAACCTGACGTTGAAAGTCATGATCTTCAATCAATAATATATTCATATTTCGATCCTATTTGCGATTTATTTGCAGAGATAATTGGTTGATTAATTTTTCAATATCAGTGTAATACGATTGTAAGTTAGCTTTATTTATTTGAGCATGTTGCGAGTATGATTCAAGCTCATCAGCAATCTGTGCTAATTGATGAAAAGCCATCATTCGTGCAGCCCCTTTGATACGATGGCTGACCATAAAGATACTATCATTATTTTGGTGTGTGATAGCGGCATTTAATTGTTCCAAATCCTCTACACAAGCCGTTAAATATTGTTGCAGCAGTGTCTGACATAGATCTTTATCGCCAAAGATAAGCAGCAATTCATCAATATCAATCATCATAGGCACCGATGCTGGTGGCAATTCAATATTTTTTTGAGCTAATTGTGGTAACACGTTAGCCTTATCTATTGTTGCAGATGGTTGTAGCCATCGAGCCAACACCGTTTTTAGCTGCTGTTGTTTCAATGGTTTTATTAAATAGTCGTTAAATCCCATCGCTCTAAAACGGTCGGTATTTGTTAGAGCATTCGCTGTAACAGCAATAATAGCCAATGGAGAGCTTGCTGTATGTTGCTCTTGTTCGCGAATTGTTTTGGTCAGCTCATAGCCATCCATTTCTGGCATATGGCAGTCTGTTAATAAAAGGCTGTAATTATTATTGGCTAAGGCGATTAGCGCTTGCTTACCATTATCAACAATATCAACCGCGTAATTGAGCTGTTCTAATTGTTGTTTGAGTATTTGTTGGTTTATTGGATGATCTTCTGCCACCAATACATAACGATTTTCAGCGATAGCTTGTTCACGAGTAAGAGGAGCTTGGACCGAATATGAACATTGACTATCGTTATTATAAGGTTGAAAAGGTTGCGTTAATGCTCGGTACAACTGGTTAGGCAGCAATGGATTCAAAGAAATATTTCGTGCATTGATGTTTGAGGTCAGCATTACATCGGCTGAAGTAATCGTGATCCAATTTACTGAAGGCAAGTTAATCGCAATCCAATTCAAATCAATATCATGCTCAATGACCCATGATTGAGGAACGAACAGCGTATCAATACACTGTACTGATACTGCGGCAGCAAGCTGTTCTTTGGTGGTCGCAGTTAATACCGTAATTGGACACTGCCAAGCCGTTAGGTAATCGATCAAAATCGAATCATTGGCCATGGTTAATAGCCCACAATGTTTATGTAATGGTTTACTGACCGTTGGCTGGCAAATATCAAACGTAAGAATGATCGTAAAGCTTGTGCCTTGATCGGGCTGACTGGCAACCGTGATACTACCGTCCATCAGTTGGATCAATTGGTGACAGATTGAAAGCCCGAGTCCAGTGCCGTCATAGCGGCGGGCGCTATCTTGGTCTAGCTGCTCAAAAGGTTGAAATAAATTATCGATATCTTGCGCAGATATACCAATACCGGTATCGGTAACTTTAAAACTAATGATCTGCTGGTTATCATGTTGAGATAATAGATTAATATCAAGTTGAATTGAGCCATTAGCAGTAAACTTAATCGCATTATTAAGTAAGTTATTAAGCACTTGTTTTAAGCGCATACTATCAAAGCGTAAACTGTGGGCGATATTAGGATCAATCCATAATTTAAAGTCGAGTCCTTTTTGTGCAGCATGAAGGGCATGGGGCTGCACTAAAATTGTGGCAATTTTAGTGAGTTGCTTCTCTCGCAGATCGAGCTTAAGTTTCTTCGATTCAAGCTTTGAAAAATCTAATACATCGTTAACGATATTTAGCAGATTATCACTTGAAAGGGTGAGGTTCTGATGAATTTGTTGTAATTCAGGTTGCTGGGCATAAGGTTTCATCAAATCCAATAAACAAATAATGCCACTAATCGGGGTGCGAATCTCGTGACTCATCATTGCTAAAAAACGTGATTTAGCAGTCGTTGCTGCTTGTGATTTTTGTTTAGCTGCGGTTAAGGCTAACTGTTGGTGTTTTAATTGCGTGATATCAATCAAAATACTATTCCATTGCCAGCCTGTAGTTGATGGCGTTATTTGGCAACGGAGCTCAATCCAGCGTGAGTTATTGTTTTCTTGCGTATTTAGCTGAAGCTCTGTTCGCCAATAGCCTTGCTTGACCGCATTACGCATAGCTGTTAGTAAGGTTTGATAATCATCCCGCAAAGCCATTCGATCTTTTAGCAGTTGAGGAAAAAAGTAAAACTTACTTGCTGATGTGCCAGTAAAATCGATAATCTTTTCACTCATAAACAGAATATCAATATCCATAGGATCATCACTTTTTTGGTGATGCTGAATTAATACGCCATCAAAGTTATTGGTGAGATAAGTTAATTTATCTTCAACTGCTTTACGGTGTTTGATTTCATTGGTTAAGCGACGGTTCCAAACCGTAATCGCACCAATAATACAGCAAATCACTAACCCAAAAATGATGATAATTGTCACTAGCTGATGGTAATTTCCATCTGCTTTAAGCGTGACTGTGTGCCATTTTTTTTGAATATCATCGAGTGTTTCTGGTGGAAAGGAATCAATCGCTTTATTAAAAATATTACGCAAAATTAAATTATTAGGCGCAACGGCAAAAGCCACGTTAAGCGCATGATCATCTAACTGACTTGCGACGATTTTTAATTGTCCTAAAAAGTTATCTTGAATCAGCAAATGGGCATTTGAGAACGAAATTGCACCATAATTAATCTTGCCATCGGTAACAGCTTTGAGGATGTCGAGTTTGGTTTTAAATTGATGCACTTTCGCTGTAGGGTAATATTCTTGAACAAGTTTTGCTCCAAAGCTTGATGCTAGTACGCCAATAGTGTCGCTTGAATCAATACGTTTTAATTTTTTATGATTAATACGATCGATCATTACCCACTTATCTCGACTATAAGGCACAGTGAAGGCGAGCTCTGTCTGACGTTTTCTTGTTGTGACAATAGCAGCAATAATATCAATTTTATTATCTGCTAATTGCTGTTTAGCATCTTGATAATTAGCGATCGGCGTAATGGTCGCGGTGATGTTTAACTTTTGAGTAATATGATCCAGTGTATCTTTGAGTTGGCGTAAAATGGTGTCGTTAATGCCTAGTGTCACCGATATTGGGAATTGATAGCCAATACGAATATTTTTGTGCTGTTGTAAGTAATTGGTTTCGGCTGTGGTTAAATGCAACTCATGGGGATCTCCCAACATTTTCTGTTGTTTATTTGTCAGCCAATGATCATAAATCTCCGTCAGTTCTGATTCTGGTAATTGATCATAGGCTTGGTTTATCTTGTTGATAAGCGAACGGTGATTTTTAGTTGCTGTGATATACAACCGCTCAAAAGGAAGAGCTGTTAAGGGCGAGAAAGATAACGAATGCTGTAAATCACCATAAGTGTATAAATTTTGTAATATTAAACCATTGCCAATATAAGCATCAGCCAAGCCTTTCTTTACGGCATTCAGTGCCACTTTAGTTGATGGCATAGAAAGGATTTGCTCTGCAAACTGCATGTCGATTATTTTTTGTTCGATAGCAAAGCCATTTTCAATACTAATGATGGTGTTTTTTAGATCGGATAGTTTTGTGTGTTTTGATGAAGCACTAAGCATTGCAAATGAGGTACTTAAAATCGGATCACTGAAAACCATATATTTTTGGCGATCTAACGTCGGAGCAACACCAATCAATAAATCGACTTCATTACGTTTAAACGCCGACAGCATATCTTCAAAGCTGGAATAGCAAATACTTCGAACTTGAAAACCAGCTTTAGCTGCAATTGCATCCATTAGCGATGGCAATAAGCCAATAATCTTCTTATCTTTTTTAAACGCTAACGGTGCCCAATTAAATGAGGTATAGCCAACAGTGATCATCGGCTTCTTTGCGATATCACTTGATGGCTTGGCATGAACACTAAAACTTAATATTAACATTGTTAACGTTAGCCATAATGTGAAAATTCGCATTGATAAATACCTAAAATAACAAATTAATATAAAGGCCGTTGCAGGCTGCGGTACTGGGTTTTTAGCTTCAAATACCATTCAGGTTTAAAATCTTGTGATTCAAACGTCCATCTGGCTTCTTTAATCCATTGTTGATGCTGTGGTTCATTATTTAGATGCCCACGAGACGACAATTCAACTAAGCAGCGTGCTAATACTTCATCAAAACGATAATGGGGCCAGAGTTGTAATATCGCTTGTCCCGCTTCAACATAATACTTTTGTTTTACTAGCCTCAGTGCATGGCGATATTGCTCATCTGTTCGATGATCTGATGTTGGTTTCATTGTCTCTAACCACATATTTTTTATAATTGAATGTGGTTCATTTTGCCGTTGTAGCAGGTTGTACTGTAAGCGCTGATAGCAGTCAGTCTGATGACGCGTCATGGCTAAACGCTTGTTGATACAAAGTGCAATAGCATCAAACTCAAAGCTATGGTTATCAGGATCAATATAATGAATGGCATCCATTGCAGCACCATAACTTTTATAGGCACCAAGATTATTATCATTATCTAAATACTGCCATGCTTGGAGTAAGTAAATAAAAGGCCGTTCATGTTTAGTAATGGTCTTTTGTTGGCTGATTGTGCGCCATAAGCGTTCGATAGGTAAGCTTTTTTTATCACTATGCTGTAATTGTAACCAGATAATAAACGCGTGATAACACGGCTTATCCCACACAGAATAACGAAGATAAGAAATTGCTTCTCGCAAATGTTGCTGCATCGCACTGTGATTTTGAAAATGGGATTCTATCCATAATAAACCAAACAGGCGTTGCAGATTATTTTTGCTAACATTATGCGCTTGTAACCAAAAATCATAACCCTGAGTGATTTTATTTTGTAATAGTGCAGCACTGGCACTGTATTCAAGTAGCATCAAATGGTTAGGGTATGAGCGGCGTAATTGCGTTAATAGTGGATTAAGCGCTTTAAAATTTTGCTGTTGCAGCCATAGTTGGATTAATAACAGTTGTGCTGGCAAACTTTGATATAGGCGCTGAATTAAAGTTAATAAGGCTAAAATGTCAGTGTGTAAATGCGGCTGCTTTTGATTCAGTAATCGTTTAGCAACTGCAGTCATGGTGGTGCAGTGAATCGCAAGTGGGGGGGTATATTGACTACACATTGATTCAATACCACTAATACCCACTTGTTGATAATGAGCAAACGCCCGCTCATTTATTGCACGCTGTTCAAAACTGTATTCTAAGCGTTGTTTTAAGGTACTTAAGCGTAGTGGTTTAACCAAATAATCATCTGGTTGGTATTCTGAAAACCCCATTAATACCGCGGGAGAGTCATCTGCTGTCAGAATGAAAATAAGCGGAGAATGATTCAATAACTCATGGTGATGGAGGCGTTCTAGCAGTTGTAATCCGGTACTACCAAATCCAAGATTGAAATCAAGAAACAAAATATCAAAGCTTTGTTGCTGACAATATTTAATCGCTTCAGCAGCATTTGATGCACAAAAAATATTGGCACTTTGAAATTGACCATTGACTAAAATAAGCTTGGTTGTTTGTTGGATAATACTACTATCATCGACAATCAATACCGATTGAGTTCTTCGCATCAGAAAGTCGTATCCTGGCAATGTAAAAGCAAATAATTGCAACTGGTGGGTGTTTTTTGCGCAGATTAACGATAAAGCATGATATGAACAACATAAAAGATGTAACAGGGTATGTCATTGCACATAAACTTGAGGCATAAAAAAACCGGCTATAATTAGCCGGTTTTTTATTAGGAAGTAAACTTCCTACACAGAAGACTCTATATTATAGAGAAGCTGTGAATGTACGAGCGATAACGTCAGCCTGCTGTTCAGCAGTTAGAGAGTTAAAACGCACTGCATAACCTGATACACGGATAGTTAGCTGTGGGTAGTTCTCTGGGTGCTTAACTGCGTCTTCAAGAGTTTCACGGTTAAGAACGTTAACGTTTAGGTGTTGACCACCTTCGATGCCTGACTCATGGTGGAAGTAACCATCCATTAGGCCAGCAAGGTTAGTTTCTTGAGTATCAAGATCTTTACCTAGTGCGTTTGGAACGATAGAGAATGTGTATGAAATACCATCTTTAGCGTGTGCAAACGGTAGTTTACCTACAGAAGTAAGTGAAGCTACAGCGCCTTTTTCGTCACGACCGTGCATTGGGTTAGCACCTGGTGCGAAAGGAGCACCTGCACGACGACCGTCTGGCGTGTTACCCGTCTTCTTACCGTACACAACGTTAGATGTGATAGTTAGGATAGACTGAGTAGGGATCGCATCACGGTACATCTTGTGAGTACGGATCTTGTTCATGAAGCGCTCAACAAGGTCACATGCGATGTCATCAACGCGTGCGTCATTGTTACCGAACTTAGGATAGTCACCTTCGATTTCGAAATCGATAGCGATGCCATCTTCGTCACGGATAGGCTTAACAGTTGCGTATTTGATAGCTGATAGTGAGTCAGCAGCAACAGAAAGACCAGCGATACCACAAGCCATTGTACGCTTGATGTCACGATCGTGTAGAGCCATTAGCGATGCTTCGTAGCTGTACTTGTCGTGGCTCCAGTGAATAGCGTTTAGCGCAGAAACGTAAGTCGTTGCTAACCAATCCATGAAGTGATCTAGACGATCCATTGTATCTTCGTAATCAAGAACTTCAGCAGTTACTTTTTCAGTCTTAGGACCTACTTGGATCTTAAGCTTCTCATCCACACCGCCGTTGATTGCGTAAAGCATAGTCTTAGCAAGGTTAGCACGCGCACCGAAGAACTGCATTTGCTTACCAACAACCATTGGAGATACACAACAAGCGATAGCGTAATCGTCAGAGTTCATGTCTGGACGCATTAGGTCATCGTTTTCGTACTGGATAGAAGAAGTATCGATAGATACCTTCGCACAGAACTTCTTGAAGCCTACAGGTAGTTGCTCAGACCAAAGCACAGTGATGTTTGGCTCTGGAGAAGGACCCATAGTGTATAGGCTGTTTAGGAAACGGAAGTTAGTACGTGTAACTAGTGTACGACCGTCAAGACCCATACCACCCATTGATTCTGTTGCCCAGATTGGGTCACCAGAGAATAGCTCATCGTATTCAGGAGTACGTAGGAAACGAACCATACGTAGCTTCATTACGAAGTGGTCGATCATTTCTTGCGCTTGAGCTTCAGTGATCTTACCAGCGGCGATATCACGCTCGATGAAGATGTCTAGGAAAGTCGAAGTACGACCTAGAGACATTGCAGCACCGTTTTGTGATTTAACAGCAGCTAGGTAGCCGAAGTAAGTCCACTGGATAGCTTCTTGTGCATTTGCAGCAGGAAGAGAGATATCACAACCGTACTTAGCAGCCATTTCTTTGATTTGGCCAAGTGCACGGTGTTGCTCACAGATCTCTTCACGACGTTGCATAGTCATTTGAAGATCTTCGCCGTTCTCAAACATTTCTTCTAGAGATTTGAATTGAGCTAGCTTGTCAGCCATTAGCTTGTCGATACCGTAAAGAGCGATACGACGGTAGTCACCGATGATACGACCACGGCCGTATGCATCTGGAAGACCAGTTAGAACACCAGACTTACGACATTTGATGATAGAAGGCGTGTAGATATCGAAAACACCTTGGTTGTGTGTTTTACGAAGTTCTGAGTAAACCTTCTTGATAGTAGGATCTAGTTCACGACCGTATACTTTGCATGAGTTTTCGATCATGCGGATACCACCGTTAGGGATCAAACCACGCTTAAGAGGCGCGTCAGTTTGAAGACCTACGATAGTTTCAAGCTCTTGGTCAATGTAACCAGCGTCGTGTGCAGTGATAGTAGAAACAACGTCAGTATCGAAATCAACAGGTGCGTGAGTCGCGTTTTCCTGTTTGATGCCTACCATTACAGCTTCCCAAAGTTTAGCTGTAGCTGGAGTTGCTTCTGTTTCAAGGAAAGAGCCGTCACCCTCGTAAGGAGTGTAGTTCTTTTGGATAAAGTCACGAACGTTTACTTCGTTCTGCCAATCACCAGCTGTGAAGCCTTCCCATGCAGCAAATTGCTCTGCCATTGTATACCTACCTATACTATTCAGTAGAAAAAAATAAGTGTTATCGTGTCGAACTTAGTGGTGGTTATTACCTTTAAGTTCTGGACGACGATGGATAACCCAATATGTCATACCAACCAATACACCACCACCAATGATATTACCAATAGTAACGGGGATTAGGTTGTTTACAACAAAATTATGTACGGTTAAATCTGCAAATTGAGCTGGATTAACGCCAGCCATGGTCCAAAATTCTGGACTTGCAAAAGCGTGGATCACGATACCCATTGGAATCATAAACATATTTGCAATACAGTGCTCAAAACCACTAGCAACAAACATCGCAACAGGTAACAACATAACCATTACTTTATCAGTGGCACTACGGCATGAAAAAGTCATCCACGTGGCAAGACAAACCATTAGGTTACAAAGAATACCTAAAACAACAGCTTGTCCAAAACTATGATGAAGCTTATGTTGAGCGATTTTCATTGCGTTAATACCCCATTGGCCATCAGCGCCAAGGTGTTGTTTTGCAATCCAAATACACACAACAAAGAATATTGCGCCGACAAAGTTACCGAAGTAAACAATGCCCCAGTTTTTCATTAACTGACCTGTCGTAATGCGGCCACTTGCGCGAGCAACTGTAGTTAAAACTGAAGAGGTAAAAAGCTCACCGCCACAGATTACGACTAGGATTAAACCTAAACTAAATGCAAGACCACCAACAAACTTAGACATCCCCCAAGGCATATCACCAGCGCCAGTAGTAACTGTTGTGTAAAACACAAAAGCAATTGAAATAAATACACCCGCAGTTATCGCTAAAAAGAATGACTGTAGTGGATGTTTTGTTGCTTTATAAACGCCGACTTCTTCGGCCTTATGTGCCATAGCTGGTGGCATCAGCGAGTCAAAAGGATTAGTTTCCATTTTCACAGGGGTGCTCTTTATGGTTTAAGTTAGGCTGCAAGAATAATAGCAAAGGTCGTGAATCATAAACTTGATCTGGATCATTGCGGTGAAAATTTATAACAATATTAGACATATTATTACATTGCAAAATAATGTAATCAATTGAATATTAAGAGTATAATTTTTTTGAGAAAACTAAAAAAAATTTTAATGTAATTTTATTTCATAATATTTAGATAGTGATTACAAAATTTGGCCTCTTTAAAAATCAATTACTTATGTTTTGCTATGATCTTTTTTAAAAATTTTGTGCGATCAAAACAAGTTTGATTCAACTTTTTTTATATTCTCAAGGTGAATGTAACGTTTGAGTATGTATTCTCTATATCCATACTGCATAAGTATCATTCAAGAGTAATGGTGAATATATATGTAAACCCATACAAAGCCGCTACTGATGATAGACGGCTTTAGGAATGAATTATTTGATGCAGTTTCGATATTAATATAGATGTTAATAATGACGATTAAAAGCCAATAACCCCCTTAATTACTCGGTAAAAGTCGACCAAATTGGCGCATGATCTGATGGTTTTTCGATACCACGCAATGGATAGTCAATGCCAGCGTCAATACAACGCTGAGCTAAAGTTGGTGTAGCCAGAATCACGTCAATTCGTAGCCCTCGATTATCGACAAAACCTTTAGAGCGATAGTCAAACCATGAGAATTGATCATCAACTGTTGGGTGTCGTTGGCGGAAGGTATCAACAAAGCCCCAATCAAGTAATGTTTTTAGCCACAGACGTTCAATTGGCTGGAACGAACACTTGCCTGTTTTTAGCCATCGCTTGGCGTTAACGGGGCCAATACCAATGTCTAAATCCGTCGGACTGATATTGATATCACCCATAATAATCAGTTCATCTTCAACCTGATGATGATTATTAAGGTAGTGCATTAGATCAGCATAAAATTTTTCTTTGGCTGGAAATTTTGTTTCATGGCTAACGTTATCACCTTGCGGAAAGTATCCGTTCATTACCGTAATATTAGTGCCATTAGGCTGAGCAAAAGTCGCCATGATCATACGGCGTTGCGCGTCTTCATCATCAGTAGGAAAGCCTTTCTGTACATTGATTGGCTCTTGCTTACAAAGCATAGCCACGCCGTAATGGGCTTTTTGGCCATGAAAATACACTTTGTATCCCATTGCTTCTACATCGGCGAGTGGAAAGGCTTCGTCATGAACTTTAATTTCTTGTAGACCGATAACATCAGGTTGGTGCTTATCGATAATAGCTTGAAGTTGATGTAAGCGAGCACGTAGCCCATTGATGTTAAAAGAAATAACTTTCATATTTAGTGTCCATAACTGCGAATAATTATTGGTTACAGATACTAGCACATCGACCATCACTTCAATATATGCAGATAACAATTAACGCTGAGGTTAATTAAATGATTGCTTTATTTGGGCATGATGATTATTGCAGGTCTATGATAAAGGTGCTGATATCGTTTATGACAAGTTATTGTTTTTAAATAGACAGCACACATATCACCGCTCATGAGCGGGCATATATATTAAATTTATTATTAGAAGGAAGCAGTAATATGGGGATCATTTCTTGGATTATTTTAGGTCTTATTGCTGGTGCATTAGCAAAATGGTTAATGCCAGGTAATGATGGTGGCGGTTGGATAGCAACGTGTGGCTTAGGTATTGCCGGATCTTTAGCCGGAGGCTGGATTGGCTCTTTGATAGGGATAGGTGCCGCGGGTGGGATTAACATTGGCAGTATCATTATAGCCACTGCTGGCGCGTTGATATTACTGTTTATCTATAATCGTTTTATTCGCTAATAACCGTATTACACCAAGAGAACTATAGGACATCATCATGTTTGATTTTATCAAGCGTTTGTTTGGCTCTGAGTCGGAACAAGAGCGAGCAACTCGACTCAGAAAAGAACAAGCCCAGCAACATCGAAATGAGAAATATGCTCAAGGTGCATCAGATAAGCCAGCTGATCATGATGATGACGGTGAGAATTGATCATAACTGATGATATGCTGATCGTTATATTGATGCTGAAGCTGCTGCAACCATTCCAATAATGGCGATGGTAATGGCATCTTTTTCATTTGTTGTAAGCTACTGGTTATCTGCAAATGGTTAATCTGTTGCTGCGCAAGTAAGCTAGCAATACGGCCTAAATGAGCTTCTGTATTATAAGGATAATCACGTAAAATGGTTTGATATATACAGTAAGCTCGTTGTGGATCGAGCGTTACAGTGGCTTTTGCTGTCGCGAGTTGAGCAACTAATAAACGTACATTTTCAACCAGAAATTTATTTTGCTGTAATTGTGCCATACGATAATGACTGTGCGGATCTAATACTGTTCGCGTCATTAAGATCTGATAAATCTCGCCAATTAGACGCGTTTCCCCAAAGTGAATTAATAATGGGAGTGCATCAACCATTATTGCTGCAGGCGCTTGCGACATCTGCCCAAAATACCTTTTTAAGCCATATAACAATCGCCGTTTAGTTGTTAATGGTTGCAGTGTGGCAGTAAACCTTGCCAAGGTAATATGCCGAAATGCTGTAAGACATTTCTTTTGGTTGTGAGTTAAGCGTCGATTTGCTTGTTGAAATAACTTTTTAAGTTGTTTGATTAATTTCCGTTGCCGCTGTGGCGATAATTGTTGGCTATGGAGCTGTTCAAATTGTGCAGTGTATTGAGCCAGATATACGATCCAATCATCATCAATAATCGCTAAATGATTGACTAACGTTTTACCGACCTTGATAAACAAGGATTGATCGTTGGTATTTACTGCCAGTTGGGCAACCAATAATGAACGGTGGCTAATCGTTGGAGTTAATAATAATGCCTTATAAGCAATCACTTTGGCATTATCATTCTGTTGCTGTTGTTGTAACAAGATTGCCAATTCATCATAAGCTTCAACAAATAACGGCACCTGCTTAATTAACGTTTGTAATATACAAATAGCGGCAGGCGTATCACCTTGGTGATGAGTTAACTGTGCTTGGCGTAATATCAGTTTATGGTTTTGGCTGTGTTGGCTAAATAAGGTTAATAATTGCTGTGCTTGTGACCACTGTTGTTGCTTGATTAATAAATCAATTAATAAAATCTCAATCTCTAGATTATGGCCTTGTTGTCGTAGTAACTGTCGACATAATGTCATCGCTGTCGAAATTTTATTATTTTCTATAGCAGTATAAATCGGTCGACGCAGTAAACAGGCTTGATAAACCGTCACTACGCGCTGTTTCAGCATGCCGATATTTAACGGTTTACTCAGAAAGCTATCGGCATCCATTGTCATTGAGGTCACAATAATTTCCGGAGTACGATCGCCAGAGATAAACACCACTCCACAATGTGCACTAATACAATTAGTTTTTCTCATTGCGGCAAGCAGATCGCTGCCATTAATATCCGCTTCAAGATGAAAGTCGATTAGAATTAAATCGTAGTTGGTAGTACGACAGCATTGAAGGGCTGTATTGCTGCAGGTGGCGATATCAACACTCGTCAGCTTAATGCTGTGTAAAATATTTTGGATCAGTAATGCAGAAGACAACTGATCGTCAATAATCAGTACCTTTACATGTTGCCAATCGATGTGGGTGTGAAGTGATGCTTGTGCCATAACGATCCATAAACAATATCAGCAATAGTATGCATTATTACACATATGTTACAGTTTAGTTTGATTTGTTGAACGTTTAACAGCAGTTTATTGTAGATATGAAAAAGCCAGCTGCAAAGCAACTGGCTAAATAATGGTGGTGGGGGAAGGATTCGAACCTTCGAAGGCAGTGCCGGCAGATTTACAATCTGCTCCCTTTGGCCACTCGGGAACCCCACCACGGGGTATTGCGATAATTTGTTGATGCTATGGTTACTAAAGGCCAGTTTAATAACCGAAAAGTCATAAAAACAACTTTTCAAAATAATGGTGGTGGGGGAAGGATTCGAACCTTCGAAGGCAGTGCCGGCAGATTTACAATCTGCTCCCTTTGGCCACTCGGGAACCCCACCACGGGGTATTACAATAATTTGTTGACGCTATGGTAATTAAAGGCCAGTTTAATTACCGAAAAGCTGTAAAAACAACTTTTCAAAATGATGGTGGTGGGGGAAGGATTCGAACCTTCGAAGGCAGTGCCGGCAGATTTACAATCTGCTCCCTTTGGCCACTCGGGAACCCCACCACGGGGTATTACAATAATTTGTTGACGCTATGGTAATTAAAGGCCAGTTTAATTACCGAAAAGCTGTAAAAACAACTTTTCAAAATGATGGTGGTGGGGGAAGGATTCGAACCTTCGAAGGCAGTGCCGGCAGATTTACAATCTGCTCCCTTTGGCCACTCGGGAACCCCACCACGGGGTATTACAATAATTTGTTGACGCTATGGTAATTAAAGGCCAGTTTAATTACCGAAAAGCTGTAAAAACAACTTTTCAAAATGATGGTGGTGGGGGAAGGATTCGAACCTTCGAAGGCAGTGCCGGCAGATTTACAATCTGCTCCCTTTGGCCACTCGGGAACCCCACCACGGGGTATTGCGATAATTTGTTGACGCTATGGTAATTAAAGGCCAGTTTAATTACCGAAAAGCCGTTATAAAACAACTCTTCAAAATTAATGGTGGTGGGGGAAGGATTCGAACCTTCGAAGGCAGTGCCGGCAGATTTACAATCTGCTCCCTTTGGCCACTCGGGAACCCCACCACAAGTGCGGGGCGGATAATAACAAACATTTCAGCGCTGTAAACCTTTTTTATTATAATTATCGAATACTTGCTGGATTTTTCATCAGTAAGCGAATTTTTGCTTAACTTTACATTTCTTGACGTTATTCAAGCTCGAGTTCAGATATTATTCGGCTAGGATTTTTATGATGGTTTTAGCAAATGAAAAAAATGGCCGTAGCAGTATTAGTCGCCGCAGTATTATCAGGTAGTTACTTTTACTTTCAAGGAACATCACATGCTGCGCAAAATAAATCACAGCCACAGCGTTCACAGCGGGTTGTCTCTGTCACAACTGGTGAAGTAGCGTCAGTTGCCGTCGCTCAATCGTTATCTTTAGTCGGTAAATTGCATGCTCAACAAGCGGTGAATGTTGCAGCAGAAGTGTCAGCTAAAATCAAAACCATTGCGGTACCTGTGAACACCACAGTTAGCAAGGGACAATTACTGATCCAACTTGATGATGATAAAGCGGTCGCGGCTTACGATGAGGCATTGGCATACCGTAATGATGAGCAACGTAAATTAGCCGAATTTCAGCGATTGCTAAGTCGTGGCGCAATAACCAAAACCGAGATTGATGCTCAAGCGGCCAGCGTTAGTATTGCGAATGCACGTTTAAAAGCGGCATTAGCAAATCTTAACGATCATGCTATTCGCGCGCCATTTGATGGCACTATCGGCTTGTATGACTTTAGTCCTGGACACATGACAGCGGCTGGCAGTGAGCTGTTTAATTTTGATGACCTTTCTTCTATGCGTCTGGATATTGAAGTTCCAGAACAATATCTCTCCTTTTTAAAGGTTGGCATTAACGTCACCGCTAAAAGCCAAGCATGGGGCGATCGTGCCTTTGTCGGTAAAATTCAAGCCATTGATTCACGTGTTCAGCCCGATTCACTCAATATCAAAGTACGGGTGGTATTTGAAAATAAAGATCATGCCTTAAAGCCTGGAATGCTACTTGCAACCGATATTGATTTTATTCCGCAGCAACAGGCAATTATTCCAGTGCAAGCGTTAGAGTATTCAGGTACTAAACGTTATGTTTATATTGTTGATGGTCAACAGCAAGTTCATCGTACCTTGGTAGAGCTTGGCGAGCGTATTGATAACAACGTGGTGATCAAAAAAGGCCTTAACATCGGCGAGCGAATTGTGGTGCAAGGGTTAGTCAATATGCGTGACGGCATCACCATCAAAGACATCACTCCAGCGGTTGGAGTAGCAAGCTAATGTGGTTATCTGATATTTCAGTCAAGCGACCTGTGGTTGCGATCGTATTAAGTTTGCTGTTGTGTGTATTTGGTATTGTGTCTTTCTCTAAACTGGCTGTACGTGAAATGCCAGATGTTGAAAGCCCTGTTGTCACCGTGATGACCACTTATGAAGGTACATCAGCCTCGGTAATGGAAAGCCAAGTCACCACGCCAATTGAAGATGAATTATCTGGCATCAGTGGTATCGAAAATATTACCTCGATCACGCGTAATGGCATGTCACGGATCACGGTTGAGTTCAATATGGACTGGGATCTGACCGAGGGGGTCAGTGATATTCGTGATGCTGTTGCTCGTGCCCAGCGTCGACTACCTGATGATGCTAACGATCCTATCGTCTCAAAAGATAATGGTTCGGGTGAGCCTGCAATCTACATTAATCTATCGTCATCAGAGATGGATCGTACTCAGCTGACAGATTATGCACAGCGAGTATTAGAAGATCGGTTTAGCCTATTAGACGGTGTTAGCTCCGTCAGTTTGAGCGGTGCTTTATACAAAGTCATGTATATCAAGCTACAACCGGTATTAATGGCTGGGCGTGGCATTACCACTAAAGATATTGTTAATGCACTAAAAGATGAAAACGTTGAATTACCCGGTGGTGAAGTACGCAATGATCAAACGGTGATGTCAGTACGTACCGCACGTTTATATAAAACCGTTAATGATTTTAAGTATTTAGTGATTCACAAAACGGCAGCGGGTACACCGATTTATCTTAAAGATGTCGCTGATGTCAGCATTGGTGCTGAAAACGAAAATTCGACCTTTAAAAGTAACGGCGTGGTTAATTTAAGTTTAGGCATTGTGACCATGTCAGATGCTAACCCGCTTGATGTTGCTAAAGAAGTGCGTGCTGAAGTGGCAAAGATGCAAAAGTTTTTACCGCAAGGCGCATCGCTAACCATAGATTATGACGCAACGGTGTTTATCGAACGCTCAATTAATGAAGTTTATAGCACGTTGTTAGTGACTGGCGCGCTGGTTATTTTGGTGCTGTATATCTTTATTGGTCAAGTACGGGCAACCTTAATTCCTGCTGTGACGGTGCCGGTTTCATTAATTTCGGCGTTTATTACGGCGTATTTCTTTGGCTTTTCAATCAACTTACTGACTCTGATGGCGTTAATTCTAGCAATTGGATTGGTGGTCGATGATGCGATTGTAGTAGTTGAAAACGTTTTTCACCATTTACAACGAGGAGAATCACCATTACTTGCGGCCTATAAAGGTACGCGTGAAGTGGGATTTGCGGTTATTGCGACCACCGCGGTATTGGTGATGGTGTTTTTGCCGATCTCGTTTATGGAAGGCATGGTCGGGCGATTATTTACTGAGTTTTCAGTGTTACTGGCGATGGCGGTAATTTTCTCATCACTTATCGCATTAACCCTAACGCCAGTGATGTGTAGCAAATTGCTTAAAGCGAATGTAAAGCCAAATCGGTTTAATCTGTGGGTAAATCGTCAGTTTGAACAACTTGAAAACGGTTACCGCCGCATTGTAACCGTGGCCGTTAAAAAACGTTTTGTCGCGCCATTAGTGGTATTAGGCTGTATTGCTGCCAGTGCTGGATTAATGAAACAGATTCCAGCTCAACTCGCCCCCCAAGAAGATCGCGGAGTATTATTTGCGTTTGTAAAAGGGGCAGAAGGCACCAGTTATAACCGTATGATCGGTAACATGGATCAAGTTGAAGCACGCTTATTACCATTGTTAGGTAAAGGAGTATTGAAATCAGTTAGCATTCAGTCTCCAGCCTTTGGTGGTCGAGCAGGGGATCAAACCGGCTTTGTGATCATGCAATTAGAAGATTGGAATGATCGAACCGTGAGTGCCCAACAAGCATTAGGGATGATCAGTAAAACATTGGCTGGTATTCCTGATGTACGGGTAATGCCGATGATGCCTGGTTTCCGTGGGGGATCCTCAGAGCCTGTGCAATTTGTATTGGGCGGCGCGGATTATCAAGAATTGTTTAAATGGGCGACCAAGCTTAAACATATTGCTGAAGATAGCCCGTTAATGGAAGGCGCAGATTTAGATTATGCTGAAACCACGCCAGAGTTATTGGTTAATGTTAACCGTGAGCGTGCGGCTGAGTTAGGCATTCCAGTCACTGAAATTGCCGAAACATTAGAAGTGATGCTAGGTGGACGCAGTGAAACCACTTTTGTTGATCGCGGTGAAGAATATGATGTTTACCTGCGTGGTGATGAAAATAGTTTTAACAGCTCGACGGATTTAAGTCAGATTTATTTACGGGCGAAAAATGGCAAGTTAGTCACGCTTGATACTGTCGCGTCAATTGATGAAGTGGCATCAGCGCAAAAGTTAAGCCATAACCAAAAGCAGAAATCGATCACTCTAAAAGCAAGCCTTTCTGAAGGTTACACCTTAGGCGATGCACTTGATTTTCTTGATCAGCAAGCGATTGATACGCTGCCATCAGATATTACGGTGAATTATGCTGGTGAATCACAAGATTTCCGTGATAACCAAAGCAGCATATTAGTGGTGTTTGGGTTAGCGTTATTAGTGGCTTATTTAGTGCTCGCAGCGCAGTTTGAAAGCTTTATTAACCCGCTGGTGGTAATGCTAACGGTGCCGATGGGGATCTTTGGTGGCTTGGCAGGATTATGGATAATGGGGCAAGGGCTCAATATTTATAGTCAGATCGGGATGATCATGTTGATTGGTATGGTAACCAAAAACGGTATTTTGATCGTGGAATTTGCTAACCAACTGCGTGATAAAGGGATTGAGTTTGAACAAGCGATTGTTGATGCCTCGGTGCGTCGTTTACGTCCGATTCTGATGACAGCTTTCACGACATTATTTGGCGCATTACCGTTGATTTTATCAACAGGCGCTGGTGCAGAAAGCCGTATTTCAGTTGGTACCGTCGTGTTCTTTGGTATGGCATTTGCCACTTTAGTTACGCTATTGGTGATCCCGGCGATGTACCGCTTGTTATCAGCGAAGACGAAATCACCAGGCTACATTGAAGCGCAGCTAGAAAAAGAACTGCAGCGTGATTATGTTGGCCGTATTAGTCACGGTGATTTACCCAAGTAAATAATATCAGTAACGAGTAGCGAGTTTGCGCGAGCTTAAAAACGCGCTACTCGCTACTCGTCTCACAATCAGTTAAACTCCCCTCATAACAACTATCGAGTAAGTAAACTACAATTGAGTGGTTTATTACCCTGATCGACCTAAAGCCCTTTATAGAAGAAAACCATGTCACATAATTCTACTGACCAGCAGAGCCCAAAAGGGGTTCGACTTAATAAATTTATCAGTGATACAGGCTATTGCTCACGCCGTGAGGCGGACAAGCTGATTGATCAGGGACGCGTAACCATTAATGGCACCGTGCCAGAAATGGGCATGCGCGTAATGGATAACGACGAAGTATTGGTTGATGATAAACCTCTGCGCAGCAAAGAGCGTCCAATCTACATTGCGTTAAATAAGCCAACCGGTATTACGTGTACTACTGAGCGTCATATTGAAGGTAACGTGATTGACTTCATTGGTCACCGTAAGCGTATCTTCCCGATTGGTCGTTTAGATAAGCCGTCTGATGGCCTTATTTTCTTAACCAATGACGGTGATATCGTTAATAAAATTCTGCGTGCAGGTAACTCGCATGAGAAAGAATACGTTGTTCGTGTTGACCAACCGATCACGCCTGAGTTTATTGAAAAAATGTCATCTGGGGTTGAGATTCTAGATACGGTTACTTTGCCATGTAAAGTGACTAAAGAGACTAACTTCTCATTCCGTATCGTGTTGACTCAAGGTTTAAACCGTCAAATTCGTCGTATGTGTGAAGCGTTAGGTTATGAAGTATATAAACTTCGCCGTGTGCGCATCATGAACATTACCATTGATGGCTTACCAAACGGTAAGTGGCGTTATTTAACTGATGCTGAGATTAATGAAATTCAGCAGATGATTTCGCAATCAAGCGGTACTGAAGAAGCATCAAAAACCGATGCTGAAGGGCGTACTATTGCTAAAGCGACTGACGCTAAGCTGTATGATCATCGCGCTCAAGAAGCACGTAATGAAAAACGAGCAGCGGAAAGGCAGTTTAAAACTTACCGTGGTACAGGTGAGTTTAATCGTCGTCCTGATGGTGCTAACCGCAGCAGCCGTAACAACGAAGATCGTCATAGCCGCAATGCTAGCCGTGGCGCTCGCAGTGATGCACCGCGTCGTAATAACGATGACCGTCCTGCACGTACTTCCGCGCCAAGCCGTGATACTAACAAGCCAAGCTTTGGTGGTAAGAGCAACGGTATTAAGAAGTGGAAATCAAAGCGCGAAGAGTAACAGTGCGTTGTTAGAATCGAGATAGCGAGTTTCGAGAATAAATGAAAAGCGATAGGCAAGAGTCTGTCGCTTTTTTGTTAGCCCTCCGTCATTCCCGACAGTGAATACCAAACTCCCCGTCATTCCCTACAGTGAATGCCAACCCCCGTCATTCCCTACAGTGAGGTTACGAACGAGATAGGGAATCTACTCACCGCGCGTTGTAGCGTTATTGTGATGAGTTATTTTTCAGTCACTCGAAACTCGCCCCTTTTTCTCCTCGCTACTCGCCACTGTTTTTACTCGTCACTTATTTCCACTGGCTTCTTTAAGGCTCGATCACGCCTTGAGTAGATCACGGATAGTTTCGTACCTCAACTTTCAGATGACGGATATTGGGCTAAGTGAATGCTAAGCCTCACTCCGTAATGTCTACAGTGAATGCCAAACCAACCCCCGTCATTCCCTACAGTGAGGTTACGAACGAGATAGGGAATCTACTCACCGCGCGTTGTAGCGTTATTGTGATGGGTTATTTTTCAGTCACTCGAAACTCGTTACTGTTTTTACTCGCCCCTTATTTCCACTGGCTTCTTTTAAGCTCAATCACGCGTTGAGTAGATCACGGATATTGGGCTGAGTCTCGCTACTAACAGTCTCGCCACTCGCCACTGCTCTTTCCTCGCCCCTTTTTCTCCTCGCTACTCGCCTTTCTTTCCCTCGCTCATATCTTATTTATTATGCTATTCTGCACAGTTAGTTACCTCACTTGGGTAACACTATATTTAACAATATTCAGGGATTAAAAATGAAAATTGTCGCGGTAACAGCCTGTCCAACGGGTATCGCACACACCTATATGGCAGCGGATGTTCTTAATAAAACCGCCCATCAAATGGGAATTAAGATCCAAGTTGAAACTCAAGGTGCAATGGGGATTGAAAACTTTTTAACCGCCAAAGATATTGCCCACGCTGATATAGTATTAATTGCTTCTGATATTGAAGTCGAACAACGGACGCGTTTTACTGGTAGCCGGATTCATTGTGTGACAATAGAAGAAGTCTTGGTGGATGCAACTGCAGTGATTGAGCGTTGTCAGCAATTGTGCCAATAATCGCAGAATAAACGTGTTGGGCTAAGCCACAGTTCTAAAGGAATTATGATGTTAGAAAGACGGATCACATTCTATTGTGGTGAGGCAGGGCTGCCATCTTACCAGCTTAATCAACTCAAGAAATTGACCTCGTATTTTCAAGTACAGGTTGAGCTATTTAATGTGCGCCAATTAACCCGCGCGCCGCTATCTCAGCCGCTTAAAATACTAGCGTTAGCAAATAAACCGCATGCATTATGCCAATTGATCATCAAAGGTCATGATGCTGAGTTAGCAAACTTGGTACTGACTGATTTTATTGCTCAATACGCACTATCATTGGCACAATTCTCACCCCCAGAGCCGTTTAAGCTTAATTTCCCTGTTACCAGTATTGGTGTAGGTGTTGGTGATAAAGCCGATACCATTGCGCAGTTAAGTCAAATGCTGGTGGCGCAGCAAGCTATCACTTCTGAACAACAGCCAGCGTTACAACAAGCATTATTAGATCGAGAAACCATTTCGGCTACTGTAATGGGGCCTCAAATAGCATTGCCACATGTCATGCACGAGAGCATCAGACAGCCTGCGATGGCGATAGTGTGCCATCAACAGTCCATCGATTGGGGATCATCTCGTGGAAATATCAACCGTGCAATCGCGATGATACTACCTAAGCCACCACCAAAAGCGGTGATCATGGCCTTTGCACAGTTTTCAAAGTGTTTATTAAATGATGATTATTGTCTGGCGTTAAGCTTAGCCCAGCAGCCGCAAGATCTAAAAGCATTAGTGATTGAAGCGTTAAGGTAATATCAAGCTAATCGTTAGACAACAATTCTGTATTCAGACGGTGTGCGACCGGTTTTATTTTTAAATACGCGACAAAAGTAATTCACATCCACAAAACCACATCGCGTTGCCACTTCGGTTAGTCGAAATGGATATTGACGCAGCATGAATTTAGCGCGTTCAATCCGTACCCAACAAATATAGTCGGCTAAGCGCATGTGTCCTTGTTGACGAAATAAACGTGATAAGTGGTTAGGAGTAATATTAAACCGATTGGCAATGGTATCGCGGCTAATGGCGCGGTGAAAATTTTCCTGAATATAAATACAAATCCCTTGATAGAGATCTTCGGTACGATTTTTTGATTGATGCAACGGTACATGAAGCATATTTTGAGTGTAGCTCAGCAATGCTTGCAGTAAATGTTCATCCATAGGCTGCTGTTGTGGCTCGCTGGCAAGCATATTCAGCGCGGTTAAAATCGAATCGATGGCATGGCCAGTCCATGCCTGAATTGAGTGTTTTTGAACATCATAAAACTTTGGGCTATCTTTGGTTTTACTGACCAAACTAAAGCCCAATTGACGCTTACCAAACAATAAACTCAATACTGAACATTCGGTATTCCAGCTTGGTTGGTTCCAGCTATTTGGTGGAATATAAATCGCATCACCGCCCATTAAACTAATTTGGCAAATACCATTATCACCATCATCAAGCTGGTTAACATATTCCCCTTTAAGTACTAACTCTAAACGTGGAAAATTAACTTGATAGCTAAACTGAGGCGGTTGAGTTTTTCCGCCTGCGAACCAAATTCGATTAAAGCTTTCCCGTTCAGTTAATACTGAGTCAATTAAATTAAAGAAAACATTGTCCATAGTATTCACTTTATATTTGGGGTGATGGTAACAAGATTATTATTTTGTGCTGAATAAACCATTTAAGTTTTGTTATAGTGCTGTCAGTTAGCGTATGACATCAATAATAATGTGGTTGATACCATACCATCAATATCGTGAGCAATAATAACAATAGGACCTGACAATGACCGACTCTACCCGCACTGTCTTTTTTAAGATGGATAACGTGATCCAAGATTATGCTTGGGGCAGTGTAACATCAATTGAGCAACTGTTTGCTATTCCAAACCCAGACCAAAAACCACAAGCTGAAATGTGGATGGGCGCGCATGCGAATGGTTGTTCGGTGATCACGGTTAATGGTGAAGCAGTACGCTTAGCTGATTTTATTGCGACCGATCCCGATGCCATTATTGGTGCTGAAACTCAGGCTAAGTTTGCTGAATTGCCATACTTGTTTAAAGTGTTAGCGGCAGAGAATGCATTATCAGTGCAAGTGCACCCAAGTAAGCAGCAAGCTGAAATCGGTTACGCAAAAGAAGAAAAGATCGGTATTGCCCGTAATGCAGCTAACCGTAACTACAAAGATCCTAACCATAAACCTGAGCTGGTATTTGCACTAACGCCTTATCAAGCAATGAATGGTTTCCGTCAAGTTGCTGAGATCGTAGCTTTATTCCAAGCACTTAATCTTGAAGTGATTAACGATCTGGTTGCAACATTAGCAGCGAATCAAACAGAAGCGGGCTTAGGTGACTTCTTTGCTGCAATGTTATCACTTGAAGGTGAGAAAAAAGATGCAGCAGTGCAAGGATTACTTGCTTACTGCGATGCGAATCAAGACCAGCCATTGTGTCGCTTATTATTAGAGTTAGCGATCCAATACCCAGGTGATATCGGCTTATTTGCACCATTAATGCTAAATGTATTAACGTTGCAACCGGGTGAAGCAATGTTCCTAAGTGCGTGTACACCACATGCTTACATTAAAGGTACAGGCTTAGAAATCATGGCTAACTCAGATAACGTGCTACGCGCAGGTTTGACGCCTAAATTTATGGATGTGCCAGAGTTGGTGGCAAACACTGAGTTTACTAGCATGGCTGTTGATCAGTTACTGTTAGCACCAACCGTTGCTGGTGGCGGTTTAGATTATATTGTGCCTGTGCCTGATTTTAAATTCAGTGTGTATAAGCAAGTGGATGATCTTGAGTTACAAAATACCAGTGCTGAAATCTTATTTGCGATTGATGCGCCATTGACTGTAACGCATCACAATGGCGATACATTAACGCTTGAAAAAGGCCAGTCAGTGTTTATTCCAGCTTATGCGAAGGCATATACCGCTAAGTGTGCTGGTATGTTTGCGCGGGCGTATAATTAAGTTGCGAGTATATTCGTAGCGAGTTTTCGAGTTCTAAAGATTTCGAGTTTCGAGATTAAGCGATGGGTGCAAGCCTGTCGCTTTTTTGTACCTATTCCGTCATTCCTTATAGTGAATGTCAAACCCCCCCGTCATTCCCTACAGTGAATGCCAAACCAACCCCTCCGTCATTCCCTACAGTGAGGTTACGAACGAGATAGGGAATCTACTTACCACGCGCTGTAGCGTTATTGTGATTGGTTATGTTTCTGTAACTCGCCACTGCTTTTACTCGCCTCTCGAAACCTCGCCCCTCGAAACCTTATTTCCACTGGCTTCTTTGGGGCTCAAGCGCGCATTGAGTAGATCACGGATAGCTTCGTGCCTCACCTTCCGAGATGACGGAT
Organism: Photobacterium malacitanum; assembly: GCF_900185615.1. Classification (GTDB taxonomy): domain Bacteria; phylum Pseudomonadota; class Gammaproteobacteria; order Enterobacterales; family Vibrionaceae; genus Photobacterium; species Photobacterium malacitanum. Next base: position 59,261 of record NZ_FYAK01000003.1, read on the forward strand.
ATTGGGCTGAGTGAATGCCAAACCCCTCCGTCATTCCCTACAGTGAGGTTACGAACGAGATAGGGAATCTACTATCCGCGCGCTGTAGCGTTATTGTGATTGGTTATGTTTCAGTAACTCGAAACTCGCCACTGCTTTTCCTCGTCTCTCGAAACCTCGCCCCTCGAAACCTTATTTCCACTGGCTTCTTTGAGGCTCAAACACGTGTTGAATAGATCACGGATAGTTTCGTGCCTCAACTTCCGAGATGACGGATATTGGGCTAAGTCATTCTCGTCACTAATGATCTCGCGACTGTTCTTACTCATCACTAACATCTCGACACTCGCCATCTTTAGCTCTTACTCGAAAACTCGTTACTGCTTTTACTCGCCCCTCACCCCCGTCATTCCCTACAGTGAATGCCCGCGAGGGCGATAGGGAATCTACTCACCACGCGCTGTAGCGTTATTGTGATTGGTTATGTTTCAGTAACTCGAAACTCGCCACTGCTTTTCCTCGTCTCTCGAAACCTCGCCCCTCGAAACCTTATTTCCACTGGCTTCTTTGTGGCTCAAACACGTGTTGAATAGATCACGGATAGTTTCGTACCTCAACTTCCGAGATGACGGATATTGGGCTAAGTCATTCTCGTCACTAATGATCTCGCGACTGTTCTTACTCATCACTAACATCTCGACACTCGCCATCTTTATCTCTTTCTCGAAAACTCGGGACTGCTTTTCCTCGCCCCTCACCCCCGTCATTCCCTACAGTGAGGTTACGAACGAGATAGGGAATCTACTCACCACGCGTTGTAGCGTTATTGTGATTGGTTATGTTTCAGTAACTCGAAACTCGCCACTGCTTTTCCTCGTCTCTCGAAACCTCGCCCCTCGAAACCTTATTTCCACTGGCTTCTTTGTGGCTCAAGCGCGCATTGAGTAGATCACGGATAGCTTCGTGCCTCACCTTCCGAGATGACGGATATTGGGCTAAGTCATTCTCTTCACTAATGATCTCGCGACTGCTCTTACTCATCACTAACATCTCGACACTCGCCATCTTTATCTCTTTCTCGAAAACTCGGGACTGCTTTTACTCGTCACTAATGATCTCGCCACTGCTTTTCCTCGTATCTCGAAAACTCGCCCCTCGAAACCTTATTTCCACTGGCTTCTTTGTGGCTCAAGCGCGCATTGAGTAGATCACGGATAGCTTCGTGCCTCACCTTCCGAGATGACGGATATTGGGCTAAGTCATTCTCTTCACTAATGATCTCGCCTCTCGAAACCTCGCCCGTTCTGTGATCTTCCGCACTAAAAAATCGAAATTCCAGCCAATAAAAAGCCTTATTTAGATAGTTTATGAAATTATTTTATGATGGGTTTTATATATTTAACAATAATGATTTGTATTTAAGTGATTGAATTGTTTTAATAAAAATATCGATTCAACTTGTTTTATATACAGTGAAAAATATGAGTTATAGCTCACACTGATGATTCAATGTTACAAATTTCCAGTTAAAGCCTGTTTTGTACTCTACTTTATTGACCGCAAACATTCGACAATACTCCTATGCTGATGGCCGATGCGATGTCATCGAACCCATAAATAAATCATCGGGGATAAAACATGATTACCACTCTCATCAATGAGCAGTTGATTAACCTCAACCTCAAAGCAACCACCAAAGATGAAGTGTTTGCTGAAATGGCAGAGATTTTAGTTCAACAAGGTCGCGTTGCGGACAAAACGCAATTTTTAGCAGATATTCAAGCTCGTGAAGAACTTGGCAATACTGGATTTGAAGAGGGTATTGCTATTCCTCATGCTAAAAGTGCGGCAGTGATTAAGCCTGCAGTGGCCATTGGTGTCAGCCAAAGTGGTATTGAATACGGTGCTGAAGACGGCTTACCATCAAAACTATTTTTCATGATTGCTTCTCCTGATGGTGGTGATAATCATCATATTGAAGTATTAGCTGAATTATCTTCGAAGCTGATTGAAGATGGTTTTGTTGATGCTTTTTTAGCGGCTAAAACACCTGCAGATGCTTTAGCTTTATTACTGGCAGAGAAGCAAGAGACAGTTACCCAGCCACAAGATAAAGGCTTATTAATTGGTGTTACTGGCTGTCCAGCGGGTGTTGCTCATACTTACCTCGCCGCAGAAGCGTTAGAAAAAGCCGCTGCTGAATTAGGCTATGAAATTAAAGTTGAAACTAACGGCTCTATCGGTGTTAAAAACTCACCAACCGCAGAAGAAATCGCGCGTGCTGAAGCCATTGTGGTTAGCTGTGACAAACAAGTCGACATGGCACGTTTTGCAGGTAAAAAATTAATTAAAACTGGCGTTAAAGCACCGATCAAAGACGGCAAGGGTGTTATTCAACAAGCGTTAGTTGCTAAACCGTTTGATGCTAATGGCGATGGTTTAGAAGACGGCGAAAGTAAAGTTTCTAAAGCTCGCTCAGATCTATACTGCTTCTTGATGAACGGTGTATCACACATGATCCCGTTTGTAGTGACAGGCGGTTTGTTAATTGCACTGGCATTAGCGATTGGTGGACAGCCAACGGATGCCGGAATGCAAATCCCACCAGGCAGCATGTGGCAAAAAGTGCTTGATGTTGGTGTGGTTGCCTTTACGTTAATGATCCCTGTACTTGCCGGTTATATAGCGTATGCGATTGGTGATCGTCCTGCATTAGCACCGGGTTTCATTGGCGGCTGGATTGCAAATAATGGCTCATTTTATGGTGCAGACGCAGGTACTGGTTTTATCGGTGCCATCATTGCAGGTCTATTAGTCGGTTACTTTGTGCGTTGGGTAGCAACACGTAATTACCACAAGTTATTACAACCATTAGTACCGATTCTTATTGCGCCGATCACGGGTACATTATTCATTGCTGGTGCGTTTATCTTTATCATTGGTGCGCCGATTGCTGGCCTTATGCACACTATGAACACTGTACTAACTGAAATGAGTACAGGTAACGTTATTCTACTGGGTATTGTGCTTGGTGGTATGGCAGGCTTTGATATGGGTGGTCCATTTAACAAAGTGGCGTTCTTGTTCTCTGTCGGCATGATTGCTAATGGTCAAACGCAGTTTATGGGTGCAATGGCATGTGCGATCCCTGTCGCGCCATTAGGTATGGGTTTAGCAACTGTGATTGGCCGTAAACTTAATATCTTTGAGCAATCAGAAATTGAAGCGGGTAAAGCTGCAGGTGCGATGGGCTTAGTTGGTATCTCTGAAGGTGCGATTCCTTTTGCAGCGCAAGATCCAATCTCGGTTATTCCAGCTAACGTATTAGGCAGCATGGTTGCGGCAGTAATGGCGTTCTCATTTGGTATCACTAACAGCGTTGCTCACGGTGGTCCTGTAGTGGCATTACTGGGTGCAATGAACAAACCATTACTTGCTCTGCTATGTATGGCAACCGGTATGGTGGTAACAGCACTGGTTGCGGTATCACTGAAGAAATTCCGTAAAGCAAAAGCGGATAAAGAGTTAGCGGTAGCGTAGAGGTTTCGAGAGGTAAGATTTCGAGTATCGAGATTAATAGATTCCGAGAGTCCGAGATTAAGCGATGGGTGTAAGCCTGTCGCTTTTTTTGTAGGTAAGGGAAGAGCAGGGACGAGTTTTGGAGATTTCGAGTATATTTGTAGCGAGTTTCGAGTTCGCGATAATGGATCTCGTTACTGCTTTTCCTCGCCCCTTTATTTCCACTGGCTTCTTTAAGGCTCAAGCACCAACCCCCGTCATTCCCTACAGTGAGGTTACGAACGAGATAGGGAATCTACTATCCACGCGTTGTAGAGTTATAGTGGTTGTATTATAGAGTTTCACTGGCTTCTTTAAGGCTCAAGCACGCATTGAGTAGATCACGGATAGTTTCGTACCTCAACTTCCGAGATGACGGATAATAGGCTGAGTCATTCTCGAAACTCGTCACTAATAATCTCGCCACTCGCCTCTGCTTTTCCTCACCCCTCGAAACTCGCTCTTAAAACCTCGCCCTTACTTTATTCCTTGCTTTTCAAATCACATCTTTGCAGTATGTATTGATTACCATAATTAAAAATGCATGTAAGCATAGATTTATTACAGGGGAAGTCATGGCTGGAAATACCATAGGGCAATTGTTTCGTGTAACGACTTTTGGCGAAAGTCATGGAGTCGCATTAGGGTGTATTATTGACGGTTGTCCACCTGGATTAGCACTCACCGAAGCCGACATGCAACACGATCTCGATCGTCGTCGACCTGGCACTTCAAAATATACTACTCAACGTCGTGAAGCAGACGAAGTTAAGATTTTATCGGGTGTGTTTGAAGGCCAAACCACTGGCACATCGATTGGATTGTTGATTGAAAATACCGATCAGCGCTCAAAAGATTACTCTAATATTGAGAATTTATTCCGTCCGGGTCACGCCGATTACACTTACCATCAAAAGTATGGCGTACGTGATTACCGTGGCGGTGGTCGTTCATCTGCACGTGAAACAGCAATGCGTGTTGCAGCAGGTGCGGTTGCAAAGAAATACCTTAAACAAGTGCATGGCATAGAAGTATGCGCTTACTTATCTCAAATGGGTAATGTAAAAATCGATAAGGTTGATTGGCAGCAAATCGAACAAAATGCCTTTTTCTGTCCAGATGTCGATAAAGTCGATGCCTTTGATGAACTGATCCGTAACCTTAAAAAAGACGGAGATTCGATTGGTGCCAAAATTACCGTGGTTGCTCGTCATGTGCCTGTTGGTTTAGGTGAGCCAGTATTTGATCGTTTAGATGCTGATATTGCCCATTCTTTAATGAGTATTAACGCGGTTAAAGGGGTTGAAATCGGTGATGGTTTTGATGTGGTTGAACAACGTGGCAGTGAGCACCGTGATGCAATGACATTACAAGGTTTTAAAACTAACCATGCTGGTGGCATTCTTGGTGGGATTTCATCAGGACAAGATATTATTGCCCATATTGCTTTAAAACCAACCTCAAGTATCAGCGTACCGGGTGAAACAATCACTAAGCAAGGTGAATCAGCAGAAGTCATCACCAAAGGCCGTCATGATCCATGTGTCGGTATTCGCGCAGTGCCCATTGCTGAAGCGATGTTAGCGATCACTCTGATGGATCACTTGTTGCGTCACCGTGGTCAAAATGCCGATGTAGTAACAACAACGCCGAAGATATAGAGGCGAGGAAATCGGTTTCGAGGTTACGAGTGTAGTAATCTCGAGGAAATCGGTTTCGAGGTTACGAGTGTATTAGTCACGAGGAAATCGGTTTCGAGATTGCGAGTGTAGTAGTCACGAGGAAATCGGTTTCGAGATTGCGAGTGTAGTAATCACGAGGACATCGGTTTTGAGATAGCGAGTGTAGTAGTCACGAGGAAATCGGTTTTGAGGTTACGAGTGTAGTAGTCACGAGGAAATAAGTTTTGAGATAGCGAGTGTAGTAGTCACGAGGAAATCGGTTTCGAGATAGCGAGTGTAGTCGTCACGAGGACATCGGTTTTGAGATTACGAGTGTAGTAGTCACGAGGAAATCGGTTTCGAGATAGCGAGTGTAGTAGTCACGAGGAAATCGGTTTCGAGATAGCGAGTGTATTAGTCACGAGGAAATCGGTTTTGAGATAGCGAGTGTAGTAGTAACTCGCCACTCGCCACTCTCTACTCTCTAGTCTCTAGTCTCTAGTCTCTAGTCTCTACTCGCCACTCGCCACTCGCCTTTCCTCGTTTCTGCTTTTAAGCTTTTGCTTCTTCGAACTTAAATACTGGCAAGCTCCAACTGAAGAATACAGCAGCCATACGAAGGCTAAAACCAACGGCTAAGGTGACTAAAGTCGTAATATCAGCTGGAATAGAAAAGTGCAGCATAGTGATATACATAATCCCCGCCAGAAATGAAACAGAAGCATAAAGCTCTTTATGCAAAACCATTGGCTTACGACGAGTGATCATATCGCGTAACAAGCCACCAAAGACCCCCGTTACTACAGCTGCTACCACACAAATAATCGGTGATAACCCCATCGTAATTGCGACTTGGCAACCAATAATACTAAATACAATTAAACCAATGGCATCAAGAATAATAAAAATTTTGTGAAAGCGTACTACCCATTTACCCAGAACAGTCGTTAGTAAGCCCGCAACACAAGTGATCACTAAATAGTGTGGATGGGCAACCCAACCGAGTGGATAGTGGCCTAACAAAATATCACGCACCGTACCGCCGCCAATGGCAGTTGCACTTGCGACTAGCATCACGCCAAACCAATCCATATGACGTTTACCTGCCGCTAATGCGCCTGTCATGGCTTCAGCAGTAATTCCGATAATGTATAAAATTGAAAGCAGCATGATAAATGTGACACCTAAAATGAAATGCTGGAATTGGAGTATTGTATTAGTGACGTATCTCAACTTCTAATGAAAAGAATTAAATTTGGTATGAACTGAGCTAATGTAAAAATAAAATTAATAGTAACAATATAAATAATGACTAGAACGCATAAATTAGCACGAGTATTCGCGATAAGGCAGGAAAGCCTATATACTTCGTGGGTTAAATTACTATGACCTACCAATGAATATTAAATGAAAAAAGAAATAAAACATGACTATAACGATCTTATTTACTTGTTTAATAAGATCTTTTTAGAGCGCTTAAATACTGAACTATTATTAGGTGGCGATGAGCCTATTTATTTGCCAGCCTCTGAAGAACGCCCGCATCATCAAATTGTATTTGCACGTGGTTATTATGCATCAGCAATGCATGAATTAGGTCATTGGTGTATCGCTGGCGAAGCACGACGACTATTAGAAGATTATGGTTATTGGTATCAGCCTGATGGCCGTAGTGCTGAAGTACAAGCAGAATTTGAAGTGGTTGAGATTAAACCGCAAGCGATAGAGTGGATTTTATCAGCAAGTTGTGGTTTTAAGTATCAAGTAAGCTGTGATAATTTGAGCGGTAACTGTGAGCCTGATAGGGTAGGTTTCACGTTAAAAGTACGTGAACAAGTTATTCACTATTTAACACATGGCATTCCAGAGCGTGCCAAAATGTTATCGAATGCGTTTCGTGATTTTTATGGCATAGAACCACTCACTGAAGCTGATTTTCCAAAGCCGATTCCATTAACTGATTACGCTTAAGAGCAAGGATAGAAGATGATCCACGATTACGAACAAAAGCTACTACAGCTTATTGATGACAATATTGACAGCGCAACGGATGATGAACTGTTTGCTGGTGGCTATTTACGTGGGCATATCTCACTTGCGGCTGCTGATTGTGAGTTGCAAGGCATTACTGATATTGCGCAGATGAAGCAAAAAGTAAAACAAAGCTTGTTGGACGCAAAAAGCGAATTAAGTCCAAGTGATTGGCAATTAGTTCAGCAATACAGTGATAAATTAATGGCGTAATTACATGCTATAGCATGGCGTTATGAGTAAGTTTAAAAATTAGAATGAATGCTTTGTGGGTGTATAGCATATCCCAAGGGCGGTAGCGTGTTTCTAAAATAGAATGAGAAACTAATATGGATCTATCACAAGATCAAGCTGATGAAGTTAGTTGTGATCAGATGTGTAAAGTGTTGTGGCAAGGGAAGTCTTGGATAATTGTTAGCATTTGTCTTTTTGCATTAGTTGGGGCTTATTATAGTTTATCAATTAATCCATTGTGGGAAGTTTCTGGAACTGTCTCTTATGTCGATAATTCAAACATTATTTATGGTAGAGAAAAGAGTAATCAAAATTTAGTTAATTACTATAAAGGATTAGATGAGAGTAAAAAAAATAAAGCTGTTGAAAGAATTATTTCAAACAAGGTTTTATTAAAAAAATTCTTTTCTGCATTTGAGTCTTTCGAAAACAAAAAGAAATTCATATTATCAAGTGGAATAATAAAACAATACAGTAAAAATATAAAATCTAAAATAGATGATGAATTTATTAACCTAATTGCTAGTAATATTACCATCTCAAAAAGTGGGAATAACATATATATATTGAATGTTATAACTGAAAACTCTAAAGATAGTGTTGATATTTTAAAATCATATATTAGCTATGTTGAAAATAAAATAACTAAAGAAAGTTTTTCTAAATTAAATTTTTCGATAATTAAACATAAATTTTTCCTCAGCAAAAATATGATTTTTTCAAATGAAAAACCAAAAAGTTTTGAATTGTTTGTTAATAATATTATTAAAATTAATACTGATATAAAAATCACAAAAAAAATAGATTACATACCATTTAAAATAGAAAAAATAAATTTTAATGAAAAGCTAGAAAAACCAATAAAAGTTTTAATGTCAAAAAAATTATTCATATGGTCTTTATTTTTGATTTTTGGATTAATGCTTGGTGTTTGTTGCGTTCTTGTTAGAGATATATTTAACCAAAAAAAACAACTATCAATAAGAGGTTTTTAAATGAAAATTCTTGTTACAGGTGGAGCTGGCTTTATTGGCTCGGCCGTGATTCGTCATATTATAAATAATACTCAAGATAGTGTTGTTAATGTAGATAAATTAACTTATGCGGGAAACTTAGAATCATTAGTTGAAATTGAAAACAATGACCGTTATGTCTTTGAGCAGGTAGACATTTGTGATCGCGCTGAGTTAGATCGCGTATTTGCTCAATATCAACCTGACGCAGTAATGCACTTAGCTGCTGAAAGTCATGTTGATCGTTCAATCGATGGCCCTGCGGCATTTATTGAAACGAATATTATTGGTACTTATACAATTTTAGAAGCAACACGTGCTTATTGGAATCAATTAGATGACAGTTGTAAGTTAGCATTCCGTTTCCATCATATTTCAACTGATGAAGTATATGGTGATTTAGAAGGTACTGATGATTTATTCACAGAAACAACATCTTATGAACCATCAAGCCCTTATTCAGCTTCTAAAGCCTCAAGCGATCATTTAGTTCGTGCATGGCTTCGTACTTACGGTTTACCGACCATTGTAACCAACTGCTCAAATAATTACGGACCTTACCATTTTCCTGAAAAACTCATTCCGTTAATGATTTTAAATGCCTTAGATGGTAAAGCATTACCTGTTTATGGTGATGGCATGCAAATTCGTGATTGGTTATATGTGGAAGATCATGCCTCTGCACTGTATACCGTAGTGACTAAAGGCGAAATTGGTGAAACCTACAATATCGGTGGTCACAATGAAAAAGCCAATATTGAAGTAGTGAAAACGATTTGTTCATTGCTTGAAGAATTAGTGCCTAATAAACCTGATGGTGTTATCCAATACCAAGATTTGATCACTTATGTGACTGACCGTCCTGGTCATGATGTACGTTATGCTATTGATGCCTCAAAAATTGCTCGTGAACTTGGCTGGAAACCAGCTGAAACCTTTGAGTCAGGTATTCGTAAAACAGTTGAATGGTATTTGGCTAATCAAAAATGGTGGAGTCGAGTATTAGATGGCTCATATAACCGTGAGCGTTTGGGTAATTAATTTAGCATTCATTTTCAATCTATCTTAGGTTAGCTCTTCTCTAACCTAAGAGATTATTAATCTCGGACTCTATTTATGAAAGGCATTATTTTAGCGGGTGGCTCAGGTACACGTCTGTACCCTATTACACGTGGTGTATCTAAACAATTATTACCAATTTACGACAAACCAATGATTTTTTACCCGTTATCGACATTAATGTTAGCGGGTATTAAAGATATTCTTATTATTACAACACCTGAAGATAATGACAGTTTTCGTCGTCTACTCGGTGATGGTCGTGACTTTGGTATTAACCTTGAATACGCTATTCAGCCTTCTCCTGATGGCCTAGCACAAGCATTTATTATTGGTGAAGAATTTATTGGTAATGACAGTGTTTGTTTAGTGCTTGGCGATAATATTTTTTACGGTCAATCGTTTGGACAACAACTTAGTCATGCTAAAGAATTGACTTCTCAAGGGGTTGCAACAGTATTTGGTTATCAAGTTAAAGATCCTGAGCGATTCGGAGTCGTTGAATTTGATAATAATATGAAAGCTATTTCTATTGAAGAAAAGCCACAACAACCAAAATCAAATTATGCGGTAACAGGATTATATTTTTACGATAATCGTGTCGTTGAAATGGCAAAAAAAGTTAAACCATCACATCGCGGTGAGCTTGAAATAACTACATTAAATGAAATGTACTTAAATAACGGTTCATTAAATGTTGAGTTATTAGGACGTGGGTTTGCATGGCTTGATACAGGCACTCATGAAAGTTTGCATCAAGCATCTTCATTTGTCGAAACAATACAAAATATTCAAGGTTTAAAAGTTGCCTGCCTTGAAGAGATCGCTTGGCGTAATGGTTGGTTAACATCGCAGCAAGTAAAAGAATTAGCTTTACCAATGATGAAAAATGAATATGGCCAGTATTTAACACGCTTAATTAAAGATTGATAAGAGACGTAATAATGAAAGTATTAATTACAGGCTGTAATGGACAGGTGGGTAGTTGCTTAGTTAACTTATTGCAGGAACATCAAAATGTTGAAATATGTGCAGTTGATCGCGCTGAACTTGATATTACTCAGCAAGCTGCAGTAAGTCGCTACGTGGCTTCTTTTAAACCGAATGTCATCATTAATGCGGCTGCACATACTGCGGTTGATAAAGCAGAGCAAGAAATTGAACTTTCATACGCAATTAATCGTGATGGTCCTAAGTACCTTGCAATGGCCGCTAATGATATTGGTGCGCTGATGTTGCACATATCTACAGATTATGTATTTGATGGCAAAAAAGATTCTACTTATGTAGAGACTGATTTAGTCAACCCTCAAAGCATTTATGGTATTACTAAGCTAGCAGGTGAAGAAGCTGTAGTTGAAGCCTGCCCTAGACATATTATTTTACGAACAGCGTGGGTATTTAGTGAACATGGCAATAATTTTGTAAAAACCATGCTTCGACTGGCTCAGCAAAAAGATGCATTAGGAATAGTGAATGATCAATTTGGTGGTCCGACTTATGCTGGTGATATTGCGGCCGCATTAATTGAAATAGCACAAAAAATCACGGATTCAGATAATTTATTTGATAGTGATAACTATGGAATTTATCATTTTTCAGGGTTACCTCATGTAAGTTGGTGTGAGTTTGCACAAGAAATTTTTAATAAAGCCGTTGAACAAGGATTATTAATTAAATCACCTGAAGTTAAAGGTATTAAAACTGAAGAATACCCAACGCCAGCTAAGCGCCCTGCAAATTCAACTTTAAATACCGATAAAATAACAACAGTATTTAATATTCCAGCAAGTAATTGGCAGTTAGCATTAGATCATTTAGTTGATTATGTTTAAGACTAAATTAGAGAAGAATAATGAAAGTTATAGATACTAGTATTCCTGATGTAAAAATTATTGAACCTACTGTTTTTGGTGATGAACGTGGTTTCTTTATGGAAACTTGGAATCAAAAGAAATTTGAAGACTTAGTCACGGGTAATCCTACGACATTTGTACAGGATAATCATTCAAAGTCTAAAAAAGGCATTTTACGTGGATTACATTATCAAACCGAGAATACTCAAGGTAAATTAGTTCGTGTTGTTTCAGGCGAAGTATTTGATGTAGCGGTTGATATTCGTAAAGATTCAGCGACATTTGGTCAATGGGTTGGAGTTTATCTTTCAGCTGAAAATAAGCGCCAACTTTGGATTCCTAAAGGCTTTGCCCATGGTTTTTATGTAACTAGTGATGAAGCAGAGTTCGTTTATAAGTGTACAGATTACTATAATCCATCAGCCGAAATTTCAATTGCTTGGAATGATTCTAATATTAAGGTTGATTGGCCTTTGTCAAATCCTCCAGTATTATCAGAAAAAGACGCTAATGCCCTAGAACTTATAATGCTGGATTATTAACAATGTATAAGAATACACTTTTTAACATTATAGGTATGTTGATTCCAGGACTAATATCTATACCAGCGATGGCATATTTAGCGCGAGGGCTAAATGTTGAATTGTTTGGTATTCTTATGTTGTCATTTTCAATTCTAGGATATAGTGGATTATTTGATGCGGGTATAACAAGGGCCGTTATTCGAAAAATTGCGACACAAGATGAATTAGATTTTGATAAGAAAATAATGGGAACAGCATTAGTTTCAGTATTTTTCATATCAATTATTGCAGCTTTTGGCATTTATGTAGGTTCAAGTAGTATAACAAGCTTACTAAATGTAAGTTCAAATGAAGTAGTTGAAGTTACATCATCAATAAAATGCTTAAGTATTATTATACCTTTCTTCCTTGTTGGCACTGTTGCTTTTGCATATTTAGAGGGTAAACAAAAATTTCTTGAATTGAATAAATATAAAATATTTACAGGAACAATTATTTCATTATTTCCTGTCGTTGCAGTATTTATTCATAATAGCTTGTTTTCTGCTATAGTTGGCTTATTAATAGCTCGAGTATTAGTTTCTATTGTTGCTTTTTATTCCTGTTATAAGTATTTAGGAAAAAGTTTCTTATGCTTTAAGTGGCATATATTTTATGAGTTAATAACATTTGGAGGATGGATTACTCTATCAAATATTATCAGTCCTTTAATGGTATATGCTGATAGGTTTATTTTATCAAATATAATGGGAGCGGAGAAAGTAGCTTTCTTTGCAGCACCAACAGATTTAATACAAAAAATTAGTATTATTCCTGGAGCACTAGCTAAAACAATTTTTCCATATTTTAGTAAAAACTCAGATGATAGTAAAAAAATGGCAAGGCAAGCATATATTAGCTTAAGTATAGTGTTATTTGCTATATTAGTGCCATTATTCGTTTTCTCAAAAGAAATATTGTCATTTTGGCTTGGTAGTGAATATGGTATTAATTCAACAGTCGTTTTGAAAGTTTTGATTGTTGGATTTTTCTTTAATGCACTTGCGCAAATACCATTTTCAAGAATTCAAGCTTTAGGGAATTCAAAACTTACTGCATACATACATATGGCAGAAATAATTCCTTTCTTTATAATTTTATTTGTTTTAGTTCATTCATTTGGATTTGTTGGAGCAGCTATAGCTTGGAGTGCTCGAGTTATCCTTGATTTTATAGTTCTTGAATATTTTTCTAGGAAGATGCATTAATTATGAATTACTCAATATATGCTACGTGCATTATTACGTTTTTTTGTATTATTGCTTATTATAGAAGGATGTCTCTATTTTCACCGCTTGTAATTAATTGTATCTGTTGGTATGTCACATTTATACCAGGCATGCTATTTGGGAATAAATATTATCCGATAAAAATGGATATATTTGGGGCTTGGTTAATTTGGTTTTTTCTAACTAATATTCTTTTTATAATATTGGAACCTAAGAAAAAACAACTATATTTATTAATTTCTAAAAAAAGAGAAATTAATTTCCCTTATCAATATGGTATCTTTTTTTTATGCGTTATATTGAGTTATAAAATTTGGATGGTTGGCTCGACAGGACCTGAAAACTTTTTTCTTAACTTAAGATTGGCGAATATTGGGCTAGATGGGTTTGGTTCTCTGGGCGTTATTACTCGATTTTACCCATTAGTTTTTGTTTTATTTACATTTGAAAACTTTAATAAAAATCCTAAAAATAAAATTAAAATAATATCACTATGGTGTTGGATGGCATTGTTTGCAGTAGGGACCATGGGCAAGTTTTCGATACTAACACCTTTTTTAGTATGGGTAATTTGTAAAAGTTTACGTAATGAGATATCAATATTTAAAATATTTAGAATATTATTCTTAATTCTTTTAATAATGGTATTTATACAGTGGATTAGAGCTGGCAATAGCAGTGAGACGATTGGTTTTTTAAAAATGTTATCTATTTATACATATTCACCATTTGTGGGGTTGAATTATATAAATCCAGACGTTTTAGCTCCGATTGGTTCACATACATTTAGATTTTTTTATGCGATTGGACATACTTTAGGATTGAATTCAGCACCTGTAGAGCTTATATCTGAATATGTTAAAGTTCCTATTTTAACTAATGTATATACTGTCTTATATCCATTTTATATCGATTTCGGTATCATTGGTGTTAGCTGCTTTGCAATAGTATATGGATTGTTGTTTGGTTTGCTATATAGAGGTTCTATCCATCACAATTCATTTTTTCTTACATTGTATATAATATTTACACCTTACTTATATACCCAATTTATTGTTGAAGGTATGTTTTCTGTTCTTTCAAGTAATATTCAATTTACACTTTGTTTATTATTTGTGTTTTTTATATCTAGACAGGTTAAAAAAAATGATTGATATATTAATGGCAACCTATAATGGTTCAAATTATATTAGAAACCAGTTGTTATCATTGCAGCAACAAACTGAAAAGAATTGGACTTTATATATAAGAGATGATGGTTCAACAGATGATACTATTGAAATAATTAATGACTTTTCTAGTAAAGACAGTCGCATTAAAGTGGTTACTGATTCATTAGGTAATCTTGGGCCAGGAAAAACATTTTTAGAACTTACAAATTATTCAACATCTGATTATGTTATATTTTGTGATCAAGATGACATTTGGTTTGAGAAAAAAATAGAAAATCTTTTAGCGTTTGCTAATAATAAGTTATCAGATGATAAGCCTGGTTTAGTTTATTGTGATGGGTATGGTTACAATAGTGAAAAAGGCGTTATATCGTTAAATAGTATATCAAGAGCTCACGCTAAAAATTTAAATGAATTTTTATTTTTTAATGCTGGTTATCAAGGTTGCTCAATGTTTTTTAATCGAAAACTTTGCCAGCTAGCTCAGAGCTATAATACTGATTTCTATATGCATGATGATATTGTTTCTTTATTAGCTCATACATTTGGTGATGTCTATTTTTTAGATGAAGCATTAATGCTATATCGTCAACACTCTAATAATGTAACAGGTAATATTCAATTTGGTTTTCTTGGTTTTGTTAAGAGAGCTTTGAATTTTGGTGGCTATGTAATATCAAAGAAACATTATGAAGAGAAGAAATCTTTCTTTGATTTTTACAAAGATCAATTAAATACTTCTCAAGTAGAGATCTTTAATGCTTATTTTGATTTCCCTAATCAGACACTAACGACACGGATTAGATCAATTTTTAAGCATAATTTATCAGAGGGTGGTAATCAGATTAAATTGTTGTCAAAAACAATTTTACGTCATCCATTAGAAAAGTAAAATATTATGTTAATTTCAGTTGTAACACCAACCTATAATAGAGCACATCTACTTGAAAGATTAATTAAATCATTAAAAAATCAAACGCAATTCAATTTTGAATGGATAGTTATTGATGATGGAAGCGTTGATAATACAAAGGAAGTTATTAGTGAATTAACCACAGAATCAAAATTCACTATAAAATATGTATATCAGGAAAATCAAGGTAAACATGTAGCATTAAATGTTGGTTTTTCAGAAGCTAAAGGCGATTATCTAATTATATTAGATAGTGATGATATATTAGCTAATAATGCAATTGAAATAATTGAAAGACAGTTTAATTTGGCTAAAGATATCGATATTATTAGTTTCTGTAATAAAACTCTTGATAATAAAGATGTTGGAAATATGCTTCATGGTTTTATTTGTTCTCAATTAGAATATAGTTATAAATATAAGGGAACAGGTGATAGAACAGAAGTATTTAGCAAAAAAGTTTATGATAACTATCGTTTCCCTGTTTTCTCTGGTGAAAAATTTTGCCCAGAAGCATTGGTTTGGAATCGAATGGCACTTAAGCATAAGACTAAATATGTTAAAGATGTTATTTATTTCTGTGAATATCAAGTTGATGGTTTGTCGTCAAAAATTATTGAAATTAGAGCAAAGTCACCAAATGCGACATTACTTTATTATCGCGAACTTTTAAATAATCCAATACCAAAACTGGAGAAAATTAAAGCTTGCATTAATTATTGGCGATTTGTGTGTCATTCAAACAAGCCTCTAGTTAAAAAAACGCTTGGTGAAATTACATTTTATGACTTTATATCAGTACCTTTTGGGGTGCTTTATTTTTTAAAAGATAAATATTTATAATGAAAATATTATATATGACCACTGGCCTTGGCCTTGGTGGTGCAGAAACTCAGGTTTGTAACTTATGCGACCAATTTGTTGAATTAGGTCACGATGTTTCACTTGCATATTTATTGGAACCGCAAGTTATTAAACCACGAAGTGATCAAGTATCTATTTATCCATTAGGTTTAACACGCTCCCCTCTTAGTTTATTTGGTACTTTTTATCGACTAGTTAAATTAATTAAAAAGTTACAACCTGATGTAATTCATACACATATGGTGCATGCAAACTTAATTGCACGTATTGCCTCTATTTTTGCAAAAACTCCAGTGCTTATTTCAACAGCACATAATGCAAATGAAGGGGGTAAATTACGTATGTTAGCGTATAGGTTAACTAATCCTTTAGCCAACATGACGACAAACGTAAGTCAAAAAGCAGTAGAAGCTTTTATTGAACAGGGGGCAGCAACAGCAAATACCATTGATATGGTGCCTAATGGTATTAATACTGATCAATTCTCGTCAAATAAACAGCTACAAGTCCAGGTAAAAGAAACATTTGGTGTAATGGAAAATGAGCGCATGGTCCTTGCCGTTGGTCGTAATGATCCCGCTAAAGACTATACCAACTTGTTAGAAGCAATTGCATTACTTCCTCAAGATAATATGGCAAAGTTTTTTGTTGTTGGACTTAATGTTGAAGATCTTGCACCATTAGCTAAAGAATTAGGTATTAGTGATCGAGTATCATTTTTAGGTTTACGGCGTGATATTTCAGATCTTATGGCTGCAGCAGACATCTTCATTATGTCTTCTGCATGGGAAGGTTTACCCATTGTTATAGGCGAAGCTATGGCAAGTGAATGTGCAGTTATTACTACTGATGCAGGAGGTGCAGCTCAGTGGTTACCTAATCGTGATTATATTGTGCCAATTAAAAATGCATCAGCTTTAAGTCAGGGATTAAATCAATTAATTCATTTATCAGAAACAGAGCTAGATAATATTGGTCGCCAAAATCGTGATTATATTATTGAACATTTTAGTTTAAAGTCTGTTACTCAAACATGGCTTAATATTTATAATAAATTCTTATGAAAATACTCCAAGTTACCACTGTTGCAACAACATTAAATGCATTTCTATTACCTTATGCAAAAGCATTTAAAGCTTTAGGGTGGCAGGTTGATGCTGCAGCTGAAGGTGTAAATGATTTTCCTGGTGTTATTGCTGCACATGATAATGTTTATAATATTGATTTTTGTCGTAACCCTCTAAAAATAAAACAGTTACTTGCATCTGTTGTTCAAATTCGTCGTTTAATTAAGCGCAATGGTTATGATGTTGTACATGTGCATACACCAATAGCTGCATTTTTAACACGTTTAGCGACGGTTGGTTTAACAAAGACTAAAATTTTTTATACGGCACATGGCTTTCATTATATAAATACAAATACCAAAGTTAAGAATTTTATTTTTTATTTAGCAGAAAAAATAGCTTCGTTTAAAACAGACTATCTGTTTGTTATAAATAATGAGGACTACAAGTTTGCGATTGATAAAAAAATAGCGCCAAAAGATAAGGTCACCAAAATATATGGTATTGGTGTTGATGAAAGTTTATATCAGTTTAATGCCGATATGCGAATTCAAAAACGACACCAGCTTAATGTTGAAAATGAATTTGTTATTTTGCAAATAGCTGAACTAAATCATAATAAGAATCAGCAACAAGTGTTACGTGCATTAGCAAAAATAAAGCAACAACAACTTGGTGAATTTAAATATATATTGGCAGGCGTTGGGCCAGAGTTACAGCAATTAGAGTTGTTGACTAAACAATTGAATCTGACTGATGATGTTCAGTTTCTTGGGTTTCGGAATGATGTGCAAGACTTAATATCAGCAGCTGACGTCGTATGCCTATCATCTCAACGGGAAGGCTTGCCACGTTGTATTATGGAAGCAATGTGTGCAGAGCGTCCAATCATAGCAAGTAATATTCGTGGTTGTAATGATTTATTATCATCAGGATGTGGTGAGTTGGTTCAATATAATGATACTGAGGCTTGGGTTGAAGGTTTTACAACGCTGATTAAAAAACCAGAATTACGCTTAACAATGGGGCGTAAAGGGTTACAAGAAATCAAAAAAAATTATACAGAAAAAGATGTCGTTAGTTCGGTTATCGATATCTATCAAAGGTATGTTTAGTATGAAACGTCTATTCGATATTATTGTTTCTATTATAGCGTTAATTTTATTATCACCTGTTATTGCTATTACTGCTTATTTTATTAGGAAAAAATTGGGCTCTCCGGTGCTATTTCGTCAAGTACGTCCTGGATTAAATGGTAAGCCATTTGAGATGATAAAATTTCGTACAATGCGCGATGCGGTTGATAAATACGGTAACGCATTACCAGATGAAGAGCGAATGACTGCTTTTGGTCATAAGCTACGAAATAGTAGCTTGGATGAATTACCAGAATTATTAAACGTATTAAAAGGTGATATGAGTCTTGTTGGGCCAAGACCATTGCTGATGCAGTATTTACCACTTTATAACCAGCACCAGCAACGTCGTCATAATGTACGGCCTGGTGTAACGGGATGGGCTCAAATAAATGGCCGTAATGCTATTAGTTGGGAACAAAAATTTGATTTAGATATTTGGTATGTTGATAATCAATCATTTATTTTAGATTTAAAAATTCTATTCTTAACGGTTAAGAAAGTGTTAATAAAAGATGGAATTAGCGCTGATGGGCATGTCACAATTGAACCGTTTAAAGGGACAAAGCCAGAGTGAAAAAATTAGCGATTGTTGGGGCTGGAGGCCATAGCAAAGTCGTTGCTGAAATTGCGCAGTTAAATGGATGGACATCATTAGATTTTTTCGATGATCGTTGGCCAACATTAACGCAATTTAGTGATTACACTGTAGTGGGGAATATCCAGTCACTTTATAAAAATATTGGTGATTATGATGGTGTGATTATTGCTATTGGTAATAATGAAATAAGAGCTAAATTATATTTAGCATTGGCAACTCAAGCCGCTAATTTTATTTCATTAATTCATCCACGAGCAGTGATAAGTACACGAGCAAAAATCGGTCATTGTACTGTCATAATGGCTAATGTAGTGATAAATCCAGATGTAGTTATAGGCAATAATTGTATAATTAATAGTAGTTCAGTGATCGAACATGACTGTTTTATTAGTGACCATGTCCACATTTGTCCTAATGTTGCTCTTGCTGGTGAAGTGAGAGTAGATAAAAAGACGTGGATAGGTATTGGTTCTACCGTTATTCAGCAAATAAATATTGGTAAGAATGTATTCGTTGGCGCAGGAACAACAGTAATCCATGATATACCAAATGAATTAAAAGTTGTTGGTACGCCAGCAAGAGAAATAACGAATAACTAGGAGCTTAATGTGCTTAATACCCCTTTTTCGCCATGGCCTTCGTTTACAGAACAAGAAGCCAATGCTGTAAGTCGTGTTTTATTATCTAATAAAGTAAATTATTGGACGGGCACTGAATGCCGCCAGTTTGAAAAAGAATTTGCTGAGTGGGTTAAGTGTGATTATGCGATTGCATTAGGTAATGGAACACTGGCTTTAGATGTTGCTTTAAAAGCTATCAATATACAGCCTGATGATGACGTAATTACAACCCCTCGAACATTTTTAGCCACAGCATCATCTATTGTAACTGCTGGTGCAAATCCTATTTTTGCTGATGTTGATCTAAATAGCCAAAATATTACCGCAGCATCTATTGAAGCCGTTATAACACCCAAAACAAAAGCTGTCATTGTAGTGCATTTAGCTGGCATGCCTGCTGAAATGGATGAAATAATGGCGCTATCTGAAAAGCATGGTTTCTATGTTATAGAAGATTGTGCTCAAGCACATGGTGCAATGTATAAAGGGCGTGCAGTTGGTACTATTGGTCATATTGGCGCTTGGTCATTTTGCCAAGATAAAATTATGACGACAGGTGGGGAAGGTGGCATGGTGACCACCAATAATCATGATTTTTGGTCGACAATGTGGGCTTATAAAGATCATGGTAAAAGTTATGATGCTATTTATAACCGTCAGCACCCAGCAGGTTTTCGTTGGTTACATGAGTCTTTTGGTACTAATTGGCGTATGACTGAAATGCAGGGCGCTATTGGTCGTATTCAACTAATACGCATGTCAGAATGGACAGAGAAGCGCCAACAGCATGGTAAAATGTTAGATGATGCTGTAGCGGATTTTGAGCTTATTCGAACAGTTAATGTACCTGAATATAGTCAACATGCAGAGTATAAACACTACTTATTTATTAGACCTGAATATTTAGCTGAAGGTTGGAGCCGAGATCGTATTGTTGATGAAATTGTAAAATTAGGTGTACCAGCTTATCAGGGGAGCTGTTCTGAAATATACAAAGAAAAAGCATTTGATAATACAGCTTGGCGTCCAACGTATGCTTTACCTAATGCTGTTGAGTTAGGTGAAACTAGCTTAATGTTTTTAGTACATCCAACCTTAACTGCTGATGAAATACAAAAAACATGTGATATTCTTCAGCAAGTTCTAATTAATGCATCTTGTTGTTAGCAGTTTTAGTAAAAAATAAAAGCGGTATTATCCGCTTTTATTTTACATACAAATGTACTGTCTTTAACTTTTAATGAAATAGAAAATAAGTAAAAACTATTCTCTGAGGATGTATGGCTATTATTGATGCTTTTTTCTCTATTCCTAGATCTTATAAACGCGCTATAAGTGTTTGTATTGACCTTACTTTTATACAAATAGCTTTTTGGGGTGCTTTTTGGACTCGCTTAGGTGAGTTTGATCAAACGCGTAGTATTGATTATTGGTACTTAGTATCATTTATTTCAGTACTCACTATTACGTGTTTTATTCGAATTGGCTATTATCGCGCTATTTTACGCTATTTAAGTGTACACGCTATTTTTACATTAGGTGTTGGTAGTTTAGTCTCAACAGTTATATTTATATTAGCGACTTACTTTTTTGGTATTTGGGTTCCGCGTACAGTCGTTGTTATTTATTTAGGTTATTTGTTCATACTCACAGGGGGAGCTCGGCTATCTATTCGTGTATTCTTTGCTCAGCTGGAGATGAAACGTAAGCCAAATGTGATTATTTATGGTGCCGGTGTAGCCGGGCGACAACTGGTTAATTTATTACGTCAAGGTGATGAGCTAAATCCAGTTGCTTATATTGATGATAATAAAAAATTGCAAGGTAATGTATTGCAAGGTTTAACAGTATATAAGCGTGAGAAGTTATCATGTTTAGTATCAAAGTTTGATGTTAAGCAAGTATTATTAGCAATGCCAAGTGCAACCCGTAGTCAGCGTAAAACGATTATTAGTGCCTTAGTTGATCTTCCTGTTGAAGTGCTGTCTATTCCGAATCTTGATGCTATTGTGCATGATAATGTGTCATTAGATCAGCTCCATGATGTACCTATTGAAGATCTGCTTGGTCGTGAATCTGTATTACCTAACGAACAGTTAATGGAAGCAAATATTAAGAATAAGGTCGTGATGGTGACTGGCGCGGGCGGCTCTATTGGTTCTGAGTTGTGTCGACAGATTATTTTACACCAACCGCAAACGTTATTATTGTTTGAACTCTCTGAATTTGCGCTATATAGCATTGAAAAAGAATTATCCGAATATATCGACAAGCGCGGTTTAGTTGTTGAGTTAATTCCATTATTAGGTTCAGTGCAACGGATTAATCGTCTTGAAGCTATTATGACCACTTTTAACGTTGATACTATTTATCATGCGGCTGCCTATAAGCATGTTCCGATGGTTGAATATAACGTTGTTGAAGGTGTACGTAATAACGTTTTTGGTACTTTTTATACTGCTCAAGCTGCAATTAATGCAGGCGTATCTTCATTTGTATTGATCTCTACTGATAAAGCAGTGCGACCAACAAATGTGATGGGTACTACTAAACGTATGGCTGAATTAGGCCTGCAAGCATTAGCTGAGCAAGAAGCATTGAAACCTAATGGTACCCGTTTTTGTATGGTACGTTTTGGTAATGTGCTTGGATCTTCCGGTTCAGTGATCCCATTATTTAAACGTCAGATCAAAGAAGGTGGGCCGATTACAATTACTCATCCTGATATTATTCGCTATTTTATGACTATTCCAGAAGCTGCGCAGTTAGTGATTCAAGCTGGTGCTATGGGTAAAGGGGGAGATGTGTTTGTGCTGGATATGGGCAAACCTGTCAAGATAGTGAGTTTAGCTGAGAATTTGGTTAAATTATCAGGGCTTGAAGTGAAGTCAGAGCAAAACCCATATGGTGATATCGAGTTTAAATATACCGGATTACGTCCTGGTGAAAAGTTATACGAAGAGTTA
Organism: Photobacterium malacitanum; assembly: GCF_900185615.1. Taxonomy (GTDB): domain Bacteria; phylum Pseudomonadota; class Gammaproteobacteria; order Enterobacterales; family Vibrionaceae; genus Photobacterium; species Photobacterium malacitanum. The sequence goes on from NZ_FYAK01000003.1 coordinate 81,783, forward strand.
TTAATTGGTGATAATGTTAATGAAACCGAGCATAGTCGTATCATGATGGCTAATGAACGTTTTCTACCATTAATTGAATATCAACAAATTCTTGAACAATTAGATAGTGCTTGCCATGACTTTGAGCACGAACAAATTCGTCAAATATTAATTGATGCTCCTACAGACTTTAAACCAAGTGATGGTATTGGTGATGTTGTTTGGAAACGTAAGCAACTGAATCATTAATTGGTTATTTAAAAAAGCCCAATTCATATTATGAGTTGGGCTTTTTTTTTGCTTCTAGCTCTGTCACACAGTATTTTCCTTATACCAGCCATTATGATCTGCTTATCCTGCTTTCTCGCCACTAGCTACTCGCCACTCATTTACTTATTTGTTTACCTGCTTTTCTCGCTACTCACCACCTGTAATCTTTTATTCTTGTCACTTATCTTTCCATCTTCTCCTAAACGAAAAAATCCGCCATAACCGTGAAGTTATGGCGGATTATTAGCGCTTACTAGTTACCTAATAAATACGCCGTACTAAGCTACAGCATCAGTAATAATTACTGAGCAACAACTTGAGTAACAGTTTCGATGTTTAGCTCAGGAACGATGATGTCAACACGACGGTTTTCAGCACGGCCTTCAGCTGTATCGTTAGAAGCTACTGGATCTAGCTCACCACGGCCTTCGCTAAGAATACGATCTTCACCCATGTTTAGGTGTGCACGTAGTTCTTTAGCAACAGCTTCTGCACGCTCTTCTGAAAGCTTTTGGTTGTAAGCTTCAGGACCAGTGCTGTCAGTGTGACCAACAACAGTGATTGTTGCTTCAGGGTATTGGTTTAGACGCTCTTCGAAAGGCACTAGGTGTGCAGCATCGCCAGCAGTAATTTTAGAACTATCGAACGCGAAAGGTACAGTTAACTTAAGCTCTTCGATTGTTGCTACAGATACTTGATCAACATAAATAACTTCTGGAGCAACAACAGGAGCTGGAGCGCCCCAATGGTATGCTAGAGAAACGCCAGCGAATTGAATATCAGCACCGCCAACATCTTTGTAGTATTGGTACTCAACACGTGTAGAAACGTTGTTGTTGATGTAGTACTCAGCACCAACGCCAGCAGTTGCAGCCCAACCGTTGTCATCGTGAGTTGCGCCGTTTTTAGCGTTCCAATCGTAGTAGAAAGCACCTAGCTTACCAAACACATCGATTTTATCGTTGATAGCGTAAGAGTACTTACCTACAAGGTCAGCACCTTGAGCAGTAAATTTACCTTGGCCATTAGTAACGCTCGCGCTACCTAGGTTAGTGTAACCTACTTCAGCTGCAAACCATGGTGTGATTTGGTAACCAGCGAAAACACCACCAGAAAGGTTAGTGTTATCAAGGTCGATGTTGTTAGTGCTGTCTTTGATGTCGTAGAAGCTATTACCTAAACGAGCACCAGCATAAAACGGGTTATCTGTTGCAGCATTTACCGCGCCAGATACAAGAAGAGCAAGAGGTAGTACTAGAAAAGTTTTTTTCATAATATTTGCCGTATTTTCCTAATTGTAATAGATCCGACTTAAGCCGGTAATTTTCGCACTATTATATGAAAGTGCTTGTCTATACCCTACAATAACAAATGCTATCGGGATATATTTTTCATATATAATAATGCATTTTTTTTGAATGACATAGCAATTAAACGCTGTTTCATTTTTTTTGGGTTTTAGAGTGTAACAAGCTGTTAATATGGAATTATTTATACCTTTTTGGTATTTTTTATTGGTGTTATTTGCTGTTAATGCAATCGTAAAAAGTGCGTATTTATAAAAATGAGTCGAATGGTGACAAAAATCGATAACCCACGAATGAGTTATCGATTTATTGACTCAATTTAATTATTAAACGCTTTGCGTCCGCTCCATGGTTGGCGTCCATCGGTTAAGTCATAAAGGTGATATTGACGGCCTAGCATTTGACCACCATCACGATTCATTGGTAACCATGAGATATGGGCACGGCTAGTGCTTGGCTTAACGGTTAGAATGTCAAATGGAATTGAGACATAGAAACCTTTATTAAAGCTACCTTCACCATATTCTTCTGCCGTCATACTGGTTTTAGAAATAAAGGCACCGGCGATAATGCCGCTATCAAATTGCTTTGAGAAATCGATAGTGACGCCAGTATCTTCGGCTAAATAACGTCCAGCACTGACTTTTAGTAACGTATTAGGTAACCATTGCCATTGCGGTTGGTAATATGCGGTTAAATTACCGGTTGTAGTACCCGTTTGAACTTCATATGGACGGCCTAAATGATCATCGTATTGGTTTTGATCTTTAAAGAATCCAAATGCTGAATGCGGATCACGCTGCTTAACATAATTGACATCAAGCCCTAATGCCCAATTACTACCAACAGGGCGGTAAAGCACTTCGCCACCAACGCCACCAAACATCACTTCTAAATAACCCGCATACGCTTGGGCATACCAATCACTTGATAGTTGATCTAGCCACGTTAGCTGTAAGTTATTCATACGTAATGTGTTATCAGTAATGTACTGACGCACTAAAGTACGCACACGTTTATTATGAGTACCATCAGGCGGAATATCGTATTTAAATTTATCGTAGGTATCGTAGAGGTTTAAATACACCGAGCCACCAACAGTGAAGTGGTTATTAAACCAATAGTCAGCACTGGCCGTAACCCCAACATTAAACATGTAGAAGCCTTCAGAACCGCCTAATGATTGCTGCAGAGTCGGCGCTACACCCACGTTCCAGTTCTGATTAAGATCAACCATTTGCTGACCTTGAATGGTGCTCGGTGCAACCGTGGTACGACTGTCATCAATATGACTGCCGATATAATCATTGTTAGCGACTTGCAGTAGTTGCTGACGATTCAAAATAGTTTCTGTGATCGGCTGGTTAGCCACTGTTTCAATAATGTTGAATTGTTCAACTGCAGGCGCTTGGTTATTTAATAAAATTCCGGCGCGCAATTGGGCTTGATCACGATCGCGATATTTAACCTGCTCGGCAACCACAGTAATGCTATTGTCGCCATGTTGGTAAATAGTTGGATTTTTATAACCAGCAATTTTTTCAACATTTTGAGCTAACTGTTGCCATTGCTCGGTAGTTAAATTATTTGTTGTCGGCGTCGTTGCTACCGTTGGCATTGGCTCATCTAACCAACTGGCTTTAAGTTGATTAAAGTTAGTATTAACACTTAAACCAAAGCTAACAGTCGTGCCACGCTCATAACTGATATTTGCCGTTGCCCAATCACTTAATTGATAGACGGCACCAAAATTAAATGGTGATTTAGACGTCATATCATGGCCACGATTAGCACGAAAATCATCAGTATAATCGTTACCGTCATACTCTAATTTTATCTGTAATGGTTGCCACGGAGTTTGGTATTCAACACCACCATAAAGAGCAGCATTGCCTTTAAACCAACGTTGAGTATCAAAACTACCGCCGTTATTTTTGACGCTATTGTCACGATCGCAAAAAGTATCACTAACCTTACAAAATGGGTTAGTGATGTTGCCACGTTGGCCGATATAGCCCCAACCTAAACCAAGCGTGAAATCTAATGGGCCGACACGTTTATTGGCAGCAATGAATTCGCCATCAAATAAGCCTGTACCGCCAAGGTCACGAATACCGATCGCGACTTCTGGTAACCAATAAGATTCTTGCCATAAACGGACTTTGGCATCGATACCTTTATCTGTGTATAGGGTATCGCCACTAAAGCTGTGATCACCACTGTAGTAAAGATCCGGCACTTGGGTGTAACGAATAGTCGTTTCTAGCCATGGTAATAGCTGCAATGACGCCCAGTAATGGTGGTAATCACTGCTAATGGTAGTACCAAAAGTAAATTTGCCTTCCTGATGCATACGTGCTGTCGGCATTTGCATTAAACCGACACCGCCGAAATCACTATTGGAATAACGCATTTCAGGGTAGCTAAAGCTATCAGCTTGCGCATGACATAACGGTAATAACGCTATTGCTAATGTCGATAGGGCAAATAACGGACGTTGATAGTGGTGACGGCGAGTTGCAGCCGAGGTGACAGAGTTCATTACAACGTCCTGTTGATTAGCATTGAAGAAATATCATGGTTTAAATCACGATAATCATTAAATAAAGATTGGTAGCCAATATAAATAATTGCGCCAGGGGCAATATCCAAATGAGCTTTATTCCAGTAAGCAATGGGGTGTTGCTGCACTACGCCATCAGGCTGAATAACCGTGACTTCGCTGTTGGCTGCAATATCAAGCGGCGTGATATGGGCTAAATAGTCACTCGCAGCCATTCGTGGTTGCCAATCAAGCTGTTGTGGGGCTTCAATCGCACCAATGACGGTGATAGACGTTGGACGATTAGCCAAATTAAGCTGATAGTTACCGTTTAATAATGGGTTATCAGTGTTATGTAAGCGCACTTTGTCGATATCAATTGCCACAGGTAAGCGCTGAGTTTGAATCTGTTGCTGTAACCATTGCGCGGTATTGGCAAAACTGCGGCTAAGTGCTGCATCGTCACTGTGCTGTTGGCTTAATGTGGTTAGCTGCTTAATTAACCTTGCTTTAGCGCTCGGCACTGTGGTGGTGGTTAAGCTACTGCCAAGCCAATATGGTGCTGTCGCTGTTGTACGCTGCTTAAGGCTATCGCTAACAACTTGTGCTAAGCGTACTGAGTCGGTGTACTGCAAAGTGACAGCGGCTGCCGAATGACCATTAGCGTGTAAGGCAATAGTGCTTTGTGCGATGGCAGGCATAGCAACTAATAAGCACAAACTCGCCATCGCAGCATAGGTGCGTTGGCGAGAGAATAAATTAAAAACTGAACAAGACATAAAAGATGCTACCGTTAGCCAAAAGGTTTAAGAATAGTCATTTCAACATTTGGTAAAGAGGGCGCTAAATATTGCAGGCTCTTTACTACTCTTCCCGTATGTTGCTCAATCCAAAAAGTGTTGCTGTAGTGGCGATCAAGCTGCTTGACGGTGACATTTTCATTAAAACGCAATACCGGCACTGATTTACCGTTAATGGTTAACACTTCAGGTCGCTGAAAAACAAACTCAGAATCAAGTTGATAACCAATGTGGTAACCCGGTTGCCAATCAATTGTGCGCTGCCAAGAGGTAGGCGTTGAGGCTAAATGTAGCCCTAAGCTCAATGGATCTGCTGTTTTAGCGTGAGTACCCAATAAATTACCTTGGGCTAGATTGACGGTTTTTATAATGCGACCACTTTGAGTGATCAACATGCCGTTATCGCTTGCAAGCCATTTAAGTTGAGCGGGAGTATCCGTTGAATTGGCATCATTAATGGTTGCGCCTGTGGCTGTTTCAGCCAAAGCTAATACCATAAAAAGTTGTGATTGGTCGTCAATGCGAACATAGGTGCTGGCATAAGGTAATGCCGCAATTTCATGCGCGGATTTATGAATATCCGCCGTACCGTAGACAGCGACATTAACCGTATCGCTAATACTGGCTATTTTTTGGCTACAGCCAGACGTCAATAAAGTGGCGGTTAAGAGTGCCGCCCAGGTTGAAATAACATCAGAGGTGGTTTTTTTTAGCATTGGGTCGCGCTTCCGATAGGCCATATTAAAGCGAGAGATGGCAATCATCGCCCCTATTTACAAACAGAATAACCGTGACAAGCACGGTTATTTTTTTATTAACCTAAATTTTTATCAGGTCAAACGACATTAATTACTTAGCTGCGCTAACAGAAGTAGATGTAGAAGTAGATGTCGTTGTTGAGTTGGTGTTGCCAGAATCGTTTGCTGCAATAGCAACCGCTGCAACAGCTGCTGCTGCACCAACAACAACTGCAGTTGTTGTACCCGCTGCAGTACCCGCTGCAGTTGTAGTACCCGCTGTAGTACCAGTTTGTGTTGCTGCTGCATCTACTGGTGCAGCGTCATCTGCAACATAACCGCCAGCAAATGCTGGTGAAGACATAGCTAGAGCAGCTAGAAGCACTAATGCATTCTGTTTCATTATGTAAATCCTTATCGATAAAAATAATATATAGACCGTCAATAAAATGACGTTTTATAATGTGATTTATAAAAACACTGAATGGGTAATTATACTGAATAATGGCATAGAGTGGTGTGACATTTTTTTACTTTCTATACAGCGGTGTGCATAAAGTGTGATATTGATCACCGTTATGGAATAATGGATGGAATTGGCCTGATTGATTGGTTGTAAAATATTGAAATTTATGTTTATTGCTTCATTTACAATTAGTTACATGTGGTTGTTTAATGTGATCTAGATAATAAATGGACTAATTTTTATATTTCATTTTATATTGAAATTAAGTAGAATCCGTCAGCAACATAAATGAGCTAAATGAAATTGAAATAAAATCATTGCGCTTTTTTTAGATAGATATGTAAATTACACACTGATTGTTACCACTATATATTCATGGTGTTTATGATTGGCTGTCAACAAAAAAATGATACTTTTTTAAAGCAATTGAGGAGCTGTAACCTTCGGGCGGTAGCATGCTCATTTGAAAATATATCCCCATCCATCAATGCTGAGATGAACTTAATCTAATGGAATTATCAAAAAAAATGCTTGTCACAGCAGTGGCGTCTGTGATGTTAGCTGGCTGTAGTATGCCTGGATCGCATCTTAGCCTTGATGGTAAGCATGTTACTGAAACTAACTCGCAACAACCAACGCTTGATCAGCAAGTCAATGTGTTTCCGCTAACGGTTAACAATGTTAGCCAATTTAAAACGGCTAAAGTTGCTGCACAGGTAAACACCCAGCTTGAACAAGAACTAGCAAGCTATGAATACCATATTGGCCCTGGTGATATTCTTAATATTACGATTTGGGATCACCCTGAATTGACTATTCCAGCGGGTTCTTACCGTAGTGCAAGTGAAGCGGGTAACTGGGTTCATGCTGATGGCACCATTTTTTACCCTTACATCGGTAAAGTGCAAGTCGCAGGTAAAACCGTATCGCAAGTGCGCGCTGACATCGCCCAGCGCTTAGCTGAGTATGTTGAAAAGCCACAAGTTGATGTTAACGTCGCTGCATTCCGTGCTCAAAAAGCTTACGTGACGGGTGAAGTGAAAAATCCAGCCCAACAGCCAATTACCAATGTGCCATTAACGTTGCTAGATGCCATCAATAAGTCAGGTGGATTAGCTGCTGATGCCGATTGGCGTAATGTCACTCTAACCCGTGACGGCAAAGATCAAACCTTATCGTTATATGCACTAATGCAACGTGGCGATTTAAAGCAAAACCGTTTATTACGCAACGGTGATATTGTTCATGTGCCACGTAATGATGCTCAAAAAGTGTTTGTCTTAGGTGAAGTTAAAGAGCCTAAGTTACTTAAAATTGATCGTGCTGGCATGAGCTTAACCGAAGCATTAAGCGGCGTTGGTGGTATTAACGAGTTACAAGCCGATGCTACCGGGGTGTTTGTTATTCGCGCTAACCATGCTGATTTAACAAAAACACCGCATGCGCCTGCGGCAAATATTTACCAGTTAAATATTAAAGATGCGACAGCATTAGTGGTGGGTACCGAGTTTGAATTGCAGCCTTACGATGTGGTGTATGTGACTGCTGCACCCATTGCGCGTTGGAACCGTGTGATTCAACAGTTAGTTCCAACCATTGGCAGCTTTAATCAGCTATCTGAAGGTATGAATTACTACATGAATTTGAAGTAGTTATTAGAGACGAGTTGAAGAGGGGGCAAGATACGAGTGACGAGTAGAAGCGCGTGACGAGAGTACGAAAACCTCCGAATCTTGAACCTCGAATCTTGAACTTTGAAACTCGTACCTAGAAACTCGAAACTCAAAACCTTTAACCTTAGAATCTATCTCTATGTTCAATAAAATTCTTGTTGTTTGCGTAGGCAATATCTGTCGTTCACCCTCTGGCGAACGAATCCTACAAGCAAAATTACCCAATAAACATATCGCCTCTGCTGGTGTTGGCACTGCCAAAAGTGGTTTAGCAGGCAAGCCGGCCGATAAAATGGCAGCGGAAGTTGCACTGGCTCATGGTTATTCTCTTGAAGGCCATCAAGCACAGCAACTGACTAGCGATTTATGTCGTGATTACGATCTGATTTTAGTCATGGAAAAAGGTCATATCGACGCCGTCACGAGCATTGCTCCAGAAGCTCGTGGAAAAACAATGTTATTTGGCCAATGGATTGGTCAACAAGATATTCCCGATCCATACCGTCTAAGTAAAGAAGCTTTTGATCATGCATATGATTTAATTGATCAAGCAGCAACAGCGTGGACGAAGAAATTGTAACTTTCTAACTCCGTCATTCCTTAGAGTGAATGCTAACCCTAACTCCGTCATTCCCTACAGTGAATGCCCGCGAGGGCGATAGGGAATCTACTACCCGCGCGTTGTAGAGTTATTGAATTCACTGGTTTCTTTAACGCTCAATTAAAACCCTCCGTCATTCCCTACAGTGAATGCCCGCGAGGGCGATAGGGAATCTACTATTCGCGCGTTGTAGAGTTATTGAATTTACTGGCTTCTTTAACGCTCAATCAAAACCCTTCGTCATTCCCTACAGTGAATGCCCGCGAGGGCGATAGGGAATCTACTATTCGCGCGTTGTAGAGTTATTGAATTTACTGGCTTCTTTAACGCTCAATTAAAACCCTCCGTCATTCCCTACAGTGAATGCCCGTGAGGGCGATAGGGAATCTACTATACGCGCGTTGTAGAGTTATTGAATTTACAGGCTTCTTTAACACTCAATCACGCTTTGAGTAGATCACGGATAGCTCGTCCCTCACTTCCGAGATGACGAATAATTGGCTAAGTAAAGTTACGAGGGCGAAAGGGAATCTACTACCCACGTGCTGTAAACCATATTTAACTTTTGGATGATGCTTTGGCTCTTCCTCATCTTCTTAAATTTAACATCGGAATATTTTCTTAATGAGTATTGCTCAAAATCCTCAACCGAGTACTTCTCCAGGAACGGATGAAGTCGATATCGGTAAACTGTTTGGCATTTTAATTGATAACCGCTGGATGATTATTATTACCACCTTTATCTTTGCTGTTGTTGGTATCGGTTATGCTTTACTTGCTACCCCAATTTATAAAGCTGATGCACTCATTCAAATTGAAGCCAAAAGTTCAGGTATGCCAGCACTTGGTGGCGATATGGCAGAAATGTTTGGTGGCGCTGAATCAAGTGCTACGACTGAAACTGAAATCATCAAATCACGAATGGTATTAGGTGAAACTGTTGATAAGTTAAACCTAACTACAGTTGTTAGCCCTGAATATTTCCCTTTGGTGGGTAAAGGGTTAGCGCGTTTAATGGGTGAGCAGCACTTTATTAATGTATCACGTTTTAATGTTGCCAATAGCCGTGATCAAGACGATTATCAGATCGTGGTAATCAATGCTGATAAAGGCCAATACCAACTGAATGATAGCGAAGGTCGCAAGATTCTAACCGGTAAAGTAGGCGAGTTAGCGCAAGCAAATGGTTACCAACTGTTTGTAACGGATTTACAAGCAACCAAAAACGCTGAATTCTCATTAGAAAAAATTACTCGCATTGATGCCATTCAAAATCTGCAAAAGAATTTATCAGTAGCAGAGCAAGGTAAACAAACCGGTATTTTGCAATTATCAATGACTGGTGAAAACCGCGCTAACATTAAAGCGATTGTTGATGACATCAGTAAGAATTACTTTTTACAAAACGTCGAGCGCAACTCGGCTGAAGCTGAAAATAGTTTAACTTTCTTAAAGCAGCACTTACCTGAAATTAAAATCCAGCTAATGACAGCAGAAGATAAACTCAATAGCTACCGTCAACAGAATGAATCAGTAGATTTAAGCCTAGAAGCAAAATCAGCGCTTGAAACCATGGTGAGTTTAGAATCGCAACTAAACCAATTAACTTTTAAAGAAACGGATATATCACAACGTTTTACTAAAGAGCACCCAGCGTATATTTCATTAATGGATAAACGCAAAACGTTATTAAAAGAACAAGCACGTTTAAATAAGCGTATTGAAACTTTACCGGCTACTCAGCGTGAAATTTTACGTTTAACCCGTGATGTTGAAGTGAATCAACAAATTTATGTTCAGCTATTAAATAAAGTTCAAGAGCTTAACATTGTTAAAGCAAGCACGGTGGGTAACGTCCGTATTCTTGACGCTGCGCAAGTTTACACTAATGCAGTTAAACCCAAGAAAGCATTAATCGTAGTATTAGCAACCTTACTTGGCGGCATGTTAAGTGTAGCGATTGCATTCTTGCGTGCAGCATTGCACCGTGGCGTTGAAAGCCCAGATGAAATTGAAGCACTCGGTTTACCTGTGTATGCCTCAATTCCATTATCTGCTTGGCAGACTGATTTAGAAAAGAAATTTAAATCAAAACAACAGCTAAATGTTAATCAAGCGTTGTTAGCTGTTTCTAACCCAGCTGATTTATCGATTGAAGCACTGCGCAGCTTACGTACTAGCTTGCACTTTGCAATGATGGAAGCGCGTAACAATATCGTGATGATTTCAGGCCCTAGTCCGGGTATCGGTAAGTCATTTGTATCGGCTAACATGGCAGCTGTTATGGCTAAAGGCGGTCAGCGCGTATTAGTGATTGATGCCGATATGCGTAAAGGCCGTATGGAACGCCAAATGTGTGTTGATAGTAAGCCCGGTTTAGCCGATTACTTAAGCGGTCAACAAACATTAGAGCAAGTGATTAAATCACCTGGTGTTGAAGGCCTTGATTTTATCGCTCGTGGCGCAGTACCGCCGAATCCATCTGAGTTATTAATGCACCCGCGTTTAAAAACGTTATTGGATTGGGCATCTGCAAACTATGACTTAGTGTTAGTTGATACACCGCCAATTTTGGCAGTGACAGACCCTGCCATTGTTGGTGCTCATGCTGGCACAACCATGATTGTGGCACGCTTTGGCTTAAACCCAGTTAAAGAAATCGAAGTCACTAAACACCGTTTTGAACAAAATGGTATTGAAGTTAAAGGTTGTATTCTTAACGCAGTGGTTCGCAAAGCAAGCTCAACTTATGGCGGCAACTATGGTTATTACAACTATAGTTACGCGAGAGATAATAAGTAGAGAGCAGTTATAAGAGTGCGAGTAACGAGTATTTAAAAGCGAGTGAATAATTTTCGCTACTCGCTACTCGCTACTCGCTACTCGCTACTCGCTACTCAGGGGGAAAAAAGGTGGGACCTATTCCCTCAAACCTCTAAATAACAAATAAACTTGTTTCATAAAAAAGCATTAGCTGCGACAGCTAGTGCTTTTTTATGGCTCAAATTTCAGATTTTATGTATAGGTCCTTAAAAACATTGAGTTGAGCTAATGAAATTATTCATTTTTATTAGTATCGGATTTCTTATTTATTTGTTGAGGAAATATGTGGTTTATTTAAGAACTAATCCTTTTTTGTTCTAGCCCAAGTAATAAATGTGGGTAAATATGTGATGGATAAGTAGGTTTGATAGCTTAAAAATAGGAACGTCACTAAAACTCTTCTAAAGCGTCACTAATGACGATAGAGCAAATTGAAAACTGAGAATAAAAAAATTAGTTAAAGTTTATTCTTATTGAATTAACTAAACTTCGTTTTTTAGTAAAAGAAGTACATAATGTGAGCAATGATTCTGCAGGAACTAATAAATATTAATTGTACAAGGCATCTCTATAGCGGATCTTGTATCTAAATTAATAAAATATATTAATCTTGTTGGTTACAAATTACTAAATTATAGTTGGTCATGTGACTTATGTAGATAAGTAGGTTTGAGTGTAAAGTCTATTATAAAAGTACATGAAATCACTTAACCTAGCAGTGACACTTATAACTATTTAAATATGATGTATAAATAGTTATAACATGGAGTAGATGATATTTAATAGTTATTTTAATAGAACTTTATTGGTTTTTTAATAGATGAAAGATTAAAATTATTGATGTTGAACTAGCACTGAAAGAAAGTAATGGTGAGCTGATATATTTTAATGTGTGGAATATATTAATGGGTTTGATAGAATATATTAAAGCATGTTGTATATAAAATATAATCATTACTTTATATATCAATCGACTTTGTTTTTGTTGTTAATCTAGAAAATATTGAACATTTTATAATGAAAAAAATAATAACAATGTTATTTGGAAGTGCAATGATAAATGCTCTTCTCGCTTTTATTGTTCAGGTCATTATGGCTAGAGGTCTTGAACCTCAAGAGTATGGTAAATTAAATACTATTTTAACAATATGTACTCTTCTTGCTCCATTAGCTGCATGTGGTGTTCCTCAAGCACTATTAAAAAAAAGTAGCGAGAAGAACGCATCCAAAGATAATTATTTACAAGCATTTGTCTTGCTTATATTAATTTGTTTTATTATCTGCTTTTTCTTATATGTTTTAATATTAAATATAATCGGATTCAAACCGTCATTATTAATTGTAAGTTTATATAGTTTAATTATAGCACAGGTTTTATATGAAGTTGTTATTTCTATATTTCAGATAAATGGACAATTCAAAATATTATCTTATTGGCAACCAATAATAAATTTAACTAAATTATCAATGATTGCAATTGTTTTTTATTTTGAATTATCAAACGATTGGTATTATATATCATTATTTATTTCAGCTATTAATATTGTGATTTTTTCAATCTATATATTGAAAAAAAATAATCGATGGTATAAAAAAATACCGATAAAAAATACATTAAGAAGGATATATATAGTTAGATATTCATGTGTAGGCTTTTGTATATCTAGCATATTATATTTGATATATTATCAAAGTGATATAATAATACTAAATTATATATCTGGTAATAAAAGTGTTGGTTTATATAGTGTAGCATTTACTATATTATCTGCAGCATACATTTTGCCCAGCGTTATTTTTAATAAATATTACTTACCTTTTTATCATAAATGGATGATCAATGATAAAAAGAAGTTAATTGAAACACATAGAAAGTCAACAGTAATAATGTTTCTAATAGGTGCTTTTACATATATATGTATATATTTATCTTGTGATGAATTTATATCACTGGTTTATGGTTCAGAATACAAAGATTCTGCAAGTTATTTGAAATTGTTGGCTTTAAATATTCCGATAGTATATTTCTATAGCTCTTCTGGTTTAATATTAATGACTGGAAATTTATTGAGTATTAAGTTAAGAGGAATGTTTATAGCTGCTGCTATTAATATTATATTGAATTTAATTTTAGTACCAATATTATCTGTATATGGGGCGATAATATCAACAATAATAGCTAATATAATAATATGTATATTTTATTTTTATTATTCATCTAAAGTTATTAATAATTTAAAGGTTGTTTTGTGAATAACACCAAATTAGAGTTTTTTTTGAACAGTAGTAACACCAAATTTATTAAAAATCATACGCTATCATATGATACATATTTTAAAATGGGGGGGGAAGCTGATTACTTTATTCTTCCTATTAATCAAGAAGAACTTGTTAGCTTAATTGATTTTTTAATAAAAGAAGAATTAAAATATAAGCTGATAGGGGCTACTAGTAATATACTTTTTTTAAATGAACTTAATTATGGGATTATTATTTCCACCAAGTTATTAACTAATGTATTTATATCAAATGTCGATAATACTGTTGAAGTTTCTTCTGGGTATTCATTATCTGATTTCACAAGATTAATGTTGTTAAATGGTTTTGAAGGTTTTGAAGGTTTAGAAGGTATTCCAGGAACAATTGGTGGTGGTATTGTTATGAATGCCGGAGCTTATGGATATGAAATATCACAATACATAGAAAGTGTTAAAATTATAAATGATAATGGGAAAGTTATTAATTTAACAAAAGATGAGTGTAACTTTGAATTTCGAAATAGTATTTTTAAAGGACTCAGTAAATTTATTATATTAAGTGCTAAGTTTAAATGCGTTTGTGGAAAAAGAGATTCAATTGCAAATAAAATGGAGATATATCATATTGCAAGGCACTCTTACCAAGAATTTAGCTATCCAAATTTAGGCAGTTTTTATTCTGTCAAAGGAGATATTTATAAGGATTTTTATAAAAATAATAAGTTATTATATGTGTTTATTAAATTAGCCATTAAAAATCCATTAACTAAATTTATTATGAGAAAAAGACCGTCGAATTATTTCCTTAATAAAATGGCAATAAAATATAATGAGAATATAACTTATCCATTATCACATAAAAGTATTAACATATTAGTAAATAACGGATTAGTTAAATATGAAGATATTGAAAAGCATATTTTAAATATGTCTAAAATATACAATAATTACTCAATAGAAAATGAGATTATAACGACTAATTTATCGGAAAAACAATCTAATAAGTAGGGTTCAAAGTGAAAATAGCATTGATAACGTTACATGCAGCAAATAATTATGGAGCAGTACTTCAAGTATTTGCTATGAAAAAAACATTAGATTTTTATGGGGAAACTAATCTAATTGACTATCGCCCAGAACATGTATTTAACACTTTGAAGCCGATTAGATTTAGTCTTGAAGTTAGATCTATTTTGAGAATAACAAAGGATATATTACGATATAAAGAACGTAAAAAAGTTATTGATAAGTTTTGGAGTTTTATTACAAATAATTTTTCATTAACAGAACGAGTATATAATAAATCTGAAATTGAAAGAGTGCTACATAATTATGATTATGTTGTATCTGGAAGTGACCAAATCTGGAATCCAAATGTTGTGACAGCGGATGGTTCTATTGATCTCAATTATTTTTTAAATTTTGATTTGGAAATTAAAAAGGTTGCTTATGCATCAAGCATGGGCACTTATAAATATAATAAGAATGATGAAAAAATAATTTTAAATTGTTTATCTAATTATAAAGCCATCTCAGTTAGAGAAAAAGATACAAAAAATTATCTGAATAATAAAGCTAATTTAAATGTAGAACATGTTCTTGATCCTACTCTTCTATTAACTAAGTCAGAATGGAAAAAAATAGCAAAAAAACCAGATAATATAAAATACGAAGAATACATATTAGTTTATGCTCTAAAAAAAGATATTCTTTTGAAAAAAGTGATTACTGAGTTAAAAAATAAAACTGGTTTAAAAGTTATAACTATTGATCAGGATCCACTTCTTAATTATAAGCCCGATCAGCATTTAAAAGATATTGGACCAGATGAGTTTGTTTATTTATTCGAAAATGCAAAGTTTATAATTACAAACTCATTTCATGGTACTGCATTTAGCTGTAATTTGAATAAGCCATTTATCGTTACAGAGCCGCCAACAGGAATTAATAGAATTGTTAGTCTATTAAGTATTCTTGGTATGCAAGATAGAGTTGTTAGAAGTGAAGAGTCTTTTGATATTCATGATTTAATTTTACCTATAGACTTTGATAGTATGAATGAGAAATTGAATTTAGAACGTCATAAATCATTAACATTTCTTCGTGAAAATATGAAATAAAATGAAAAAGCAAGTTGTAATTCTATATTGTCAGATATTAATTATAATGACATTCCCATCGCTATTTATGGGAATGTTTAGTCTGTCATCTTTATATGTAGGAATGATTTTTTCTTCTTTTTTGTTATTGATGTTTAATGTTAGATTTTTGCTATATATAAGAATAACACTAAAGTCGGTAATACTATTATGTTTATTATTATTGTATGTATTTATTCAAAGTTCATATATATATATATATCATGATGTGTTTAAACCTATATTTTCATTATTGTCTTTTGTTTTAATGTTAATTTCAATTTTTGCTTTATCAAAAAGAATTAGCAGATTATCACAAGATGATTTAAAAAAAGTTATCATTTTATTGTTTTATACTTTTTTGTTTTTGGGTTATTTCTCTTTATTAAACATTAATATTGGGCCTTATACATTTATGGAAAAGCCCGTTTTTCCATTTAAAGAACAGAGCCATTTTGCATTAATTATCGGTCCTTTTTTAATTACTTATACTTACATTTCATCAAATAAAAAAGTGCTGTTTTCTATAATTGCAACATCACTATTAGCTTTATTATTTCCTAATTTAACATTATTGCTATTTTGTTCTATTTCATTATTTGTATACTTTTTTAAAAATATTTCCGGAATAAAAACTTTACTTTATTTTCTCTGTGGTTTAATTATCATTTCTATTTTTTTAAATGCAATATTTAATATTGAGTACTTTAGTTCTAGGTTATCAATGTCAAATGAGAATTTAACAACTCTAGTTTTTATACAAGGATGGGAGTTTATTACTTATTATTTGTTAAAAACAAATTTTTTAGGTGTTGGATTTCAATCATTAGGTGAAAGTTATCTTGATGTCCCGGAGATTAGCTATTTAATAAGTAAAATATATGGTGATTTTTTTAATATATCTGATGGCGGTTTTTTAGCCTCAAAAACAATAAGTGAGTTAGGATTAGTTGGAATATGCTATTCTATATCTTATTTGTTTTTTATATTTAAATTGATTCTAAATGGATTCCGCTATAAAGGGAATGAAAGTATAGGAGCAATAATTATATTTTCATTTTTAGTTGAGATGTTCTTTAGAGGGTATGGTTATTTTTCACCAATGTTATTTCTTGTTTTAAGTTTTTATTTTATTGAGTATTTAGATGATAAAAAACATTGTCATTATAAATGATTATGCAAATATTAATGGTGGTGCCTCGCAGGTTGCTATTAATTCAGCATATTTATTTGCAAAGAGTGGGTATAAAGTTACTTTTATTTATGGTTGCGGTTATCCTGATAAATTATTAGAGCATGAGAATATTGAGAAAATAAATCTTGGGCTATATGATTTATTAACTGAACCTAATAAATATAAGGCGATGATTAATGGATTATTCAATTATAGAGTAAAGAGTAGAGTATTTAATATATTAAGTAAGTTCTCTTGTTGTGATAGTATAATCCATATTCATTCTTGGACGAAGACTCTTTCGTCTTCAGTTTTTTCAGCAGCAAAAAAATCAAAAATAGATGTATTCTTAACACTTCATGATTATTTTTCTATTTGTCCTAATGGTGCATTATTCGATTTTAAAAAAAAGAAAATATGTAAGTTTACTCCATTATCTATTTCTTGTTTTAAATGTGATTGCGATTCAAGAAGTTATATATATAAAGTTTGGAGATATATAAGACAAATTATTTTGAAATATCAATTTAATGGTGATTATATTACATATATTCCTGTTTCAAAATTTAGTTTTTCTATATTAAATAGATATTTAGTTAATTGTGATGTTAATAATATTGTTTACAATCCTATTAGGAGTGTCCCTTCTAGTAAGGTAGCTGTTTCTACTAGTAAAAATATGTTATATGTCGGTAGGTTAGAGGTTGAGAAAGGTGTTGACTTCTTAATATCAAATTTTGATGATGATTTTTTTGTATTAAATATTGTTGGTTCAGGTAGTATCAAAAATATTTTTGACACAAAAAAAAATATTAAATATTTAGGGTGGTTAAACCAAAATGAAGTTATTAATGAATTTAGGAAAGCGAGATTCTTAGTTTTTCCATCTGTTATATATGAAACTCTGGGGTTGACTGTTTTGGAGGCATTTTCTCTTGGTGTTCCTGTCCTAATATCTAACGTCTGTGCTGGTACTGAATTTGTTAAAGATGGTTATAATGGTTTGATTTATAACGTAAATGACTCTAAGGATTTTCTGTTAAAATTAGAATTATTAAAAAATGACAAATTTATTGAGGAGTTAAGTGTTAATGCATTTAATACTTACTGGAATAATCCATTTACAGAAAGTAAATATATAAAAAATATTATATCTATATATCATAGGAAATTAAATGAAGGTATCAGTAGTCATTCCAGTTTATAATGGAGGAGATTTATGGGCTGAATGTGCTGAATCCATAAATCAACAACGGAATTTGACTTTTAATGTGTTTGTCATTGATTCATCATCAACTGATAATAGTCAGGAAATATCTAAGAAATATAATTTTAATTTAATAGTTATACCAAAAAAAGAATTTAATCACGGAGGTACAAGAAATTTAGGTATTACACTTTCTCATGATTCTGATATTATTGTTTACTTAACTCAAGATGCTATACTAAATGATTCACTAGCTCTCTTTAAAATTGTAAATATATTTAGAGATAAAAAAATATCTGCTGTTTGTGGACGTCAAATTCCTCATGTTAATTCTAATTTATTAGCTAAACATGCTAGAATTTTTAACTATCCAGATTCTGATATATTACGGACAAATAAAAATAAACATACAATTGGTATTAAATCAGTTTTTATGTCTAATTCTTTTTCAGCTTATTTACGTAAAGATTTAATTTCAGTTGGTGGGTTCCCTAAAAAGACAATATTGTGTGAAGATATGTATGTTTCTGCAACTATGCTTAAAAATAACTATAATACATATTATACTTCTGAGGCAATTGTCAGGCACTCACATAACTATACAGCACGGGATGAACTAAAAAGATACTTTGATATTGGTGTTTTTCATTCGATGGAACCTTGGA
This sequence comes from Photobacterium malacitanum, assembly GCF_900185615.1. GTDB lineage: Bacteria > Pseudomonadota > Gammaproteobacteria > Enterobacterales > Vibrionaceae > Photobacterium > Photobacterium malacitanum. The sequence goes on from NZ_FYAK01000003.1 coordinate 100,423, forward strand.
TACAGAATGAATTTGGTGGTGCTGGAGGGGAAGGATATAAATATGTTATATCAGAAGTTAAATATTTATATAAAAATAATAAAAAACTTATACCTAGATCTATTTTAAATAATACTTTTAAATTCCTAGGTATGAAGCTGGGAAGTAAATATAAATACATGCCTAAGAAAATTATAAATATTTTAAGTATGCATAAGGGATATTGGAAATGAAAATTTTAGTTACTGGCGGTGCGGGTTTTATTGGCTCTGCAGTTGTACGTCATATTATTAACAATACCCAAGACAGCCTTGTTAACGTAGATAAATTAACTTACGCTGGTAACTTAGAATCATTAGTTGATGTAGAAAACAATGATCGTTACGCCTTTGAGCAAGTGGATATTTGTGATCGAGCAGAGCTAGATCGCGTTTTTGCTGAGCATCAACCCGATGCTGTTATGCACTTGGCCGCTGAAAGCCATGTTGATCGTTCAATCGATGGTCCTGCAGCTTTTATTGAAACCAATATCGTTGGCACTTATACCATTTTAGAAGCAACTCGTGCTTACTGGAATCAACTAGATGAAACTCGTAAAACAGCATTTCGCTTCCATCATATTTCAACCGATGAAGTGTATGGTGATTTGGAAGGTACTGATGACTTGTTCACTGAAACAACATCCTATGAGCCATCAAGCCCGTATTCAGCATCTAAAGCATCAAGCGATCATTTAGTCCGTGCATGGCTTCGTACTTATGGTTTACCAACGATTGTAACTAACTGCTCAAATAATTACGGCCCGTATCATTTTCCTGAAAAATTAATTCCATTAATTATTCTCAATGCCTTAGACGGTAAAGCATTACCTGTTTACGGTGATGGGATGCAAATTCGTGATTGGCTATATGTAGAAGATCATGCATCAGCACTGTATACCGTAGTCACTAAAGGCGAAATTGGTGAAACGTACAATATTGGCGGTCACAATGAAAAAGCTAATATTGAAGTGGTAAAAACAATTTGTTCACTACTTGAAGAGCTTGTGCCAAATAAACCGCAGGGCGTAACAGAATACCAAAGCTTAATTACTTATGTAACAGATCGCCCAGGGCATGATGTCCGTTACGCAATTGATGCTTCTAAAATTGCCCGTGAACTTGGTTGGAAACCGGCTGAAACGTTTGAATCTGGTATTCGTAAAACAGTTGAATGGTATTTAGCTAATCAAAAATGGTGGAGCCGAGTATTAGATGGCTCATATAACCGTGAGCGTTTAGGTAACTAATTTATCCATTTCTTTTTTTATCTTGGGTTGAATATATTTTCAATCCGAGACATATAACCTCGGATTCTTATTTATGAAAGGCATTATTTTAGCCGGTGGTTCAGGTACGCGTCTTTACCCTATTACGCGTGGTGTATCTAAGCAGTTACTACCTATTTACGACAAGCCGATGATTTTTTACCCGTTATCAACATTAATGTTGGCAGGTATAAAAGATATTTTAATTATCACCACTCCTGAAGATAATGATAGTTTTCGCCGTTTATTAGGTAATGGCTCTGACTTTGGTATCAATCTAGAGTATGCGATTCAGCCATCTCCAGATGGTTTAGCACAAGCATTTATAATTGGTGAAGATTTCATTGGTGATGACAGTGTTTGTTTAGTACTTGGCGATAACATTTTTTATGGTCAATCATTTGGACAGCAGCTGAATCATGCTAAAGAGTTAACATCACAAGGTATTGCTACTGTCTTTGGTTATCAAGTACATGATCCAGAAAGATTTGGTGTGGTTGAATTTGATAACAATATGAAAGCAATTTCTATTGAAGAAAAACCGCAACAACCTAAGTCAAATTATGCAGTAACAGGGTTATATTTCTATGATAATCGTGTTGTTGAAATGGCAAAACAAGTTAAACCGTCACACCGTGGTGAGCTTGAAATTACCACATTAAATGAAATGTACTTAAATGATGGTTCATTAAATGTCGAGCTACTAGGTCGTGGGTTTGCATGGCTTGATACGGGAACCCATGAGAGTTTGCAACAAGCAGCATCATTTGTTGAAACCGTACAAAATATTCAAGGACTGAAAGTAGCTTGCTTAGAAGAAATTTCATGGCGTAATGATTGGTTAACGACACAGCAAGTACAATTACTGGCTGAACCAATGATGAAAAATGAATACGGTCAGTATTTAATGCACATTGTTTCTGAAAATAAATAAAAAGTGAATAAACATTGTGAAAGTATTAATTACAGGTAGTAATGGCCAAGTAGGTAGCTGTTTAGTAAAACAGCTACGATCTTGCCCTGAGATTGAATTTTTAGCTGTTGATAGAGACCAACTTGATATTACTTCAGAGCAAGAGGTAATTAAAACTGTTAATGATTTCATGCCAAATATTATTATTAACGCAGCAGCCCATACAGCAGTTGATAAAGCAGAAAATGAAGTTGAATTATCTTATGCTATAAATTGTGATGGTCCTTTTTATTTAGCCCAAGCTGCTGAGCAAGTCGGTGCTGCAATATTACATATATCGACAGATTATGTTTTTGCGGGTGATAAAGAGGGTCTATACAGTGAATCTGATACTGTTAACCCACAAGGCGTGTATGGTGAAAGTAAATTAGCGGGTGAAGAAGCAGTTATTAATACTTGCTCTCGCCACATTATTTTACGTACCGCATGGGTATTTGGTGAAGACGGTAATAACTTTGTAAAAACAATGCTTCGTTTAGCACAGCAAAGAGATTCATTAGGCATTGTTGCTGATCAGTTTGGTGGGCCAACTTATGCGGGTGATATTGCTGCTGCACTAATTAAAATAGCTAAATCAATCACAGACTCAAAAAATACATTTAATACTGAGCATTATGGTATTTATCATTTCTCTGGTATGCCACATGTAAGTTGGTGCGAATTCGCTCAAGTTATCTTTGATAAAGCGATTGAACAAAAGATTTTAGTTAAATCTCCGGATGTTAAAGGTATTAAAACAGAAGAGTACCCAACACCTGCGAAACGTCCAGCCAATTCAAAGTTGAATACAAACAAAATAACAACAGTATTTAATACTCCAGTAAGTGATTGGCAATCGGCATTAAATAATTTGAGTAATTACTCTTAATACTGAATTAGAGAAAAATAATGAAAGTTATAGATACTAGCATCCCTGATGTGAAAATTATTGAGCCAGCTGTTTTTGGTGATGAACGTGGTTTCTTTATGGAAACTTGGAATCAAAATCAATTTGAAGAATTAGTTACTGGTAAGCCTACCCAATTTGTACAAGATAACCATTCTAAATCCAAAAAAGGTATTTTACGCGGATTACATTATCAAACAGAAAATACCCAAGGTAAGTTAGTGCGTGTTGTTTCTGGTGAGGTATTCGATGTAGCGGTTGATATTCGTAAAGATTCACCAACGTTTGGCAAGTGGGTTGGTGTTTACCTTTCTTCTGAAAATAAACGTCAATTATGGATACCTGAAGGTTTTTCTCATGGCTTCTACGTAACCAGTGATGAAGCTGAGTTTGTTTATAAATGTACAGATTATTATAATCCAAATTCAGAGATATCTATTAAATGGGACGATAAAGAACTTGAAATAAAATGGCCTTTATTTGAGCAACCAATATTATCAGGAAAGGATATGGCTGGTATTAATTTTTCTGAATTAAAAAATAAAAGGATTTCATTATGAATAGTATAATAAGTACTTCATTCGAAGATGATTTTAATATTGGTAATGAATTAAAGAAGAAAAATTTCATAAATAAATATTGTTTATTATCTTCAGATATTATTTCTTTAACTGTTTCATATTTTATTATCTTAGTCTTTGTTAATGAGTCTAATGATTATTTATACTATAGAACTTTAAATCTCATATTGATTTTTTCTTTTATTATTTTACTTTTTTTAAGTAAAAGCAAACATTATACATATAGAAAACCATTTTGGAATGAGTTGAGAGAAATTTTAAATTTAATTGTTATTGCTGCTCTAGTAGACTTTACTGCAACAGGTTTATTAGGATGGAATATTAGTTTTGAAGAGTGGATATATTTATGGTGTAGTATTTCACTTTTGATTCCAGTATCTCGATTTTTTACTAAAAAAATACTTGTAAGTTTATCACTCTGGTTTATGCCTTCTATAATTATAGGTTCGGGAAAGAATGCTAAAGATGCTTATAGAGCAATTAATAGCGAAAACTTAATGGGCTTTGATGTTAGAAATTTTGTAACTATTGATGATTGCCACATTACCTCAGAAATATTGGGAGTAAAAGTAATCAATTATAATGATGCATTAGAACGCCTCCTTGGTGGCTATAAAGTTTTTATAGCATTAGAATACGAGCAAAGAGATTTACGTGATCTTATTATCAGAAGATTAACATCAACAGGTGTAAGAAATATATCAGTTATACCTTCTATGCGTGGTGTTCCGCTATATAGCACTGATATATCACATTTTTTTAGCCATGAAGTTATGATGCTTAGAATCAATAATAACTTAGCAAGAAAAACATCTAAATTTATAAAAAGATTTTTTGATATTATTATTTCATCCTTGTTTTTATTTGTATTATCTCCTTTATTTGTTTATATATCATATCAAGTCAGAAAAGATGGTGGATCTGCCACATATGGACATGAGAGAGTAGGGCAAAATGGTAAGAAATTTAAATGTTTGAAATTTCGATCTATGGTTATTAATTCTCAGGAAATATTGCAGCATTTATTAGATAATGACAAAGATGCGAGAGATGAATGGGAAAAAGATTTCAAATTGAAAAATGATCCTCGTATTACAGCTATTGGTAAGTTTCTAAGGAGATCTAGTTTAGATGAGCTACCTCAGTTATGGAATGTATTAAAAGGTGAAATGAGTCTAGTTGGACCTCGACCTATTATTGAACAAGAGCTTTTACGTTATAAAGATGATGCTGATTATTATTTAATGGCAAAACCTGGAATGTCCGGTCTATGGCAAGTTAGTGGTAGAAATGATATTAATTATGAGACAAGAGTATATTTAGACAGTTGGTACGTGAAAAATTGGTCACTATGGTATGATATTGCAATTTTATTTAAAACAGTGAATGTTGTATTGAAACGTGACGGAGCTTATTAATAATATGAAGCAAATAACAAAAGTTGTCATTCCAGTAGCTGGCCTTGGTACACGCATGCTGCCTGCAACCAAAGCAATTCCAAAAGAAATGTTACCTATTGTTGATAAGCCTTTAATTCAATATATCGTTAATGAGTGTGTTAATGCGGGTATCAAAGAGATTGTGCTGGTTACCCATTCTTCTAAAAACGCAATTGAAAACCATTTTGATACTTCGTTTGAATTAGAAGCAACCTTAGAAGCGCGTGTTAAGCGTCAGTTGTTAGATGAAGTGAAGGCAATTTGTCCGAAAGACGTGACGATTATGCATGTTCGTCAAGGTCAAGCTAAAGGTTTAGGTCATGCCGTCTTGTGTGCGAAACCATTGATTGGTGAGCAGCCGTTTATGGTTGTGTTGCCTGATGTGATTTTAGATGAATATACAGCAGATCAAAAAACAGAAAATCTAGCCGCGATGATCGCACACTTTGAACAAACAGGAGCAAGCCAAATTATGGTTGAGCCTGTGCCAATGAGTGACGTCTCAAAGTACGGTGTGGTTGACTGTAATGGTGTTGATCTTAAAGGCGGTGACTCTTGCCCTATGACGCGCATGGTTGAAAAGCCTGCGGTAGAGGAAGCACCATCAAACCTTGCTGTTGTTGGTCGCTATGTTTTATCTCACAATATTTGGGATAAGCTAGCAATGACACCACCAGGGGCTGGGGATGAGATCCAACTGACAGATGCGATTGATATGTTAATGCAGAATGAAACTGTAGAAGCATTTCATATGACAGGCCGCTCTCACGATTGTGGCGACAAGCTTGGCTATGCTAAAGCTTTTGTTGAATATGCTATGCGTGACAAAGTATTAGGTGAAGAGTTTAGTGCTTATATTAACTCATTGAATGATCAATCTAACGCTTGAATCACAGCTAGCTTAAATAGAACTAATAAATAAAAGCCCGTATTGAACCTTTATATAAACGGTTCATACGGGCTTTTTGCGTTTTAAACATTTATAAAACTATCAACGTCTATCAAATATGCCATTTGATTCCATCATATCTGAAAAGGCACTGCCATCATGGCGGGTGGCGTTAAAGACATAAGGTGCGTAAACATCAAATAATAATCGTGTATTACTGTGACCAAGCATTTGTGAAACGTACAATGGGTTTTCATGGGCCGCTAAATGCAGCACTGCTGCAGTATGGCGGGTTTCATAAGGGCGACGTGTTTTTAAATTGGCTTTTTTTAAGGGGTGGATGCTAAATATCTTTACCAATTTTACGGGTATCTAATGGCGAGCCATTATCGTCGGTAAACAAAAAATCATCAGGATCGGTGAGGGGGGCGGTAATACGTTTAATCGCGGTCAGCAATAGATCGTTAATCGGTAAATCGCGACGTGATTTTGGGGGTTTCACATCAGTGATGTCGCCACACTTTGACACATTTGATTTGATTAATACCCTTATTTACATCACAATGTGATTTGAATAGGCGCTCTTTTCGCATCAAAGGATCAATTATGTGGGTATGGCAGCAAAATAACTGGCCTCATTTTCACTGGGATCGAGTCATCATTGAGCCAATGGTGAGGCAAACACGCCTTAACCAAGGTGTATTACTGGGGAAAATCACCTGCCAATCGCCGAACCAACAGCAAAGTATGTTGGATACGTTACTGGCAAACATTATCCATTCCAGTGCTATTGAAGGGGAAAAGCTTAATGCATTTTCAGTACGTTCATCGTTGGCCAATAAGCTAGGGATGACGGAAGAGAAACCGTTTCCAACCACCGAACAAACCGATGGGTTAGCTGAAATCATGCTTGATGCGATAGAAAACCTCGATGCGCCGCTGACGCTTTCGCGGATCTTAACCTGGCATCAACGCTTGTTCCCTGAAGGTTATACAATGTTTAACCCGGTAATCGGTGGGCTATTACGGGGTGATGCGCCGATGCAAGTCGTCTCGGGCCGTATTGATAAACCTGTTGTGCACTTTGAGGCGCCACACCGTGCCATCCTTGAGCCTGAGCTGGATACTTTTATTACGTGGTTTAACCAATCTAAAGCCGATACGTCACTCGACCCTTTACTGCGTGCGGCAATCACCCATTTATGGTTTGTGACTCTTCACCCGTTAGATGATGGTAATGGCCGTATTACGCGTTTGCTGACTGATTTAGCATTAGCCCAAGCCGAGCAACAGTCGGTTCGGTTCTATGCGATGTCGGTAGGGATCTTGGCTAACCGCCACAGCTACTATGAGGTATTGGAGCAAACCCAAAAAGGCGATCTCGATATTACAGCTTGGTTAAGCTGGTTTTTAACCACCTTAAATGCCACGTTTGATGGAGTGTTAACGGAGATCGATCAAACCGTGTTCAAGACTAATTACTGGCGTCAGATCGACCAAACCAAGCTCACTACAGAGCAAGTAAAAGTGCTCAATCGAATGTTGGATGGTGACTTTGAGCAGGGGATCAATACCAGCCAATACCATAAGGTGGCGAAGGTCAGTAAGCCAACCGCAACCCGTCATTTGGCGCTATTGGTTGAATTAGGCTGTTTAGTGAAATCGGGAGCGGGCGGTCGTAGTACCCGCTATTTGCTACCGTCACATGTTGCGCCACTGTCAATCAAAGTATAACAATGTAATACATCATTACAAAAAAGGGGCTGATAGGTTCATTAATGCTGATCAGTTAAATCTATCTAGCGATTCAGGATGCTTCCAAAAAATGGACGATGCCAATTAGAAACTGGCGACAAGCCCTGAACCGCTTTATGATAATGTTTGAAGACCGATTGACTGAATACTTGTAACTCAGAGCAGTGACACTGAATTATTTACAGAGTCTTTATTTACTGCAATAACAGTGACATGCTGTCTTTGTGATAGCAAGTCGCAAAGCTCTGATAACCGTATTGTTGATTATCATTATATTCTTTTACCATTGCTTGCACTTCACCTGCGGTTCTTAATTCAGGCGCCGCGTCGCTACTTTCATAGTTCCACTTTATAACAATATCAGTCTCTGGTGACATAGTGAGAACTTCATTCCATGTGTACTCAATAAATTTTACTTCGTTTTGTTTTTTGTTCGTTAGCATTGATAGTAAGTTTTTAATAAATGTCATAAGTGTCATCTTTTGTTATCAAGCAATAAAGTAATGTATCAATACATCATTCAGTTAATATAATATAAATTTATATTTTAGTTGCGCATATTCGTCAATATCAGACATCACATTTTTAGATGTTGATCAAAGTAATTATTCTTTCAGGTGATAGTTAAAGATTTTTTCGTCTCAATGTCGGCTTTTTTGAGTTTTGTTGCATATTGATGTTGGTAGGGGCGAGACTTAGCCTAATATTCGTCATCTCGGAAGTGAGGTACGAGCTATCCGTGATCTACTTAAGGCGTGCTTGAGCTTGAAAGAAGCCAGTGAACTTAATAACGCTACGGCGCGTAGGGAGTAGATTCCCTATCGCCCTCGCGGGCATTCACTGTAGGGAATGACGGGGTGGTTGGTGCTTGAGCTTGAAAGAAGCCAGTGAACTTAATAACGCTACGGCGCGTGGGTAGTAGATTCCCTATCGCCCTCGCGGGCATTCACTGTAGGGAATGACGGGGTGGTTGGTGCTTGAGCTTGAAAGAAGCCAGTGAACTTAATAACGCTACGGCGCGTAGGGAGTAGATTCCCTATCGCCCTCGCGGGCATTCACTGTAGGGAATGACGGGGTGGTTGGTGCTTGAGCTTGAAAGAAGCCAGTGAACTTAATAACGCTACGGCGCGTGGGTAGTAGATTCCCTATCGCCCTCGCGGGCATTCACTGTAGGGAATGACGGGGTGGTTGGTGCTTGAGCTTGAAAGAAGCCAGTGAACTTAATAACGCTACGGCGCGTGGGTAGTCGATTCCCCATCGAGCTCTTTCTCGCTCCTTAAACCTCGGCTCTCGTGAACTTTTCTTCCTTTCTCCCCGTTCCTTTTTTGACCCATAAGATAAGCATCAAAACGCTTAGTATAATAATAATTAATGATATCCATTTGCTTTTTGATATATATCTTTTAGGTGTATGTTTGATATCACACTTATACTGTAAATGTATTATTTTGATGGATTGTAATTCATGCTCTGCCTATACTTATTGCATAGAGCAGGAGGAACTGTTCAACATTTTTATATATTAAGAGTGAATATAGTATGCAACTGTTGAAGAAGTTTAAGGCGTGGTTAAGTAAGCTTGATGAGTACGATAAGCAGGCAAAGCAGATCCGTTGCGAAGATCGTCGTGGTGAATATGATTACACTACCGAGTCGCTTAAAATCAAAAAATAGCCGTTATATTTCGATTTTTTCAATTGTAAAAATAAAATAATAATTAGCGTTATACTCAGATATATAATAATTAAGCCACAGCTTATATTCTTCGTGAATGGTTGTGGCTTTTTTTATGGTTGTATTTATTCATGTATTTGATGTTATTACTGGCAAATATATACAAGCAATTTATTGATCGATCAAATAAATATATATTAGCTATGCTATTTGAATTGTGAATGCTTATTAAGAGATTTAACTGTTTTATATATTGTTATTTTACTGGCGCTTTTATTTTGCGTAAGGTGCTGATATTTAATGGTTTACCCTTGGTTCCTGAGTGGGTTTATTATTTATTATGATTAATTTATCTTAAATATTCTGTTTTGTTTTGTTTTGAGTGTTTATTCCTTTAGCAATTAATTGCTTTGTAATATTGTGGCTGTAGGTTTCGTTTGAAGGTTAATTATCAGATTATCATCGCTGTGAATGATCTGGTTGTGATTGATAACGAACTATTCTTTGGATTACAGGTACGTATTTAATTATGGAATACTCATATATTGTTGTATTTGTGCTGTCATTTATAAGCTTATTTATGATGCGCAAGATCGCACAAAAAGTGGGCTTGGTTGATAAGCCCAATGCTCGAAAACACCATCAGGGCGTGATACCACTTGTGGGTGGCATCTCAGTCTTTTTTGCTTTTGCTATTGCCGCGTTATTGTTTTTACCTGTTGATTTAACCCTTTTACTCTATCTCGGCTGTGGTTTAATTTTATTAGCTGTCGGGGTGATTGATGATTACCTCGATATTAGTTTTAAGATCCGCTTAGTCGTCCAAGCAGGGATCGCGTTGGCGATCATCAGTGTTGGCGGCCATTCATTAGATAACCTCGGTTATTTAATGGGCAGTGAAACATTGCAGCTATCACCTTTTATTGGTGGCTTTGTTACTGTGGTGGCGTTTATTGGTGCTATCAATGCATTTAATATGGTTGATGGTATTGACGGCTTGCTGGGTGGACTCGCCTCGGTAACATTCTCGGCGATGGGGTATGTGTTTTACTTAAATGGTAATAACGAATTAACCTTGTTTTGTGGCTTATTGGTCGCGGCTATGCTGCCATATATTATGCTTAACTTAGGTTTACCGTTTGGACGTCGTTTTAAAGTCTTTATGGGCGATGCGGGCAGCGTGTTTATCGGCTTTACTGTGGTGTGGCTATTGGTGCGTGGCACGCAAGAAGCTGAGATAGTCGCGTTTAAACCAGTAACCGCATTGTGGTTAATTGCGATCCCATTAATGGATATGGCAACGATTATGATCCGCCGTGTTCGCAAAGGTCAGTCGCCATTTAAGCCTGATCGTGAGCATCTGCACCATATCTGTCAACGTATTGGTTTGTCGTCACGCATGACATTAGTGGTGATTTGTTTATTAGCGATGAATTGCGCTGCGATCGGTATTTGGTCTGAAATGGTGGGTATTAAAGAATCAACCATGTTTATTGCTTTCTTGGCGATGTTTGGCGGTTACTTTATGATGATTAATCATATTTGGCGTATTACCGCTGCCGTTAAGCGCTTGTTTGGTATTCATACCGTACACGAAGCGTAAAAAAGTAATCAAAGGAAACATGTTGTGAAAATAATGGTGACGGGTGGAGCTGGTTTTATTGGCTCTGCCGTTATTCGATATATTATTAATAATACTCAAGATAGCGTTATTAATGTGGATAAATTAACCTATGCGGGTAACTTATCCACATTGGAATCAGTGGCACAACATTGCCGTTATATTTTTGAGCAAGTGGATATTTGTGATCGTGGTGAGTTAGATCGTCTGTTTGCCGTATATCAGCCAGATGTAGTAATGCACTTAGCGGCGGAAAGTCATGTTGATCGTTCCATTAATGCACCCGCCGCCTTTATTACCACTAATGTTATCGGTACTTATACTTTATTAGAAGCGGCACGCAGTTATTGGCAATCATTAGAGCCTGCTCGCCAAGCCGCATTTAAATTTCATCATATTTCTACCGATGAAGTGTTTGGTGATTTAGGCCATAGTGAGGCACTGTTTACTGAAAACAGCGCCTATGATCCTTCAAGTCCATATTCAGCTTCTAAAGCGTCGAGTGATCATTTAGTGCGAGCTTGGTCGCGAACCTATGGTTTACCCGTTATTGTAACCAATTGCTCTAATAATTACGGGCCTTATCATCATCCTGAAAAACTGATCCCGCGAATAATTTTAAATGCGCTTGCAGGGCAACCGTTGCCTGTGTTTGGTGATGGTTTACAAGTTCGTGATTGGTTATTTGTCGATGATCATGCACGCGCTTTATATAGTGTTTTAACGCAGGGGCAGACGGGCGCAACCTATAATATTGGTGGCTATAATGAAAAAGCCAATATCGATGTTATTACTACAATTTGTCAGCTATTAGAAGAGTTAGCACCGAATAAACCTCAAGCGATTGATGCTTACAGTGATCTGATTACGTATGTGGCAGATAGGCCAGGGCATGATATTCGTTATGCTATCGATGCCTCTAAAATTACTCGTGAATTAGGTTGGATCCCAGCCGAGACCTTTGAATCGGGGTTACGTAAAACCGTTGAATGGTATTTAAATAATCCCACGTGGTGGCAACCAGTGCTGGAAGAGTGTGACAATAATTAATATTAATAGCACCGTGAAGTAGAACTACCTAAGTATCAAGAAAAAAGCGTCACAACAGATGATGCTTTTATCTTGATACTGCTCTTCCTCGTTTCTTATTCTCTCGCCACTCGCCACTCGCCACTCGCCACTCGCCACTCGCCACTCGCCACTCGCCACTCGCCACTCGCCACTCGCCACTCGCCACTCGCCACTCGCCACTCGCTACTCTCTACTCTCTACTCTCTACTCTCTACTCGAAACCTCCCTCCACCCACGCTAAAATCCCCTGCACATGATACTCAATGATTTTTTTGCGGCCTTTAGGCGACATCAATATCAAGCAGCATTCGATTTCATTATCCATAAAGAAATTTTCGGTTAATACTGCAGCCATGGTGGTTTTTCTAAGCATATAAAAGCCGCGCTCTTTGTCGCTGTCACCATCACGATAATCACTACGCAGGGGTTTATTTGGAAACACTTGAGTAAAAGCATGGGCAAGATGATCGGCGACAATATCACTGTCGGTTTGGCCGCGGCTGGTAAAAATTTCAACCCCTTTACCACCACCAGCATTGGCATGCACTGAAATTAATAAACAGCGATGGTGTGGATATTGCTGGGCTAAAAAATTAGCCCGATCAACCCGCGTACGCAGGCTAATATCTTCTCGCTCTGGCACAATGATTTTATTGTCAATACCATATAGGGTTAACGCTTGGCTAATGCCGTGAGTAATTGCACGATTAAATTCCCCTTCAAATAATTGCTGACCGTTGGACCATAATGGTGACCGTTTCCCCGCGGTTTGATAGACATTGTTAATGATCCCACCATGGCCGGGATCTAATAAAATTAATGCTTTCATAAGGTCACCTTAGGAATACTGTATTTCGCGATAACATGGCTCCACAAATAGCCGTAAGATTTATGGGCGTTGCCGGGATACTCGTTGGTGATATAACAATCTTGCGGCTTGATTTGATGACGGTTGGTAAGGTAATCATCACTTAAATCATGATCAATACACACAAGATCGCGCTTATCACTAACATTGATCCATTGCTCGGTAACACAATCGGGTGTCGCTAACTTTTTTACGCTCGGTTGTTGAGTGATTTGAGGCAGAAAGCCTTTGACGCTAGTAAGTCCAAGCGGCGAGCCAAAGGTAAACCACGTACTAATTTGTGGCGGTGTTGTTTGGCGGCTAAGTTGATGCAGAACGTTATAGGCGATCACCGTGCCCATTGAGTGACTGAGTAAAATAATTGGCCGATGTTGATATTGATTCAGCAGTTTTAGCAGTGGTTGCTCGACCGCTTTTTGATACTTGGCATCGTGAAAGTAGTGATGAATATCTGGCAGCAGTGATTTTAAAAAGGGTTTAGAGATAAAAGAGAACACACTTAATTTATCCTCTATCCATTCTGCGATGTTGGCTGTCCAGTGTGAGGTGCTGGTGGTTAGCTGATGGTTGTAATGGGTTGAGCTGTCAGCCAATAAATGATTAATCGCATGGATCTGAGGCATTGCCGTTGTGGGAGTGGCTGATAACACTAATGGCTGTTGATAATAATGATCGGCGTAATAGGCCATTTTAAAATCAATTTGCGGATGTAACCGAGATTGACTGTAGCGTTGTAAGCCATGGTTAAGTGCTTGCTGCCAATGTGCACTTAACGTTGTCGTCGGAAGTTTATTGCCGCGACCATGAATGGCGATAATGACGGGATACATGATAAATATCTCTCCTTAATCTGTTATCGAAACGCCATTAAAGCTGTTGTGCATATGTATGTGTATTTGTGGGGGCTGTTTTGTGACCGATTAACAATTTATAGATGACAGTTACATGACAGCTACATTGTAAAAGCGAATGCTTCCTAGTTCTATCTGATAACATTTTTAACAATAGATATGCGCTGTCATCATGAGCCGCTTATGATTATTGGCAGGGGAGGATGCAGTGAATATTGTTCATCATGGTGCAAAAACAGGCGTAACGGGATCATGTCATGAGCTTATTATTGGTGATAATAGCTTATTGATCGATTGTGGTTTATTTCAGGGAACAGAAGCCCGTGAGACAGTAGATATTGAGTTTGATATTAATCATATCGCGGCATTATTACTGACCCATAGCCATATCGATCATATTGGCCGTTTGCCATGGCTACTTGCCGCAGGTTTTTCAGGGCCAATTTATGCCACCGAAGCGACCGCGGCTTTAGTGCCATTAATGCTAGAAGATGGACTTAAACTGCAGTTAGGACTCAATAAAAAACAGAGTGAAAGAGCGTTAGCATTAATACATCAACGTATTCGTCCAGTACCTTATGATTGTTGGGCACAAATAGTGTTACCAACGGGAGAGCAAGTTAAGATCCGTTTTCGACCTGCTGGGCATATTTTGGGCTCTGCCTATATTGAAATCAAATTACCAACCGATGAAATCGTGGTGTTTAGTGGTGATCTGGGGCCTAAAAATACCCCGCTATTAACCGATCCGATAGCACCAACGGCTGCCGATACGTTAGTGATTGAAAGTACTTATGGGGATAAAGCAGAGCATCAACTTCAGCATCGTCAACAACGATTAAAACAGATCATTGAACGCTCTTTACAAGATGGTGGCGCGATTGTTATTCCCGCCTTTAGTGTTGGTCGTACTCAAGAGTTACTGTTTGATCTTGAAAATATTATTGCCCAAATTGATGTCGATTCCAATGAAACTGCCACCAATAAGCGGGTGTGGAAAAGTTTACCGATAATTTTAGACTCGCCACTGGCACAAAAGGTGACAGAGCAGTACCGTTATTTTCATGAACTATGGGCGAAAGAAGCCAAACAGCGCCGTTATATGGGCAGGCATCCATTAGCGTTTGAGCAGTGTATTACCATTGATGGTCACGCTGAGCATATAGAATTAGTTAACAGACTCCAGCATTCCGCTGAGCCCGCGATCATTGTTGCCGCCAGCGGTATGTGTTCTGGTGGTCGAGTGGTCAATTACTTAAAAGCGTTATTAGCCGATAAACGCACTGATATAATTTTTTCAGGTTATCAAGCGCAAGGCACAACCGGACGCGCTTTAGTGGATGGCGATAGAGTTATTAACATTGATGATAAAGTGATTGATGTCGCGGCGCAGATCCATCAATTATCAGGCTATTCCGCCCATGCTGCGCAACAAGATCTGGTTAGTTTTGTGGCTGATATTGAGCAAGGCCCTAAGGTAATCAAAGTCGTACATGGTGATCTTAAAGCACAAACCGCATTAGCGACAGAATTGAGGAAGGTCAAGCCTGAGGCAACAGTGATCATTGCCGCAAGTGAATGAGGGAAGCCCCAACCCCGTCATTCCCTACAGTGAATGCCCGCGAGGGCGATAGGGAATCTACTCTCCGCGCGTCGTGGAGTTATTGAGTTCACTGCTTCACTGGCTTCTTTGAGGCTCGATCACGCATTGAGTAGATCACGGATAGTTTCGTGCCTCAACTTCCGAGGTGACGGATATTGGGCAGAGTGAATGCCAAGCCCAACCCCGTCATTCCCTACAGTGAATGCCCGCGAGGGCGATAGGGAATCTACTCTCCGCGCGTTGTGGAGTTATTGAATCCACTGGTTTCTTTAAGGCTCAAGCACGCTTTGAGTAGATCACGGATATTAGGCAAAGTGAATGCGAAGTCTCGACATTAACTATCTCGCCTCTGTTTTTAGTAGCTAGTTGCATCATTTGTAGCAACTTGCTACAGTTGGTGTTGAAACTTTATTTTATAGGAATAGAACAATGGCCACAGCAAGTGTTCGAATTGACCAAGAGCTTTTTGATAAAGCAACAATTATAGCTAAAGCACTAAACCGTACAACGCCAAAGCAAATTGAACATTGGGCAAAAATTGGTGAAATGATGGAAGATAATCCTGACTTACCGTACGAGTTTGTAAAGCAGGCTATTATTGCTAAAGCAGAAAAAGAAGCAGGTAAGTTAGAGAGTTATAGTTTTGATTAACATTACTCAAATTCTTCAAACACCGACATTTAAAAAAGCGGTGAAGAAATTACATAAAAATCAAAAAATGGATCTTGATGATGCTATTCGCCAGTTGTTGAAAGACCCTTACCTTGGGGAACAAAAAAAAGGGGACCTATCATTTCTACGTGTTTATAAGTTTAAAATGGTAAAACAACTAACATTGCTTGGATATAGTTATGAAGATGGCACTGTTACTTTAGAGTTAATCGCTCTAGGATCACATGAAAACTTTTATCGAGATGTAAAAGTAATCTATTAAATTATAATTCAATGACGGATATTGGGCAGAGTGAATGCCAACCCCCCGTCATTCCCTACAGTGAAAGCCCGCGAGGGCGATAGGGAATCTACCGTCCGCGCGTTGTGGGGTTATTGTTTTCAGTGATTCACTGGCTTCTTTAAGGCTCAAGCCCAACCCCGTCATTCCCTACAGTGAATGCCCGCGAGGGCGATAGGGAATCTACTTTCCGCGCGTTGTAGAGTTATTGTTTTCAGTGGTTCACTGGCTTCTTTAAGGCTCAAGCCCAACCCCGTCATTCCCTACAGTGAATGCCCGCGAGGGCGATAGGGAATCTACTGCCCGCGCGTTGTAGAGTTATTGTGGTCAGGGGGTTTTTAGGAACGAGGATTTGAGTGAATAAAGAGCCTGCGGTTTATATTTTGGCATCAGCTAATAAGCAGGTGCTTTATGTTGGAGTGACTAGTCAATTAGTCACTCGAGTTTGGCAGCATAAAAATAATCTGGTCAGTGGTTTTTCGAAAAAGTACCAAGTACATCATTTAGTGCATTATGAGCAATTTGATACCATGCTCGTCGCAATTGAACGCGAAAAACAACTCAAGAAATGGTGCCGTGCATGGAAAGAGCAATTAATTATCGATAATAACCCGCAGTGGCTGGACTTGTACGATAGTTTATTGTGATAACGATTCGTGAATGCCAAGCTCACCCCGTCATTCCCTACAGTGAGGTTACGAACGAGATAGGGAATCTACTTTCCGCGTGTTGTGGGGTTATTGTTTTCAGTGATTCACTGGCTTCTTTAAGGCTCGATTACGCGTTGAGTAGATCACGGATAGTTTCGTGCCTCAACTTCCGAGATGACGGATATTAGGCAGAGTGAATGCCAAGCCCAACCCCGTCATTCCCTACAGTGAGGTTACGAACGAGATAGGGAATCTACTTTCCGCGTGTTGTGGGGTTATTGTTTTCAGTGATTCACTGGCTTCTTTAAGGCTCGATTACGCGTTGAGTAGATCACGGATAGTTTCGTGCCTCAACTTCCGAGATGACGGATATTAGGCTGTCTCGGCACTAATAATCTCGCTACTCGCCACTGCTCTTCCTCGCCCCTAAACCCCTCACAACCTCAACCCTTCACCTCTTTACCGCGCACTAATTTCCGTACCCACATTCTGCCTGGGTGAAGGGCATCAAGCACTGTATGTGGTAGGGGCAGTGGATCGCCACAAATCTGTGAAGCCAGTAATTCGCCTAATAGCGGTGCTGAACTTAACCCTCGTGAGCCTAAGCCAACAATGGTAAATAAGTTTTGATATACCGGCACATTTTGAGCGTAAAGCTGGTTATCTTTCAGATCCTGATATTGCTTAATCAAATCATCATAACGACAAACATTACCCACAAACGGTAAATGATCACGGCTCGCACAACGCACCCCAACACGTGCTCGTTGCTGAGGATCAAACTGGTCAACGTTAATAGCATCGATCCATGAAGCCGTTGCTGGAACGCTGTCTAATAAGCGTTGCTTGTTTTGTTGTTGATCGACATCACTGTAAGTTAAATCGCAACTACGACGGGCGTAACTAGCACCAATACAATGACTATTGGTGTTGGTGTTTACTGGCGTAAAATAGCCGTCATAACATAATACCGTGTTAAGTTGCGCCAAGGTCTCATTGGTTGGTACATGGCTGACTTGACCACGTACTGATGAGGTTGGAATGGGAGCGGTTTGTGGGTATTGATTAAAACGGTGACCACTGGCAACTACAACAGTGGTGTGAGTTGTGGTGCTGCCATCGGCAAATGTTAATTGCCATTGCGGATCATTAGTGGGTGTTTTTTGTTGTTCAAGCGCCGTGACATCGCAATTAAGGTGTAAGGTTAATTTGCCTGTTTGCTGCATTGATTCAATTAATGCTTGGGTTAATTGCTGGGGGCATAACCAACCACCTAATGGGTAATTAACACTGCGACAATCTGTGTCGACACCAGTGATCGCGCGGGTTTGTTCAATATCTAATTCACGGACTAACTCGTCAGGAAAGCCACCGCTTAACATGCAGTCTAGCTTTTTGGTTTGACGACCGAGTTTTTTATCTTGGGTTGCAAGCGCGAGTTGTTTTTCAGCATCGGTCAGGTTTTTACCGTTTTCATCCCATGCTAATTGGGTTACGCCACACCAATCATGATCAAACTGACATTGCTGAGCGGCTTGTTCAACAAACTGACGCGCATAAATAAATCCCGGCGCAAAAAAGCGTGATAGCGGATCGTGCTTACCATTGAGCAGTGGATAGACAGCACCTTGACGATTGCCCGATGCGCCTTGGGCTAACTCGCTATCAGCGCAATATAAAGTTACCGACTGACCTCGACGAATTAAGGCCAATGCAGTGGTCGCTGATGCTACACCACCGCCGATAATCGCGATATCGCTTGGTTGTGATGGCGATGCTTGTTGTGAGCTACGGGCAAACCACGGCTTAAAGTTAGCTTGCGAATGCGGGGGAGTGATTGTCGCTAGCGTCATTTGATGGTGTTCGTTTAGTGCTGACGCATTGTTGAGACTAAAACCAGCCTCAGTTAAGCCTGCGCGCACTAAGTCTGTCGTTGTTGTTGTCACAGCGCTAACACGGCATTGAGCGCGTGCCATTTTAGCCATGCTATTAAACAGCTGTTGATTCCAGCTCTCGATCTGATGTTGAGATGCGCACTCATCTAATAGCCATGCGTCGATAAGACCGTCATTGCCAAGCCATAGTTGCGGCATGGATTGGTTAATATCGCCAAACCATAAATCAAGGGTGATGCGGCCATTCTCAAGCACAATTCGATGACAATCAGCAACGGCAGGAGGATAATGTGCTTGTAGTTGCTCAGCGAACTGTGCCAGCTCAGGCCACATAAGCTGAGCTTTAATCAGATCGTGTTTAGTCAGTGGCGTTTTTTCAAAGCTAATATAGTGCAGCTCTTGCGTTGTCGCCTCTGGGTGTTGTTCGCAAAAAGCGTTAAATGCTTGCCATAGTGCTAAAAAGTTAACCCCGGTGCCAAAACTGGTTTCAGCTACCACATATCGACGGCGATCAAAATCCAGCCACCGCTGTGGTAAACCATGTTGGTGGATAAAGGCAGCGCGTGTTTGTTCAAGTCCATGATCATTTAATGACGCTAATTGATGAAATATTGGACTGCCAGTATCGTTCCAATCAAGGACAGCATTTTGGATCCGTGGCGTAGACGTTGTGGAAGTAGGACGAGACAACATGAACCTCTTGTTTAGCAGCTGAGCACTTTAGCATCATTTTATGCATGAAAATGCATCAATTATGGGGTTTAAATGCGATTGAATAGCAATTTTGACTCGATTGTACCTGAAATACAGGAAAGCTGACCACTTTTCAGCGACAAAGCCGTTATAGTTCTCGTACTAAATAATCGTTAACTTTTTTGTTTTTTTCTTAATAAAAGAGTTAGATTAGAGAATTATGTCGGTCCAAACATCTTTAATATCGCGTGTTTTCGTTCGCTATGGCAAACGAAGAGTGGATGTGAGCGCAGATTTTAAAGCCGTTTGGGACCTATTCTAGCCATTGAAATAGGACCGTGGTTGTTCTATAAAATGGGTAGGTATTTCCATTAATATCAGTAGGAATTCATCATGAAACGAGCCGTAATTACAGGCATGGGTATTGTATCTAGTATCGGTAACAACGTTGCTGAAGTACTGGAGTCCCTAAAAACAGGCAAATCAGGTATTACTTACTCTGAGCAGTTTGCAGAAATGAAATTGCGTTCAAATGTATGGGGTGATCTAAAAATTACACCATCTGAGCATATTGATCGTAAGAAAATGCGTTTCATGGGTGATGCTGCTGCGTTCGCTTACCTATCAATGGAGCAAGCGGTTGCTGACTCTGGCTTAGCAGAAGATCAAGTATCAAATGAGCGTACAGGTTTAGTTGCAGGTTCAGGCGGTGCATCATCATACAACCAGTACCATGCAGTAGATACACTGCGTGAGAAAGGCGTTAAGCGTGTTGGTCCTTACATGGTTCCACGTACTATGTCTTCAACTGTTTCTGCATGTTTGGCAACACCTTTTAAAATTCGCGGTGTTAACTACACCATGAGTTCTGCATGTGCAACATCTGCGCACTGTATCGGTCATGCGGTTGAACTGATTCAACTAGGCAAGCAAGATGTTGTTTTTGCTGGTGGCGGTGAAGAACTTGATTGGTCACTAACAATGATGTTTGATGCGATGGGCGCGTTGTCAACTAAGTACAATGATGATCCATCAAAAGCATCACGTACATATGATGCTGATCGCGACGGTTTCGTTATCTCTGGTGGCGGCGGCATGGTTGTAGTTGAAGAACTTGAGCACGCGCTTGCACGTGGCGCAAAAATCTACGGTGAGATTGTAGGTTATGGTGCAACATCTGACGGCTACGACATGGTAGCACCATCAGGCGAAGGCGCCGTGCGTTGTATGAAGATGGCAATGAAAGATCTTGATGGTCCTGTTGACTACATCAACACTCACGGCACATCAACACCGGTAGGTGATGTGAAAGAGCTTGGTGCTATTCAAGAACTATTTAGCGAAAACTGTCCAGCAATCTCTGCAACTAAAGCGATGACAGGTCACTCTCTAGGTGCGGCTGGTGTTCACGAAGCGATTTACTCAACGCTAATGCTAGAGCACGGTTTTGTTGCACCAAGCATCAACATCGAAAACCTAGATGAAGCGGCGAAAGGCCTTGATATCGTGACTGAGAAGCGCGATGTTGAATTGAAGACTGTTATGTCTAACAGCTTTGGTTTTGGTGGTACTAACGCAACGCTAGTAATTAAGAAATACGAAGCGTAAGGCAGGAACAGCAGCGGCGAGATTTCAAGTAACGAGATTGCGCGTCTGAGTTCACAGTATAATAAAAAGCGATAGGTGAGAGCCTATCGCTTTTTTTGTACCTATCCCCGTCATTCCCTACAGTGAATGCCCGCGAGGGCGATAGGGAATCTACTCTCCGCGCGTTGTGGAGTTATTGAATCTACTGGTTTCTTTAAGGCTCGATCACGCTTTGAGTAGATCACGGATAGTTTCGTACCTCACCTTCCGAGATGACGGATATTAGGCAGAGTGAGTGCCAAACCCCAACCCCGTCATTCCCTGCAGTGAATGCCCGCGAGGGCGATAGGGAATCTACTCTCCGCGCGTTGTGGGGTTATTGAATCCACTGGTTTCTTTAAGGCTCAAGCACGCTTTGAGTAGATCACGGATAGTTTCGTACCTCACCTTCCGAGATGACGGATATTAGGCAATCTCGAGACGAATAATCTCGCCACTCGCCACTGCTCTTCCTCGCCCCTAAAACCGCCCCTATCTTCCTCTAAGAAAAAAACGTACCGTAAATAACAGATGTAATCGCAGCAATACCACATATAGCAGTAAAGACTTGTGCAATCGGCGATGTTTTGTATTTCGCCATCGCAGGCACACACTGCATTGCAAATACTGGCAATAAGAACAAAATTGCAGCAATCATTGGCGAGCCGATACTTTCAATCATATCTAGAATACTTGGGTTAATAATTGCCACAATCCAAGTAACAATCACGATGAAAGCCAGAGATAGCTTTTCGATCTTTTTAACGGGCATGGTTGAACGAGACTTGATTAATCCAGTCAGACCTTCATGAGCACCTAGAAAATGGCCGAAATAGCTTGATGTGATTGCCGCTAACGCAATGATAGGGCCTAAGTATGAAATGACGGGTGAAGACTTGATGTTAGCTAAGTAAGACAGCACTGAAATATTATCTGATTTTGCCATGCTTAATTGTGCTGGAGTCATCGATAATACTACCGAGAACACAAAGAACATCACAAATACCATTAGCATCATTGCTGCACCGCCAGTGATCATATCGGTTTTCTTCACCGCATTGTCACCATATACACGACGTTGTTCTTTAGAAAACTGACTGATAATTGGACTGTGGTTAAACGAGAACACAATAATTGGAATCGCTAACCAAATCACGAGTGGCATTGATGACCAATCAGTTTTGGTGTGAACCATTGACATATTCCAATCCGGAATCAGGTAGATAGAAAGCACTAATAGAATAAAGACCAATGGATAAACTAAAACTGACGTTACTTTTAGCATTAGCTCCTTGCCAAAAACAACACTCGCGGTCATTAATCCAATCAGTACACCTGATAGTAACCAGCGTGGAATCGATGTCATGCCCAATTGATGGTTCATAAATGAATCAACAGTATTGGTAATGCCGACACCGTAAATGAGAACAATCGGGAAAATAGCAAAGAAATAAGCAACAGTGATTATGTTCGTTCCTTTTTTTCCAAAGTGCTCTGCAACAGCATCGGTGATATCTGCATCTTTTTTTGATGAAGATAAGACAAAGCGAGCTAAACTTTTATGCGCAAACCACGTCATCGGAAAGGCAATTAACGCTAAAATAACTAATGGCCAAAAACCACCAGCGCCCGCTGTTATTGGTAAAAAAAGAATGCCAGCCCCAACAGCTGTACCAAACAGGGAGAGTGCCCAGGTAAAATCTTGATAGGCCCATTTGGTCTTATTGGAATTGACTGCAACCGCTGTCTTTTGCATATAAACTGTCCATCTAGTAATAAGTGAGCTAGGCACACTAATCGTAAAAGACCGAGAAAAACAGGATATAGCTCTATTTGTACAACTAAAATCATTGATAAAATGAATAAACATGAGGTTAATCACACATAAGTAGCATAATACAGTTACTATAAAAGCGTTTATGTGCTAGCTAATTGTTATTTCCTCGCTCTTACTTTGTTTTGAGTAACGAGATTTCGCGTCTGCGAGTATCGAGATAAAAGCGAGTACCCAGTCCAGCTCCAACCCCCGTCATTCCCTACAGTGAATGCCCGCGAGGGCGATAGGGAATCTACTCTCCGCGCGTTGTGGAGTTATTGAATCTACTGGCTTCTTTAAGGCTCAAGCACGCTTTGAGTAGATCACGGATAGTTTCGTGCCTTAACTTTCAGATGACGGATATTAGGCAGAGTGAGTGCCAAACCCCAACCCCGTCATTCCCTACAGTGAATGCCCGCGAGGGCGATAGGGAATCTACTAACCGCGCGTCGTGGAGTTATTGAATCTACTGGCTTCTTTAAGGCTCAAGCACGCTTTGAGTAGATCACGGATAGTTTCGTACCTCAACTTTCAGATGACGAATAATCTCGCCACTGCCTTTCCTCGCCACTCGCCACTCGCCACTCGCCACTCGTTACTGCCTTTCCTCGCCTCTGCTTTTCCCTCGTCCCTCTCTCCTATATAATAACCCCGCACGCGCCTTTCTTTACTTATTCTCTCTACAGGACGTATATGAAAATCCTTATCGATGAAAACATGCCTTATGCTCAGGAATTATTTAGCCAATTAGGTGAGGTTATTGCAAAACCAGGACGCACATTAACCGCTGATGATTTAGTCGGCATTGATGCTCTGATGATCCGTTCTGTAACCAAAGTTAATGCCGATTTAATAGCTAAAGCCGACAAACTGAAATTTGTGGGTACTGCAACCGCAGGGCAAGATCATGTTGATCAGGATTTATTAGCCGCTAAGGGGATCACCTTTACCGCAGCGCCCGGCTGTAACAAAGTGGGTGTGGCAGAATATGTATTAAGTAGCTTGATGGTGCTTGGCCAGCAGCAGGATTTTTCTATTTTTGATCGCACCGTGGGTATTATTGGAGCGGGTAATGTTGGTACCTATTTAGCGAAATGTCTTGATGCTTTGGGTATTCGCTATCTGTTAAATGATCCATTAAAACAGGCTGAGGGCGATGAGCGTGAGTTTCATTCGTTAGCAACGCTATTGGCGGAATGTGATGTGATCACCGCCCATACGCCAATAACTCGCACTGGCGATCATCCTACTCATCATTTAGTGGATGCTGCATTTTTAGCGGCAATGAAGCCCAATGCGATTTTAATTAATGCTGCTCGTGGTCCTGTCGTGGATAATCAAGCGCTAAAACAAGCCTTACAAGCAGCAACAGATGGTTCAGGTAAGGCTCTCACAGCAGTGCTGGATGTGTTTGAACAAGAACCGCTGGTGGATTTAGAATTGTTGCCATTATTAGCTTTTGCGACACCACATATTGCTGGTTACGGCCTTGAAGGTAAAGCACGTGGCACCACAATGGTGTTTAATAGTTTTTGTCAGTTTTTAAATAATGAACACCGCGCTCAAGCCGGTGATTTGTTACCCATTGCACCAGTACCGCAAGTGCAACTAAGTCGAACATGGGATGAAGCAACCTTATTTAGCTTGATCCAATTAGTTTATGATGTACGTAAAGATGACGGTATTTTCCGTCGTGAAATGCTAGCTGCTGGCGACGATAACAGCAAAATGGCGACCGCTTTTGATTTAATGCGTAAAAATTACTGGGATCGACGTGAATATAGTGCGATTACAGTAGCGGCAAAGGCTGAGTTTGCGGTAGAGTCGCTGGCTAAATTAGGTTTTACAGTAGTAGAGGTCACTCAATGAGTCAGGAATATGATATCGCAATACTTGGCGCAACAGGCGCTGTAGGCGAAGCTATGGTCGAAGTGCTAGAAGCACGCAATTTTCCTGTTCGCAATCTTTACTTGCTGGCAAGTGATCGTAGCGCAGGTAAAGCGTTACGTTTTAAAGGTAAATCAACCCGCGTTCGTGATGTAGAAGATTTCGATTGGAGCCAAGTGCAAATTGCCTTGTTCTCTGCCGGTGCTGAAGCATCACGCTATTGGGCTCCGATTGCCGCTGAGCAAGGTGTGGTGGTTATTGATAACACCTCTGAATTCCGTTACGAGTATGACGTACCTTTGGTTATTCCAGAAGTGAACCCAGAAGCGATTGCAGATTACCGTAACCGTAACATTATCGCTAACCCGAACTGCTCAACGATTCAAATGTTAGTTGCGCTAAAGCCGATTCAAGATGCTTACGGTATCGATCGTATTAACGTTGCAACTTACCAGTCAGTATCCGGTTCTGGTCGTAAAGGTATTGATGAATTAGCAGGACAAACAGCGAAGTTGCTAAATGGTTTGCCAATTGAAACGAAAGCCTACGATAAGCAAATCGCGTTCAACTGTATTCCTCATATTGATGAGTTTATGGATAACGGCTACACCAAAGAAGAAATGAAAATGGTGTGGGAAACTCAGAAGATTTTAGGTGATGCAAGTATTCGTGTGAATCCAACGTGTGTGCGTGTGTCTTCATTCTTTGGTCATGGCGAAGCAGTGCATGTTGAAACCCATCAGCCAATCGTATTAGAAGATGCGATTAACTTACTTGAAAACACGGATGGTATTGAAGTTTTCCCTGGTAACGAATACCCAACCCAAGTAACCGACGCTGTTGGTAAAGATCATGTAATGGTTGGACGTATTCGCGAAGATATTAGTCATCCATGTGGTCTAAATATGTGGATTGTGGCTGATAACGTTCGTAAGGGCGCGGCAACTAACAGTGTTCAGATTGCAGAAAAGTTGATTGCTGACTACTTATAATCAACCTTATTAAAAGTAAGGCTTAGATCGCGCTATTAATGTTGGTTAACACAATAGTGCGATCGAACTTGCTAACAAAATAACAAAGCGATGGGTGAAAGCCGGTCGCTTTTTTATTTCGTTAGTTGCTTGCTTTTCTTTTGCTGATAACTTGACATAATGTCATCCATATTATGATTGAATATTGTTATTCAAGTTTTGCTCATAGCAGTCGTTATGATCAACAAACTATTATTTCGAATTCGTTGTATGACAACGAGTTCGAGCAACTTTATCTCTGCCAAAGAGGAATGTAGACAGTGTCTGACATCCCAAAAATACTTAAACGTATGGTACTGCCGGTAGCCTTTGTGACTATTTCATCCTACTTACCGGTAGTGAATGCTAATACGATACGTATAGTAGGCCCAGCGAATGAAGACAGCTCGTATACAACGATGAATCAAGGTTCTGACGCGAGCAAGTTAACTGTACCTGCTAAACAATTTTCAACATCGTCATTAATGGCGCGTAGCTATGGTCCAACGTACGAAACTGAAACGTTATGGGGCATTGCGTCGCGTCATTTACCTAATAAAAATGTGTCTATCTTTAAAGTTATTGGTGCTATTTACAGTCTCAATCAAGATGCGTTTGAAAATAATAATATTCATTCATTGTTACCGGGCAGCTATTTAAAACTGCCAACAATGGAGCAAATACAGCAGCAACGTATTAGTGCCGTTAGCCGAAAATTAGCAGCAGACCAATTACGTGCGCCGTACGCAACTGAGTTAGAAAAAAGACGCTTAGCAGAGCAGCAAGCTTCAGCCGCTAAAAAGCCACGCGTGATAAAACTGTCGCCAAAACCAGAGTCAGTTACACCTGTTACGCCAACGGTAGACACCAAAGCTGAAACTGATGCTGACAACGCGGCAGATGTTACTGCAACGGCGGCAACCAAAAGTGAACAGCCTGCGGTCGTTGATGGGCCTAAGAATGATGATCAAACCATTATTCCAGCCAAACCAGTAGCGCCAGTAGCCGATGTTGATCATGTGAAAATGGCAGCATTGGTTGAAAGTAACCACGCATTGCGGTTGCGATTATCTGCAATGCAACAAGATATGGCGACATTGAAAGATCAGGTCACCGAAAGTGACAGTATTCGTCAACAAATGGTGTCGTTTTTAGAGCAACAAAAGCAGTTACAACAAGCGCCAGAGCCTGTTCCTGAAACATGGCTAGAGCGTCTAACGAATAATCCATGGGCACTTGCTGCTGCGGGTATTATACCTGGCGGCTTAATTGCGGCGTTATTAGCCTTATTACTGTTCCGCCGTAAGAAAAATGAGCCTGAACCCCAATCGTTACCAGCACCAATAACAGATAACGACACCAGTTCAGCGGTAGTGCCACCGATTGATTTAGCTGATGCTGATAATAATGACGATCTTGATGATTTATTTGCTGATGATGATTTGTTTGCAGATCTTGAACCTAAACAGCACAGCAATAACAACGCCT
Source organism: Photobacterium malacitanum (assembly GCF_900185615.1). Taxonomy (GTDB): domain Bacteria; phylum Pseudomonadota; class Gammaproteobacteria; order Enterobacterales; family Vibrionaceae; genus Photobacterium; species Photobacterium malacitanum. The sequence goes on from NZ_FYAK01000003.1 coordinate 127,936, forward strand.
CTGATAAAGAACTTGATTCTCAAACGCGAGAACAACAAGAGGATCAACCGTTAGCGAAGGGGGAGTCATCATCGGCGCTGGCGTTAGCTGCAACAGATTTTGATGATAAGGATTTTGATTCTAGCCTTAGCACTATTTCAGTGGCTAACGATGATGCTATTGGTCTTAAAGACATGGAGCGCGCGCTGGATGAGCTTGATGCCAAACCACAACCAAGTTCAGATGAAGCATTAGCGGCATTGTGGGAGCAATCGCTTAGCGAGGAAGATAAAGCTAACTTTGATCTATCTGAACATGATGATGTGACAACAGCATCAGTTACTACAGATAACCACGATCATGATGACGATGACGACAAGCCGTTATCAGACCAAGCGTTATTAGATGAGATCTTGCAACAAGCACAAGCATCAACCAATGATGAGCTGCAGTCTGAAGCTGTTTCTGAATCGGAATTAGTGGGTACTAAAGCGGTTTCTCAAGATGAACTTGATGCATTGTTCTCACAGTTTAATCATGATTTACCTGATATAACCATGCCATCAACTCAGAACGCAACAGATGATGAACAATCATTGTTTGCTGAAGGTAGCACTGAGCTATTGGATGATTTAATTACTGATGATGACGATACATCGTTTGGAAGCGACATTGAGGTCGCAGAAAATAGTACTGAGTTATTAGATGAATTACTTGCAGATGATAGCGATACTTTAGCGCCGACTTCAGAGATTAAAGTTGCTGAAAATAGTACAGCACTATTAGATGAGTTAATCGATGTCGAGAAAGATACGCCAACGTTTAATCTTGATGATTTGCCTGAGTTTGATGAGCAAGCGGCATTTGATGATTATGATGAACAATTGTCAGATTTACCGTCAGCTGATGCGGTACATAATGCGCCATTAAGCCTTGATGATTTACCTGAGTTTGATGAAAACTCTGCGTTTGATGATCCGCAAGCATTGCCATTAGAGCAAACCGATGAGCGTTCAGAAATTGATGAGCAAGCTGCGATTGATAATGTTGCACGTCAATTACAACAAGCAGCACAAGCAGCAGAGCAACGTCAGGCTGCAGCAGTGGTGGATAACGCTAACGTTGAACCAGATTACTCGCCATTTGATACTGCTCGTCATTTAGAATATGCGTTTGAGAATATTGACGTTACTGCTTTACCTGAATTTGATGAAGATGAAGCGTTATTTGCATCATTTGAAGAGCAGCATGAGTTAGAGCAATACGCCATTGAACAAGGCCTTAAACCACAACCATCATCGCCAGGCATCACGACGGTTGATCGCTCACCAGAAGCAGAGCAAGAGCGGGTTGATGCTGCAGGCTTAGATATGGATGCGCTACTGTTTGATGATTCACTGTCAACAACAGCATCTCCTAAAGGTGGGCTGGGGGTTAATAGTGATGAGCGTGAGCAGTTATTAGCCTCAACACCAGAGAGTGCTATTGCTGATAATGAAGATGTATTAGCAGAAGATGAAGCCGCAGTGTGGCAACGTGCAGTGGCTGAGCCGGAACTTGCCAGTGAAGATTGGTCTCAGCAACCGTCTTTTGATCAAGCTGATGTTAAATCGGCGACAACGTCGAAATACATTAGTATTGATGAACTATTGGCTGATGATCCTAATTATCAACAAGAAGATCCCGATGAAAAGCCATTAAACCTTGATGTGGGTTTGACTGATTTTCCTGATATGTTTGCCAATATTCGTCAATTTGATGTTGATAGTTCGGGTGAGTATGCGGGTCAGTTAGACTTAGCAAAAGCCTATCTTGAAATGAACGATATCAGCGGTGGGATTGATTTGCTGCAAGATATCGCTCTAAAAGGTGAGGGCGAAGTCCAAGCTGAAGCCAAGGCACTACTTGAGAAGTTTACGCTTAAGAAGTAGGTTTTGAGGGGCGAGTAACGAGACTGCGAGTTTCGAGATAAAAAGCGATGGGTGCGAGCCTGTCGCTTTTTTGTATCCAACCCTCCGTCATTCCCTACAGTGAATGCCAAACCTAATCCCCGTCATTCCCTACAGTGAGGTTACGAACGAGATAGGGAATCTACTCTCCGCGTGTCGTAGAGTCATTGAATCCACTGGCTTCTTTTAAGCTCGATCACGCGTTTAGTAGATCACGGATAGTTTCGTGCCTCAACTTCCGAGATGACGGATATTAGGCTAAGTGAGTGCTAAGCCTCACTCCGTAATGTCTACAGTGAGTGCCAAGCCCTAACCCCGTAATTCCCTACAGTGAGGTTACGAACGAGATAGGGAATCTACTCTCCGCGTGTCGTAGAGTCATTGAATCCACTGGCTTCTTTTAAGCTCGATCACGCGTTTAGTAGATCACGGATAGTTTCGTGCCTCAACTTCCGAGATGACGGATATTAGGCTAAGTGAGTGCTAAGCCTCACTCCGTAATGTCTACAGTGAGTGCCAAGCCCTAACCCCGTAATTCCCTACAGTGAGGTTACGAACGAGATAGGGAATCTACTCTCCGCGTGTCGTAGAGTCATTGAATCCACTGGCTTCTTTTAAGCTCGATCACGCGTTTAGTAGATCACGGATAGTTTCGTGCCTCAACTTCCGAGATGACGGATATTAGGCTAAGTGAGTGCTAAGCCTCACTCCGTAATGTCTACAGTGAGTGCCAAGCCCTAACCCCGTAATTCCCTACAGTGAGGTTACGAACGAGATAGGGAATCTACTATTCGCGTGTTGTGGGGCTATTGTATCCACTGGCTTCTTTAAGGCTCAAGCACGCCTTGATTAGATCACGGATATTAGGCTGTCTCGGCACTAATAATCTCGAGACTCGCTACTGCTTTTCCTCGCCCCTCAAAATCCCTGCTCTTCCCCTTTGTAGCGCCATCCCCTATACTTCCCACTCTGTTTTGAGCAGGCGCTAAAACAATATCGCCTGTGTATTTATGCTAAATTAAGTCGAAGTGAGATTATGCGAATAGCGTTAGGTATCGAGTACGATGGTGCTAAATATTGTGGTTGGCAACGCCAAGTAGATGTAGATAGTGTGCAAGAACGTTTAGAAAAAGCGCTATCACATATTGCCAATCAACCCATTGCTGTTTTTTGTGCAGGACGTACCGATACTGGAGTGCATGGTACGGGGCAAGTGGTACACTTCGATGTCGATACTGAGCGTAAAATGGCAGCATGGACGATGGGGGTTAATGCCTATCTACCTAAAGATATTGCCGTGCGTTGGGCACATGAAGTCAGTGACGATTTTCATGCCCGTTTTTCAGCTACTGCGCGTCGCTACCGTTATGTGATTTATAATCATGCCGTGCGTCCGGCTATTTTTCAGCACGGTGTTAGCCATTATCATGGTCATCTTGATGAACAAAAAATGCATGAGGCGGCTCAGTATTTAATCGGTGAGTATGATTACACTTCATTTCGTGCTACCCAATGCCAGTCACGTAGTCCGTGGCGTCGCATTGAGCATTTAACCGTGACGCGTAAAGGCGACTTTGTGGTGATTGATATTAAAGCTAATGCCTTTGTTCACCATATGGTCCGTAATATCACCGGTAGTTTAATTAAAGTCGGTAAAGGTGAAAAACAACCGGATTGGATCAAGTGGGTACTAGAGCAGAAAGATCGCCGTGTTGCAGGTCCGACAGCAAAGCCTACCGGTCTGTATTTGGTTGATGTTGATTATCCTGCTGAGCACAATTTACCGCGTTCAGTACTTGGTCCAATATTTTTATAAGTCATTTATTTACAATAGGTGAAACATAGACAGCTTATTAGTCTCGATTATGACTGTTTTTGATGTGTAGTGGTGTTTTTACTTAAAAATACCATGATGCCTTACAAAGGTAATACCAGTTTTTTATCTACAGATTAATAAGATTATGTTTTAATCTTAAATAATATTTAATGAATTTGTCTCTTCGGTCTATGGCGGAAGAATAAAAAAGAAAGGTCATTCATGAGCTGGCTTGAAAAGATTCTAACTAAAAGTAACATCGTATCTTCGCGTAAAGTATCTATTCCTGAGGGTGTCTGGACGAAATGTACGTCTTGTGATCAGGTATTGTATCACGCAGATCTCGAACGCAATCTTGAAGTTTGTCCTAAATGTGACCACCACATGCGTATGAAAGCGCGTCGTCGTCTTGAAACATTTCTTGATGCAGATACGCAAGTTGAAATCGCAACGGAACTTGAGCCACAAGATAAGCTTAAATTCCGTGACTCTAAGAAATACAAAGATCGTTTATATGCAGCCCAAAAAGCCACTGGCGAGAAAGACGCTTTAGTTGCTATGAGTGGTGAATTATTAGGTCTACCTGTTGTTGCCTGTGCCTTTGAATTCTCATTTATGGGCGGCTCAATGGGTTCAGTTGTTGGTGCTAAGTTTGTACGTGCAGTTGACGCTGCAATTGAAAACAACTGTCCATTGGTATGTTTTTCTGCCAGTGGTGGTGCGCGTATGCAAGAAGCATTAATGTCACTGATGCAAATGGCGAAAACCAGTGCCGCTTTAGAGCGTTTATCTGCGAAAGGTCTGCCGTTCTTCTCTGTATTAACCGATCCAACGATGGGTGGTGTATCGGCATCACTGGCGATGTTAGGTGATATTAATATTGGTGAGCCTAAAGCATTGATTGGTTTTGCTGGTCAACGTGTTATTGAACAAACAGTACGCGAAAAGCTACCAGAAGGCTTCCAGCGTAGTGAGTTCTTGCTTGAACACGGTGCGATTGACATGATTGTTGATCGTCGTGAAATGCGTCAGCGTATTGCTGGTCTAATGGCTAAAATGACTAATCAACAATCACCATTGGTGGTCGCTGTTGATAGTAAGCCAGTAGCGCCACAATCGGCACCAGAGCAGTAAGATTAATCATAATATATTTAATTGAGTGCGCGTTACCCTTGGTAGCCACTGCAATTAATGTTAATAAATGCCACCCTAATTAACTCAATTAGCGTGGCATTTTTGTTTTCTAGAGCGAATCACTAATTTATTGTGGTTGATGATTAAGTTATTAGCCATTCAATGGTAAATTAATGATTCAGTTCGTTACTACAAGTGAATGATTCTTAATGTCAGGATTGACCTCTCCGCAAGCGACAGCCGCGCTTTCAACATGGCTGAAATATCTTGAGCAACTTCATACTAGTGCTATTGATCTCGGGCTTGATAGGGTTCGAAAGGTAGCGGAAAACGCAGATTTAATTAAGCCTGCACCGTGTGTGATCACTGTTGCTGGAACCAATGGCAAAGGATCAACTTGTGCCATGCTAGAAGCGATTTTGCTCGCGGCTGGTTACAAGGTTGGCGTGTATAGTTCTCCTCATTTAGTGCGTTATAACGAACGAGTGCGGATTAACAACCAAGAATTAGCTGATAGTGAACATAGCCAAGCATTTGCGAGCGTAGAAGCGGCACGTGGCGACACCAGTTTAAGTTTATTTGAATTTGGTACGCTAGCGGCACTGACGTTATTTAAACAACATCAGGTTGATGTGGTGGTATTGGAGGTCGGTTTAGGCGGTCGTTTAGATGCCACCAATATCGTTGATCATGATGTATGTGTGATCACCAGCTTAGCAATAGATCATGTTGATTGGTTAGGCGATAACATCGATGTGATTGGTTATGAGAAAGCCGGTATTTTCCGTAGTGGTAAACCGGCTATTTGTGGTCAACCACATCCGCCTGCAACCGTACCTGCACATGCTGACGATATTGGCGCTGAATTATATCAAGTAGGCTATCAATTTGATTACCAGCAACAAGCTGATTGTTGGCATTGGCAAGCTGGTGCATTTTCTCTGACCGATTTGCCATTACCAAGTCTGCCCTTACCTAATGCGGCGACAGCATTGATGGCATTGTCAGTGACGGATTTAGATATTAGCGATCAAAATATTGTCGAAGGTTTACGTAATGCCCGTTTACCAGGACGCATGCAACGAGTGAGTGAGCAACCATTGATTATTATGGATGTCGCACATAATCCCCATTCAGCACAATATTTTGCGACCCAATTGGCTAAAATCAAAGCCCAAGAAGGTAAAAATAAAATCCATGCTGTAGTGGCAATGTTGCATGATAAAGATATTGCCGCAACGATTGCGACTCTGCGTGATAGCGTTGATTATTGGTATCCAGCTTCGCTGCAAGGCCCTCGTGCTGCTGCTGCTGAAGAGATCTTGGTGCATTTACCGACAGGTTGTCTAGGTTTTGATAGTCCGGTGTCAGCTTTTGACCAAGCCTTAACACAAGCAGCCCCAGACGATGTGGTAATCGTGTTTGGCTCGTTTTACACTGTTGGCCAAATAACCTCACATTTAAAACTGTAGAACGTAAAGAGAGCATATTGTGCATGCCGAGTTTTCGTTTTAGATATCAACAGGAGTCATTGTGGCAAGTCAATTTCAAAACCGACTAATCGGCACCATTATTTTGGTTGCGATAGGGGTGATTTTTCTACCAGATTTTTTCGATGGTAAGAAAGAGCATTATAAAGAAGAGTTTGCGAGTATTCCGTTACAACCAAAAATGGGTGGGCAGAGTGAAGCAAAAACGATTCCTGAACCTGAAAATGCTGATGTCGTGTTACCGAAACAGCCGGTAACAGCAACAACAGCGCAGCAAGCGTCAACATCGACTAATGATGAAACGTTTACTATCGAAAATGATCACACTGCAACGACTAACACGGCGGCGAAACCACAGCCTGTGGTAGCAAAACCAGTTGTTGCTAAACCAATAGTGAAACCAAGCGTACCAAAACCTGTCGTTAAAAAATCAGAGCCAGTAACAACAAGTACTGCGTGGGTGATTAAAATGGGTACTTTTGGTAATTTCGATAATGCGAATGGTTTGATTGCAAAATTACGCTTAAATGGGTATCAAGCTCAATTAATTCCTCGTAATGCTAAACCTGGCCAGTTAGTTAAGGTTGTTGTCGGCCCTGATGTATCAAAAGCGAAGCTCGCGGGACAAATTGCAGAATTGAAAAAAATTACTGGCTTAAACGGTAAATTGAACCGATTTGATGCAATAAATCCTTAGGTAAACGTTTGCGTGAGCATTTTTTCTGTTAGAATAGCTATCAACAAAACGAGCAAGAACAAAAATGATCTGGATTGATTATGTAATACTGGGCGTGATCTGCTTCTCAGCAATGGTGAGTTTGGTCCGTGGTTTTGTTAAAGAAGCACTATCATTAGTGATTTGGTTTACCGCGTTTTTCGTCGCGAGTAACTTTTATACGGAGTTGGCGGTTTATTTTACCAACTTCCATGACAAGATGCTGCGTAACGGCAGTGCAATTGCGGTGTTGTTTGTGGCGACATTGATTGTTGGCGCAGTGGTAAACTACGTTATCGGTCAATTAGTGCAGAAGACCGGTTTGTCTGGTACAGATCGTGTTTTAGGGGTTGTTTTTGGTGCAGTTCGTGGCGTACTTATTGTGGCTGCGGTGTTGTTCTTTATTGACACCTTTACGGGTTTATCAAGCTCAGAGTGGTGGAAAAAATCTGAATTGATACCTCAATTTGGTGCAGTAATAGAATGGTTCTTTGAGTACATCAAAGAGAGCTCTAGTTTTTTACATAGCATTAAATAGTGCAAGATTAACTGCGGTTGCTAACGTTATTATTTTTAATAGTAGTGTTAGCGACTGTTATTTTATGCAGGACGAGGACTTAGGAAATGTGTGGTATTGTTGGAATCGTGGGCTCAACCCCGGTAAACCAGTCTATCTATGATGCACTAACAGTGTTACAGCATCGCGGCCAAGATGCTGCTGGTATTTGTACCTTAGAAAGCAATCGTTTCCGTCTGCGTAAAGCGAATGGTTTAGTACGTGATGTCTTTGAAGCTAAACATATGCAGCGCTTACAGGGTAGTGTGGGTATTGGACATGTTCGTTACCCGACGGCAGGTAGCTCTAGTGTTTCAGAAGCTCAGCCGTTTTATGTTAACTCGCCTTATGGTATTTCTTTAGCACACAATGGTAATTTAACCAATGCGGCTGATATTCGAGACACCTTGTTTGAACAAACAAAACGTCATGTAAACACTACTTCAGATTCAGAAATTCTACTCAATGTGTTAGCTAATCAATTAGCACATAGCCAAACTTACCCTATTAGCCCCAACGATATTTTTAAAGCCGTTAGTGAAGTACATAACATTGTAAAAGGTGCTTATGCAGTCGTGGCTTTGGTTATAGGTCACGGACTGATTGCTTTTCGTGATCCTAATGGCATTCGTCCATTGTGTTTAGGTAAGCGTGAAGAAAACGGCAAGATTGAATACATGGTTGCATCAGAATCGGTTGCATTGGATGCGGTTGGATTTGATTTTATGCGTGATGTATCACCAGGTGAAGCGGTTTATATTAACTTTGAGGGTGAGCTTTTCACTCAACAATGTGCTTCTAATCCACAGCTAAACCCATGTGTGTTTGAATTTGTATATTTTGCTCGTCCAGATTCATTTATTGATAAAGTCTCGGTGTATGGTGCGCGTTTAGCGATGGGCACTAAACTCGGTGAAAAGATCAAGCGTGAGTGGAGTGGTGTTGATATTGATGTGGTGATCCCGATTCCTGAAACCTCATGTGATAGTGCGCTTGAAATTGCTCGAACATTGAATAAGCCGTATCGGCAAGGATTTGTGAAAAACCGCTATGTTGGGCGTACTTTTATCATGCCGGGTCAGCAGATGCGTCGTAAATCTGTGCGTCGTAAACTCAATGCTATCCGCTCTGAATTTAAAGATAAAAATGTCCTGTTGGTCGATGACTCTATTGTTCGTGGCACTACTTCTGAACAAATCATTGAGATGGCACGTGATGCTGGCGCCAAAAAAGTGTACCTAGCTTCAGCGGCACCAGAAGTTCGCTTTCCAAATGTGTATGGTATTGATATGCCAAGCGCTAATGAATTAATTGCCCATGGCCGTGAAGTTGATGAAATTAGCCAGTTAATTGGTGCTGATGGTCTTATTTTCCAAGATCTGAATGACTTAGTGGCAGCCGTTGCAGAAGGTAACCCTGATATTACATTGTTTGAAACTTCTGTGTTTAATGGCAGTTATGTCACCGGTGATGTTGACCAACAATACCTTGATTATCTCGATGCGCTGCGTAATGAAGATTCAAAATTACAAGCTGAGCTACAGCAAGATTTAGCTAACCTTGAGTTGTATAACGAAGGAATGTAATTGTAATTGCGTCAATTGACTAAATAATGATTAAAGCGATAGGTTTTTGCCTGTCGCTTTTTTGTTGGCGACGTTCAGGATTTTTTGAGAGGTTACTTAAGGTGGATGTGAGTGATGAGAGTGCGGAGGGGGGGGAGAGCATGGCACAAAAAATGAAAATGCCGCTCCTAATTAATTTGGCGGCATTTTTCTCAGGTTTTAAGTGTGGCTAATTAGTGCTTTTCAAGATCAAAGTAATGGCTTGCAAAGTCAATAAATAGACGTAGTTTTTCTGGTTGGTAATCACGGTGGTTATAAATTAAATATACGTCACGCGGGTTAGCCGACCAATTTTTAAGTACTTGTACAACTTCTCCTGCTGCAATGTACTTTTCTAACATTACGTTAGGCATCAATGTAATACCAAGCCCAGCACTGCATGCTTTACGAACAACATTAAGCTCACTTGCTTCAAAACGTGCACGTTCGTTAATAGTAACAGTCTCGCCATTTTGGTTAGTTAAACGCCAGCGTAAAAGTGGATTACCTTTTAAAAGCGTATGTTCATGAAGATCTTGAGCATGCTTAGGTTCTGGGTTTTTCTTTAGATACTCAGGGCTTGCGACCAAAATATCTTTTACTTCGTTAATACGACGTGCAATAAGCGTTGAATCGCGTTGAGGACCAACACGGAACATTACATCCCAATCCGTTGGATCAAGTTGATCGGGTTCATTGCTCATGTACAGTTGAATGCTAATCGCTGGGTGTTCTTGCATAAATGCGTTTAACAACGGTTGTAACATTACCTTAGTAATATTCGTTGGTGCGGCAATACGCAATTTACCAGCAGCGCCTTTACACTCTTCACTGATGTGCTCAGTGGTATCAAGTAGCTGTTGTAGCAATGGGGCACAATCATGATAAAACTTCTGACCGGCTTCAGTCAGTGACAGTTTACGAGCATGACGATTCAAAAGGCGAATGTTAAGGCCTTCTTCAAGTGCTTGAATACGGCGTGTCAGCGTCGCGACGGGTACCTGTGTTTTGCGTGATGCGGCAGTATAACTGCCATTTTCCACAACCATGCGGAAAAGGTTTAGATCGTCAAGTTTCATATCAAAGTCATTTGTGAAAACTGATAATGGGTAATTGTATAACAAAATGAGTCACAATTATCTCTTTTTGTTGGGTGTTTTTAATAAAAATATGTTAACCCTTATTCAAATTGATTGAAAGCCGCTCAGGGTGGGGGTTTGTTGAAGTTTAAAGCCGTTATATTTATAGAACATATTTTTTGATATTGCCTAAAAATAGTTATTTATTGTGCTTATTTGTTCATGTTAAGTGATATCACAGAAATAAATTTTGTTGCTACTACCAACTTTAGTGGTCCAAAGTTGGTATTGCTGATGTTAGCTTATACACTCATAGACGTAGTCATGAAAAAGGAGAGACTTTTGCTAAAAGGGAAAACTGTACTTATCGTAGAAGATGATCCTGTTTTTCGAACTATGATTGTTGGCTTTTTAAAGAGTCAAGGTTGTGTGGTGAGAGAGGCGGAAGATGGCTTGGTTGGACTAAAAGCCCTCAAAGACAATATTCCAGATTTATTGTTGTGTGATCTGGCGATGCCAGTGATGACAGGTATGGAGTTTGTGGAAGAGGTAGCATTGCAGTATCCAATGATTCCAGTGATTGTTATTTCTGGTACTGGCAATATGACAGATGTTGCTCAGGCACTTCGGCTTGGGGTTAAAGATTTTCTGATTAAACCGATTGACAATATCATGACGCTTAAATCAGCTATTGCATCGGTGCTCAAAATGCAAGACAGCGCTAAGCAACAGCAACAAGATTTTTCGCAGCGGTGGTTAGTCGATGGTGATGATGCTGGATTGGTTGAAGAAGAGTTGCAATGGCATATATCTGAGCTTAAAAATAATCCTCAAGCTGCACGTGAGTTGTTAATGGGGTTAATGCCTAATCTGCAATCTCACCATGGACGTTGGAAACTCAGCTATCGAGCATTGCAATCAGCAGAGATGTCACCGGTTATTTTTGATTATATTTGGCTCATTGATGGCCAACTAGCATTTTATATGGTTGATACCAGCTCTGGTGGTGAAAATAGCACGGCAACGGCATTATTAATCAGAGCGTGTTTTAATGATTGTTTACGTCGCCAAGGTAATTATTTAAGCAGTGTCCAACACTTAGTGTCGCAAATAGAATTAGGATTGAAGTATTCAGGTTATGCCACACCTGTGAAAGGTTTATTTGGCGTATTTAATCTTGCTGAAAAGCAGCTTCAGCTGATTGCGGCAGGTATCGGTGGTCAATTACAAGTGGGCGAGCAGTGCGCGACTATTACAGCAGGTGAGTGGCTGGGTAATGAAGCTTGCAATAATCCGCTAGTGATTTTACCGATGTCTGATAGTGGTGGTCGATTATCATTGAGCGATATTCAGCATGCTAATTTTAGTGTTAACTTTGAAACGGTAACATGAATTAAGTAATATTTTAAATTGAAAAGGGATGCCGTAGCATCCCTTTTTTATTTGCTATTAATCACTTTAAACCACTATGCATTTGCTGTTTGTGGTTTAGGTTGATTATCGTCGTTATCCGCAGCGCCTTCAGCACCATGCATCCACGAAATCAGTTTGTTTGAGAATAATAGTAATAATACGCCCGCAATCACGGCAGTAATAGCAATACCAGAGAAGATAGCTAATGGACCAGCTTCACCGATACTTGCACCGATAACACCTGCAACGTAGTTTGCAATCGCATTGGCGCCAAACCATGCACCCATCATCAATGATGCTAAACGTAGTGGTGCTAATTTAGTTACCATTGATAAGCCAATTGGTGATAGACACAGCTCACCAATGGTATGGAAGAAATAAGCACCAACTAGCCACATCATTGATGTTTTAACGGTTACATCACCGTTTTGCTCTAGTGCCGCACCGATCATGCAAGCAAAGCCTAGTGCAAGAGAGAACATTGCTAATGCAAATTTAACCGGTGAGTTTGGCTCACTCTTACCCATACGAACCCAAAGTGCCGCTAAGATAGGTGCGCAGATAATAATAAAGAATGGGTTTAATGATTGGAACCATGCAGCAGGTACTTCAAAATCGCCAATCATACGGTTGGTATATTCTTGAGAGTAAATATTCATCAGGCCGCCAGCTTGTTCAAAGCCTGCCCAGAATACGATTACAAACGTACACATCACTAAAATTACTTTTAAGCGGTCACGCTCAATTTTAGTCAGTGGCTCTTTTTTACCACTGGCATTTTTTTCTGCATCACGCACCGCGGCAGGTACAGTACCGATATCACCTAAGTAACGTTGAGCGAAGAAAACTTGAATTAATAGACTCATTAACATGCCAACACCAGCGCATAAGAAGCCTGCTTTCCAACCGTAAACAGCAGATGCGGTACCAGCTATAACACCCGCTAGTAGCGAGCCGATGTTAATACCCATATAGAAAATCGTAAATGCGCCATCACGACGGTTATCGCCTTCAGGGTATAAATCACCAACCATGGTTGAAATGTTTGGCTTAAATAAGCCATTACCAACAATAAGGAAGGCTAAACCAATATAGAAAGCAGTAACGGCATGGGGATCAACCACGCTGTGAGGTAAAGCCAGTGTAAATTGGCCAATGGCCATTAATACACCACCAATAATTATTGAGCGACGTTGACCTAAAATGTTGTCGGCAATCCAACCACCAATAAGAGGAGTAAAATAAACTAAGCCAGTGTAGATACCGTATAAGTTAAGTGCTTCTTCTGTGGTCCAGCCAAGGCCGCCGTTAATGGTTTTATCTGTTAAATATAAAACCAAGATGGCGCGCATCGCGTAATAAGAAAAGCGTTCCCATAGCTCTGTTCCAAATAAAAGGAACAAGCCTTTTGGGTGGCCCAGAAGGGTACCACTACTATTATGACTCATAAGATTCTCTATTTTATTTTAATTAGTGTGTTTGCTCATTCATGTAGGTTTATAAAGCACAATATATTTGACTGCAAGTTTTTACATTTAGAAAACAATGATAAAACATTATAACCATATGATAATTAAGCAATTGTACATATATCGATCAATTATGAAAAATCAAATTCCATTACCATTATCTATATCTTACACTATTTGATTGTTCGTATTTAGGGTTTTATATTGTTTTTTCGTATTATATTGGGTGGTTATATCACCATGTGAGAATATTCATATATGTTACAAATTTAGCGAAGGGATATTGGTCAATCATATTACATTGACCTATTACCATAGAATATAATCTCAATATTAATCAAAGCTGGGCTGTTGTGGCGAAGATGATAATTAGTATTGATTTGTATATACTGTTTTAAGTTAGGATTTAATTGAGGTTGATGATGAAAGATTGGTATCTACTTTATTGTAAGCGTAGTGAGCAAGAACGCGCAGTGATCAATCTTGATCGTCAAGGGGCTGAATGTTATTACCCACAAGTTGTTGTTGAAAAAATTGTGCGTGGTAAACGTTGTGAGTGTTATGAGCCGCTATTTCCAAGTTACATTTTTGTGAGCTTTGATCCTGAAAAATTAAGTTTTACAACAGTGCGTTCAACACGTGGTGTTGCAGACTTTATTCGACAAGGAGCAATGCCACAGATCGTAAGTGAAGAACTTATTTATAATTTAATGCTAAATGAAGATAATGGTTCACATGATCATATGTTTGAATCTTTACCACAGCAAGGCGATAAACTGATTTTGCAGCAAGGGAAATTTAAAGGCCTTGATGCGATTTATCAGGAAGCTGATGGTGAGAAGCGATCATTTATGCTGATAAACTTATTAGGTAAACAAGTTAAAGTTAGTGTAGAGAATACGGATCTCATCAACAAAAAAGCATAAGTTAATAAAAAAGCGAGTACTTCAATACTCGCTTTTTGTGTTTAATAACAGTGTCGCTTCATGTCAGAGGTGTTTACTTAGGCTGAATGATATTGTTCACAGGCTAGTAAAGTGTTTTCAATCAGGCTCGCTACAGTCATTGGCCCAACACCACCCGGCACCGGTGTGATATGTTTGGCGTGTTGGCAAGCAACATCAAATTCTACATCTCCGCATAACTTACCATTTTCAAGACGGTTAATACCGACATCAATCACTGTTGCACCAGCTTTTATCCAGTTACCAGGAATAAAATTAGCTTTGCCAACGGCGACCACAAGAATATCCGCTTGACGGACATGACCTTCAAGATCTTGTGTGAAACGATGACAAGTCGTTGTGGTTGCACCTGCTAATAACAACTCAAGTGTCATTGGCCGTCCGACAATATTCGATGCGCCCACAATAACGGCATGTTTGCCACGTACTTCAATATTATAGCGTTCGAGCAGTGTAATAATGCCTTTAGGCGTGCAAGAACGTAATTTAGGAATACGCTGACTAAGGCGGCCGACATTGTAAGGGTGAAAACCATCGACATCTTTTTCAGGATCGATGCGTTCAAGAATACGGGTGGTGTCCATACCTGCGGGTAATGGTAATTGTACTAAAATACCATCCATGGTTGGATCTTGATTAAGCTCATCAATTAAATCGAGTAATTGTTGCTCAGTAGCCGTGCTTGGTAGATCAAATGATTTTGAAATAAACCCGACTTCTTCACAGGCTTTGCGCTTACTACCAACGTAGATCTGTGAGGCTGGATCCTGACCTACGAGAACAACCGCTAATCCCGGTGCGCGTAATCCGGCATCGGTGCGTGCTTTTACTCTAGCGGCAACTTCCTGTCGTACAGTTTGGGAGATAATTTTCCCATCAATAATTTGAGCGCTCATGGTGATCCTTGTTGTGTTGGTTGAACGTATCAACGTCAATATTGTGGCAGATTATAAATGGAATTACTATCACGCAAACGTTTGCTATTTGATTTTATATTTTGCTATCACTCTGATTTAAGTGTTGAAGCTGTGATTAGTAATTGAAAAAGAGTGATAAACATGCAGCTAACTCGTTGCTGTGAGCGATTGTTTCTTCTCAAAATATCTTCAATCATGTTTTTTTTGTTGTATCTTTAACCAGTCAGTTGTTTTAAGTATGAAAAATGAAGCAAAGAGATTGACCTTATATGATAGCTACGTATAATCCTGCCTCGTAATGTCATGTTACACAATGATGCGCCCTTAGCTCAGCTGGATAGAGCACGTCCCTTCTAAGGATGTGGTCGCAGGTTCGAATCCTGCAGGGCGTACCATCTTCTCTTTACTTCTTGATATTATCCTCTTACTTCAATCTTTTTTCTAATTCTACACCCCAATTATTCAAGCCAATTTTTCTCATTAGCGGCTGTTAAAATTTGTCTTATTAGCTCGTTTTTCCAACATTTGAACCACAAAAAACCGTTAAAATGCGATTTTTTTCATTTTTCCCCTTGAAATGATAATTCTAGCCCCTATCTTGTAAAGCAGTCAGAGAGATCGTTCGCGTTAATAAGGTATCTACCTCGACGTCACCTAAAGGTGTCGTTATAATAGCGCGCTCTGAGAAGTAGGCGATCTACTCTCAGAATCTTTAAGAAAGAATTTAGGCGTTATGGTTTTCGAGCTGTAACACGAAAGGATGCCACCGTCAGTAAATGGCTGTTCGGCAACATTACTCAGAAACACTGAGTTAAGTTTTGAGGTTAAATATAATGCAAGTTACTGTTGAAACTACTGAAGGTCTAGAACGCCACCTAACTATTACAGTTCCTGCTGCAAACATCGAAGATGCTGTTGCTGCTGAACTACGTAAGATTGCTAAAACTCGTCGTTTTGACGGTTTCCGCCCAGGTAAAGCACCAATGAAGATGGTTGCTAAGATGTTCGGCGCTTCTGTACGTCAAGACATCCTAGGTGAAGTAATGCACCGTCACTTTATCGAAGCTATCGTTAAAGAGCAGATCAACCCAGCTGGCGCACCAACTTTCACTCCAGTAGAAATTGCTGAAGGTAAAGATTTAGTGTTTAAAGCTTCTTTTGAAGTTTTCCCAGAAATCGAACTAGTTGGTCTAGACAAAGTTGTTGTTGAAAAGCCAGTAGTAACTGTAACTGACGCTGACGTTGACGGTATGCTAGATACTCTACGTAAGCAACAAGCTACTTGGACTGAAGTTGAAGCAGCAGCTGATGCAGATAGCCGTGTAACTATCGATTTCGTTGGTACTATCGATGGCGAAGAATTCGACGGCGGTAAAGCTGAAGGTTTCGCACTTGCTATGGGCCAAGGTCGTATGATCCCTGGTTTTGAAGAAGGTGTTGTAGGTCATAAAGCAGGTGACGAGTTTACTGTAGAAGTGACTTTCCCTGAAGAATACCACGCAGAAAACCTAAAAGGTAAGTCTGCAGCATTTGCTATCACTCTTCATAAAGTAGAAGCACAACAACTACCTGAGCTAACTGAAGAATTCGTTGCTAAGTTTGGTGTTGAAGACGGTTCTGTTGAAGGTCTTAAGACTGAAGTTCGTAAGAACATGGAGCGTGAGCTTAAGCAAGCTGTTAAAGGTCGTATTAAAGATCAAGTTCTTAACGGTCTTGTTGAGCAAAACGACATCACAGTACCTACAGCGCTTATCGATCAAGAAATCGAAGCACTACGTAAGCAAGCTGCACAACGTTTTGGCGGCGATGCTAAGAACATGCCTGAACTACCACGTGAATTGTTCGAAGAGCAAGCTAAGCGTCGCGTAGTTGTTGGCCTACTAGTTGGTGAAGTAATTAAAGCAGAAGAGCTAAAAGCAGACGAAGATCGCGTAACTGCAATCATCGCTGAAATGGCATCTGCATACGAAGATCCAACTGAAGTAGTTAAATACTACGAAAGCAACGAGCAGCTAATGAACAATATGCGCAACGTTGCTCTAGAAGAGCAAGCAATTGATGCACTTCTAGCTAAAGCTCAGGTTTCAGATAAAGAAGTTAGCTTCAACGATCTAATGAATCCTGCTGCTTAATTTACTGAAATTGCTGTAGAGATTTGACATTGTCTCAAGTCTTCTGCTAACAATGGTCCGTGTGAATACTTTCATTCGGGCCATTTATTTTAGGGAAATAAGATTATGAGCTACCAAGCACAAAACGGCATGTCACCGATTATGGATGCGCTGGTACCGATGGTGGTCGAGCAGACTTCTCGTGGTGAGCGTTCTTACGATATTTATTCCCGTCTCCTAAAAGAGCGTGTGATTTTCCTAACCGGTCAGGTTGAAGATCATATGGCTAACTTAGTTGTAGCCCAACTGCTATTTTTGGAGTCAGAGAACCCAGACAAAGATATCTTCCTTTACATTAATTCTCCAGGCGGCTCAGTAACTGCTGGTATGTCAATTTATGACACCATGCAATTTATTAAACCAAATGTAAGTACAGTATGTATGGGTCAAGCATGTTCTATGGGTGCTTTCCTATTGGCTGGCGGTGCTAAGGGTAAACGTTACTGTCTACCTAACTCACGCGTTATGATCCACCAACCACTTGGTGGTTTCCAAGGCCAAGCATCGGATATTCAAATCCATGCACAAGAAATCCTAACGATTAAACAACGTTTAAATGGACTATTGGCAGAACATACTGGTCAACCATTAGAAATTGTTGAGCGTGATACTGACCGTGATAACTTTATGTCTGCAGATCAGGCAGTAGAGTACGGCCTTGTTGATGCTGTATTGAGTAAGCGTGACTAAGCCAGTTTTATTTTGCAATTCGCGATGCGGGTTTAGTAAAGCAAAATAAGTCGACTTGTTATACACTCAAGACAAGACAATGATGGGATACCCCAATAAAGAGGTTAGCGAATGACAGACAAACGAAAAGAGGGAAGTAGTAGCAAACTACTTTATTGCTCTTTCTGTGGCAAAAGTCAGCATGAAGTTCGCAAGCTAATTGCTGGTCCTTCTGTTTATATTTGTGATGAGTGCGTTGATTTATGCAACGACATTATTCGCGAAGAAATCAAAGAAGTGATGACGAAAAGCGATAGCGACGAGCTGCCGACACCACAACAAATTCGTAACAACTTAGATGATTATGTCATCGGTCAATCACATGCTAAAAAAGTGTTGGCTGTTGCTGTATACAATCACTATAAGCGTCTACGTAATGGCGACAAAAATAGTGATGGCGTTGAATTAGGTAAGAGTAACATCCTACTTATCGGTCCTACTGGTAGTGGTAAAACATTATTAGCAGAGACATTAGCGCGTATGCTTGATGTACCGTTTACAATGGCTGATGCAACAACATTAACTGAAGCTGGTTATGTTGGTGAAGACGTTGAAAACATCATTCAAAAGCTGCTACAAAAATGTGATTACGACGTAGCTAAAGCTGAGCGTGGCATTGTTTACATCGATGAGATCGATAAGATCTCTCGTAAGTCAGATAATCCATCAATCACACGTGATGTATCTGGTGAAGGCGTTCAGCAAGCATTGTTGAAGCTAATCGAAGGTACAGTTGCTTCTGTTCCGCCGCAAGGTGGCCGTAAGCATCCTCAACAAGAATTCTTACAAGTTGATACTTCTAAGATCCTATTTATCTGTGGTGGTGCGTTTGCAGGCCTAGATAAAGTGGTTGAGCAACGTGTAGCAACAGGTACTGGCATCGGTTTTGCGGCTGATGTACGTTCAAAAGACCAAACAGATACACTAAGTGATTTGTTTAAGAAAGTTGAACCAGAAGATTTGGTGAAATACGGTTTAATCCCTGAATTCATCGGTCGTCTACCTGTTACAGCAACGCTTGGCGAATTAGACCAAGACGCGTTAGTTCAAATTCTACGTGAGCCTAAGAATGCTCTTACTAAACAGTATGCAGCATTGTTAGCGCTTGAAAACGTTGAACTTGAATTCCGTGATGATGCCCTGATTGCGATTGCTAAAAAAGCAATGGATCGTAAAACAGGTGCTCGTGGCCTACGTTCTATCGTTGAAGCAGTGCTACTTGATACCATGTATGAGCTTCCGTCTCTAGAAGGTATCAGTAAAGTTGTTATTGATGAGTCTGTAATTCGCGGTGAATCAGAACCACTACTGATTTTCGAAAATACAGAAACACAAGAAGCAGCAAGTGCTGAGTAATTGCTGAGTAAGTGCTTAATATCTGCACATAAAAGCTTAAAAAAAGGAGGCTTTTGCCTCCTTTTTTATTTTCTGACATTTCATACATTGAAACTTGATGTATTACCCCCATATACTCAATATAAGCTAACTCTAATCGTATTAAGTAACTAAGCTGTATCCAGTTATGTTATTTAATACGATTAGTATAGACAGGAAGAGAGAAGAATATGAACCTGGAGCGTTCTGAGCGCCTTGAGATCCCGGTTCTACCTCTACGAGATGTAGTGGTATACCCTCATATGGTTATTCCATTGTTTGTGGGCCGGGAAAAATCTATTCGTTGCCTTGAGTCGGCAATGGAAAACAATAAACAGATTCTGCTGGTTGCTCAAAAAGAAGCTGCCACAGATGAACCGTCGATCACTGATCTTTATGATGTTGGTACTGTTGCCACCATTCTTCAACTATTAAAGCTTCCTGATGGTACGGTAAAAGTGTTGGTTGAAGGCCAGCAACGTGCCAAAGTGGAAGAGCTTGTTGACGAAGAGTTTTTTACAGCCAATGCTGAATTTTTGGTTACGCCAGCAATGGATGAGCGTGAGCAAGAAGTTTTAGTTCGAACGGCAATTAGCCAGTTTGAAGGCTTTATCAAGCTTAACAAGAAGATTCCACCTGAAGTCTTAACATCCCTAAATGGCATTGATGATGCAGCGCGTCTGGCTGATACTATCGCAGCGCATATGCCTCTGAAATTAGCGGATAAGCAAAAAGTACTTGAGATTGTTGATATCACGGAGCGTTTAGAGTTCTTGATGGCAATGATGGAGTCTGAGATTGATTTACTGCAAGTTGAAAAACGCATTCGCGGACGCGTTAAAAAGCAGATGGAAAAATCTCAGCGCGAGTATTACCTAAACGAACAAATGAAAGCTATCCAGAAAGAATTGGGTGAGCTTGACGATGCACCAGATGAATTTGAAGCGTTAAAGCTTAAGATTGAAGCATCAAAGATGCCAGCTGAAGCGCGTGAAAAAACAGAACAAGAACTGCAAAAGCTAAAGATGATGTCACCGATGTCTGCTGAAGCGACTGTTGTACGTGGTTACATCGATTGGATGTTAAGCGTGCCTTGGCATAAGCGTTCTAAAGTGAAGAAGAATCTTGCTAAAGCAGAAGAAATTCTTAACGCCGATCATTACGGCTTAGAGCGAGTTAAAGAACGTATTCTTGAATATCTCGCAGTGCAAAGCCGTGTTAACAAGCTTAAAGGTCCAATCCTTTGTCTTGTCGGACCTCCTGGTGTAGGTAAAACCTCGTTAGGTCAATCTATTGCAGCTGCAACCGGACGTAAGTACGTGCGTATGGCATTAGGTGGTGTACGTGATGAAGCGGAAATCCGTGGTCACCGTCGTACATACATTGGTTCTATGCCGGGTAAGTTAATTCAGAAAATGGCAAAAGTGGAAGTGAAAAACCCACTATTCCTATTAGATGAAATTGACAAAATGTCTTCTGATATGCGCGGTGATCCAGCATCGGCATTACTAGAAGTGTTAGATCCTGAGCAAAACAGTTCGTTTAACGATCATTACCTTGAAGTTGATTATGACTTATCTGATGTAATGTTTGTGGCGACTTCGAACTCGATGAACATTCCAGGACCATTGCTTGATCGTATGGAAGTGATCCGTCTTTCTGGTTACACCGAAGACGAAAAGCTAAATATTGCTAAAAATCACTTACTTGAGAAGCAAATTCAGCGTAATGGATTAAAGCCTAGTGAGCTGACAATTGAAGATTCAGCACTGATTGGCATTATTCGTTACTACACTCGTGAAGCGGGTGTACGTAGTCTTGAGCGTGAAATTTCAAAACTATGCCGTAAAGCAGTGAAAGAAATTTTATTGAACAAAGACATTAAGCACGTTTCGATTAACCAAGATAATCTAAAAGATTACTTAGGTGTGCAGCGTTGCGATTACGGTAAAGCTGATGAAAGCAACCGTGTTGGTCAAGTAACGGGTCTTGCATGGACAGAAGTCGGTGGTGATTTATTAACTATCGAAACTGAATCGATGCCAGGCAAAGGTAAACTAACCTACACAGGCTCTTTGGGCGATGTGATGCAAGAGTCTATTCAGGCAGCAATGACAGTGGTACGTAGTCGCGCTGAGCGTTTAGGTATTGCGAGCGATTTTTACGAAAAACGCGATATTCATGTTCACGTGCCTGAAGGTGCAACACCAAAAGATGGTCCAAGTGCGGGTATCGCGATGTGTACTGCGCTTGTTTCTAGCTTAACGGGTAACCCAGTACGTGCTGATGTTGCTATGACGGGTGAAATCACATTACGTGGTGAAGTATTACCGATCGGTGGTTTAAAAGAGAAACTATTAGCGGCGCACCGTGGTGGTATTAAAACGGTGTTAATTCCAAAAGAAAATGAACGTGATTTAGAAGAAATTCCAGAAAATGTCATTGCTGATTTGGAAGTACGCCCAGTACGTTGGATTGATGAAGTGCTAACAATAGCATTGCAGAATAATCCAGCAGGCATTGAGTTAGTCAATGCACGAAATAGTGACCTATAGCAAAATTAGTTAAAGAAAAAACGCTTTCAGGGTTAAAAACCTTGTCAGCGTTTTTTTGTGTGGCTATAAGGTACATCTAATCCGCGTTATGCGAACTAATTTTAAGTTTTGATAGCCATTTATAGTCGGCTCTCAAACTACGAATATTTTTCTATTTGATTACGATAACGCGACTATCTAATAAACAGTGCGTAGTGATCAAGGTTCATTAAGAGGATCTAATTGTGAACAAAACTCAACTAGTTGATAAAATCGCAGAAAGTGCTGATATTTCTAAAGCATCTGCAGGCCGTGCTCTTGATGCATTGATTGAAACAGTGACAGAAACTCTAAAACAAGGCGATTCGGTTGCATTAGTTGGTTTTGGTACTTTCTCTGTGCGTGAGCGTGCAGCACGTACTGGCCGTAATCCACAAACAGGTGCAGAAATTCAAATTGCAGCTGCAAAAGTACCTGGTTTCAAACCAGGTAAAGCGCTTAAAGATTCTGTAAACTAAAAACAATGGGTGCAAGCCCGTGTTTTGTCATGTTTTCATGGCTTAAAAATTGCTACCGGAAAGAGTATACTTATTCGGTACGATAAAGGCGCATCGGTTGATGCGCTTTTTTTACTTATAATAAGCCTAATCAATAGCCCTTAATGCCGCATACTGAGTAAGGTATGCATTTGAGGGTTGTTTAATTGCGTTTATGTAACAATTATCAGTGCTGCATGTGGCTTATCAGTCACAGGTTATCTATATTGATAAGACTAGCTTAATTAAGACTTAGCTTATTGATATATAGCTGTAGCTATTCAGTTGTTGTTATATAACATGTAGTAAATAGTATGGTGCGGTCATCATGGTGATGCCGTTAGCATTGTGCATAAATTTGATAGTAGTTCGAAACCGAGCCAGATCGAACAGTAGGAGAGACGGCAGATTATGATGGAGCGATTGCGCGAAGGCGCTAACAGCATCTGGGTTAAGATTATTCTAAGCCTAATTATTTTATCTTTTGTATTTGCTGGCGTCGGCAGTTATCTGGCGAGTGGTAATGAGCAAGTTGCAGCAAAGATTAACGGTAAAGAGATTAGCCAACGTCAGTTTGAGCAAGTTTACCAAAATGAACGTAACCGTATGCAACAGCGTATGGGCGATTACTTTTCAACTTTGATGAGCGATCCTGCTTATGTGAAGCAATTCCGTCAAAGTGTATTAGATCGTATGGTCAATGATGAACTGATTCAACAGCGTGCGGATAAGCTTGGTCTTAGTGTTAGTGATGCACAAGTTAAGCAAGAAATTCTAGCGATGCCTGCGTTTGCTGTTGATGGCGTATTTAATAACGAGCAATACAACATGGCATTACGTCGTGCTGGCTTTACACCTGATCAGTTTGCAGAAACGATCCGTAAAGACATGCTACGTCAACAGTTCTTATCAGCATTACAAGGCAGTGATTTTGTCTTGAGTGATGAAGCCGATGAGTTGCGTAAACTTGAGTCACAACAACGTGTTGTTCGTACATTAACGCTAAACCTTGCTGATTTTACTAAGAAAGTAAAAGTAACAGAGCAAGAAGCACAAGATTTTTACGATCAAAATCCGAACTTGTTCACTCGACCTGCACAAATCAAAGTATCTTACCTTGAATTATCAGGTAAAAGCTTAACCAAAGATATCAAGGTTTCTGAGCAAGCAGCTGAAACTTACTATAAAGATCACCAAGCTAAATTCAGTACTGCAGAAGAGCGTGAAGTTAGCCATATCCTAGTGACAGGTGATAACGCAGCTGCAAAAGCGAAAGCAGAAGCATTACTTGCGAAGCTACAAAATGGTGCTAATTTTGCTGAAGTTGCTAAGCAATCATCGGATGACACATTCAGTGCTAAAGATGGCGGCAAACTAGAATGGTTCACTAAAGGCACGATGGATCCTGCGTTTGAAAAAGAAGCATTTGCTCTTGCAAAACCTGGTGATATGTCTGGCCTTGTGAAATCTTCATTTGGTTACCACATTATTTTACTTGATGGTATTAAACCTGGAAAAGTGAAGCCATTTGCTGATGTAAAAGCGCAAATTGTTGCTGAATTACAACAACAGCAATCCGCTGACGAGTTCTATAAGCTGAAAAGTAAGCTAGCAGAAGTTGCGTTTGAATCACCAGATTCATTAGATGCTGCTGCTGAAGCTGTGAAGGCAAAAATTGTTCACACTGATTACATCACGCCAGCCGCAGAAAAAGGTGTGTTAGCTAATAAACAAGTTCAAGAGACATTACAAAGTCCAGAAGTACATGATGATGGTATGAACTCAGATGTGATTGAGTTAGGCCCAGAGCATGTGATTGTGGTACGTGTTGATGATGCTCGTGCGCAAGCTGTGTTGCCATTTAAAGAAGTTAAAGCAAAAGTGGATGCGATGGTTGCAAACCAAAAAGGTGAGCAGCAAGCACAAGCTAAAGCAGATGAAATCATTGCTGACTTACAAAAAGGCAAAACCGATATCGTTACTAAAGATGGCTTAAGCTTCTCTAGTGAACAAACGATTAATCGTTCTGGTCCAAATGCAAATATTTCAAATGTTGCATTTAGTCTACCTAAACCAACCGCTGGTAAAGCAACTTATGGTATGGCTCGTGATAACAACGGTAACGTTGAAATCATTGCGCTGGATAAAGTTGTTAATATGAAGTTGGCTGGTGATAAAGTAAATAGCCAATTTGAACAGCAGATTGAGCAAATGTTTGCTCAAGAAGATCTTGCTGCAACACTAAAAACGTTGCGTGAATCAGCAAAGATTAGCTACCCAATGCAAGATTCATCGAAAGATTAATTGAAACTGTAATGTAAATAGACGAGCTGTCTGTGCAGCTCGTCTTTTTTTTGGCTTTAAATTGTCTTAGTGACTATTAATATATGTGTTTTATTGCGTATGGTTTCTTTTCTTTCAATAAAAAAAGGAATGAAGATGACTATAAAATATCAGCTGTTTAAAGCCATGGTTGTTGCCGGCACATTAGTATTAGCGCCATTCAGTTATGCTAATCCAGATCAACATAAGGGGATGGATATTATCGTTAATATTAACGATGCTAATGCAGAGCAGCTTGATAAATTACTGGTAGGGATTGGACCGGATAAAGCCGAAAATATCATTCAATATCGAATTAAGTATGGCAAATTTGCAACGGCTGATGATCTTGCAAAAGTGAAAGGGATTGGTATGTCAACAGTTGATAAAAATCGTAATCGGATTAAGTTGTAGCTTATCAATAAAGCGATGTTAACGGTGACGACAGGTGTGAAGCTGTCGTCATTTTTATCACTTATATGCTGAGATGATGGCTTTTTTTCGGAATAAAAAACGCCATAATAGCCCCTGAAATAGCACCGATTAAGTGGGCTTGAGTTGCCACTTGTACACCAATTAATTCCGCAGAGCTGGCTGAGCCACCAAAGCATTGTTCCCAGGCGATTTTAATAATTAAACCTAACAGTAATAACCATCCACCTTTGGTTTTAGTTTGAATATCTCGTACTGCGCCCCAAGCAAATAATCCGTGTAACACGCCTGAAAACCCGGCATACCAGCTAATCTGAGTCGCAAACAGCCCTAGCCCAATAATAGAGCTTAGGACAAGAATTAATAGGTTATAACGACGAGCAGTAAAGTGGGCACGAAAAATAAAGCTAATAATAGTAAATGCACCAGCATTCATAGCAAGGTGAATCCAATTGGTATGGGTAATATTTCCTGTTAGGATCCGCCATACCTCGCCATTAAGTATAGCTTGGCGATCCCATACTAGCAGTGGCTGTAGTGGTGGGATTTGAGCAATAATTCCTATAATTAATGCGATAATAATGTAATTGCGAATAGACAAGGCAACCTCAATGAGTCGGTATTGTGAATACTGTGGTAAGGCAAAAAAGGCCTGTATTTGCCACTGGATCGAAAACATCACAGCAACAACAGAAATTTGGATTTTACAGCATCCATCAGAAATTAAACGTGCAATAGGTACTGCAAGAATCTTATCACTTTCTCTACCAAATAGCCGACTTTGGGTGGGAGAAGATTTTTCTGAACATGATGAGCTTAACAGCTTACTCGCAGAGCCTGAACGTGATGTGTATGTCGTCTATCCTGGTGAGGGATCTGTGCCGATATCAAGTGTGGCAGCGACAGTAAATAAGCAACGTATACAAACTGTTATATTATTAGATGGTACGTGGAAAAAAGCCTATAAAATGTGGCAGCTAGCGACTAACTTACACCATTTACCGCTAGTGAATTTAGACAATGCCGACAATGGTAATTATCGCATTCGAAAATCGCCTAAAGATCAGGGCGTATCAACGGTAGAAGCTGGCTATTTAGCCTTGTCTGCGTTTGAAGCCGATACTGATAAGTTTACGCCGTTGCTAACCACCTTTAATCACATGATAGATTTTCAGATCAAGCAAATGCCTCAAGGGGTGTTTGAGAAGAATTATTTGTGAGTAAATAGGCAAGAGCAGGGGCGAAAACCACAGCAATACTATAATTTCAACAACTTACGCAAAAGCTAACTGGAAGTTTTCTCTGCTAACTTATTAATAATAAGTCTACATTGAAATTAGTTGGCTTTTCTAAAGGGAACGCAAAATACTGAGCTGTTTATTTCTGCTCTTTTAAGTTTTGTCTTAGCCTCTATATACACAAATTTTGATCTGCGCACTTAGTCAGCGTTTTTCGCTATTTATGGCAGTCGTTATACTCACAAAGTTAAAAATCAAATCCGTATCATCTCCGTACAAATTGCATTTTCGTTGTTTAAATCCTATACTCAGATTAATGACGGAATTGCTCCGTACAATTGGAGGTTTTATGGCTACTGCAAGACTTGATATTCGTTTGGATGAAGAAATCAAAGCTAAGGCTGAGAAAGCATCAGCTTTACTTGGTTTAAAAAGCTTGACTGAATATGTTGTTCGTTTAATGGATGAAGATTCTACTCAGGTAATTTCTAAACATGAAAGCATTACTGTCGAAGCAAATGTATTTGATCAATTCATGGCAGCTTGTGAAGAGGCTAAAGCTCCGAATCAAGCATTACTTGAAGCTGCTGCATTTACTAAAAGTGGTGATTTTAAGTGAGTTATTCCAAAACTTTCAAAGAATTGGATAAATCACAGCACGATAGAACATCATTTGACTGTGGGGAAAAAGAGTTAAATGATTTTATCCAAACTCAAGCTGCTAAACATATGCAAGCAGGTATTAGCCGTACAATGGTTTTGCCTGCTTCAGTGCCATTACCAAATCAAAAATATCCAATTTGTTCATTTTATAGTATTGCGCCAAGTTCAATTAAACGTGATACGTTACCACAAGCGATGGCTAAAAAATTACCGCGTTATCCAGTTCCTGTTTTCCTTTTAGCTCAACTTGCAGTTCATAAAGAATTTCATGGAAGTGGGATAGGTAAAGTTAGCTTAATCAAAGCTCTTGAATATCTTTGGGAAATTAACTCTCACATGAGAGCCTATGCCATAGTTGTTGATTGTTTAACTGAACAAGCTGAGTCATTCTACGTAAAATATGGGTTCGAGGTTCTTTGTGAAATTAATGGACGTGTAAGAATGTTCATTCCGATGAAAACAGTTGGTCAGTTATTTACTTAGATATATTAATTGTGGGTTTGTTTTGCTGGCATCTAGACTGATAACCGTTGTAATTTGGTTGCACCGATAAGAGCTACCGTTGAACTGACAAGTTTTAAACCCCACTGACATCATCCACAAAAGACGAGGTTGCGAGTTACGAGGAAGGGCTGAAGCTAGGCAAGAGCAGGGGCGAGTGACGAGAAAAAGCAGAAGCAAGTAACGAGAATTTAAGACACTCTCATTTTTGGTACTTGACTATGAGTGGAGGGTAACAAGAATGTTGCCCCTCTCGCCTCTCGCCTCTCGCCTCTCGCCTTTCGCCTCTCGCCTCTCGCCTCTCGCCTCTCGCTGAACCCCGATCCTATACCCCGTGTCCTTCGTTACCTATTTCCAGCGTAATCGATGGTTGAAATAGGGTATTGTATAGTCGCTGCGAAAAGCCATCGGTCATGCTGGAAATATAATCAGCAATGATCCGCATCTCATTGTCACCTTTGTCGACTGCACGCTGCCAATGTTTACGCGTCGCTTCAGGTAATAACCGCTCAGGATCCGATGCAAAGGCATCAAATAACTCCATGATTAATTGTTGGCCTTTATATTCTAATAACTGAAACTCTGGCTTTTTAACCACATAATCACTGACAAACTGTTTGAGTATGTTAAGGGTATTTTCCATCGCTGGTGATAGATAAGCGTTCCATTTTAATAGTGGCTCTTCAAAACTGTTGATGCCATCTTGTAGCGTTGGTGCAATTTCAATGGAGGTTAGAAGCGCATTAACCAGTGCGCCAATGGCATCTTTTCGTTGGTGGTGACTGGCAAACATATGATCACTAATTTCACTGATGCGCTGTTCTAACCACGGATCACCACACTCAGCAATTTTCGATGCTACCGCTTCTTGCCATTGTTCACGGTTAACTATCCCCATCACAATTGCATCTTCTAGATCATGGACACCATAAGCAATATCATCTGCCAGTTCCATAATTGAACAATCAAGTGATTTAAAACGTGTTTTATGGTGCTGATGCGGTTGATGGCTATGAGTGCGCATTTGCTGAAACAGCTGGCGATCATGATGTGAGAGTGGTGCTAATACCCAATCAAATACCGTTTGATCATCATCATAAATACCTTTTGCTGGGTGCCATTGTTTGGCTTTTAGATGACGAAAGTTGATCACGTCATCAGGTCGTTCTGAAGCGGTAGTTTGACTCAGTAAAGCGGGATATTTAAGTAGCCCAAGCAAAGTACGTCGTGAAAGGTTCATGCCGTAATGTTCTGTGTAAGGCTCTAATAGGGTGACGATACGGAACGTTTGTGCATTACCTTCAAAACCACCGTGATTACGCATCATATAATTGAGAGCGACTTCTCCACCGTGTCCAAATGGTGGATGACCAATATCGTGCGCTAAACAGATACTTTCCATTAAGCTGGTTGAAGAGAGTAACGAATGAAATTGGGGCTGTTTTAATTTTAATTGTGCCACAATCCCGGTACCTATTTGTGAGGCTTCAAGGGAGTGGGTGAGACGAGTTCGATAAAAATCATGGTTACCCGCGCCATGGACTTGGGTTTTTGCTTGCAAACGTCTAAATGCGGCTGAGTGCAGAATGCGAGCGCGATCACGCTGGTAAGCTGAGCGGTGATCATTGCGGCGCATTTTTTGTTCATCGCTGTGCCGTTGTTGCCAACAAGGGTCAATAATAAAAGCGGTCATTAGCTGATCTCATCTAAGGTTAAATTAAAACTATCAGCAAAAGTGGCTAAGAAATAATCCATTTCTGGCGTTCTACGTGCAACTAAGGTTTCTTCGAGACGTTTTTTTGCTTTAGTAAATTCATGATTGCCTGCACTTAATTCCTCTAAGCATTTTAGATAAGCGCATAAGGTATCAGCCTGTTTGACGAGCGCTGCATGCTCAGGATCAAGTTTGTGGCTATCGAGTAGTGGCGCATAATCATCATGGAATTCTGCAGGTAGCATTGACAGTAATTTTTGCTCGGCAGCAAGCTCGATCTTTTTATATTCTTCTGCAATGGTGGGGTTGAAGTATTTTATTGGCGTTGGCATATCGCCGGTAATAACTTCACTGACATCATGAAACATGCCTAATAACGCGATCCGTTCAGGATTAACATTGCCACCGAATTTACGGTTTTTGATTAATGCCAATGCATGGGCGACGAACGCCACTTGTAAGCTGTGCTCTGAGATGTTTTCAGTCTCAACGCAGCGCATTAATGGCCAACGTTGAATTAACCGCATCCGTGCTAGGTGAGCAAAAAAATGGCTTTTTTCCATGGGAGTGTTCCCTCATAGCGAAATACTGATAAGTTGAGTATACCAAGTGTCTGGATGTGATAGGGCAATTACTTGGTTATCATATTGCTGCTGATAAATAAAAGCCTCGAAGATTCGAGGCTAATGTTATGTCGTTAACGATTGTCGTTATTGACGATAGGTATGCAGGAAGCGCTCAAGGCGAGTCATTGCTTGTTCTAAGTCATCAATACGCGGTAACGTCACGATACGGAAGTGATCTGGCTGTTTCCAGTTAAAGCCTGTTCCATGAACCACGAGCACTTTTTCTTGGAGTAAGAAGTCCATCGCAAAACGCTGATCATCAACAATGTTGAACTTTTTCTGATCTAATTTCGGGAATAAATATAACGCCCCTTTGGGTTTTACACATGAAATTCCCGGTATTTGCGTCAATAAATCATAGGCTTTATCGCGTTGTTCAAGTAAACGCCCGCCAGGTAAAATTAATTCGTTGATACTTTGATAACCGCCCAGTGCGGTTTGAATCGCGTGCTGCATCGGCACATTGGCACACAGTCGCATTGAAGATAGCATCTCTAGGCCTTCAATGTAGCCTTTGGCTTTATGCTTTGCACCTGATAACACCATCCAACCAGCACGGAAACCACACACGCGGTATGACTTAGATAGACCATTGAAAGTAATGCAAAAAACATCGGGTGCTAGCGGTGCGATTGAGGTGTGTTTAGCACCGTCATAAAGAATTTTATCGTAGATTTCATCGGCAAAAATGATCAGATTATGTTGACGAGCGATTTCAACGACTTCAAGTAAAAATTCACGACTGTAAACGGCACCGGTAGGGTTATTCGGGTTGATCAGTACGATGCCACGCGTATGTGGACCAATCTTTTTCTTGATATCGTCGAGATCAGGGTACCAATCCGATTGCTCATCACAGGTATAATGCACCGCCGTACCACCAGAAAGTGATACTGCTGCTGTCCATAACGGATAATCAGGTGATGGCACTAGGATTTCGTCTTTATGATTAAGCAGTGCTTGCATCGCCAGCACAATTAACTCTGACACTCCATTACCGATAAACACATCTTCAACATCGATGTCTAATAAGCCACATTTTTGGTAATGCTGGACCACGGCTTTACGGGCTGAATAAATACCTTTTGAATCACAGTAGCCTTGCGATGTTGGTAAGTTACGAATTACATCAACCAGAATTTCATCAGGGGCATCAAACCCAAATGGCGCTGGATTGCCAATATTAAGTTTAAGTATTTTTTGGCCTTCTTCTTCCATGCGCTTGGCGTGCTTGAGAACGGGACCACGTATGTCATAACAAACATTATTGAGCTTGGATGACATCCCGAAATTTTGCATATAATACTTTCCTGATGATAATTTTTGGTATCCCCACAAATTACACTATAAAACTGGTTTAAAGGAACACCTTTTAGCACAAAATTTGGAAAAATAGTGTTTTGTGTTATATCGAACCCATCGAGAGGAGGATATTACCTATAATTACAGTTAAGGTTCAGCTATTTGTGCTGAAATATCGCCAAAAGGAATGATGTTACTTCATTAGTCAGATGCTATTGAGTGAGGTAGAATATACCCATCATTCTTCTTTGCTGATAATCAATGATTTACCTTTCAATAGGTAAGCGTTGAAATAATGACTATTCTTAGCAAAGAATCGAGTATGTCCATGATTGGCATATTTTATCTTTCAGCCAGGGATGAGCCGTATTGGTGATATTGAGCTGAGCGAGGTTATCTTGACTGCGTTACAACAAGCCGTTGAATTATTGGTTGCTAAAATTAAACAAGCATCAATAACAACACAACGATTACGAGTAAAACTAGAACTACCTGCAAACACTGATTTAATAGATTGGATGAATGCACAACCGTTATTTCCTAAATTTTATTGGCAATCTCGCGATAGCCGTGAAGAAGTGGTGGCGTTAGGGCAGATCAAAACGTTTACTGATCCATTAACCGCAGAAAAGGTCATTAGTAATGATCAGCGTGTGTGGGGTGGGCGTTCTTTTGATGGTCATACCGATCGTAATCGTCGTTGCCTGTCCTCTTTTTTCTTTTTGCCATTACTTGAAATCATTCGTATGGATGGTGAGTGGCATCTTGCGGCAAACATGAGTGACGATAAGCCACGTATGTTAGCGATGCTGAACAAAATCGCTACCAACCCTGAAGTGGTTGCTGATATTAACAGTCGAATTCTAAGTCGCAGCTATAGTCCTGATTATGCTGGGTGGTCAACCATGATTGATCAAGCACTAACAGGTATCGCAAATGATGAATTTGAAAAAGTAGTATTGGCTCGACGAACAACATTACAGCTAGATCATCCCGTACAGCCAGCTCAATTACTAAAAGCAAGTCGTGCTAGTAACAGTAATAGCTTTCATTTTTTGATGGCCTTAGATGAAGAGCATTGTTTTATTGGCTCAACCCCTGAACGATTATTTCAACGTCATGAGCGCGCATTACAAACTGAAGCACTAGCGGGTACGATTGGTCGCGGTGTCGATGTTCAAGAAGATCAACAATTAGCCCAGTGGCTATTAACCGATACCAAAAACCGCTATGAAAACCGCTTAGTGGTGGATGATATTGTTGGACGTTTAGTGCCGCAATGTGAATCAATGAATGTTGCCCCTGTGCCTGAACTGGTGCAATTGCGTAAAGTGCAGCATTTAAAACGCAGCATTGATGGTCAACTCAACGATACTGTATTTAGTGCTAATTTGCTTGATAGCTTACAGCCAACGGCAGCGATTGCAGGTTTACCCCGCGATGCCGCCTTAAATTTTATCTCTGAGCACGAACCATTTGCACGGGGTTGGTACAGTGGCGCGGTAGGCTATATTGGTCAAAATCACAGTGAATTTTGTGTGGCTATCCGCAGTGCAATGATCAGTGGTGATGATTTGTATTTATTTGCTGGTGCTGGCATCGTGCCGGGTTCGGTGGCGGATAGTGAATGGAAAGAGCTTGATCGTAAAACATCAACCTTATGCAGTTTGTTTGAACAGCCAGATGCTGGTGATGATAATATTATGGATAATATGGGATACAAAAGCGCATGATGCAGCTTTCATTAACAACGAGTCAGTCATACCGTGCAGCATTAAATGGGTGCTGGGCAAGTTTAATGTTAGAAGAGCTAGTTAGGCTTGGAGTACAAGATGTTTGTATTGCTCCTGGATCTCGTTCAACACCTTTAACTTTGGCGGCAGCAAAATTACCTCAACTGACTATTCATACCCATTTTGATGAGCGTGGTTTAGGCTTTTTAGCTTTAGGATTAGCCAAAGCCTCTCAAGCTCCAGTTGCTGTTATTGTTACATCAGGTACTGCTGTTGCCAATTTATTGCCAGCTGTCGCTGAAACCGGCTTAACGGGCGAAAAATTAGTCTTATTAACCTCTGATCGCCCCGCTGAGTTGATTCAGTGTGGTGCTAATCAAGCAATTCGTCAGCATGGTATTTTCTCCAATCATGTCAGCCATTTTTTAGATATTCCAAGCCCAAGTTTAGACATCGAGCCTAATTGGTTACTGTGTGCGATTGATGATGTGATGCAACAACAGCAACTTCGTGGTGGTTCAGTCCACTTTAATTGCCATTATCCAGAGCCTTTATATGGTGATGATGTTGATTTTAGTGAGTATTTAAACCCCGTTGCGCAGTGGCAGCAAGATCAACGTCCATACTGTGATCACCAAGCGTTACTTGCCTCGACAACCGCCACCATTGATCACTCTCTGTGGCAATCATTGTGTGCTCAAAAAGGGGTTATAGTTGCTGGTCGAATGGCAGCGAATGAGCTCAATGTGGTGCAACAATTAGCGACGGTATTAGGGTGGCCCTTGCTGGTGGATCCGCAAGCGGGTGGCAGTAGTGCTTATGCTGGTTTTGATGGTTGGTTGCAAAATACAGCCTGTCAGGACCATCTTCAGCAAGCACAAGTGTTATTACAATTTGGTGGTCGATTAGTCTCAAAGCGTTTATTGCAGCTGATCGGTCAGCATTCGTGGCAGTCTTTTTTACTGGTTGATCCATTAGCGGGGCGATTAGATCCCAATCACCGTCGTAGTCAACGTATTCAAGCTAATATTGAAGCATGGGCGCAAGCTGCGATTGCTATCACCACTGAATCATTACACGCACAATGGGCATTACCGTTAGCAACAGCATCTGAGCACTATTTTGATATAGTTTCTGCTCACAGTACGCCGTTTTCTGAGTTGGGCTTAGCGGCTAATGTCATGCAGTGGATAGCCCCGCAAACAGAGCTGTTTTTGGGTAACAGTATGATTGTGCGCTTATTAGATATGTGTGCTCAATTACCGTTAACTGCGACATTTGCTAACCGCGGTGCATCAGGTATCGATGGTTTAATTGCGACTACCGCAGGGGTGCAACGCGCACGCAAAGCTCCGTTAGTGTGTTTGATTGGTGATACCTCGTTACTCTATGATCTCAATTCATTGGCGTTATTAAAGCAACAGCAATACCCGCTTGTTATTATTGTTACCAACAATGATGGTGGCGGTATTTTTGATATGCTGCCGGTGCCTACTCAACAAAAAGATGATTTTTATCGCATGCCACATGGGTTTGAGTTTAGTCATGCAGCAGCGATGTTTGGTTTAAATTATTGTGCACCGACGTCATTAGCCGTTGCTGAAAACATCATCCGTGAAGGCCAACGATATGCGGGAACAACCTTAGTTGAGATTAAAACCCCTGCAGGTGAAGCTGGGGAGATGCTAAAAGTGCTATTTGATGAGGTTAAGCATGCTACTTTACTCTGAAACCTTTGGCGTTAAAGCGCAGGCTTCTCAGCCGACATTGGTTTTTCTGCATGGTCTCTTAGGTAATGGGCGTGATTGGCGTTATGTGATTAGCCAACTTGCGCCAACCTATCAATGTATTACCATTGATTTACCGGGTCACGGTCTAAGTGCATTTGTTAATGCAGACATGACGACAGAGGCGATTGATGGTGGCTTTGAAGCTATTCATCAAGCATTGACGGCAACATTGGCTCAGCGTGGCGTTGAAGATTACGTGCTGATTGGCTACTCAATGGGGGCGCGATTGGCCATGTATCATGCGTGTGCATTAGCCTCTCATTCAACATCATCAACAGACTCACCACGATTAATCAAAGTGTTACTTGAAGGCGGGCATTTCGGCTTGGCGGTTACTGAACGTAAACCTCGTTACGTACATGATCAACGTTGGGCGGCACGGTTTGCTCAGCAGCCATTAGTTGATGTATTACACGATTGGTATCAACAACCTGTTTTTGCTTCACTGACCCTTGAGCAGCGACAAGCACTGGTTGCTAAACGAAGTGATAATTTAGGCTCTGGTATTGCGCAAATGATGTTAGCAACCTCATTGGCTAAACAACCGCAGTTATTACCTCAATTACAACAGCTTGCTGTTCCTATTCACTACCTTTGTGGCGAACATGATACTAAGTTTTGTCAATTAGCATCAACGTCTGGTTTGAAGGTTACAGTAATAGAAAATGCAGGTCATAATATTCACATTGAACAACCGACTGCTTTTACAACAGCATTATTAGATTTTATTGATAAATAATACTGTGATGTAACTGATAGCGACTCTGTTTTTGGCTAGAGTGTTTGGTTAATACGTCTCTGGCATCATATAAAGGAAATGTAATGCGTAGTGCGAAGTTATTTCAATACCAACTTCCAATGGATTCTGGGGTTATCTTACGTGATCAACGTTTGATTACGCGTGAAGGTTGGGTAATTGAATTATGCCAAGATCAACAACGGGCTTACGGTGAGATTGCACCATTACCGGAATTTAGTCTTGAGACAGCAGCTGAAGCGGGTGAGCAAGCACAACAAATACTCTCACAATGGGTTGCAGGTGAAGAGCTTGATCTTGATGCGGCTTTTCCATCGGTTGCGTTTGGTATCAGTTGCGCAATTGCAGAGTTAGCGGCAGAGCTGCCAGAGGCTGGAAATTATTTGGCTGCGCCATTATGCTCCGGCGATCCCGATGATTTAGTGGTGCGCTTAAATCAGATGCCAGGTGATAAAGTCGCGAAGATAAAAGTCGGCATGTACGAAGCGGTACGTGATGGCATTGTGGCAAATATGTTGCTTGAAGCGATTCCAGATATGCAATTACGTCTTGATGCTAATCGCCAATGGACACCATTAAAAGCGCAGCAATTTGCCAAATATGTGAAACCGGAACACCGTAGCGGGATTGCCTTTTTAGAAGAGCCTTGTCGTTTACCGAGTGACAGTTTAGCGTTTGCACAACAAACCGGTATTAACATTGCTTGGGATGAAACCGTTCGTGATGCGGGATTTGAAGTAAAAGCAGAGCCCGGTGTTGCTGCGATTATCATAAAACCAACCTTAATTGGTTCACTTGCACGCTGTATCACATTGATTGAGCAAGCACATGCAGCAGGACTTACCGCTGTAATTAGTTCCAGTATTGAATCAAGTTTAGGTTTAAATCAGCTCGCACGGTTAGCACAATGGCAAACACCAAATGTGATTCCAGGATTAGACACCATGCAATTATTCCAAGTGCAATTAATCCAGTCATGGCCAGATTGTGAATTACCAGTGATCCCTTTATCTGAATTAGACATGGTATGGCACAAATAAAACCAGCATTTCAAATGTGGCCTTGGCAATATTGGGCCGAGCACCGACCAACAGAGGTTGCGATAGCATTAGGTGATACTAACGCTGGTGCTGTGACGTGGAATTGGATTGAAGTTACCGCCAATATTGAAAAGTATGCCCAGCGGCTTGTTGCTCAAGGGGTAAAACGCGATCAATTGGTTGCTGTGGTTGCTCCCAATAGTATTGAGGTTTTATGGCTGTTATTAGCGATTATTCGCGTTGGCGCACGGTATGTCGGTCTTAATCCTAAATTGCCTCTTAACGCATTAACTGAGCAACTAACCGCACTTAATAATGATTATATTTGGTGTGATAATAGTGATCTCGCCGCAGATCTTGCGGGTAAAACGCTTTCGTTAATACCTGAGGTTACTTCTGAGCGTTTGATCCCTGTGATGTGGCAAGAACATCGCCCGGTGAGTTTAACTTTAACCTCAGGCTCGACAGGTTTGCCTAAAGCGGTAGTACATAATGCGCAATCACACTTAGCCAGTGCGCGTGGACTATTAAAGCAAATGACATTTACCGCTGATGATAGCTGGTTATTGTCATTACCTTTGTTCCATATTTCTGGGCTAGCCATTGTGTGGCGGTGGTTATACCGTGGTGCAAGCATTGTTGTGGTTGCGCCAGAGTTACAGCAGCAAGCGTTACAATGGGTAAGTCACGCCTCATTGGTACCGACACAATTGCAGCGCTTTTTGGACTCTGACTATGCACAGCAGCACCAGTTGCAACAAGTACTATTAGGTGGTGCTACCATTCCCGTGAGTTTAACCACTGCGGCTCAGCAAGTGGGTATTGAATGTTGGAGTGGCTATGGCATGACAGAAATGGCATCAACCATTACTGCCAAACGTGCCAATAGCAGTGCAGGTGTCGGTACGGTGTTACCAGATCGAGAGTTGATTTTACGAGACGGTGAAATTTGCGTACGTGGTAACGTGCTATGTTTAGGCTATTACCGCAATAACACCATTTTTTCGTTATTAGGTTGTGATGATGACGATGATTGGTTTGCCACCAAAGATCTCGGTGAGTGGCATGATGACGAGCTATTTATTCGTGGGCGGGTTGATAATATGTTTATTTCTGGTGGTGAGAATGTGCAGCCAGAAGATATTGAACAGGTATTATTACAACACCCTGCGGTGAATCAAGTGATTGTGTTACCGATGACCGATCAGGATTTTGGTGCTCGACCGGTGGCAATACTGACGACATCAGAACCATTAGATAACTATTTAATGGATCAGTTAGCAAGTTATATGTCACAGCAGGTAGCACCCTATAAGCGTCCGATTCGCTACATTGCTTTACCTGAAAAGTTTACTCAAAATGTAAAAATTTCACGAACAGATTTAGCGCAGTGGTTAGCCATCCAAGAGTAGATTAATCACAAAAGTTAACTTAAAGGCGAAGCATCATAGCTTCGCCTTTTTTATTGTGATTACATACCAAACACTAGCGTTTATCACCACGTAATGCGATAACTTGTTGGCGTAATAATTGGCTATCGGTTGCTTGTGATGGTACACATTCGCCAGCAACGATAGTGACTTTTGACCAACAACGCTTTGGCCATTTTAGTAGCGCATGTCCGCCTTCACGACTAAAGTAACTGCCCCATAAACCTTGTAAAGCAACAGGGATCACTTGCACTGTAGAGCGTTTAATAATTAAATCAATACCGCGCATAAAAGGGGCAATTTCACCATCTTGGGTTAAGTGACCTTCGGGGAATACACATACAATATCGCCATTTTCTAAATAGGTGGCAACTTGAGCAAAAGCCGTACGTACTGATTTACGATCATTGGCATCAACAGGTATTGCTTTGCAGGCACGACAGAAAGTATTGACTATCGGCAGGTTATAAATGTCTTTATCCATCAAAAAACGAATCGGGCGAGGACATGCACCTGCTAATAATAGCGCATCCATATAACTGACATGGTTACAGACTAATAATGTGCCACCTTGTTGTGGCAGGTTATTAAGGTTCTGGTGATGGACGCGATACATGGTATGAGTAACAACCCATACTACAAAACGCCAGAAAAAATCTGGAGCTTGAAAATAGATATACAGCAATACAAGACTATTTAACCCTGCCAGTAATAAGAAAAACTGTGGAATAGACAGTTGCAATAAAGATAAGCACACAATCGCGGCTATCGCGCTGATAACCATAAACACGGCATTCCAGATATTATTAGCTGCAATTATTTGAGCTCGCTGATCTTCTTTGGCACGTTGCTGCATTAAGGTATATAACGGCACAATAAAAATACCGCCCGCAACACCGAGTAATAATAACGAGATAAAAACAGGCCATAATGATGGCTGACTAATAAAGGCGATGATGCCATCAGTAGCAGGGATCACGCTGGGTGTCATTGCGTATAGGCCAAACCCAAATAAACTGATCCCAAAACAACCGATAGGCACAATACCGGGATCAACTCGATGTTGTGAAAGGCGATCACATAACATTGATCCTACGGCAATACCAATCGAAAACAAGGTTAATAAAAAAGATACCGACGATGCTTGGCCACCTAAACTGGTGCG
The DNA here is from genome assembly GCF_900185615.1 of Photobacterium malacitanum. Classification (GTDB taxonomy): domain Bacteria; phylum Pseudomonadota; class Gammaproteobacteria; order Enterobacterales; family Vibrionaceae; genus Photobacterium; species Photobacterium malacitanum. The sequence continues at coordinate 167,079 of NZ_FYAK01000003.1, forward strand.
AGCAAAGTTAGGGAATTGGGTCAGATAGCATGCACCTAAAAACCAAAACCAACTAATGCCAATAATACATTGGAAAATGATTTTATCTTGTTGAGCGATTTTCATGGTATGGCGCGTTTGTTGCCATGGACGCCATTGAAACTTTACATGCTGCTGGCTCGGTGGCGCAGCAGGGATTGCAAGTGAGGTTAGATAACCTAAAAGAGCAAAAATAATGACACTAATTGCGGCAATATAGCGACCATTGTCACTGTTAGCGATAACGCCTGCGATAATAGTACCTAATAAAATAGCCAGGAATGTACCAGTTTCAACTAGCGCATTACCTGACACTAACTCATTTTTTTTGAGGTGTTGTGGTAAAAGAGCATATTTTGCAGGGCCAAAGAAAGCGGATTGTGTTCCCATTAAAAACAATAAGAACAGTAAAGTTAGGTAACTTTGGTAAATAAACGCCACGGCAGCACAGCACATGATAATGACTTCCGCCAATTTAACGATGCGCATGATTTTGGCTTTATCATAAATATCAGCAAGAATACCTGCAGAGGCTGAAAACAGAAAAAAGGGCAGAATAAATAATCCCGCCGCTAAATTGATCAATAAATCAGCGCTAAGTGGTAGCGTGTGTGCCGAGGCATAGGCAATGAAAATAAGTAGAATATTTTTATAAACATTGTCGTTAAATGCCCCTAAGGCCTGAGTAAGAAAGTAAGGTAAAAACCGGCGTTTAGTTAGCAGGTTTGATTGTGGCTTAGGGGACATTACATGATTCTCGTTAAATTATTTGTGCCATGAGTTTAAATAAGTATCTAATAAATTATTGATCAATGCTTTACCATCAACAGGGCTTGAGGTGAACAATTTATCATCAACGGTTAATAGCGTAATACCATGCACACCCGCCCAAATAACACGGCTGGCTTCAAGTACTTGCTTATCACTCATATCACTATTAATTTGGCCGATCAGTGCTTCTAGCATGCCTGTCATATTATCAATACGATCAGTTTGCCACTCAGGAAGATCTTCACCGTTCATTGTATGTTGGAAAATTAACTGCCAACGATAAGGGTGTGCTGTAGCAAAATCAAGGTAGCAAAAAGCAAGATTACGTAGGGCTTGCTGTGAAGATGTTGCATCACGAACACACAATTCAGCTTGCTGGAATAATTCATCAAGTGTTTGAGCAACGGCATGAAGGAGTAATAAGTTATAGTTACCAAACACATTAACTAATGTACTCGGTACATAGCCAATCATAGCCGCGACTTTGCGTAAACTAAGTTCATGATGTGGATGCTCATCAAGAAAATTTTTCACTTGCTCAAGGGTCATGTTTACCAATTCTTCGCGGGTGTGGTCATTTCTTCTTGCCATGGAATTATACTCTTTAAATATGTTTGCAATTGTTATAATTAGCTTAGCGATAAGCGGTTTTTTTAATTGTTTTTATTATTATCATCCCTGAATCGTTATGCATAATATAAGCAAGATTGGCATAACGAAAACATTGTGGCATTGATATCTGCCACAATATAAATTTCAATTAAATATTAAGCATTTCGTTGTTTGGTGTTCTCTAATGAGACTTGATCATTGAGTGTCCAGAAGTCAATTAGGATACCGATGAGAAAGAAACCAAAGGTACATAAGTAAAGGATACCGGTGATCCATTTCCCCATATACATACGATGAACACCAAATACACCAAGGAAGGTGAGTAATAGCCATGCAATATTGTAATCGATTTCACCGCTAGCAAAGCGCAAATCAGACTCTCGGTTCATTGACGGAATCAAAAATAAGTCGATTAGCCAGCCAATGCCCAGTAATCCTAATGTTAAAAACCAAATTGTACCGGTTACAGGTTTACCGTAATAAAAGCGGTGTGCGCCGGTAAAGCCAAAAATCCACAAAAGATAACCCACAAATTTACTGTGTGTATTGTTGTCTTGCATAGATGTCTCCATTGCGAAAATGATAATAATCAAAGAAAACGCGGTCTTTTAACGAATATTTTGCACTTTCACTGACGTTATAAAAAACAGTATATAATAATAAACGATTACAGCGGAGAATATATGGAGGGATATTGTAATTTTCACCTTTTAGGTTGTATTAGTTGAATTTATTGCACATAAGTATGCATATTAAATGTATTTATGTTTAATTATATAGCGCTTCACAACTGTTAATGTCTATATTGCTAGTTTTATATGTATGATTTTTAGTATTTTAAAGTGGCATGTTTGACAATAGCAACAATGTTAAACGTTAGTAACAATTTTGATGGGTGATTAAATTGACATTCTGTAGCGAATAGCTACGATGCTTAGAGTTAATGACGAAGGTATATCTATTATCATGAAACGCTTTTTTACCGTATTTGCTCTTATTGTGGCAGTGTCATTTACTGCACCACATGCAGAAGCAAAAAAATTCGGTGGTGGTAAGTCATTTGGTAAAAGCTTTAAAACCGCTCCGGTTCGTAAGCAGCAACCACAACAGACTGATACTATCCGTAAACAAAATCCAACTGCTGCATCATCAGCGAAAAAAGGCCTAATGGGTGGTTTGTTAGGTGGCCTTCTTGCTGGTGGTTTGTTAGCTGCTTTCTTTGGTGGTGCATTTGATGGTATCCAATTTATGGATATTCTGATCATTGGTATCATTGCCTTTGTATTGTTTAAGCTATTTAAAGCAATGCGTGCCAATAAAGGTACACCAATGGGACACCGTGAGTCGTATGCGGGTAATTCCCCTCGTCAGTCTCAACAGCAGCAACAGCGTCAGCAGCAACAGTTCCGTCAAGGTGCAGCACAACAACCACAATCATCTGGTTTTGAATCAACCGATAGTGAAGTGCCGTTTAACTTGCCGCCAAACTTTAATATGAATGCATTTTTAAATGGTTCTCGTGATCATTATCGTGTTATTCAAGGTGCGTGGAATCACAACGAATTAGAAAAAATTCGTGAATATGTGTCACCAGCACTGATGGCTGATTTAACCGCAGAACGTGCTAAATTATCTGGGGAGCAGCATACAGAAGTAATGTATGTTGATGCTGAACTTGTTCGTGCAGATTATGACGCTAATATGGCGCAACTAAGCATTAAGTTTAGCGGTCGTTACAAAGATAGTGTTGAAGGCATAGAAGAAGATATTAATGATGTATGGCACTTAGAGCGTGATTTACGCAAGCCTAATGCGCCATGGTTAATTGTTGGTATTCAAGCATAATTGCGATTAATCGCAGAAAAAAAGCCGCTAATAGTAAAAGTTTTCATAGTATATGAGCTCTTTTCTAAGCGGTTTTTTTATATTTCTCAATATCTTAGGTTGTTTTTTATACAGTTATGAAATTGAATGACTTATAGATATTCGATTTTTTGACCTAAGTCTCATATTGATAGAGAAAGATCTTCAGATATTGATCTCTGCACCTAGTTTTCTTACCAACAAACGCTAATATTAATAATAGATTATTTATCCCACTTGGGATTTTCCATATATAGAGGTGACTATGCCGTACACTCCCGATATCGTTGATGAAATGAATCTACTGGTAAAATTCCCTATGCATAGCAATATGGAAGGCATTAAGGTTCATAGCGATGCTAGTCCTGCTGTTATCTCTGCAGCACAACGTTTGTATGCGAAAGGGTTAGTGACTGAAGAGGATGGAGGATATTTGACATATTCTGGCCATCAAGTTGTAGAAAATGCAAAAACAGCATTGCGTATTCTGACTGGCGTAACCAAAGAATAGCACTTCGCTTCAATGAATAAACCGTAATAATGATTACGTTATTTGTTCAAGTTCAGTAATAATTGTTAGGGCTTGCTCGTTGGTATTACCGCAAATATCAGAGCAAGCTTTAAAATTATGGCACACCGGTGGGCGTTCAGGTTTACCAAATAATTTGCACAGATTATTTTCATTAAGCTGAATACAACGAACACCTGCGGGTTTACCTTTTGGCATACCTGGAATCGATGACGATATACTTGGTGCAATACAACACGCGCCACACCCTAGACGACATTCCATTATATTTCTCTCTTTCTGCTTTGCAAATCGGTTGCGCAAATTACCATTGTTATTCTTAAAAGCCAAATAACTTATTGCTTTTATCGATGCTGACGATGTGACCATCTTAGCGCTATTTTTACTATTAAATGATAATAACTATTATTCTTGTCGTTATTAACGATTAATAGGTATTTTTAATTTGCAGTTTACCGTATAGATCGCTATAAAAACCGACTGCTATATTTATTAATAAGCTCATTCATTATTGTGGCGTATTGAGCGACACAAATAACAATACTGGTGTAAGTATCATGACCCATTTTTGGCAACAGAAAGACTTAACGACAATGACAGATCAAGAGTGGGAATCACTGTGTGATGGCTGTGGTAAATGTTGTCTGCATAAGTTAATTGATGATGATACTGATGATATCTATTACACCAATGTCGCCTGTAGTCTGCTTGATAACCAAACATGCTCATGCAAAGATTACATGAATCGATTTGAGTCTGGTGAAGAGTGCCTGAAGCTAACTCGTGAGCGTATCGATGAGTTTGTATGGTTACCTGAAACGTGTGCTTATCGTTTGTTGGCAGAAGGTAAGCCGTTACCTGAGTGGCATCCACTGATCACCGGCTCTAAAGCTGCGATGCACAAAGCGGGTGAATCTGTACGAAATAAAATAGTGTATGAGATTGACGTGATCGATTGGGAGGACCACATCTTAAACCATCCCAATAGAATAGAGGGTTAGCCGCTTGTAATCAGGGTTCTTTGTCTGTTTGAGACTGGCTGAAACCATATATAAACGAGTAATGCCGCCATTGTGCCGCTATTTTTGTGGCGACAATGGCGGCATTTTTTGATTGCAACAACGAAAACCCACATAAATAACTTTTCAAGTTGAAAATAAACCATATCGCATATTGCTATATATCGCACTTTGCGATAATTTGGTCTAAAATTCATAGCAAAGGGTTAATATGCGTGCGGATCATCACTACAACTCGAATTAAACAGGCAATGTTGATGTACCCACAGTGGCGGGTTGGGTTGACTCTCTGGCAACAGACATTTAATCGAACAGGCTTAAAGTTTGAATCTTTTGCTCAAATTAAAGAACTTTGGCGCACACAAAGTGGTTGGAATGTTGATCGTGTTCCTGCGCGTAAAGTTGGTGAAACGGCTTCTAGCGGTGATAATTACGACCTTTATATTTTTGACGTTCATAAGAACGACTGTCGCATTTTGGCTCGTATTGATAGTACCCGCAGCAAGATTTTTATTCGTGAGATTTTATCTCACGCAGACTATGACAAATGGATTAAAAGTCATATTAAGTAATCACCTCCGTATATTTGGGAGCAGTTATGATTAAACACCATGAAAATGTTGGATTGAACACCGCAAATCTAAGCGGCATGTTTGAGGCAATGTCAGATGTCCTAAGCGACTACGCACAGAATGCCCTAACTTTATTTAACTATTCAACGAAACCAATTGAAACCGAAGCGGAAGTGTTAGAACGTGCTGAATTAATGGACGAGCTAATGGATATGGCGACCTCTGAAACTGATGTTTGCATGGTTTATGCTCATGCAATTTCAGACCGCATCGAAGAATTTGAAGCTAACCATTTAATTATGCCTAAAGTTCCTGCTGCTGAGATGCTAAAGGGCTTGATGGATATTAAGGAGCTTAAACAATCTGATTTAAAACATATCGCGCCTCAAAGCGTGATCAGCGAGATTCTGAATGGCAAAAGAGCTATTAACTTAGCTCAAGCAAAAGGCTTCGGTGAGTATTTCAATTTACCTTTTGAAACGTTCATAGATTAATAACTGCCGTTCTATCACTAATAAAACCGCCGAGCATGGCGGTTTTATTGTATTTGGTCTTTTGACTCTCGCTACTATCTCAATATTCTCGGTTAGCTGTCGGCTAACAAAAATTATAAATAGTATATTACATGTTTATTACTAGTGTTTGATTATATATAAAATCATGTTTTATATGGATTTATTTAAAGTTTTTGGTGGCCAATAAATACTGACCACAGTTTTAGAGGGTAAGTTATACCGTACGTTGTTATAAGCTAAAGCGTTCGCCTTGCGCGGGGAAATGGAAGCTTACTCCAAGGCTGTTACCGTCATTAAGTTGCTGTTTAATAATTGCTTGAGGATTTATGTCTTTCAGCAAGCTATATTTTATATGGGTGATCACAATCGGTAGTCCAGCTAAACTGCCTTTGCCACCAGCCTTATATTCAAGTACTGCTAACTCTTCTAATAATAATTTAGGGGTTAAATGACCATATAAAGAACGCTCAGGCACTTTATTAGTGAAAGAGGTTTCAATCATTATCCCTTTTAATTGTTTATTCTTAATATAAGGGGCTAACGTTGACCATAAACTATTGAGGTGGTCGCTTTGCTCAACGCTATCAGCACCAGTGTCGCCAAGATAGACCATGATTTGCTGTTGGTTATTTTTAATAACAAATGCTGACGATTCAATACCAGCATGACTTAACGGTAAGGCTTTAACTTGTAAAGAGGTGTCTTTAATCGGTAGCCATGTTTGTGCTGATAAATCACGGTATTGGTATTTGCCTAATTGATAGCCTTGGCCTTTATTACCAAAATTTGGCCATGCCTGCCAATTGAAGTAAGTGTTAGCAATGGTTTCATTGACTGACGGTAAACCATAAATATATTTATGACTATCATCGGGGGAAGCTATGATCATTCCTGCAAGGTGATCAAGGTGCGCATGGCTAATTAGATAGCCTTTAATTTTTTCACGTAGGACATAACCGACATTGGTATATGGCGAGTTTTTGGGGATCTCAATATCTTTAAAGGCTTGTTTTTCTTCTGCGACAATAAGGCCATTGACTACTGTTCCGGCATCAAGGGTGATGTAATTTGTATCACGGCTGTCTTTGAGCAGAAAAGCAGTTAAATTACCATCTTGAATACCGCCCTTACTCCCTAAAGTTACAACCTCAAATCCAGCCTGCGCGTAAGCCGAAAACGAGCACAGTAAGACCAACAAACTTTTTTTGAACATTCTATTTTCCCTATAGAAATAAAACTACCTGCGTTCATATATAAGTAACCATACTTAGACTATGACGTTATATGGAATAGTGGTGGAGAGAAAACCTATAATTGTAAATAAATGTGATTATCTAAAATATGCTGATCACAGCGGCTTATCAATAAGATGTAAGCCGCTATTTGAAGTCCCGATCAACAGTAAGCAATCAAGGGGGAATTAAGGCTGACTAAAAGTGTTACAAGCACGAGGATCGCCGCTTTTAAATCCTTTTTGAAACCAGGCAATACGCTGTTTTGAACTGCCATGGGTAAACGCATCCGGTTGTACCGCTTGTCCTGCCATTTTTTGTAATCGGTCGTCACCAACGGCACTCGCTGCATTAAGGCCTTCTTCAAGATCTCCCTCATCAAGCATGCCTTGTTGGTTAACATAATGACCCCAAACGCCGGCATAGCAATCAGCTTGAAGCTCTAATTTCACACTGAGCTGATTGGCGGTGCGTTTATCACTACGTCGCTGCAGTTGGGATACTTTATCACTGGTGCCGAGCAGTTTTTGTACATGGTGACCCACTTCATGTGCAATCACATATGCAAATGCAAAATCACCAGGTGCGCCGAGTTTTTTTAACTCATCGATAAAGCCAAGATCAAGATAGATTTTTTGATCAGCAGGACAATAAAAAGGGCCTGACTGTGCTGAGCCTGTACCACAACCTGTATGGGTAATATTGTTATACAACACCAATGTCGGTGGTTGGTATTTGCCTGCCAGCTGTTTATTCCAAATACTTTCTGTTGAGCCAAGAATAGCTGCTACAAACTGCTTGTTTTGATCATTTAACTGTACTGGCGCTGTTTTAGATGACGATGATTGTTGAATACCCAAAGAGTTACCGCCACCAGTGATATATTGGTAAGCAAAGAATAGAGCGCCAATGACTAATATAACTCGTCCGCCTTTGCTGCGCATGAGTAATGGGATTAAGCGTAATAATCCCGCACTGGATGTGGTGGCTTGACGCGGGCTGTCGCCACGTCGATCTTCAATATTTGAACTTTGGCGGGAGTTCTTCCAGCGCATTATTAATCCTTTTTTTATAGATGGATGTTTTAAAGAATGGCTCAAAAATTAGCTCAGTGAAGTTTTTTTTGTTACTGGCGTTGTCATTGAGTGTTGGCGTAAGGTGTCTATTTCCCCCCTCGATACAAGAATGAATGCAAGAGGGGAAAATAAGTGCGCGATTACAATTGTTGTTGAGCTTGCTGTAATCGTTCAATAATTGGTGCTGCTTTATTTAGGCAACGAATGTCGGTGAATAATAGCTTAGCCTGTGGGTATTGGTGGCGCAGGTAAGCGAACCATTGCTTAACTCGATTTGGATAATATAAGCCTTTATCACCTTTTATCTCAAATTGAGAATAAGTTAATAGCAGAGCTAATACTTGCTCCCATGTCATTGGTGCTTGATTATGTTTCACCACATTGCCTAAGTTAGGTAAGTTCAATGCACCACGACAAACCATTAAAGCATCGGTATTAGTCGCAGCTAAGCAAGCTTGACCATCGGCATGGCTCCATACCTCACCATTGGCAATAATGGGTAATGTGACGTGTTGACGAAGTTGACGAATATAATCCCATTTGATGGTGTCTGCTTTATAGCCATCATCTTTAGTGCGCGCATGGACGACCATTTCATCAGCGCCAGCTTGAGCAATCGCATCGGCAATCTCAAAGCATTGCTGTGGATCATCCCAACCTAAACGTACCTTTGCGGTCACAGGCTTCGTTGGGTTTACTGCTGCGCGGGTCGCTTTAACGATTTGATAGATGAGCTCGGGCTCTTTCAGTAATACCGCACCGCCACGGCTTTTATTAACCGCTTTGGCTGGACAACCAAAGTTTATATCGACACCCGCTGAACCGAGATTACAAGCGCGATGAGCATTCTCAGCCATCCACTGAGGGTTTTGACCAAGTAATTGCACTCGCACCGGTGTGCCAGAGCGTGTTTTACCACCTTGGTGTAATTCAGGACATAAACGATAGAAAACACTATTAGGTAAGAGGCTATCAATAATACGTACAAATTCAGTGACACAGAGGTCATAGTCATTAATTTCGGTTAGCATCTCGCGCATTAGGTGATCTAATACGCCTTCCATCGGGCCTAAAATAACTCGCATTGGGGTGGTTGCTCTACTCAGTAAATTTGCTAAGGGGCAAGAGTCTAGTGCGAGTTAGGTTATTTGTCATCTTTGTTTTTATATTGACCGTAAATGATGGCCTGAAATAATTGTTGTAGCCTGTAAGTGGTGCTTATCGCACGCAATGGCCATCTTTACCATGCTGGTAGCCACATCTTCTGCAGGAATTGGCGTGAAGTGTTTGAGTGGGCCTAGCATTATTGGGTGAATGGTTTCAAAAATACGTTGAATGGCGAGTTCATCTTTACGTGGCGTATTGCGTTCACCTTTAAGCGGGCCTGGGCGCACAAAAACACAATGTTCAAACCCTAGTGCTGTTAGCGCTTGCTCCATTCTGCCTTTGCAACGTAAATAATGCGACGGTGAATGCTTACATGCCCCTAAGCTTGAAACGATGATGAGGTGTCTAACTCCAAGATTTTTCATGGTAATTGCCACACTTTTGACTAAATCAACATCTATCGCTTCAAGAGCTTGATTAGTCCCTGCCTTTTTTTTAGTTGTGCCTAAACAGATAAAACCATATTCAGGTACTGGTTGATCATCTTCCCAAGCAATAATACGTAATTGACTGTCTATAATTTGATGTAATTTCTTACTATGAAAAGGAAGTGACTGACGGGTCAATGCGTAAATGTGATTAAAACGGGGGTGATCGAGTAGTTGATGTAATAGCTCTGTACCGACTAAGCCACTGGCTCCAGCTATAATCGCGTTCAGTGAATGGGGTGACATACGTGTATCCATCATAATAAGTCGAAGACTATAAATAGCGTATTTTTATCTAATTTGCTTTTAAGTGCATCAAATTTCAATCATTGAAGGTAATTTATGGTGCAGTAATCGCTGTTGTCACGCATATTCGACGTATAATATCCCTAAAATGAATCAAAAGAATTAACTAGGACAGTCCATGAACACATTAATGACCTTACCTGCTCAATGGCAAGGTATGTCGGCCGCTTTTATTGAAGGTGCTTTATTTGCCGCAAATGCTAACCCAAAGCCAATGGAGCCAGAAGTATGGCTATCTGCATTAATTAACGGTGGTGGCGATGATGCAGCAACGGTAACGGTTGATGATGCCGATAAAGTGGTGATTCTGAATCATTTTGAAATGCAATATCGATTCGTTAAGGCGGGTGAATATCAACTGCCAGCGAGTTTGATTTGGCAACAAGATGGTACTAATCAGGTTGCATTACGTGAGTTTGCCCAAGGCTTTTTAGCTGTATGGACATTCATTGAGCCTAATTGGCAGCAGCAAACAGTGTCTGATGGCACTATGCGAATGTTATCTGCATTATTGACCACATTAATGTTGCTGGTGGACGAAGCACAAACGTTAGCACAAATGGAACAAGCGGGTGTTACGGGGATGCCAGCACCAAGCGAGTTGTATGCTCAATTACCTTTAATGCTAACAGAGGTTATGATGGCGGCTGATCAGTTGCAGATTGGCGCTGGCGCACAAGCAATCAATCCGTTTAAAGGTATTGGGCGTAATGATCCATGCCCATGTGAAAGTGGTAAAAAGTTTAAACAATGCTGTGGTAAAACGCTGTAATGCCTGAGCATAAACCGCATCTAGTTGTTGTTGCTGGTGTGATCGAAAAAGACGGTTATTACTTTATTGCGCAGCGGTTAGAAAATGCCAGTCAAGGCGGCTTGTGGGAATTTCCTGGCGGTAAAGTTGAGGTAGGTGAAACACCTGCGCAGGCGCTAGAACGTGAACTGTATGAAGAGTTAGCGATTAGCACAACAACCGGTGTCTGGCTTGCTGATAGCGTATTTGATTATGGCGATAAAGTGATTGAACTGAAAGGTTATTTAACCCAGTGGCAGCAGGGTGAGATTCAATTAAATAACCATCAGCAAATGGCATGGGTTGAATTGGCACAATTGGAACGTTACCGTTTTTGTGCTGCAGATTATCCTATTATTGCAGCGCTACATGATCATATTTGTGCTGGTGAGTGACGCCACGCCATCAACCACATGATATTGCCTAAAAGAGTGATCAAAAAAGCGAAGCTTAAAGCTTCGCTTTTTATTTCATTTGAATATTAACTTAGCGTTTGTGACCAAAAAACTGCGCAATAACCATTATTGCCCACACAATCAGATTGGCAGCAAAAATAATCACTAGCCATTGTGGCATTGACAGATCAAGGAAGGTCCAAACTACCTTGGCGCAATCGCCATAAGCTTCAAACATCCACGGTACCCAATGGTTCAATGGTGCCCATGATGGAAATTGAACAAACAAATCACAGGTTGCAAAGGGTGATGGATTAAACTGGTATCCTACATGCTCATAGGCTAGCTCTAAACCACGGAATGCGCCATAGCCCCAACCCGCTAAACCAATCCAACGTAATATACCATTGCGAGGTGCAAGCAGACCGATTAGCGCAGCAATGCCAATCCCCATCATAGCAACACGTTCATAAACACACATCACACAAGGTGCAAGGTTCATGACATGTTCAAAAAACAGTGCTGAACTTTCAAAGAAAATAATTGATAACAGCAGTAGTAACCAAGCTAAACGTGTTTTTGAAAAAGAATTAAGCACTTGCATTATCGGTACTCTAATGACTAACTGGATAAAACAAGACCCTGAATATCAGGGCCTTGAAAGTTATTGAGTGTTATTCAAGCATAGCTCTAAAGATAAGTAAATCAGCATTAACTGGTTATCGCTTTTTAATGACCGACAGCAGGAATAGCTGCAGCTGCATTGACTGTTGCTTGTGTTAACCAGCCCATGCTGTAGAACCAATCTGTCATTGGAACCAATAATAATTCAATACCGGCTAAGCCAACAAAGGTCAGCACAATCGTATAAGGCAGGGCCATATAAACCATGCGTCCATAAGAGAGACGGATCAAAGGCGCAAGTGCAGAGGTAAGTACAAATAAGAAGGCAGCTTGACCATTCGGTGTCGCTACTGACGGTAAGTTGGTACCCGTGTTGATAGCAACCGCTAACATATCAAATTGATTACGATTAATCACACCATTAACTAATGCTGATTTTACTTCGTTAATATAAACAGTACCGACAAACACATTATCGGAAACCATCGACAATAAGCCATTAGCAATATAGAACATGGTTAATTGTGCACTACCTTCAAGGGTTAATACCCAGCTGATAATCGGCGTAAATAACTGTTGATCAATGATCACAGCAACGACTGAGAAGAAGACAGCTAATAACGCAGTAAAAGGTAATGCTTCTTCAAATGCTTTACCTAAAGCATGCTCTTCTGTTATTCCAGTAAATGCGGTAGCAAAAATAATCACGGTTAGACCAATTAACCCCACTGCAGCTAAGTGCATTGCTAGGCCAACGATAAGCCATACTGCAATAATGCCTTGGACGATCAGTTTGGCATAATCAAGGTTAGTACGGCTTTTACGCTCTTCGTTATCAAGATCAACTAAAATCGCACGCACATTTTCAGGTAATTTGGCGCCATAACCACAGACTTTAAATTTCTCAACCAATACACAAGTACAGAGGCCACAAATGAACACTGGAATAGTGACAGGTGACATACGAATAATAAACTCACCGAATTGCCAGCCTGCTTGATCGGCAATGATTAAGTTTTGTGGTTCACCAACCATTGTCATCACGCCACCAAGTGCAGTACCTACACCAGCGTGCATTAATAGACTGCGTAAAAAGGCGCGATAGTTTTCAAGATCATTACGGCTGAGTTCTTGAACATGATCATCATCGGTATGATCGTGATTAGCATTAGGATCTTGTCCTGAAGCAACCTTGTGATAGATGCTATAGAAGCCAACAGTAACACTGATCACTACAGCGATAACTGTTAGTGCATCAAGAAAGGCTGATAGGAAGGCTGCCATAACACAAAAAGCCAGTGAAAGTAGGATCTTTGACTTAATGCTAATGAGTATTTTAGTAAAAATAAACAGTAGCAACTGCTTCATAAAATAGATGCCAGCAACCATAAATACCAGCAGTAATAATACTTCGATATTGGCGACAAGTTCGTGTTTGACTTGTTCTGCACTGGTCATACCGATAGCGACGGCTTCAATAGCCAGTAAGCCACCCGGTTGAAGAGGGTAACATTTAAGTGCCATTGCGAGAGTAAAGATAAACTCTACTACCAATAACCACCCAGCAACAAAAGGATCAACGAGAAAGAAAACCAATGGGTTAATGATAAGAAAAGAAATGATTGCAATCTTGTACCAGTCAGGTGCCTTACCTAAAAAGTTTTTTATAAAGGCATTCCCTAGCGATATGGCCATGTTTAAATCTCTTATTATTAGTGCAAATTTGAAGGTATGAAATGGTACGAAGGCTTGCTAGCACTAATCAACTGACAATTAATGGCATCATGCTAAAAATTTTCAGTAGTGATTAAGTTCTTTAAGATAAACACCATAGATAAAATGATGATACTTAACTTAAAGCAGGCAGCAGCGTCCATTTGCTCCCAGTGTGTTAATGATAACTCTACCGACTGAATTCTATTAGTCAACTGCAGACACATACATGTAAAATTATTATGACATTTTCATCACAAACTGAGGGCGATACCTAAGACATTAGCGTTACAATATACAGAATATTGCAGGTAAAATATTGCAAGCTGATAAAATAGTGCCATTAATTTGGCTGCAAATGGTGTAGATGGTTTATTTTTGTACATATCTATCTGCTTAGTGTCAGACTTATAGACTAGATTTCAGCAATTGAAGAACTAGTGGTATGATGAGTGTTAACAAATAACATAAGCAAGAAGCGAATTGGATTGAACTTAGATGGTTATTAAGGCAGATAGCCCAGCGACGTTTGCTGAGAAATACATTATTGAAAGTATCTGGAATAATCACTTTCCTCAGGGCTCTATTCTTCCTGCTGAGCGTGAACTTTCGGAATTGATTGGTGTAACTCGCACAACATTACGTGAAGTATTACAGCGTCTGGCACGAGATGGTTGGCTAACGATTCAGCATGGTAAACCGACCCGTGTTAATAATTACATGGATACTTCAGGTTTAAGCATACTTGATACGTTAATCACATTAGATGGACAGGATGTCCAACGAGTTTTAGCTGATTTATTGGCTGCTCGTACGGATATTAGTAGTGTTTTTATGCGCTATGCTGTCAAAGGTAATCCAGATAACTCTAGCGAATTAATTCAACATGTCATTGAATCATGTCAGCGATTATTAGCCGCTGAGAGTTTTGCTGAGTTTATTGAAAATAGTGATGATCGATTAGATTTACTGCAAGAAGTAAAAAAAATCGTTGATAAATACGGTAAGAATGATCCTCAGTTATGTGAGGAAATTTGTCGAGCACGCGCTTTTAACTACTATGATTACCGCCTATTCCAAGGCATGGCAGGTAAATCAGGTAACACGCTTTATGTGCTAACAATCAATGGACTTCGTAAAATTTATACTCGCGTTGGCGGCTATTACTTTATGAATCCAGAAGCTTGTCAATTAGCACTTAATTTTTATGGTGATTTACAAGCATATTGTGATAATCATCAACCAGAATTAGTTGCTGATCGTATTAAAAAATATGGCCGAGAAAGTGGTGCGATTTGGTATACCCATCGCGTTAAAATCTCTAAATATTTATACGAAGAAGAGCAATAAATATACATCGTGCAGATATCAATAAAAAAGAGAGCTTATTAGCTCTCTTTTTTTATAAACGGCATATCCTATTGGATAAAGATGTTAATATAACTGATAATTAGTTATACGTTATGTTAAAAGTAATATTACCATGATCAGCAGTGAAATATATCAAATTGGCCCTATTCGTTATGACCGTTCAACGCGAGTATTGACACATGAAAATGGCTATAGCGAGTATTTTACGCCAAGAGTGAGTGATGTCTTTGTATTATTATTAGAACATCAAGGACAATGTGTTGAGAAAGATTATTTATTATCTCAATGCTGGGGGGATGTTATTGTATCTGAACAGGCGTTAACCAATGTTATTTCTAAACTAAGAAAAATATTGCATAAAAACTGTCCTGATGTTTTCACTATTACGACTGTCAGTAAATCTGGATATTTGCTTGACGTTATTGAGAATATCGAAGATATACAAAAAGGAGGCAATAATAGCGCCGCTGATGCAATAGAATTTATTGATCAAGAACAAATGATTAATAGCAGTTCGACGGCTATATCTCTTGAACGTAAACTATCTAAGGTTATCTGGTTTACGAGTTATAAAACAACATTATTATTATTGTTTGTCTTGGGTTTAATGATAAGTTTTATTTTTTATAAGTATGGCGAAATTAAATCACGACCATATTTTGTTAATACATCAAGCTATTCTAAAACCGTCAATATAAACAGCAATAACACTTATATCCATACTATAAACAATAGTAGATTAGATGAGAGTGAAATTATTAAATCACTTAAAAAGGGACTTGCTCCAATTTGTAATTCTGAAGTTTATGTGAGGTTTTATAATAACACTAGAATAAAGAACCATGTTGGATTAGTTATCTTTATTATTACTCATGATGGAAGAGCGTTTAATTTTAGAATGTCTGAATATATTAAAAATGATCTTGGTGATAAATTAAATGACTATTTGTTAGGGAAAAATGTTGTATGTTGAAAGTAATAAATATTACGTTGTTGATAATAATCATTATGTTATTACTTGGATTTAGTGTTTTAAATTTTAAAAAAGACAGTCTCGTGACGACACGATGGTATTGTGATCAATCTAAAAATAGTTTTATATCTAAAGCTTATTCTGAATATAGTAATATTACAGAGTATATGATTTTCACCTTTAGCTCTGAAGATAGCTTTATGATTCATGAATATATAACAGTAGAAAAAAGTAAGGGTGTAATATCACCGGCAGAGGTATTTTACGAAGGTAAATATAATAAAAAAGATAATGAAATAACGTTAAATTTTGATCGAGTAAGATTAGTTAAACAAGTTCAGGACAGTAATATAAATAAGAGTTATCAAGATTATCAGGGCTATAGTATATCGTATGCTTATAAGAAGTTAGGCAACAAGATGTATTTCTACTCAATGAATAAAAATGATGTATTTGATATGGTTTGTTATAAAAATTAGCCTAGCTGTATTTTATAAATATATTGAACATAATCGATATTCTTATTTTTTACCGATTTAATCCAGATATTTTTTGATGTGTAAAATTATTTTTATTGTTTTTATTAACTTTATTTGAAATTTTTTGTTTTAATTTTTAATCACTTTGTGTTTTGTTTAGTGATGGTTTTGTTTTGGTTTGTTTTTCTTTGAAATGAATTTGTACTATTGCTGCTCTTTTTTATACCCAATTTGGATTTATATCTCATGAAAAAATTAGTCGTAGCAACAGTAATGTGTTCATTATTATCTTCATATGCAGTCGCTAGCGAAAATAATACAGCAGTAAATAAGTACAAAGGTTTTTATGTTGGTGGCGGTGTAGGTACAACAGATTTCCATGATAAAGTTTCATCAGAAATGTCTAAGGAACATGGCATTGGTATTTCAACTAAATCAGATGCTGCATATAAAGTAATTACGGGTTACCAATTTAACCGTATAGTTTCTATTGAAGCACAATATACTTCTTATGGTGATACTAAATATAATATCGTCTCTGAAGGCGAGAAAAGTAATTTTAAAGTTAAACAACAGTCATACAGTATTGCAGCGAATGTTGGTTATACGTTTGATAATGGTTTACGTCCTTTTGCAACTGCAGGTTTAGGTCAAATGTTTATTAAATCTGGAGGTTTTAAAAAGGATGGCGGCTTAGTTCGTTTAGGTGCTGGTGTAGAGTATCAAATTAAACAAATCCCAGGCTTAGGTATGCGTGTGGCTTATGAGGCTGACTTCTATACGCTTGAAGATAAAGCGAATCATAAAGATTATGATCAATCAGTTGGTAGCTGGTACGTTGGTACCACATATAAGTTCTAAGATATTAAATTTATCATAAAATAATAAAACCGCCTTGATATAATAAACAAGGCGGTTTTTATTAATTATATATCGGTATTATATTGAGTATTGGCAGGGCAGGTTGCAATTATTTTTCCACGTCCATCTGGTAATTCTTCTTCTAAAGTAACGTTAAAGCCCCATAACCGATGTAAATGTTTTATTACTTCAGTATGACTTTCCGCAAGCGGAATACGGTTATGGGGAATATAGCGTAATGTCAGTGAGCGATCACCGCGTAATGCGACATTCCAAATTTGTAAATTAGGCTCGTTATTACTGAGATTATACTGTGATGATAATTTCTCACGAATCATACGATAACCTTCTTCATTATGTATCGCACTGACTTCGACATAGTTATGACGATCATCATCGTTAACAGCAAACAGTTTAAAATCACGCATTACTTTAGGTGATAAAAACTGGCTGATAAAACTTTCATCTTTGAAGTTTTCCATCGCAAAATGTAGCGTCTCAAGCCAATCAGAGCCTGCGATATCTGGAAACCAATATTTGTCTTCTTCGGTTGGGTTTTCACAAATTCGACGTATATCTTGGAACATCGCAAAACCTAACGCATAGGGATTAATACCATTGTAGTAAGGGCTATTATATTCAGGTTGTGCTACCACGTTAGTATGGCTATGTAAAAACTCCATAATGAATCGATCGGTAACTAAACCTTCATCATAAAGGTGATTTAAAATAGTGTAATGCCAAAATGTAGCCCAGCCTTCGTTCATTACTTGGGTTTGTTTTTGTGGATAAAAATATTGACTAACTTTACGTACAATACGAACGAGCTCTCGTTGCCAAGGTTCAAGTAATGGCGCATGCTTTTCAAAGAAATAGAGAATATTCTCCTGAGGATCGGCAGGGAAGCGTTCTTCTTCAATAATTGTTTCTTTTGCTTGGTGTTGAGGTATTGTTCGCCATAGAGAGTTGACTTGAGATTGCAGGTAATCTTCTCGTGCTTTTTGGCGAGCAGTTTCTTCTACTAATGATATTTTTTGTGGGCGTTTGTAGCGATCAACCCCGTAATTCATCAGTGCATGACAAGAATCGAGGAGCTTCTCAACATCATTAACACCATATTTTTCCTCACATTCAGTGATATATTTACGAGCAAATAGTAGGTAATCAATAATTGAGCTGGCATCGGTCCAAGTTTTAAAAAGGTAATTACCTTTGAAGAAAGAATTATGTCCATAGCAGGCATGTGCCATTACTAACGCTTGCATGGTAATGGTATTTTCTTCCATCAAATAAGCGATACAAGGATCTGAATTAATCACTATTTCATAGGCTAATCCCATTTGACCGTGTTTATAGCCACGTTCTGTTTCAATAAAACGTTTACCAAATGACCAATGATGATAGTTGATTGGCATGCCAATACTGGAATAAGCATCCATCATCTGTTCGGCTGTGATAACTTCAATTTGATTTGGGTAAGTATCAAGACGATAGTGTGCAGCAACACGTTTAATTTCAACGTGATATTGTTCAAGCAAATCAAACGTCCAATCTGGTCCATCACTGAGTGGTTTTGTTGTTGTCGTTATTGCCATCACTCAATCTCCCCATGTTTATCCATTATTTAACTGATAAAGAGTGATAATCGGCACGGTGTTTATTGTGGTGCCGATTATATTCAGTTTGATGAAATGGTATGAATTAACTAACTTGTTTTTTAAATAATTCCCTAAACACTGGGAAAATATCATCGACAGTCTTTATATTCTGCATTGCAAAATTTTCGTGTCCGCTATGTAAAGCTTCATACTCTCGCCACAGTGTTTGATGTGCTCGACGCGTGATCTCAATATATGAGTAATAACGCGTTAGTGGCAGGATGTGTTTATCCAGTAACTCTCGACAGCCTGGCGAGTCATCTGCCCAGTTATCGCCATCAGATGCTTGTGCTGCATAGATGTTCCATTCTTCAGGGCGATAGCGTTGTTTAACGATGTCATGCATCATTTTTAATGCGCTTGACACAATAGTGCCGCCTGTTTCTTGAGAATAGAAAAACTCATGCTCATCGACTTCTTTGGCTTGAGTGTGGTGGCGAATAAATACCACTTCGACATTTTTGTAAGTACGGTTTAAAAATAGATACAGCAATATATAAAAACGCTTAGCGATATCTTTAGTTGCCTGATCCATCGAGCCAGAGACATCCATTAAGCAGAACATCACAGCTTGGCTTGATGGCTGCGGACGACGTTCATAGTTCTTATAACGTAAGTCAAAAGTATCTATAAACGGTGTACTATTGATTTTTTTCCGTAAAGCAGCAATTTCTTGCTTAATACGCTCTTCTTCAAAAGGTTGAGCGGGTTCAGTGGTAAACAGTAACTCAAGCGCTTGTTCAAGTTCACGTACTTTACGGCGCTTACCTGCTGTCATTGCTGTTCGTCGAGCGAGTGAGTTTTGCAATGATTTTACGATAGCAATATTAGATGGTACACCTTGTGATTTATAACCAGCGCGGAATGTTTTCCATTCGACCAACTGATTAATGGCATTTTTCTGTAAATTAGGTAGTTCTAAATCTTCAAATAATAAATCAAGATATTCATCTTTAGATATTTGAAAAACAAAATCATCTTGGCCATCACCATCAGGGCTTGCTTGACCTTCTCCAGCTCCGCCTTGACCGCCACCTCCTTGTGGACGCTCAATGCGATCACCGGTAATAAATTGGTCATTACCTGGGTGGACGACTTCACGTTGCCCACCTTTACCTTGATGAAATATTGGTTCACTAATGTCGCGAGAGGGGATGGTTATATCCTCACCACTATCGACATCAGTAATCGAGCGTTTATTTACCGCATCAGCAATAGACTCTTTTATTTGCTGTTTGTGGCGGCGTAAAAAACGTTGGCGATTGACGGTGCTCTTATTTTTACCGTTGAGCCTTCGATCAATAAAATGTGCCATAGTACCCCCCTTTGTTGTCAGTTGGCTACGACGACTTACGCACGCGTAAGTACCATTCAGACAATAAACGTACCTGCTTACGGGTGTAGCCTTTTTCCATCATACGAGCAACAAAGTCATCATGCTTTTTCTGTTCATCGGTTGATGTTTTGGCGTTAAAGGAAATAACCGGTAATAGCTCCTCTGTATTTGAGAACATTTTTTTCTCAATGACAGTGCGCAGTTTTTCATAACTGGTCCAGTTAGGGTTTTTACCGGCATTGTTAGCACGCGCACGAAGTACAAAATTAACGATTTCATTACGGAAATCTTTTGGATTACTAATGCCTGCAGGTTTTTCTATTTTCTCTAGTTCATTATTGAGTGCTGAACGATCAAACAGTTGGCCAGTATCTGGATCGCGGTATTCTTGATCTTGAATCCAGAAGTCAGCATAACTGACATAACGGTCAAAAATGTTCTGGCCATATTCGGAATAAGATTCAAGGTAGGCTGTTTGAATTTCCTTACCAATAAACTCAACATATTTAGGCGTTAAAAAGCCTTTGAGATGTTCAAGGTATTTTTCGGCAACATCTTGTGGGAATTGTTCACGTTCAATCTGTTGCTCAAGCACATAAAAAAGATGCACGGGGTTAGCCGCGACTTCGGCATGATCAAAGTTAAATACTCGAGATAGGATCTTAAAGGCAAAACGGGTTGAGAGACCATTCATGCCTTCATCGACACCAGCGTAATCGCGGTACTCTTGATAAGATTTTGCTTTTGGATCGGTGTCTTTGAGTGTTTCACCATCATAAACACGCATTTTTGAATAAACGCTAGAATTCTCTGGCTCTTTAAGGCGAGATAACACCGTGAAGCGAGCAAGAATTTCAAGCGTACTTGGTGAGCATGGGGCGGATGATAGCTCACTGTTTTGTAGTAGTTTTTCGTAAATTCGAATTTCTTCAGAAACTCGTAAACAGTAAGGTACTTTCACGATATAAACACGATCGAGGAAGGCTTCGTTAGTTTTATTATTACGGAATGTTTGCCACTCTGATTCGTTTGAGTGCGCCAAAATCATGCCATCAAAAGGCAATGCAGAGAGCCCTTCGGTACCGTTATAGTTGCCTTCTTGCGTCGCCGTTAATAATGGATGCAGCACCTTTAACGGCGCTTTAAACATCTCGACAAACTCCATCAAACCTTGGTTTGCTTTACATAGCGCACCAGAATAACTATAAGCATCTGGATCATCTTGAGAGAAGTGCTCAAGCTGACGAATATCCACTTTACCCACTAATGATGAAATATCTTGGTTGTTTTCATCGCCAGGCTCTGTTTTTGCAATACCCACTTGGTCAAGAATGGATGGGCGAACTTTTATCACTTTAAATTTCGTTATATCGCCACCAAACTCATGTAACCGTTTTGCCGCCCAGGGTGACATAATGGTATTTAAATAACGCTCAGGAATACCGTATTCATCTCTTAGCAATCCACCATCTTCGTGTTTATCAAATAAGCAAAAAGGATGATCGTTAACAGGACTGCGCTCGCCATTGGCCGTCAAAATGTAAATAGGCACTTTTTGCATTAAACTTTTTAGTTTTTCAGCAAGTGATGATTTACCGCCACCAACAGGACCGAGTAAGTACAAAATTTGCTTTCGTTCCTCAAGCCCTTGTGCTGCGTGCTTAAGATAAGAAACAATCTGTTCAATGGCTTCTTCCATGCCGTAGAAGTCTTTAAAGGTGTCGTAGCGTGATATAACGCGATTTGAAAACAAGCGACTAAGATGTGGATCTTGCGCTGTATCAATCATTTCTGGCTCGCCGATGGCCATTAGAAGACGCTCTGCTGCATTGACGTAAGAACTTCGATCGTCTTTACAGATATCAAGGAATTGTTGTAATGAAAGCTCTTCGTCCTTAGCTTCTTCGTAGCGCTGACGATAGTGGTCAAAAATACTCATAGTATGCCCCCTGAATCGTTCTTATATTTAAGAGTAACTAATGAAAAACATGATGTTTTTGCATTGCTTACTTATTTAAGCCTAGCCTGAACTCATCACTTTGTATTGTAGAGTTACTGGTTGGTAAATAATTATGTTTAGAAGAAAGGGAATTAAATTGCTGGTTAAGTAACCAATATCAACCACTATCCTTGAATTTTAGGGGGTTCGCAAGCAAAATTGTTGCAAGTTTTGGTTTTATGTGATTGTTTGTTTTGTTTTAATTGATGGTTATGTTATTAGGTTGTTAGTTCTTGGTTGGGTGTTTTTAATGGTGTTTATGACTATGTCGTATGCTTATATTGAATTAATAAATTAGTTTTACTGTCAGTTATAGTTTTATTGTGTTTTTTTGTCATTAGTGTGTTTTTTTGTTCTGTCTTAAGAACAAGAGTAAATGAAAAATTGTAAGAATTTTGGTTACAGAGCGTATTTTTTTTACAAAATTGTCGTAGCTGACTTAATCTCAATAGATGATGAGCGATATTGTTTTTTGAATATGGAGCAAGATGCTATGGCTATTTGTCGTGTCGACACAGTCTCGATTCCTGTGTCTGATCAAAATCAGGCGCTGCAATTTTACCGTGATGTATTAGGCTTTGAATTGATTAGAGATCATGCTGATAATCAACACACGCGGTGGGTACAATTAGTCCCTAAAGGCGCAGAAACGACGATCAGTTTAGTAAAACCATTTGCGGGTATGAAAGCTGGGGGAGTGCAAGGGTTAGTGGTTCAAACACATGATATTCAGTTAACCCACCAAGAGTTGAGTGGTAAAGGCGTGGCATTATCAGAAATTATTACCATGATGGAAGGACGTTTTGCGACGTTTAATGATCCTGATGGTAATGGGTGGGTACTGATTCAATCGACAGCCACGATGCTGGCATAAATCGCTAGCAAGGCAACATTGCTTGCTAGCAATAAATGAATGATAACTTAGTGCTGAACAGCAATGCGTGTAGATAGCGTGTGCGTTTGTCCTGGTTGTAATTCAATGGTTGGCGTATGAATAGTTGATTCGACACATACCATTGTTTCAAAACTGTTGTTGGCCATATCACCCATGCTGATAGATAGTTCTTGCCAAGGGTTCCAAATAACAGCGGCGTTATTACCCTGATTAGTTACCAAAATAGTACGCTGGTTGTTTTTGTCATTAACTTCAATTGTTGTTTGAGGATGTGTATAAACACGATCTGTTTCGGCATTGAATGTTAACACATCACCACCCTGACAAATTTTTCCTGCTTGAGTGCTATCGAGGTATTCTTCACCCATGCCAGTGACTGTAACAGCATTAATATCAGCAATATTAAAGTAAGTGTGTAATGCACCACCATATGACCAAGGCTGAGTGTCTGTATTAGTTGATGTTAGGCTAACATTTAACTCAGTACTCATTTCAAACGTCATTTGGTTATGGAACTTATGTGGCCAAATTGCACGTGTGTTTTGATCGTCTTCTAGGGTTAAAGTAACAATAACACCATTATCATTTTCACGGTGTTGCGATAATGTCCACTCACTAGTACGAGCAAAGCCATGTGATGGTGCAGCAGCTTTGCCGAACCATGGCCAGCAGACAGGAATGCCACCACGAATCGCTTTTGTTATATCAAATTCAGCTTCTTCGCTTAACCAAATGAGGTCTTTTTCACCTGCAGGTTTAAACCAAAGCAAATGACCGCCGTGGAGAGAAATACCGGCTTCTAGCATTGGGTGAATGATGCGAATAATCTTCACGCCTTGATATTCACATACGGTAATAGCATCAGATAATGCATTAATTGTCGAAAGTTGACGTAAATCCATCTGCTTTTCCTTAATGTTGAGTGGCACCAGCGCCTATTGTTAATGTTTTTGTCTAAATTTGACTCAAAATCATTAACAATGGAAACTTATTTTTCGTTTTAAAATATCAAAGGATATAGAAAGTTATTTGTTATTTTTGTTACGATTCTGATCTTTTTGTTTCGCTTTTTATGGTTTAAGCGTGCATTTAGTTGTTTGTTTTATAACATACTAATTAATGATTCGGTGTAGAAATAGCGCGAAATTCGCGATGAGCGACTATATTTTAGATATAAAAAAGGCGACACTCTTAAGCGTCGCCTCTTACTATCAGCTTTCAAAGAAAGTCTGCTAATTGCTTACATTATTACTTAGAGATGTGAGCGATTAGGTCAAGAACTTTGTTTGAGTAACCGATTTCGTTGTCGTACCAAGATACAACTTTAACGAAGTTATCGTTAAGTGCGATACCAGCAGCAGCATCAAAGATTGAAGTGCGAGTGTCGCCGTTGAAGTCAGTAGAAACAACTGCATCTTCAGTGTAACCAAGAATGCCTTTTAGTTCGCCTTCAGATGCAGCTTTCATAGCAGCACAGATAGCTTCGTAAGATGCACCTTTTTCTAGGTTAACTGTTAGGTCAACTACAGAAACGTTAGCAGTTGGTACGCGGAAAGCCATACCAGTTAGTTTGCCGTTGATTTCTGGAAGAACAACGCCTACAGCTTTAGCAGCACCAGTTGATGATGGGATGATGTTTTGAGCAGCACCACGACCACCACGCCAGTCTTTAGCAGAAGGACCATCTACAGTCTTTTGAGTAGCTGTAGTTGCGTGTACAGTTGTCATAAGACCAGAAACGATACCGAAGTTGTCGTTAAGAACTTTAGCGATAGGCGCTAGACAGTTAGTAGTACAAGAAGCGTTAGAAACGATATCTTGACCAGCGTAAGTTGAATCGTTTACGCCCATAACGAACATTGGAGTTGCGTCTTTAGAAGGACCAGTTAGAACAACTTTCTTAGCACCAGCTTCGATGTGCTTACGTGCAGTCTCGTCAGTTAGGAACAGACCAGTTGCTTCAGCTACAACGTCAACATTGATTGCATCCCACTTAAGGTCAGCAGGGTTACGCTCAGCTGTAACACGTACAGTTTTACCGTTAACGATTAGGTTACCGCCTTCAACTTCAACAGTACCGTTGAAACGGCCGTGAGTTGAGTCGTACTTAAGCATGTATGCCATGTATTCAACGTCGATTAGGTCGTTGATACCAACAACTTCGATGTCAGCACGCTCTTGCGATGCACGGAAAACAAAACGACCGATACGGCCAAAACCGTTAATACCTACTTTGATTGTCATTACAGTTTGCTCCACAACTTAATTTCTAATGAAATATAACTGGTAGTAAAATTACAGAATCCTTTGTAAGCCTGCAAGCAAAAAAATCGCTTAAATTGCTTAAGGTCAAAAAAAAGTTCGGATATTTTTTACATTTCCACTACAACGACGGTAATTTGTACAAATATTGTTTAAATTACCGTCACAGTAATTATTAACTTTTAATCATATATTCAAAAACCAAACATGCTTTTTGAGTCTATGTGACTTTTTGCACAGGAAGTATGTGGTACAGTGACCCTAAATAGCAAATATATTTATTCGGTTTAGTGACAATTTTTTTAAAAGGCAATACAGAATGAATAAAAAAGATAATGCATATTGGCGAGATAAGTTATCTACAGCGGCTTATCAAGTTTGTCGTGAGCAAGCAACTGAAGCACCTTTTAGTGGCACATTGCTCCATAACCGTGAGACAGGGATCTATTCCTGTACCTGTTGTGGTCAATCTTTATTCTCTTCTGCCAATAAATATGACTCCGGTTGTGGCTGGCCAAGTTTTGATGCGCCTATTACAAAAGAATGTATTCGTTATTTAAATGATAATAGCCATGGCATGGTACGTACTGAGATCCGCTGTTCGGAATGTGATAGCCATTTAGGGCATATTTTTCCTGATGGCCCGCCATCGACAGGTGAACGGTTTTGCGTTAACTCAATTTCACTGCTGTTTGCATCAGATAATTAGTTTGGTAGGTTGATAGTTGTCTGAATATATTGACCATTGTTTAATGCTTTTATGATATTAGTGACAGTAGTATTTAATTTCTGTCGCTCATTATCAGTTAAATTAAAGCGATTTTTAATCGATGACGTTACTGTCTTAGGTTGTGTATTTGGTTGATATTGATTGGCAACGTTAGTCCACACATATGCGGCTGCGGTGTTTTTTTGTTGATAATATAATGTCGCAAGTGTGTGTAATATATTGATATTAATATCATCATCAGCCTTATATAGACTAAGGCTATGGTGCAATATATTGAGCGTCTTAGTTTTATTTTTATCGATATAATAACTAGCAAGCGCTAATTGTAATTCCGGATGCTCAAGTTTTGTATTTCCTTCAAGGGCAAGAAATTGTTGCTTCGCAGTTTGGTCTCCTTGCGTCCAACGATAAAAAATAATATGTGGATCTTGCGAAGACTGTAATTCTTGAGTAAGCCTATCGATAGCTTCATAACTATGATGCAATGCTTGTATCCGTTTAGTTTTTCGTTGTTTTAATTCGGTCGGTTCAATGCCTGCCGCATATTCTAGACAGAATTGATATTCTTGGGTTGCTTGCAGTTCTTTGAATTTTTGTTGATCTGTTGGCGCTTGTAGAGTGGCATAACGTTGCCAAATGAGATTGGTACGTTGAATTCGACATTGTCCATCATTAAGATTTAATGGTTGGCATAATTGAGGATTATCATTACATAGGCTATCAGTAGTACGGTAACGATCAAAGCAGCCACTGACTAATAGTGGCAGTAATAAAATAGCCTTCATTGTGGGTATGTTATAACGAGGCGTGATGGTCAGTGGTAAAGATACTATGGCCAAAGTATGCACTTCTTAGCAATGGTGAAGGCATAAATTTAGCATTAAATTGTCTTTTGTAAATGGCTTGTTTTCTGTAACTTAAACGAGTGTGATGTAGATGTCATTTAACGATGACGAGATAAGGAAACAATATGGATATTAGTCAGTTATTAGCCGCGATGACACCGGAGGTTTACCAGCGAATGTTAACCGCCGTAGAAACAGGGAAATGGCTCGATGGTTCAGTGCTAACACCACAATTGCGGGATAGTGCAATCCAAGCTGTGATGCTATATCAATCACGGCATAATATAAATCCTGATCATATGACAGTGGCAGCGGGCGGTGAGATAAAGTTTAAATCAAAAGCAGAATTTAAACGTGATTTTGGTAACGACAACTTATCTAGCCGCGATGATAATGCTACTACTGATAATGATATTGCCCGTTTTGATCATGATCAGCTGTAATTATGAGGTTGATGGCTGCGGTAAGATCATTGGTTCACAATAGAAATCTTGTAATTGATGATCTTCTTCTGCGATAAGATTGGCAATCCACGGTTCAAGTTCGATACGTTGTAGATATGCATGTAATTGTGGATAGTGTGACTGTAAACGCAGCCCACTCATCCAACCATTACGAAATACACTCCATAAGCTAATCTCTGCTATTGAGAAATGATCGCTGATATACCCTTGAGATGGTATTTGTTGATTGAGATATTGCAGTACATCAGGAAGGTGGTGAGTTAAACATTGATTAACCGCATCGTGATCACAGCTTTTTCCCTGCATTTTTTGACGTAAGACTTTTTGGTAAAATAACACGCCGCCAATTAACGAGGTTACTCGAGTGGCAGCATAAGATTCGAGCCAGCGTATTTGAGCGCGTTGTTGAGCATTGCCTGGATATAGCGGCGGAATCGGATAGATATCATCTAAATAATGCGCAATAACCGTTGAATCAATAATGGTTAACTTTCCATGTTCAAGTACAGGGACTTTCCCCATAGGGTGCCGTTTGTGCGCTAACTCTTTTTCAAGGTAAGGATTAAGCGGTTGAAGCTCGTAACGAATACCTTTGTAATTGAGCGCTAACATTATTTTGCGTACAAAAGGTGAAATTGATGTGCCGTGTAAAATCATAGTCATTACTTATTGCTTGGCTCAATGAGCGATAGTATTGCAATAAGTGTAGTTGGCTTTGTGCTAATCAGGGGTAGAAAGTCATTATCAAAAAAGAGCCACTATATATAACATAGTGGCTCTTTTTTGTTGATAGTGGTAGAGGGATCTAGCGCGACTAGTGAGTTAACTCGCCGCGTAAATTTTGCTGCATCATGCTACGAATAGTTTCTGTACTTAGGTTTTGGCTTAATAAATAATGCAATTTAGCCAGTGCCGCTTCTGGCGTCATATCATAGCCACTTAATACGCCTGCATCAGCCAGAGCACAGCCTGTAGCATAACCACCCATATTTACTTTGCCTGATAGACATTGGGTTAGGTTCATCACGATAACGCCACGATCTGTTGCCGCTTTTAATTGCTCAAGCAGTTCTTTATTTTGGGGGGCATTACCAACGCCAAAGGTGAGTAAGATCATCGCGTTTACGGGTTGGCGTAAAGTATTACGAATCACCTCTGGAGAAATACCTGGATACATAGTGATCACGCCAATCGGTTGAGGTGTGATGGTATGTACTTTAAAACTACCTTCTGGCTTTTTATCTATTTGAGCAATGCTATTAACACTAATATTGATTCCCGCCTCTAGCAATGGCGGTAGGTTTGGTGAAATAAATGCCCCAAAACCATCAGCATGTGCTTTGGTGCTGCGGTTACCACGAATCAATTGATTATTGAAAAATACCGTGACTTCATTTATCGGGTAATTAGCAGCAATGTGGAGAGCATTGAGCAGATTACTTTGGCCATCAGAGCGTAATTCAACCAATGGTATCTGTGAGCCTGTCACAATCACTGGTTTGTCTAAATTCTCAAACATGAATGATAACGCAGATGCGGTGTAAGCCATGGTATCGGTACCATGTAAAATAACAAAGCCATCATATTTATCATAGTTAGCTTTAATATCATCAGCAATGCGCTGCCAATCCATCGGTGTCATATCTGATGAGTCGATGAGTGGTGAATACTCATTGATAGTGAATTCTGGCATTTCTGAACGATGGAATTCTGGCATGCTTGCCAATTGTTTCTGCATAAAACCAGCAACAGGAATATAGCCATGATCCGATTTTTGCATACCAATAGTGCCGCCAGTATAAGCGATATAAATGTGTTTTCTTTCCATTTTGAGCTCAGAATGAACGAATGAGTGCGCGTATTATACGCAAACTATATGAAGATGCGAGGTTAGTTAGATTTGCAGTGCGATTGTATGAGTTAAAATGTGATCGTAGTTAACTGTGCTGATTAATTGAGCTGTTGTGGTGTAAATTACTGCTTCTAGAGTGAGTGTCAAATGATAGCCAAGTAAACAACCCGACCAATAAAACATGGTCGGGTTGTTGTACTGTTAGGGTCAGTTAACCGTACTGCAGTTTAAACAGAAGGCATAACGACCATTAGGATCATTGAAATTCGTTAATGAGGTTAGATCGTTGGCAACTTTAGTGACTGGCGCTAGGGTCGACGGCATATCACCAAAGACCATTGTCATTAGTTGGACTTTTACTTCACCTGATAATTCTTTAAAGAACTGCTGTACTGGCGATAGTGGTTGTTGCATCCATACTAGCTGGTAATCTTTCACCTTTGCTAATTCAACCGCTGCGGTAATAGCAGTATCAAAATCACCAAGCTGATCAACTAAGCCACGTTGTTGCGCATCTTTACCTGTCCACACTCGGCCTTGAGCAATCTTATCGGCTTGTGCCAACGTCATATGACGGTATTTACTGACTAAACCTATAAAGCGTTGATAGCCATTATCAACCCCAAGCTGGAATACTTTTGCTACACCTTCAGGTAATGCACGGGTGACACCGACACCAGAGAAAGGTGTTGTGCCAACTCCGTCGCTGTAGACGCCAAGTTTTTCTAATCCTTTTTCAAAGGTGGTTAGAATAGCAAAGATACCGATTGAACCTGTGATTGTGGTTGGTTGTGCAATAATTTCATCTGCACTGGATGAGATCCAATAACCGCCAGATGCCGCCACGCTTGACATTGAAACGACGACTGGTTTACCCGCCTTTTTAAGTGCGTCAACTTCATTACGAATAATTTCTGAAGCAAAGGCGCTGCCTCCAGGACTATCAACTCGCAAGATCACCGATTTTACTTGCTTATCAAAACGTGCTTTACGTAATAGCGCTGCAATAGTGTCGCCACCTGCAGATCCTTGGCTACTTTTGCCATCGACAATCGCACCGTCGACGATAACTACCGCCACTTTATTGGTTGATGGTTGTTGATTATCGACTAATAGCGGTAAGTAATCGTAATAGCTAATTTGTTTAAAGCTGTGTTTATCGTTAGCACCGAATTTTTTGATCAAAAATTGAGTCATCTGATCACGGGTAACCAGTGAATCAACCAAGCCTAATTTTTGACTTAATTGGGCAAAATCACCATTAACAGATTCTAGCTGAGTCACAAACTCATCAATATTTGGGGTTAATGTTTGCGGTTTAATATTACGATTTTGAGCAACATCGTCACTGAACGCGCCCCATAACTGGGTTAGCCATACAGTGTTAGCTTGCTTTGCTGCCGCAGACATGCCGTCACGAATATAAGGTTCAACAAACGACTTATAAGTACCAACACGGAACACATGAGTGGTCACGTCTAATTTAGCCAGCAAACTCTTATAATATAGGGTGTAGGTACCGTAGCCTGTTAGCATAACGCCACCATCAGGGGACAAGAACACCTTATCGGCATAACTGGCTAAGTAATATTGGCTTTGGCTGTAATTATCGCCATAGGCATAAACTGGTTTACCTGAAGCTTTAAATTCTTCGATAGCTTTAGCGATGTAACGCATTTTGGTTAAGCTAGTTTCAGACATGCCTTTAAGATTAAGTACGAGGCCTGTAATGTCTTTATCTGTTGCGGCAGCACGAATCGCCTCAACAATGTCAAACAAGACATTCTGCTGCACATCAGGCTTACCTAATGCTTCATTCATAACGCTGTCAAATGGATTGTCATAATTCTTTTGTTCGACAATCGGACCAGACAGATTAAGCACTAAGGCTGAAGGCTGTGTGGTCTCAGCAGGTTTATCTTCATCGGTTAATGCAAAAATGATCGCGCCAATAATAAAAACGAACAAAATGTTGAGGACAAATTTGCGAGTAAAGTTAATTAACTTCCCGATAGCAAGGAAGAATTTTCCAATCCTTGAGAATATGGCTTTCATGAAAATTCCTGATAATGATGATGGCGATATCGTAACGTAGTCACTGCCAAATTACAGTTTTTTACGGCATAACTGTTAGCGAACATAAAAATAAAGAGACTTAATCGATTATAAATAGTGAGTCGCATCATGTAAATGTTGCTTTTGTGTTAACAATGTTGGTGTTATTAACTAAGCTGAAATATACTGGTCAGACCATAACAGTTAGGAGCCGCTCATGGACGATACTATGTTTCCATTTTTATTAGCACCGCTGGATCTTGGTTTTACTCAATTACGTAACCGTGTGTTGATGGGATCAATGCATACCGGCTTAGAAGATGAACGTGGTGGTTTTGATAAACTGGCTGCGTTTTATGCTGTTAGAGCAAAGGCGGGGGTTGGACTGATTGTTACTGGCGGTTTTTCACCAAACTTTCGTGGCCGATTACATCCTTTTAGTGCTGAGTTTAGTAATGGCCGCCATGTACGTAAACACCGTCTCATTACGACAGTGGTGCATCAGCAAGGCGGTAAAATAGCACTGCAGTTATTGCATGCTGGCCGCTATGCGATGTCTCCATTTGCGGTTAGTGCCTCTGCTATTCGTTCGCCTATTTCAAAATTTACCCCCTCTAAAATGAGTCATCGTCAAATTAACAATACCATCAATGATTTTGCCCATAGCGCAGAGCTGGCTCGCGAGGCGGGGTATGATGGGGTTGAAATAATGGGCTCTGAAGGCTACCTCATTAATCAGTTTATTTGCCAGCGCTCGAATCAGCGTTACGATGATTGGGGGGGGAGTTATGATAATCGGATTCGATTTGCACTGGAGATTGTTCGTGCAGTGAGAGCACGTGTTGGTGCTGATTTTATTATTATATTTCGATTGTCGATGTTGGATTTGGTAGAACAAGGCAGTACTTATGATGAAGTGGTGCAGTTAGCGACAGCATTAGAAGCGGCGGGGGTCACCATTTTAAATACCGGTATTGGTTGGCATGAAACACGTATTCCAACTATTGCGACTCAAGTACCACGCGCCGCTTTTACTTGGGTAACTGAAAAAATAAAACAACAAGTATCTATTCCTATTGTAACCTGCAATCGCATCAATACGCCGCAAGTGGCCGAGGATATTTTGGCACAAGGGCATGCAGATATGGTGTCGATGGCAAGGCCATTTTTAGCCGATCCTGAATTTGTATTAAAAGCGCAGCAAAACCGTGCTGATGATATTAATACTTGCATTGGCTGTAATCAGGCTTGCTTAGATCATGTCTTTGTTGGTAAACGTGCCAGTTGTTTAGTTAACCCTCAAGCCTGTTATGAGACAGAATTGGTATTAACGCCTGTAGCGACAAATCGAAGCGTTGCAGTGATCGGAGCTGGGCCTGCGGGAATGGCGTGCGCAGTTGCCGCAGCAGAAAGAGGTTTTACTGTCGATTTATTTGAAAAAAATAATCATGTTGGTGGTCAGTTTAACTTGGCAATGCAGATTCCGGGTAAAGAAGAATTCAAACAAACGGTGCGCTATTTCACGCGTCGGTTAGAGCAAACAGGGGTTAAAGTTCACCTTGGTGTGGAAGTGAATGCCGAGCAATTATTAAGTTATGATGAGGTCGTTATAGCCACAGGCGTTCAGCCGCGAATTCCGCCAATTACTGGAATAGAACACTCAAAAGTAGTGGATTATCAAACATTAATTCGAGACAAAATCACACTCGGAAAAAAAGTCGCCATTATAGGTGCGGGGGGGATTGGCGTGGATGTTGCCACCATGCTGACAGAGCCAGCTGATAACGATCTAGATAGTTGGCTGCGTGAGTGGAATATCGATAAGAGCCTCAGTTATAGTGGTGGTTTGTTGCCAAGTGACGATTATATTAGTCCTCGCGAAGTGTGGCTAATGCAACGACGATCAGGAAAAGTCGGCAAAGGACCTGGACGTACAACGGGTTGGATCCATCGTCGTACGTTAGCAAAACGCGGCGTGCATTTATGGAGTGGCGTTGAATATCATGCTATTGACGATCAAGGGTTACATCTGATGATCGATGGTCAAGCGCGTATTTTAGACGTTGATAATATTGTTATTTGTAGCGGTCAAACCTCGGTCGATAGTTTATCGACATTATTAACTGAGCAAGGTCTTACGGTACATGTTATTGGTGGTGCAGAAGAAGCAGGCGAAGTCGATGCTAAGCGAGTAATACGGCAAGGGGTTGAATTAGCGGCAAAGTTATAATAGCCACCACTTGTACTCAGCGCTTTACCTGTCTTATTATAGAGTAAACAATAATTATTTTCATTTTGAGGTTGTTATGGATGCGCTATCGCTGCTGCTTAATCGTCGCTCACTACCAAAATTAGTTGATCCAGCACCAGCAGGAGAAGCTCTTGAGAATATCTTTCGTGCTGGATTACGTGCTCCTGATCATGGTGGTTTAACACCGTGGCGATTTATTGTTTCTCAAGGTGAAGGGCTAACTAAATTAGCTGATATTCTGGTGGCTGCTGCCAAAGCCGATGATCTTGATGATTTTGTGATTGAAAAAGCTTCTAAAGCGCCTTTTCGAGCCCCAATGGTGATCACTGTGGTCAGTAAAGTAACGTCAGATCATAAAGTACCAGTCATCGAACAACATCTTTCTGCTGGTTGTGCTGCTCAGGCAATGCAAATGGCTGCGGTTGCACAAGGATACTCTGGTTTCTGGCGTACGGGTTCTTGGGCATATCATGCCGTTGTGCGTGAAGCATTGGGGGTTACCGGCGAAGATATGATTGTTGGTTTTTTATATCTAGGCTCGATTGGTTGTCGTGAAGCTAAGGTTCATGAACGTGATCTTGCTCAATATGTTGAGTATTTGTAATTACAGATATACAACAGTTGTAACATTAACGGAAATGTAAATCTTCGCTACTGTAAAACTAGAGTTAAAAATGGAAGGTGATAGTTATTTTGTGGTGTTAAACCGTGAATAACATCACCTTTTTTGTTTCTAATTAATGACTATTAGCGCCAATATGGATTTGTTTTAATAGAAAATGGCCGCTTTTGAGTTGGAAAGATGACAGTTGTCGAGGGCAGGAGTAGAATCGCTGACTCTTTCTATATTTTGGAGCGTGTCATGGAAAATGTTCGCCTAACACAATACAGCCACGGTGCCGGATGTGGTTGTAAAATTTCTCCCCAAGTACTTGATACTATTCTTCGTACTCAATTAGCTCCTTTTGCTGATCCTAATTTATTAGTGGGTAATGAGAGTAAAGATGATGCTGCTGTTTATGATATCGGCAATGGTCAAGCTGTAATCAGTACCACTGACTTCTTTATGCCAATTGTTGATGACCCATTTGATTTTGGTCGTATTGCAGCAACGAATGCAATCAGTGATATTTACGCAATGGGCGGTAAACCTATTATGGCCATTGCTATTTTAGGCTGGCCGGTAAACCTATTATCACCTGAAATTGCACAAAAAGTGATTGATGGTGGTCGCTCTGTCTGTCGTGAAGCGGGTATTTCTCTTGCTGGTGGTCACTCTATTGATGCTCCTGAGCCAATTTTCGGTCTTGCTGTAACCGGGTTAGTAAGTACTGATCGTGTTAAGCGTAATGACAGTGCAGAAGCAGGTTGCCATTTATACCTAACGAAACCATTAGGTATTGGCGTATTAACCACGGCTGAAAAACAATCTAAGTTGGCTGATGAGCATAAAGGCTTGGCACGTGATTGGATGTGTAAGTTAAATAAACCGGGTGCTGATTTTGCGGATGTCGATGGCGTAAAAGCACTAACTGATGTTACAGGTTTTGGTCTAATGGGCCACTTAACAGAGATTTGTGAGGGTAGTAACCTAAAAGCAAAACTTTGGTTTGATAAAATTCCAACATTACCAGGTGTATATGACTACATCGCTCAAGGTTGTGTTCCTGGTGGTACCGAGCGTAACTTTATGAGCTATGGCCATAAAGTTGCTCCAATGACGGATTTACAAAAAGCGTTATTGTGCGATCCCCAAACATCTGGCGGTCTATTATTAGCCGTTGATCCAAGTAGCGATGCTGAAGTACAAGCTATTGCTAAAAAACATAACATCTTGCTGGAAGCGATTGGTGAACTTGTGCCGATGGATGGCGATACCTTTATTGAGGTTTGCTAATGTCGCGTCCCAATTGCCAAGATTTCCGTCATCTGTTTGTAAACGATACACCGTTAATGGATATGCGAGCACCGATTGAGTTTCAACAAGGTGCTTTTCCAACATCAACCAGTTTGCCATTAATGACTGATGATGAGCGTGCAGCTGTGGGAACATGCTATAAAAACAGCGGTCAAGATGCAGCTATTGTACTAGGCCATAAGCTGGTTAATGGTGATGTTAAAGCAGAACGTGTCGCGCAATGGAAAGCATTTTGTGAAGCAAATCCTAACGGCTACCTCTATTGTTTCCGTGGTGGCTTACGTTCTCAAATTACTCAACAATGGTTGAAAGAAGCTGGCATTGACTACCCGTTTATTACTGGTGGTTACAAAGCATTACGCCGTTATTTAGTTGATACCATTGATGAGGTTGCTACTAAACCAATGTCAATTGTTGCTGGTAATACCGGTAGTGGCAAGACGATCATGGTTAATGCATTGGCTAATGGTATTGATCTTGAAGGTGCGGCTCACCACCGTGGCTCATCATTTGGTAGCTATGTGACTCGTCAGCGTACTCAAATTGCCTTTGAAAATGATCTTGCTGTACAGATGCTCAAGAAATTAGACAATGGTATCGAACACTTGGTGTTTGAGGATGAAGGTAAGAATATTGGCTGTGCAACGGTGCCACTTTCTCTTCATCGTGCCATGCAAGATGCTGATATAGCAGTGATTGATGATCCTGTTGATGTGCGTTTAGCGCGTTTATTAGATGATTATGTGATAAAAATGCAACGTGACTATGTGGCTCATTACGGTGAGGAGCAAGGTTGGGTTTTATTTGCAGAGTATTTAGAAAAAGGCATGTTCAATATTCGTAAACGGTTAGGTTTTGAACGTTACGAAGTGATGCTTAAAGCACAGCAACATGCTGTGAAAGTGATGCAAACTAACGGTTCATTAGCTGAGCATGATGCTTGGTTAGCACCGTTATTAGAGCTGTACTATGATCCTATGTATACTTATCAATTAGATAAAAAAGCGGATCGCATTGTATTTAGAGGTGATTATCACCAAGTACAAGAGTGGTTAGCTGCTCGCCGTTAATGTAATAAGAGAGACGTTATTATCGTCTTGAAAGCATAAAAAAAGCCGATTTAACATTCATTGTTAAATCGGCTTTTTTATTGATCTGCAACTGATCTTTAATTATTTCATTGACCATCAAAGATCTGCTTTGATCTCGTGTTCACCATAGTTTTGATTGATACTGGTTTTATATCCAGTGACATGTTGCCGTAAGCATCAGTTTTCGGTACAGTCATAATATTCATTGTTGCAGATAAAGATCCCCATGAGTTGTTTATATATAGCTGAAAAACCAAGTTTAGGCCGAGCCATTGCTGCAGTATTACCTCGTCCGCATAAAAATAATACTGGCTATATTGAAGTGGGTAATGGCGATATTGTCACTTGGTGTATTGGTCACTTATTAGAGCAAGTTGAGCCTGATGCTTATGATGCCCGTTATAAAAAATGGCATTTAGAGGATTTACCGATTGTACCTCAGCAATGGCAATTAATTCCCCGTAAAGCGGCGAAGCAACAACTTGCAGTGATCAAAAAATTGGCGAAAACAGCAACAGCAGTGGTACATGCGGGGGATCCTGATCGTGAAGGCCAATTGCTGGTGGATGAAGTGATTGATTACGTCAAAATATCAAAAACTAAAAAAGCCGCCGCGCAACGGTTATTGATCTCTGATCTAAACCCCGCTGCGGTTAAAAAAGCGTTAGCCACTATGCGCAGTAACCGTGACTTTATTCCGCTATCAGTATCGGCATTAGCACGTTCACGGGCTGATTGGTTATATGGCATGAACATGACGCGTGCTTATACATTGCTTGGTCAAAAGGGGGGATACCGTGGAGTATTATCCGTTGGGCGAGTACAAACACCTATTTTGGGATTGGTGGTTCGCCGTGACGATGAGATTGCTAATTTTGTCGCTAAGCCGTTTTATGAGGTCTTAGCGTTAATTAGCTATGGTGAACAAACAATTGTTGCTAAGTGGCAACCAAGTAAAGCCTGTGAGCCTCACCAAGATTTGGAAGGGCGAGTGCTAAATCGCAAATTGTGTGAAAATGTGGTTGAACGAATTAAGGGTCAACCTGCAGAGGTTACACAATCGGAGCGTAAGCAAACCAAGCAAGCACCACCATTACCGTATTCATTATCAGCATTACAAATAGACGCGGCAAAGCGGTTTGGCATGAGTGCGACCGATGTGTTATCGGTCTGTCAGTCACTGTATGAAAAACATAAAGTGATCACTTACCCTCGCTCAGATAGTCGCCATCTACCATTAGATCATTTTAAACAAGCTAATGATGTGTGTCGTGCAATTGCATCGACAGATAATCAGCTAGCTTCTGCGGTTGATAATGCAAATACAGCCTTAAAATCAAAAGCATGGAATGATAAAAAAGTGGATGCTCACCATGCGATTATTCCGACACCTAAATCATCATCCGTGTTAACGGGCTATGAAGCCAAAATATACCAATTAATTGCACGACAGTACTTAATGCAATTTTATCCTGCAGCTGAATATGCTGATGCTAAGTTGGTGTTTACTATCGCGAATGGTCTCTTTATTGCTAAGGGGCGACAGTTAATGTCACACGGTTGGCGCGCATTACTGGGGCGCGATGATAAAAAAGAAGACAGTGATTTAGCTGATAAAGTACCACCGTTAGATAAAGGCACGGTATTGGTATGTCGTGATGGTGAGATCAAAGATAAAATGACGGAGCCACCAAAAGCGTTTACTGAAGCGACGTTATTACAAGCAATGACGGGTATTGCTCGGTTTGTATCTGATGCATCATTAAAGAAGATTCTGCGAGATACCGATGGCTTAGGTACAGAGGCAACACGAGCAGGAATACTAGAGATGTTATTTAAACGGCAGTTGTTACAGCGCCAAGGTAAAGCTATTCATGCCTCAGAGGCAGGAAAAGGCTTAATTTATGCCTTGCCTGATAGCTCAACTTATCCTGATATGACCGCCCATTGGGAGCATCAATTACATGATATGGCAGATAAAAAATGTGCTTATCAACCGTTTATGGCTGCGTTAGAACAACAAGTGACTGCATTAATGGAACAAGTAAAAGTGAGTGATGTACCGCCAAGTTTGCGTTCATTGACGTCACCTGAATTTAAGCCTCGTGCTAAAAAACGCAGTTATGCAAAAAAATCGACATCGGCTAAACCTAAGGCTGCACCAAAGCGTAAATCGTAGTGGATGATTTAATTACTGATTGATCACTTACAAAAAAGCAGCATAAACATGCTGCTTTTTTGTTATTTATATCTTTAAAAATAGTTATCGCCATAAACGAAATACTAATTGTCATCGTTTTTTTGAAATTCGAGAATATCTGCT
This sequence comes from Photobacterium malacitanum, assembly GCF_900185615.1. Classification (GTDB taxonomy): domain Bacteria; phylum Pseudomonadota; class Gammaproteobacteria; order Enterobacterales; family Vibrionaceae; genus Photobacterium; species Photobacterium malacitanum. Next base: position 206,072 of record NZ_FYAK01000003.1, read on the forward strand.
GGCTGGCAATCAAGTTGTTCGCAAAGTTTATCAAGTGTCGAAAACCGAACGGCTTTTGCTTTACCATTTTTTAGTATTGATAAATTAGCTTCTGTCATATCCATTGCTTGAGCTAATGTTTTTAACCGTATTTTTCGTTTCGCCATTATTACATCTAAATTAATAACAATAGTCATAATAAACTCTTAAATTGTGTAATTTTGTTCATCGGCGAGGTGATAGCCTTCTTTCATAACCCATGAAATTATAACAATAATAGCGCCTATTAATAGGGTTAAAAAATCAATACCTACAAAGCTAATCATAATCATACGGTGATTAGGTGGATTATTAAAAGTTAGTATTAATGTCATTAATGGTTGGTAAAAAAGTGAACCGCCGACCCAATAAAATACACTATAACCAAGCTTTTGATAGCAGTTGGCATTTTCTAAGGTAAAGATGTCTTTGTTTTCATAGTTACCAAATAACCGAATCAGAATTTTTAAGGCATACATAATAATCGAGCAGTAAATCAAGCTTGTTACGAGCGCGAGTAAACGGGTGGTCAATGTTAATGGTGTTTCTGTAAGCTGATTAATATCAAAAGATGTTTGTACTATGCCGGTATTTCTTAAAAAGTCATAAGGCGTTGCTACTGTTAACCAAAAATAACAGACTAAAATTGGCGTTAGAATAAAAAAAAGCTGGAATAGAATTTTTACTCTGCGGCTTTGTTGTTGAATTTTTGACATATGATTGTTCCTCATTCAGGTTATGAAGCTAGAATATGGCACAATAAAATGCTTTGCAATAAGAAATTATTGTTATTCGATAATTTTTTATTGTTCATGTTTTGTTTATTAAGTCGGTGATAGTACTTTAAAGCAGTTTTTACCTTTGGCTTTTGCTTGATAAAGTGCCGTATCCACTTGTTTGAAGAACTCATCATACGTTTTTGATTGAGAAGGAATAATAGTACTTACTCCAATGCTAATAGTCACAATGGCGTGGTTATTATTCTTTAATCCGTCACACGGAAACGGCAAGGCGATGTCGTGAATGGCATTGAGCAAGCGCTGAGCATTATTTTTTGCTTGTTGTTGATCTTGGCCTGGCAATAGCAGCACAAATTCTTCACCGCCATAGCGGGCAAACAAAGTGCCAGCGCGGCGCTCTACTTTAGAGAGTGCTGTAGCGATCGTTTTTAAGCATTGATCGCCAGCAGCATGGCCAAGTTTATCGTTATAAGTTTTAAAGTTATCAATGTCGAGAATGAGTAACGATAGTGGCAGTGCAAGTCGACTAGCTCGACGCCATTCTGCTATTACCGTCTCATCAAACACGCGTCGATTAGCAATATTGGTGAGTGCATCAATCCGTGATAATTTTTGCAGTTGCTCATTGGCTTTATTTAGTGCTTCGGTACGACTTTGTACGCGCTGCTCTAAATCGTGATTGAGTTTTATCAAGTTCTCAGCGGCTTGCAGTCGCAAAATATGCTGTGACACAATAAAACCATATTGTTTGAGTAATTGATGATGATAAGTACGTAATGGTTGCCCGGTCAGTAAATTATCACAAGCTATCCATCCTATCGGTGTGTCTTCATCCCATAAAGCAATATAGGCACTCCAACCAAAGCCAACTTGTTTTAAATCATGAAATAAAGGCGTATTTTCTTGAATTGCAAGATATTCTTTATCTTTTAATGTCTTAGATGCATACCATTGATTAGGAATTGGCGAACAAAAATAAAATTCATCCACCGTATTACCATGAATATCAGTGCCAAATGTTCCATGCATATTTTTTTGTTCGTCAAATAAGAAAATAGCCATGCGATCTATTTGTAATTGTTTTTTTGCTTCGTCGATAGCAATAAACAGCATGTCTCTCATTGAGTTACAGCGCCATAGCTGAAATGAAATATCATGCATACTTTGGAGTTTATTCAATAATGTTTGCTGTTGTTCTTTCGTCGAAAGCAGCTCTTTTTCAGCATTGATGCAATTGATACTGTGATGTTTGGTAGTTTGTTTAGTTAGACTATTATTGATTTCAGCTGCAAGCAATGTGGTTAATATTGCAAAGTGCTTAGGGATGAGCTGAGAATCTAATGGAACAGCAAGCGTTAGATGACCAATAATAACCGAGCGATGTTTAAGTGGCGTCAATATATAGCGGTAATGAGGTAACACATCAATTGATGCGGTGGTTTTATTGGCGTAATAATGAATATTTTTATAATAATATTCATTTGAAGTCGAAGGCTCGATAGGTGGAAAGTGATAATGGATCCCTTGTGAGTTGAGCTCTAGCAGTACTTTCCATTTGCCATTATATTTTATAATCAGTTGAAGGTGATTAACGGCGAGATGTTGCATTAGATTGCGGCAGACTAATTCACAAATAGTTCTAAGGCTATGTGCGTTATTATATTGCTTAACAACGGTTTGGTAAAAGTCAGCAACCTGCTCGTTCATTAATACTCTATTCCATGAGTTAATTAGTTAGTAACCCGGCTATTGTCAACTATTCCCTTATAAATTAGCAGGATATATACCACAAGTTAGTAATATCTTCTTTTTTACAATGAGAAATGTGATCTTGTGCATATTTGTTGTCGTTATTATTCTCATTAATTTTACAGTTCAGTTACATAAAACTTATCTATTTTTATTATGTTGAATATAAATTGAGTAGCATAATATTCGTGCTATGAAAGGAGGCACGAAGATGAAGACGATAACCTTGATGACAATCGTGTATCTGAGTCTATTAAGTGGCTGTAGCACTAGTCGTCATCAGCAGTTAGCGGAATTGGGCTTTGAACGGGCTTACCTCGATGGCTACCAAGATGGTTGCTATAGCCGTTCTATCGCTGCCACGACTCATCATGAGGGGTTTCGGCGCGATCCGGAGCGTTCAATTACCGTGACTAAATATCGTCGAGGTTGGCAAGATGGCTTTGAGCATTGCTATAGCGATGATCGTGATACATATCTTTAACTGATCTTAGAATAAATAAACAAAAAGCAGCTCGAAAGCTGCTTTTTGAATGGTGATTATTTATCTTTCGCCATCAATGCTGTTTGGTACATAAAAACGTTTCAGTTCGTGCATGACTTGCATTAATGTCGACAGTTTTGGTTTATCTTGTGCCATTAATTGGTATTTATCGTTATAAACACGGTAGTTACCATATTTATCAACCACTGTGGTAGTGCCTTTTTGAATCACCACAATATCACTATTATTACCAGCTAAGAGCCAGCGGCGATCATTGTTATTATCAAATAAGCTAATCCCCGAGCTGTAATTGGATGGATTAGACGCAACATTAAATAACGACTCCATCAGTGTTGGTACTACATCAAGGTTACTGGTTGGGCGAGTGACAACTTGCGCAACATGTTGTGGCCAATGAATGATCATTGGTACTTTTATTTGATATTGGCTGTAGTTGCTGTCTGAACCCCAGGTATTATTACCGGTCTCATTGAATTCAGTGCCATGGTTAGACGTCACAATAATAATCGTGTTATCCATCATGTGTTGTGCTTTTAATTGCGCAAACACTTTCGCCAAAATTCCATCAATATGATAGGCCGCATTACGGTAGCTATTTTTGAGTAAGATGCTGGAATCGACTTTATTATCATGAAGTAGATTGCTGCCTAAAGACGGAGTGAATTTGGTTGGATAATCACTGCTTTCTTCATATTGATTGACTGATGTTAACTCAAGTAAGCTAAACCATGGTTCATTCACTTTTTGTTTTTCAATCCAATAATGCCAATCATTAAACGCTAAGCGATCACTCGGTGTACGTTTACCATTATCAAGGTTATCAATGGTTGCGAGTTGTGTTTTAGAAAAAATCGCATCACGGTAAATCGGTTGTTCAAACCCTTCGCCACTGAATAAACCAAAGTGGTAACCACGACTTTGTAGAGTATCAAGTAATAACGGTGATTTACCTTCAGCGCGAATACTATTGGCATACCCACTAGGTAAGCCATACAGTAACCCAAACACACCACTATCATTATTACTGGTACTGTAATTATTGGTGTAATTTATGTTGTTAGCAGCAAAAGCGGTTAAATTAGGCATAATATCGCTAGTAACCATATCGCTACGTAAGCTATCAACCATGATAATTAATAGGTTTTGCTTGGTACCCTTGTCAATAAAACTGAGTTTATCGATAGGGTAACGCATCATTTCACTGTTATTAATGCCTTGTTGAGCTTGACGTTTAGCGTATTCTTGGCGATCTAATAAACCGTGTTTTTCCATGAAGGTTTTAGCTGTCATTGGGTATGACAATGGAAAATTTGAGCGCTGCATGGTAACTGGGCGATAAAGATTAGCATCCGCCCAGATATAAATAATATGGCTACTTAGAAAGCATAAACCAAAGACGATGGCGATAGGGCCACCAACATTTTTACGGGTTAGCTTTCTAAGTTTACGCCAAATCCATTCTGAGAATATCATCTCGATCAGGAATATGACTGGAACGACAATAAATAGATATTGCCAGCGCGTATTTAATTCTGTTTTTTCGCCACTTAGCAGCAAATCCCACACCAGTGGACTTAGATGTAAGTCAACACTTTGGTAGGCATAAGTATCGAGCAGTAGCGTCGTCAGTCCTATGGTTGAAACTAATACCGCAAACACACGCATTAAGCGTTGTGAAGGGATAAGAAAGCTTGCAGGAAAGAGGATCAGTATATAAATGCCAAAGACAAGGAAACCGAAATGTCCGATCCAGCTTAATCCTAGATACAGTTGTCCGATGGTTGTCGTCGGCCATTCTGAATAGATAATATAACGCGTGCCAAGTAGCATGGCTGCGATAATATTAAAAAAGCTAAACCAGTGTCCCCAACTAATTAGCTGGGAAACTTTGTCTTTGTATGTGCTGGCGACCATAAATGTCAATTCTTCTCAGTCTTCAATGCTATGTTTAACCTTTGCTAGCTAAACTTAATCTTTTTTAATTGAGGCCTGTAGTGCTTGTGCAAATTTTTGTGCAAGAACTTCACGTTGTGCAACAGGTACATTAGCATTGATAATATTAGTAGCAATATCACCAACAACCATTAAGGCTAATTCTGGTGATGTATTATGTTTGTCAAGAACATCGAACACGTCATCAATGATTTGTTCAACTTTTTTAGTGCTGTATTTTGAAGTAATTGGCATAAGAAATCTTGTTTAATGTTTAGGATAACGACTTATGATAACCTAGAGTTCAGTTTTCCTGAAAACCTTTTCCATTATGAGTCTTACACTTTCGAACGTCATTCTACACCAATTAGTAAAAAACGACCAAGATGAGCTAGAAATTCATCTTAGAAATCAAGCTCTTGATAATGATTCTGCGACAGAGGATCTCGTTGCTGAATTACATCGAATTTATAGCAGTAAGGGAACAAAAGGCTTTGCTCATTTTGCTGCTGATAGTGAGTTTGCCCACTGGTTAAAACAATTTCGTCAAGGAGAGTTAGATTTCCTGACATTTTCTAATCAATCAGTACAGCGTTTACAAACAGAATTAGCTAAATATCCGTTTGCAGAAACGGGCACATTGGTGATGGCTGAATATCAGTCATTAGCAACAGACTATTTATTTATTGGTATGTTACCGACTTGCCACAGCATGAAAGTGACCGACCAATTAGGGATCAGTGCGACCGACTATCTTGATATTAATAAGATGGATATCGTTGCACGAATTGATTTGTCATCATGGGAAACTAACGCAGAATCTACCCGTTACTTGACGTTTGCCAAAGGACGAGTGGGGCGTAAGATTGCTGATTTCTTCCTTGATTTTATGCAAGCAGAAGTGGGTTTAGACGTTAAAGTTCAAAACCAAGTACTGATGCAAGCAGTAGAAGACTTTTGTGCAGATTCGCGTTTAGATAAAGAAGAAAAGCAGCAATACCGTAAGCAAGTTTACGATTATTGTAATGGTCAACTTCAAGCTGGCGATGAAGTGACCGTCAAAGAATTATCGAGTGAGTTACCTGCAGCAGATGATGGTACTAATTTTTATGACTTTACCTCTAAACAAGGTTATGAGTTAGAAGAAAGTTTTCCAGCAGATCGCACTGCAATGCGTAAATTGACTAAATTTGTTGGTTCTGGTGGCGGTATGACGCTTAATTTTGACAGCATGTTATTAGGCGAGCGTATTTTTTATGATGCAGAAACTGATACGCTGACGATCAAAGGCACGCCACCGAATTTAAAAGATCAGTTATTACGCCGTTTAAATAGCGATAACTAATACTCGTAGTGAGTATGCCGCTAGATCAATGATTGACTAAAGCCACCTTGAAGATGTACTCAGCATTGAGTGATATTTTCAAGGTGGCTTTTTGCTATCTGTAGTCTTACAACGGCGAGGGTTATGTGTTTTTTATATTTATACGTTGAGTGATATTTATTCGAACAATGTATTAAAGAACAAGAAATAAGCATCAACTCGAGCGTTATTATGATTTTTGTTCATTAGATTCTGATTTATACGTAAATTTGATCTTTATCATTGGCACTGCGCACAAGGGATGGATAATGGCGCAACTATGATAGTTATTAACAATCATTCAGTTCGTTCGCAGCGTGAACTGAATACAGTGAAAGCGATGATTCGCCTATATTGTAAAACGTTGCACCGTGGAGCCGTAATGTGCTCTGAATGTGAAAGTCTTATCGAGTATGTTGAAGAGCGAGTAACAGGTTGTCGTCTTGGTCAAGAGAAACCAAGTTGTATGCATTGTATTGGGCATTGCTATCAATCTGCCAAGCGTCTTCAGATGATCCATATTTTACGCTGGACGTATCCGCGTTATTTTTGGCGCCATCCATTTCGGGCTATACAGTTTAAGTTAGACAATTTACGTAGTGTCCAAATGTCATCCGAGAAAACAAATATTATCGCAAAAACCGGTTAAATCGCTATTTATTGAGTTAAGTGATACTAATTTAAGCTAACAACTGAAACGATTGTCCTTCCTTTAGTACTGTTATTTGCATTATTTAAAGGAAAAAAGGCTGCAGAAATGCAGCCTTTTTTAATGCTTGTTTATTAATTACTGGTGGGCGATTTTCACTAGTACTTGTTGTAATAAGCGAATACGCGGCTCAATAGAAGCCAAATCTAGCCACTCATCAGCACTGTGGAAACCCGCACCAACAGGACCAAGGCCATCTAAGGTTGGAATACCTAAAACGGCGGTTAGGTTGGCATCTGAACCACCACCAACGGCTTGCCAAGTAATATCAATACCTAACTCTTTACCAACCGCTTCTACTTGAGCCATTAGTACTTCCGTTTGTGGGCTTGGCACCATTGATGGTTTATGCGCTTCGCGCTCAGCGGTGATCGACACACCATCAACAAACGGAGTTTCGGTTAATGCGCGAATTTTAGCATCAACTGCTGCATACTCATCGTTATCCCAGAAACGTACATCCACCACGACTTGAGCAAAATCTGGAACAATATTTGCGCCAGCACCACCACTTACCACACCAGCATTTAAGGTTGTGCCTGATTCAAAATCCGTCATTGCGTTAATCGCTAAAATCCAATGCGCCATTTCAGTGATTGCACTACGACCATTTTGTGGCTCATTACCAGCGTGGGCTGCTTTGCCGTGAAAGCTTAGACGGTAACGTGCCATGCCTTTACGCGCTTTAACTAATGAGCCATCAGCACGTGCAGCTTCTGCAACTAATACATGTTTGGCGTTAACGGCAACGCTTTTTAGCCATTCCTCTGAGTGCAGTGAACCGATTTCTTCATCTGGGTTCATACATACACAAATAGATAATGCTTCTAATGCTGCAGGATCAAGATCGCGCAATGCATAAACCACACTTAATAGACCCGATTTCATGTCAGAAACACCAGGGCCGTAAGCACGTTCATTATCGTGTGTCATTGGACGAGCGGCGGCAGTGCCAACTGGGAATACGGTATCCATATGACCAATAAGCATCACATCAATATGTTCAGCCTGAGGCTTATTACGTACTTCTAAGCCTGTGCCTGCAATGCCACAATCAATGCGTTTAACATTCCAGCCTAAATCAAGGTATTTCTGCGCCATGATCGTTGCTACAACGTCGATACCATCAACGGTTAATGTACCGCAATCAATATTAATAAGCGGGCGTAGTTCTTCAAGGTAATCATTAAGAGAAAAAGACATAGCAAAGGCTCCAAACCATGATGGCTTATCGATAATCTAAACAGAGAAATACACTGGCACTCAGGTGGTGCCAGTGTGGTCAGTCATTACACTAATACATTCATTACAAACATTGCTGCAAAAGCATTTAATACTGAAATTGCAATCATGATTGGAATGTAACGGCCTTCAGTACGAATCGGACCCATAATACGGCCCATGTATTGCACCTGTGAGCCCATTAGATAAATAGCAGGAGCAAGAATCGCAATGTGGTCACCATTTAAAATACCTTGGTCAAACAAAGTGATAACCACACCAACAGCACCACCCATCGACATCCATGCGCCGATCAAAACTGCAGCAGCCTCACCGGGTAAGCCAAATATCGCCATAATCGGTGAGAATAGGTCACCCATTAATTCTAATGCGCCGGTGATTTGTAGTGCTTTGATGATAACGAAAGCCATCAATACGTTAGGCACTGTTGACGTTGTTGCAATTACCCAGCCTTTTTTAGCGCCTTCAACAAAAATATCAGTAACCATTGGTTTTTTTGTAGTAGTAGTCATTATGCGTTTTCCTGAGCAACAGTTGTTGGTTTAGTGTCTTTATTTTCTTTGCCTTCAGTGATGTTTAAATACACTCGGAAAATGTTGGCACCGACGAATTTGAAGATAAACATAATTGCTACTGCAAGACCAATAGAAGAGGTTACGGCAGGTTCACCTGAAGCTGTGGTTAATGTGAACAGCACCGCACCGGATGAGAAAAAGTTAACAATCGCCGCACCGGCAGAGAACTGGAACATAGTGAAAATATCCGTTTCTCGTTTGGTGAGATGGCCTTCATCATTTAGCTGACGTGTCATGGCAGCACCTGCATCGGTACTTTGTAGTGAGGCGATCAACGCTAAACCAGAGTTACCAGGAATCCCCATTAAAGGGCGTAGTAAAGGCGTTAATAATTTACGTGCAGCATCAAGCGCACCGTAATGCTCAAGTACATTGATCATACCAAGTGCAAACATTACTGTTGGAATGAGCGTTAACGCAAAAATAAAGCCATCACGAGCACCACTACCGCCTTTACCACGAAAGGATGTTGAAGCCGCTTCCACGCCTTCTGTTGTATCGCTAACCGAATAAACCACATTACCAAACGAGCCGTTTAGAGTCGTGAAGTCAAATACGCCATACCATTGATTTGATTGTAGGGCGCCCGAGAAGAACACCACGGCAAAAATAAGGGCTAGATAACTGCCAATAGTAACTTTACGACCTTCTACTGGGTTATTGCTCATAGATATATCCTTATAAACGGAAGATAAAAAATGGGTTGACTAAAAAAATCCCGATAATTGTTTTTTGGGCTACGCTAACGGGTGATTTATTTAGTGGTTAATTCGGTAATAGCGGTATTTTGATTAAAAATGAATTTGGAATATTGATTGGGGTCAAGATGTAGGAGTGAAAAGTCAGTTTGATGAAATGTGCGTGTGGTATTTGTGATCGGGCTCTATATCGATGGTGATATTTGAGTCAATAGCGCAGAAATAGAAATTGTCTAATCAGTGATAATGAGTATGAAAAATGAATAATCTCTTATAGCTATCAATTGCTTAGGTTATTAACGTGAAAATAACACTTCCTTACAAGAGCCAAAAAAAACGCACTTCTAAAAGAAGTGCGTTAATGTCATGGTGATGATTTAATTTCGCTTACGATGTTAAACGTTTTACTGTCATTAATTCATCTTCGTCATCTTGTGCTAGTTGTGCTTCACTAGCTGGTGGACAGCGATCGACAAACCAACCCATGTAAGAGCTGACAATCGTGACGATAATACACACAAAACTTAGCCACATAAATGGTGCATATGAGAAGGTAGCTACACCTAAAATACTCGCCATATAGATACCATTGTCACTCCAAGGCACCATACCTGAGGTGAGTGTGCCACCGAATTCAGCATTACGGGATAGGTTTTTACGCTGGTAACCTAAACGGTCATAGTTTTTAGCACAAATTTTTGGTGTCAGAATTAATGATACGTACATCGCTGAACCAAATACGTTACCAAGGAAAGCTGTTGCAATGGTTGATACAGCAAGGCTGCCTGCTGAGTTTACTTTGCGCTCAAATAAACGTGCGATGGTTTGAAGCACGCCGACTTTATCAAGTAAGCCACCAAAACCTAAACCAAAGATAATCACCGCAACAGAACCTAGCATTGATGACATACCGCCACGATTTAGAATCGCATCAATAAATTCAACCCCAGAGCTGATTGAGAATGGTGCCCATGCTGCGTTGATAGCTCTAAGAGGATCCATGCCTTGAACCATTACAGCCCATGCAATGCCAAGTAGTGAGCCAAATGAAATGACAGGGAAAGACGGTAAACGGAACGCCAGTAATACCAATACCACAATCACAGGAATAAACGATAATGGCGAAATAACAAATTGCTTATCCATTGCCGCAATCACTGAATCAACTTGTGACATATCAATAGTGCCAGCATAGTGGAAGCCAACAGCAGTAAATAAAATAGCGGTAATGATATAGCTGATCAGTGCGATAGGTAACATACCTTTGATATGTTCCATGATCTCAACGTTAGACATTGAAGAAGCAAGGATCACCGAATCAGACAGTGGTGACATCTTATCACCAAAATAACAGCCAGAAAGTACTGCACCCGCAGTCATTGGTGCTGGAATGCCCAGACCTTGACCAATCCCCATCATTGCAATACCAGCGGTACCTGCGGCTCCCCAAGATGTGCCTGTTGCTAATGCCGTCAATGAACAGATGATCATTGTTGCTAGCAAGAAAATAGAAGGGTGGATAGCCTCAAGACCATAATAAATAATGGTTGGAACAATACCGCCTGCAATCCAAGTACCGACGAGAGAGCCGACGGCCAATAAGATAAGTACAGCGCCTAAACCGTTAGCAATGCCTTTAGTCGCTGCTTTTTCTAACGATTTATAATCGTGTCCGAGTTTGATACCGAGTGCAATAATTACAAACCAACCGATGTACAGCGCCAGTTGGATTGGCAAATTCAATTTTGAGGTAAAAGAGAATGCAAGGGCAAGGAAAATACCGAGGGCAATAATGACTTGCATTACTGAGGGTAGTTTCACTATTGTCTGTTTTTCCATACTTCTAACCTTGTTTTATCGAGCTTGTTGAAATTGGGTCCAACCCAACCAATCAATACTATTTATCATTGGTTTGTAAATCGGATTGAAAAAGACAGCGGCTTAAGCTGCGCTACTTTAGCAAATTGATTTATCATCGTGATAAATAATGTTTCTTTCTGTGATCTAAGTCTTTTTGGTATAGATGTTTCGTAAAACACTGACTTTATTTGTTCTTTTAGTGTTAATTAATGGTTCGTATGTTGTGTTTTATGTTTTTTGTAACGTCGTAGTGTGTCTATGAAAATCTTATAAAAAGTGGCAGCTAAAGTATAAAAAGCTATTAATCATAATAGTGATGAACTATCTACCTACTTATTCACAGCAGGAGAGACTATCAGGGAAAGGCTCTTTTTTCAAAGTTATACCAATGTTAACTTTTTACTAAGTTGATTGCATATTTAATAAATAAGCTGTTTTAATAACCATTAAATGTTGTTTTTAATGAATTATTGATGAGTTTTTATACTTTTTGGAGCGTTAATATTAGCGATAATAAAACCTAATAGGGCTGATAAGAGACTCAAATGATAATCAAACAGTAAAATATGGTTGGCTATAAAGGATGGTGTTTTTTTATTTATAATTGAAAATTATGCTTGTTTTTAGTGACGTAAATCTCTATAGATGGATAAAGAAATTTAATACCACAGGGAGTGTAGTTGCAAATGATGACAGTAGGTTTAGTTGGTTGGCGTGGCATGGTCGGTTCAGTCTTAATGCAGCGCATGGTTGAGGAAGGCGATTTTGCCGTTATCGATCCAGTATTTTTTACCACATCACAAGTCGGTTTAGCGGCGCCTAATTTTGGTAAAGATGCTGGTGTACTACAAGATGCATTTGATATAGAAGCACTGAAGCGGCTTGATGTGGTGATCACCTGTCAAGGTGGTAGTTATACTGAGAAAGTCTATCCAGCATTACGTCAAGCGGGTTGGAAAGGCTATTGGATTGATGCTGCATCGACATTACGGATGCAGCCTGATTCAATTATTACCCTTGATCCGGTTAACTTTGATCAGATTCAACAAGGGATCCATAACGGTACAAATACCTATGTTGGTGGTAATTGTACTGTTAGTTTGATGCTAATGGCTGTAGGTGGCTTGTATAAAGCAGGCTTGGTTGAGTGGATGACGTCACAAACCTATCAAGCAGCATCTGGCGCAGGTGCAAAGAACATGCGTGAGTTAATTAGCCAAATGGGCGTGATCAATGATTCGGTAGCCAGTGAGCTTGCTAATCCTGCGACGTCTATTTTAGATATCGATCGTAAAGTGGCACGCACATTACGTGCAGTCGATTTTCCTGCCCAAGAATTTGGCGCACCATTGGCTGGTTCATTGATCCCTTGGATTGATGTGAAACGCGATAATGGTCAAAGCAAAGAAGAGTGGAAGGCATCGGTTGAAACCAACAAAATTTTAGGGTTGCAAGATAGTCCAATCCCAATTGATGGTACTTGTGTACGTATCGGTGCAATGCGTTGTCATAGTCAAGCGTTAACATTAAAGCTCAAGAAAAATGTGCCGCTTGATGAAGTAGAAGCCATTATTGCGTCTCATAATGATTGGGTAAAAGTGATCCCAAATGAGCGTGATATTACGGTGCAAGAATTAAGCCCAGCCAAAGTGACTGGTACGCTGTCGGTGCCTGTGGGTCGCTTACGTAAACTTGCGATGGGTGATGACTACCTTAATGCATTTACGGTTGGTGATCAGTTATTATGGGGTGCTGCAGAACCATTGCGTCGTACTCTGCGTATCTTGCTGGCTGAAAAAGGTTAATCATTATTTAGCTTTGATAAGATATAAAAAAACGCCTGCGCTTTCTCTTTCTAGTCAAAAGTATGCAGGCGTTGTTATTAGTAACTAGCGTTCGACTTATCTCTATTAATGATTCTTCTTACGCCAGCCACGACCCGAGAGTAGCGAGTTTAGGACATCTTTATCTCTTAATTTGCTCATTCCCACATAAGCGACGGGGACCACAAACAATGAAAAGAAAGTACCTGCGATTAAGCCTCCGACCAGCACTAAGCCAATATTAATTCGACCTAATGAACCTGGGCCTGATGCAAATGCCAATGGCAATGCACCTAGAATCATAGTTAGTGAAGTCATTAGTATTGGACGTAAACGTGATTGAGCACTGTGACAGGCTGACTCAATCGCTGATTTACCCAGCTTGCGTTGTTCATTGGCAAATTCGACCAATAGAATACCGTGCTTGGTAACGAGCCCGACTAAGGTCAATAATCCTATTTGTGAGTAAATATTAAGACTTTGGCCAAATGCCCATAGGGTTAGCACCGCGCCCACAATACATAATGGTACCGTTAATAAGATCACTAACGGATCAACAAAACTTTCAAATTGCGCCGCAAGGATAAGATAAATAAACACTAAAGCCATCAAGAACAAGGTTTGGGTACCAGCTTGAGAGTCAGTGAGTTCTTTTACTATTCCGGCATAAGCATAGCTCTGCGAATCTTTTAATAACGGTGGAATATTAGTATCAACAAAATCTCGAACTTCACCAGCAGTGACGCCAGGCATTAGGGTAGCGGTGATTTCGGCACTGTCTTGTCCCATATAGGTTTTAAATGTGGACTCCGAGGTCACTTGTTTAATTGAAACAAATTCTGATAGCGGAATATTCTGTCCAGACTCTGACGCAACATATAACTTATCAATAATATCAAAGTTACCAAGATCTTTACGGTTCACTTGGACGCGGATCGGGTAGGTATAACCATCATCGGCTTGTAAATCAGCTGCTTTTAGCGAGCCAAGGAAAGTCGATAGTGCATTGGTTACATCGGTATATGCCACACCTGATAGAATAATCGCATTGCGGTTAATTTTTAGATCATAACGTAGCTGATCACGCAGCAAGGAACTCTTAACTTTAGTTAACCCTGGATAATCATTGAGCTTTTTCACAATCGAATTAGCAGTATCCGTTAATTGTTTTTTATCACGATCAACTGTTTTAACTTCTAATACTAAGTTAGTAGCAGCATTTAGGCCATCAGCGGAGCGGACACTAAATGACATGCTATAAGCTGATAATGTTTTAGAGGCCTTATCAGTGAGCTCAGCAACGACTTCTGCGGCGGTTTTTGTGCGCTCTCCCCACGGTTTTAACAAAATGTGGTTAGTCGGCTGTGCTTCAATATAAGATAGATTTGCAGCGATGCTGTCATTACCTTCCATCACGGTATTGAGCTCGGCATTATGTTTAACATGATAACGACGGCCTACACCGGTGGGGGATTCTGAGCTGCCATCAATAAAACCGGTATCTTCGGTCGGTAATAATACCTGAGGCATTGACCAAATTGCCGCGCCAGAAAGCGCAATTAGCGCCAATGCCATTGCAGCCATGATTTTTTTGCGATCAAACCATTTTGCGAGTTGTTTAACATACGCTTCAGAAAGCTGGTGGAGCTTAGTATCTACTTTTACAAACCATTTAGGTTGTTGAGCGATAGGCTTGATTAAATAGGCACACATCATGGGTGATAATGTCAGTGCAACAATGCCTGAAATGATCACTGAGGCGGCTAATGTGAAGGCAAATTGACGGAATAAATCGGCTGTCATGCCGGACATTAAGCCGATAGGCAGGTAAACGGCTGCTAAGGTCATGGTCATAGCGATAACCGGGAAAATAATTTCCTGGCTGCCTTTGATGGCGGCATTAAACGGCGTATCACCTTCTTCAATGTGGCGATAGCAATTTTCCACTACCACAATGGCATCATCGACCACTAACCCGATAGCCAAAATGATCGCCAAAATAGTCAATACGTTAATGGTAAAGCCAAGGTATGACATCACCGCAAACACACCAATAATACATACTGGAATGGTGATAATTGGAATCGATGCAATACGTAGTGAGCCTAAAAATAGCACCACAATAATTGACACTAAAAATACCGCTTCAATTAAGGTATGAAAGCCTTCATCAATGGCTGCTTGAATGAAATCAGCTTGGTTATATACCATCTCCATGCTTAAGCCGGGTGGTAAATGCTGCTGCATCTTGGCTATTTCAGTTTTTACACGTGCTGCGACATCAACGGGGTTTTCACTTTTTAATGGCAAGATTTGCAATGACATTGCGGTTTCACCATTCACTTTGAGCACGCTTGGGGTCAGACTATTTTCCCCCATTTTGACGACAGCAATATCTTTAATACGAATGATATTGCCATCATCAACCCGTATCACTAGATCTTGAACATCTTTGACGCTTTTTACTTGAGTGACGGGGTTTATCTGGAAGTTACGTGCTTCACCAATAATTTGGCCGACGGTAAATGATGAGCTGTAAGCGCTAAGCGTGGTAACAACATCAGCAGCTTTAACGTTAAGTGCCATCATACGATCAGGGTTTAGCCATACGCGAACCGCTTTGGCTGCACCACCATAAGGACCATATACCGCACCAACCCCTTCAACATGGCGAAACTGCGGTTTTATTTGCTGACTAATATAGTCAAACATTTGCTGGGGGGTCATATCACCTTTATTAACAAAGGTAATAATATTACTGGCAGAACTTTTATCTGATGAGTCATCAGTGACGGTCGGTTTATCGACCATACTTGGTGGAAAATCAACAATAGCTTCAATACTGCTACGTAATTTATTCATTAAATTGGCGTAATCTACATCACTGATACTGTCATCAAATTTAACTTTTAGGGTACAGCTACCTTGAACACAGTCTGTGGTCATGGTTTCAACATTTTCTAATCCTGTCGCTGAGTTAATTAAGCGAGTGGCGACATTACGCGACATAAAGTCAGCACTAGCCCCATCAATTTTTGCACTGACGGTTGCTTGAGGCGAATTATGTTCAGGAAAATACTGAATTGCTAATTTTTGAAAGGCAAATAAACCAATAAGAACGATGGCAATACTGAGTACTGATGCAAAAACAGGATGCCTAATACAAACCTCAGGTAGCTTCATTGTTTGGCTCCGTTACTTTTTTAGTTTCGGCTTTTGGATTCGGTGTTGTTTGTGGTGAATGAGACGATGCTGAAGGATCTGTCACTTTCTTTTTAAGTGGTTGTGGTGGCAAGTTTGAGGTCGATTGTTGGGTTTTTATGATATTAACCAGCGCGTCGTCATCTAATTTTTGTTGTCCCGTTACAATGACTTTATCGTCAACCTTGAGGCCTTTTTCTACCACAACATAGCCATTATTGATGTTCTTACCTAAGGTAATGTAGTGTTTGGTAGCAATATTTTTATCATCAACTAGCCATACATAGCGGTCGTCATTATGGGCCATGATGGCATTTTGAGGGGCAACGATGCGTTCGGTGCGTCCGTTGACCATTTGACTTATTTTGGCAAACATACCCGGTGCTAGTACATGATCAGGGTTTTTGATAAGCGCATGAATAGCGACACGACCAGAGCTTTTATTTACGGCAGGGGCGACATAATCAACCACGCCAGGAAAACTCATATTTTTATAGGCTTCTACTGTAATCGTAACCGGTTGACCTTTGACAGCTTTACCAAGGTCATTTTGACTAATCGTGTAAGTGACCTCGACTGGATCTAAGTTATAAATACTGACTAAGGTGGTTGCAGGATCAATCATGCTACCAGCAGAGCGCGAGAAAGTGGTCAGTTGACCATCAAATGGCGCACTAAGAATGAAGTCTTTTAGTATCGATTGTTGTTGGCGGTAATCTGCTGCTGCAAGATTTGCTTCATCCTGCAAGCCTTCAATATCTTGTTTTGAAAGTGCTCCAGGCTGTTTTTTTTCTAATGCAAGCGCACGTTTAACTTTATTGCGAGCGGTATTTAAGGAGCTTCGAGCTTTATCGAGATCGGCTTTGGGCTTACTGCTATCGAGCTTAGCAATTTGTTGACCTTTGGTTACGGTATCACCATCTTTGAAGTTAATTTCAATCAGCTTTCCCGCTGTGCTAAAGGTAAGATCTGCTGATTCTGTTGCATTAATTTTACCTACTTCATCGAGGGTGGTGACAAACTCTTTGGTTGATATTGCTTCAACAGTAACAGGGATTGGTTGCGGCTTTTTTACTTCGTCTTGAGCAGAAGCAATACTGCTGGAGGTTAAGATAGCGACGCTAAGTGCTGCGATGGAGAACGTTTTGTAATACACGCTAATAACTCTCGTTTGAATGATGAGTGATGCACAATTATACAATCAAGCAATAAAAAGCATGTCAAAATAGAGTTAAATGTTTCAGGATGTTAATAGGTAAATGCAATTTAAGTAAAATATTAAATTATT
Organism: Photobacterium malacitanum; assembly: GCF_900185615.1. Lineage (GTDB taxonomy): Bacteria > Pseudomonadota > Gammaproteobacteria > Enterobacterales > Vibrionaceae > Photobacterium > Photobacterium malacitanum. The sequence continues at coordinate 223,775 of NZ_FYAK01000003.1, forward strand.
ATATATAAACGAGTGATTAATAGCTGATGAGAAGAGAGGTAACAATATGAGCGTGATTGTTGAGGTATAAAAAAACCCGTCTCAATAATGAAACGGGTTGATATTATTAAACAGGAATATTACGCAGCTAGATTTTTAGCGGCGAAGTCCCAGTTAACAAGTGACCAGAATGCAGCCATGTAATCAGGGCGAACATTACGGTAATCGATGTAGTAAGCGTGTTCCCAAACATCAACAGTTAGCAGAGGTGTCATTTTCAGACCTTCTTCAGCAATTGGGCAGCCTGCGTTTGAAGTGTTAACGATTTCTAATGCGCCATCTTCAGTTTTTACTAGCCATGTCCAGCCAGAACCAAAGTTATTGATTGCTGAGTCTGTGAATTTAGCTTTGAATTCTGCGAAAGAACCGAAGGCTTTAACAATTGCGTCTGCTAATTCACCAGTAGGCTCGCCGCCGCCATTTGGACTTAGGCAATGCCAGTAGAAAGTGTGGTTCCATACTTGAGCTGCGTTGTTGAAAACACCACCAGTAGAAGTCTGTACGATTTCTTCAAGAGATTTTTCAGCAAGGTCAGTACCTTCTACAAGACCGTTTAGCTTAACAACGTAAGTGTTGTGGTGCTTACCGTAGTGGTATTCTAGCGTTTCTTGAGAAATATGTGGCTCAAGAGCGTTGATTGCGTACGGTAGAGCTGGTAGTTCAAATGCCATTGCTCAATTCTCCATTTTAATTATTGGGTTTATACCCACGACATTACTTTCTAGTAGGTATTCGCACCTACTTATTATTTGAATCTGACCGTTTTATTTTAGCAAGTTTTTAGTTTATTAAAAGCATTAAGCTTAAAAAAATACCCTATACCTGGTTATTGGTAACGTCAATAACCACTTAATAGATATCAATATAACTAAGATTGCGCTTTATTGTATAAAAGAGAGACAAACATAATTTGAAAGTATTTTTATTGGTGACGATAACCAAGTAGAATGGTAGGGTTTATAACAAATGATGATTAGAATCAGACGAGGAAGCGATGGAAACTATCGATAAAATTAAACAACAAATTTCAGATAATGCTATTTTGTTGTACATGAAAGGCTCTCCAAAATTGCCAAGCTGTGGTTTCTCATCACAAGCATCTCAAGCGCTAATGAACTGTGGTGAAAAATTTGCGTTTGTAGACATTCTTCAAAACCCTGATATTCGTGCAGAGCTACCCGTTTATGCACAGTGGCCAACATTCCCACAATTATGGGTTGACGGTGAACTTATTGGTGGTTGTGACATCATTTTGGAAATGTTCCAAAAAGGTGAATTACAAACATTAATTAAAGAAGCAGCTGCTCGTCGTGATGCACAAGCTGCTGAGTAAGAGTGTTGTTTAAGTGTGTTTGCACTTATAAAAAAAACCGCCACGTTAAACGTTGGCGGTTTTTTTATATCAAGTTTAAAGCGCAGTCATCATTGTGATGCTATTGCGACTACAGAATCATTGATGCGATCCAGCCAAAAGCGATCAGTGGCAAGTTGTAGTGGATAAATGTCGGTACAACTGAATCCCAAATATGATCATGTTGACCATCCGCATTTAGACCTGATGTTGGACCTAAGGTTGAATCTGAAGCAGGGGAGCCTGCATCACCAAGTGCTGCAGCGGTACCAACAATCGCAATCGTTGCCATTGGTGAGAAACCAAAAGATAAACATAACGGCACATAAATTGTTGCAAGAATAGGGATAGTTGAGAACGATGAACCAATTCCCATTGTTACTAATAGACCAACGACTAACATCAATAATGACGCTAATGGTTTATTGTTACCGATAATCGCTTCAAGTGAATTAACTAAGGTCTCAACACCACCAGTTGCTTTCATTACCGCAGCAAAACCTGCCGCTGCAATCATAATAAAGCCGATCATTGCCATCATATGGACACCTTTAGTGAACACATCATGGGTTTCTTTCCATTTGATGACGCCAGTAAAGGTAAACACCATAAAGCCGACTAAACCACCAACAATCATTGAGCCGCTATAAAGCTGCGCGCCTAATGCGGCAAAAATAGCCCCTACAGCCACATAAACATGGCGCATCTCGATGACTTTTTTCTCTGGCTCACTGGCAAGAATTTTCTCTACTGAATATTCGCGTGGCTTACGGTAGCTGACAAAGGTTGCCATTAATAAGCCAAATACCATGCCACATGCAGGTAGGATCATTGCGATAGGCACTTGGCTTGCCACAACATCTAACCCATTATCATGTAAATTTTTAAGCAGAATATTGTTGAGAAATATACCGCCAAAACCAATTGGAAGTACCATATAAGGGGTGACTAAACCAAAGGTTAATACGCAGGCAATTAAACGACGATCAAGCTTAAGCTTGGCAAAGACATGTAATAGCGGTGGAATAACAATCGGAATAAAGGCGATATGGACAGGGATAACGTTCTGAGAAGAGATGGCAAGCAATACTAAAATGATAAGAACGCTATATTTGACACCGGTAGCTGCTGCAATATTTTCATGGCCGCTGATGCGCTTAATAACTTTTTGAGCGAGGACGTCAGTAATACCTGAACGCGAAATCGCGACGGCAAACGCACCCAACATGGCGTAGCTTAAGGCAGTAGTAGCACCACCACCTAATCCTCCTTCAAAGGCTGAAATCGCATCAGTGAGCGATAAACCTCCGATAAGGCCACCAATAATGGCACTAAATGTAAGAGCAACCACGACATTGACACGCATTAAAGCGAGTACCAGCATGATGCATACGGCGATAATTACAGGGTTCATAAAACGTGAGTTCCATCCGTTAGTTGCATTATTACTTCGTTCGATTGTCTAGTTGTGTTCAACACGACTAGATGCGATTTAATTATAATTATGAGACTTTGATCCCATATCACACAGTGTGCTTGATTTTCAGCATTTGTCGAGAAAAAAATTTTATAATTATGTTTATAAAGAATAAGTATTTTTAGGTTTTATCACTTTGTTTTATATGGCAAAAAAAAGCGAGCATCACGCTCGCTTCTTATGATTAAACATTTTATTGATAAAAAACTTAAGGGGTTGTGGTTATTACGCTTTTATTCTCTATAGTGAGGTTTAAGCCATTAGTGTTGATAAATGACGCTATTTCCGTTTGCATTTCTTGGGTTACAGCAGGACTGACTGTCGAATCGAGCAGTGATGAATGACCACCTTGATTAAATAAAATAGCATTACGTACTAATTGGTTTGTCGTGCTTTGGTTAGTGACCATTAGATCTAAGCCGCTAATTAGCGGGGTTGTACCGGTAAACGGAGAGTAGGGTTGTAAAATCGTGGTACCGGCAATGGTTGCTCCTAATGGGGTCATATTAGGAATAGTCGCATCATCTTTAACTTGAGCTAAATATAAACCTGTATTTGGGCTTACCAGAGGAGCATGGTTAGTTGGATCGATCGTATCTAATACCGTTTGAGCCGCGTATGCAAAGCTATTAAAAGTGGCATATATTGCGGTTAAGGTTGCAATTGAGCTCGCATCGCCTTTAGCAATTAGATCTGCCTGATAAGCATTAAAGCATACATCAGGTTGCAATGATTGTTGTTGGCAAAAAGCGGCAAAGGTTGGATTGGTTGTCGCCATTAAGTTGCCTTTAACAAAATCGCCAAAACTACCAGAGTTTAATAATAAATAAGGAATTTCACCGCCAGGGTTAGCTAAAGCGAGGGCATTTATGTCGAATAAGAGAGCATCAGTTTGTGGTATGTCAATGGGACGATTTGCAATGTTGGCCACACTGACACCGGTGATAGCACCTAAAGAGTGACCAATAAAGTTAACGCCTTGCGCTGGATCGAGTGTTTTTAAATTACCTAAACTTCCAATTGCAGTGGCATCACTTGATGCGATAGTCGCAAATACTTGCCCAATTGCTGCGCGTAGTCCAATTATATCTGTTGCACTTTGGCGAAGGTTATCTCTGGCAACAGTGAGTGCTGATAAATTTAAATAGTACTCAGGGTGACCATCACTGGCACTGCCATCAACGCCAGCAATTGCTCGACTGCCATGCAATGGATGATCGATGGCAAAAATCGCTTGGCACTGCTCATTGATAATATTATCTGCTAGAGCTAATACGGTTTCTTTGGTGCTAGTAATACCATGTAAATAAATGCTGGTGGCGTTCTTTGCTACCTGATCACAACTCGGGTCTACAGGTAGAATCAGAGTGTAATCAAGATATTGTACTGATTGTAGCTTGGGCAATGGACTAAAGCGGGTGATTAATCGTTGTGGATCAAGTTGGTTGCCATCAGCTAATGTCAATGTTGTGCCTGTTAGTGTCACCAGTAAGCGACGTTGTATGTTTGCATCACTGGCCGCCGCTGCAATGTCTGCTGGAGTAATATTGAGTTGAGCTAATTGCGCAACAATTGCTGCTTTATCTGCGTCACTACCTGAGGTTAATACGGAGCTGATAATAGCTAAACTTGGCATACCACTTTGCCAAGGTGTTGTTGCAAAACCTGCGGCAGTATTGTCTAAAAAATAGGGCAGTGCTATGGTGCCGGTATAGATTTCCCCTTTGGTTTGCGGTGTGGTTTGTTTAGTATCGGTGAGGTTGGAGAACCTAAATAGATTGCGCAAATCTGAGGTTGAGACTTGATCGCTAATTGCACTGCCTTTCCAAACAGTATTAGCACCTTGCTGTAATGCCTGTGCTGTTGCTGCTTTAACAGCATATACCGCATCACCGACCGAAGCTGTTGTAAACCAACTTGAGAACATAATGCTGTCTTGGTTAACTCCTACTTTTACAAATTCAGCTTCTGTGGCGTGAGTAATGTTTTGGGCTGCAACCAGTGCTGCAACCGGCGCTGGCGCATTGGCTTTTAAGACCGCATAGCTGTTACTCATACCGACACTATCACCGTTGCTATCTTTAAGATCGCTTGTAATAGCAAACATATAATTAGTAGCGGGTTTTAATGGTTTTAACAGCATTACAGTAAGCGTGGTACCTGATGCTGATAATATAAAGTCGCCATCATTTTGAGTGAGCTTAGTCGGTTCTATGGTGTGGCTAGTGGTGGTTGGATCGTTAGATTCAATTAAATAAAAGCCATTAGCTAGCGTTGTGCTATCAAGATCATGTCCTACAAATTGCAGCTGTAATGGTTGACTGGTACTCCAACCATCGGTGTGTCCCATTGTTATTAATGGATCGCTAATATCATTGGCATCAGCAGCTGCAACTTCGGTATTTAAAGTGCCGTCGCGACTGTCCATTAATAAATAAGTGGGTTGAACAAGGGTAGGGCTTTGTGGATCAGTGATTAAATCAAAGTTGATTTTAGTCGCGGCGTTAATGCTATCGGTAATATTGGGATCCAGTGTTGGTGTCCCTTCTAATTTGCTGTCGCCACCGCACCCCATTAGCCCCAAACTTGTTGTTAGTATCGTTAAAATATACTTGTTCATATATTTCCTTATTTAAATGTTGTTATACATTGTGGCTAAAAGGCGTAGTTAACTTGTGCAGCTCCAATATAAGCAACACTGCTGGCAGTAAAACGGTGGTCAGTTTCAATAAAGTCGCTGTTTTTTCCGTAGATATAACTCAAGCCAATATCAATACTTAAGCGAGGACTATGCTGGTAGGTGACGCCGGCTGAATACCAGTAACGGTCAGTATCTGGAATACTAAGCGTGGCTTTACCGCCTTGCTCATCAAAGGCAAATCCAGCACGTAAGGTAATGTTCGGGTTGAGAGTGTATGTGGTGCCAATAGCCCATCGAAATGCATCGCTATAATCTTCATCTTTTAGCAAGCAAATCCCTGGCATTTGACCATTGAAATTACATTGTGCGTTGGTGGCACGTAACTCTTTAAATGAACGCCATTGGGTCCAGAAAAGACTGTAATGAACAGCAATTTGCGGATTAAGCTGATGAAAGCCAGAAAACTCAGCAGTGGCGGGTAGAATAACAGGAAGTTTTCCTTTGATGGTTTGACCGCGATTGGCACTGCCTAATACTAATCCGGAGTAATCAGTAAAATCGCCTTTAAAATCAAGATCAACTTTTGAACGGTAAGCGAGCCCAAAACGGTTATTATCATTTAATTGATAGAAAGCACCGATGTTCCATCCCCAGCTCCAAGTGTCACCTTCCATGTTAATGGTTTTATCACTGGGTTTAATCGCTGGATAGAACGGTAACGCATTCTGTCCATAATGGCGATAGAGTTCAGCTTTGGCATAAACAGCATTGAGACCGACCCCAAGGCTCAACTGATTATTAACTTTATAAGCAATACTGGGGTTTAAATTGATGGCTACCAGTGAGGTTTTACCTGCAGAAGTACCATCATAAAAATTAGCAGGATAATCGGTAGTGACGCCGTAGCCTGAAAATAAGGCTAGCCCCCAAGAAAAGCGCTCATTGAGCGGTTGAATAAAATAACTAGCAGGTACAAAAGCGGTTGGAGCCACATTTTTGGCTGTCTGGATGCCGTTAGGTGCATCATGGGCGATAACATCAACATCTGGTATAACAACACTGCCAACAACAGATACTGTCATGGTGTTAAATTTTGTCATCGCAGCAGGATTGCGAGAGATTACAGCAGCATTATCAGCGATAGCTGCCTCTCCGGCAAAAGCACGACCTAAACCTGATGCTGATTGTTCTGAGACTTGAAACCCCGCACTAAACACTGAAGTACTAGTCAGTGCTGCACAAAGCGCAAGGGAAAGATAACGTATATTTACGGACATTATTCTGCCTCTCAGTTGTCGTTATGTTATTTTTTATTCATCCATGAGGAAAAACAAAACGCATTACAGACCAAGTATAAGATTAATGTTAAGTAATTGTTAACTTTTGCGTCTATTTATTTGACGAACGATGTAAGAGGTATAAAAAAACCCATACAGGGATGGGTTTAATAAAAAATTCAGCGCAATTTAGATTATTTGCTGTCAGTGTCGTCTGTTGGTGGCGTGAATAATGGCCAGCCACCTAGTTGTTTCCACTTATTAACGATTTTGCAAAATAATTCAGCGGTACGTTCAGTGTCATATAATGCTGAGTGCGCTTCTTTATTATCAAATGGAATTTCAGCGGTTTGACAGGCTTTAGCCAACACCGTTTGTCCAAAGGCTAAACCGCTTAATGCTGCAGTATCAAAGGTCGCAAATGGATGAAATGGGTTACGTTTTAGTTTCGCACGTTCAGAGGCAGCCATTACAAAGCTATGATCAAATGTCGCATTATGCGCCACCATAATCGCACGGGTGCAATCAGTGTTTTTTTGTTCTTTTCTGATTTGTTTATAAATTTCTTTTAGTGCAACTTCTTCAGATACCGCACCACGTAATGGGCTAAACGGGTCGCGGATACCGTTAAATTCTAACGCTTCTTTATGCAAGATTGCACCTTCAAAAGGAGCGACATGGAAGTGAATAGTTGTTGCAGGTTTTAGCCAACCATCTTCATCCATTTGTAAAGTGACAGCACAAATCTCTAATAAGGCATCCGTTTTGGCGTTAAAACCTGCAGTTTCAACGTCAATAACGACTGGAAAGTAGCCGCGAAAGCGACTTTTTAAGGTATTACATTGGTTATCTTGGCTCATAGTACTGCTGTCAAAATAAAAGAATTACATAGTATGGCAGATTAAGCGTGCAATTTCATTGCTGTTCAATCATAGAAATACGATTTGAAGTAACAATAGTTTGATTGCGTAATAGAAGGCTAAAGCTCATACCATAAATGCCGATATAGCAGTGTAACATTATTATTGTCGTTGTATTATTTTCTCTTAGTCTGGTTATAAAATGAATTCAATAGAAGTATTAATGCCTTGGTTACGAATTGGATTAGTTATTAGTGTATTTATTTCAATATCGAATGCGGAGGCTAAAAACTACCTTGCCTCGCCACATCAATCACAGTGGCAGCTTGTGGTTGATACGCCGTTAGAGTGTCGATTAGAACACGCCATTCCAGCTTATGGAACTGCGCAGTTTTCAGCACGTTCGAGTAAAAAAATGAACCTGCATTTTGAGTTGAAAATGCAGCGTCAACTTGGAGCAACCCGCAATGTTAAGTTAACCTCAATGCCACCGAGTTGGATGCCTGGCGATGCTGCTCATGCGATGGTTGATTTAAAATTTTTTAAACAATTTGATGGCTATATTGAAGGTAATACTGCGTGGCAAATGTTGGCAGAGTTAGAAGATGGACGTAATCCAACGTTTAGCTATAAAAGTTGGCCTGCGCAGCGACAACGTCAGTTAGACGTTGGTTTGTCTGCGGTGAATTTTAATAAATCGTATCAACTTTTTAGTCAATGTTTGAATAACTTGATGCCATTTAGTTTTGACGATATCGCTTTTACTATTTTGCATTACAACAATGATAGTGATGAGCTGAATAATATGTCACAGCAGCGGTTAGCGCAGATTGCTGATTATGTCCGCTATTCTGATGATATCGATTTAGTGCTGGTTGCTGCATACAGTGATTCAGCATTAGGAACAGCGGCAGGACAACGGTTGTCAGAACAACGAGCCGCTAAAATTGAAGATTATTTTAGAGGGTTAGGTTTACCTGACGATCGCATTCAAGTTGAAGCTCATGGTAAACGGCGACCTATTGCCGATAACTCAACCCCTGTCGGTCGACATCAAAACCGTCGAGTGGTGATTTCATTAGGGCGTAGTCAAATTTAAATTCATTATGGGCGTAATGTTAATCGTCTGTTGACATTGGCTATTGATAACACCTTTATGATGGTAGTGTTAATCAGCGAATAAGGATTTGAGTATGAATAAGCGTTTATTGTGCGGGATTGTTATTATTGTCGCAGTGATTGCTGGTATAAAAATGTTCACGACTACGGTTGAGAATGTGGCAACAGATACGACCAAGGAAGTGCTCAACAAAGTCGTTAAAGCAGATTTAAAGCCCGTTGCTGAAGCAATAAAAAATCAACAATTGTGTAAACCTGGTGCGGCAACTGAATTACAGGCGCTAGGGCATGAAGGTCAGCCTTTAGCACGAAGCATGGCTTATATTGCCCTTGCCCAAGAAAGCTACCTTCAAGGTGATAAGCAAAAAGCAGCAATAGAATTACAGCAATCTCTTGATGCTAGTGGTAAAAAAGTCTCACCTCAACAACGTGATGAGTTATTAAATGCGCTTGGTAAAGGGGCTGCAGAGCTTGCCGCTAAACGTAAACAAAATGGCTTTAATATTGACTGTACACCATTGTAATAATCAGATTATTCGTTTTAAAAAAGGAGCGTTTTAATGCTCCTTTTTTGTTGGTGACGATGCTGGATGAAATAGAGATAGTCACATTACAGCGAGGTTAGATTTCTACTTTGTCTTTATATCTCCATTATATGAACTAAAAATCATCTTTACTCGGTGGGTGAGTGAGTGACTATCTAGTTATAGTAAGGGGTTTAGGTGCCATCAACGGTAAAAATACATTACAAATACCCTTTAATTTGTAAAGGTGATGATTTTATAAGACTAAACTCGACAAAATCATACGCAATATCCTTTACAAAATAGTAACAAATAAATTGTAGCTGACTTTACTCAAAGTCTTGGCAAGGCGATGGCCTCACTGCGTGAACCATCACCCTGCTAAAAGGGTATCTAGGGGAATGATGGTAAAGTAAAATAATAAAGCCACTCCTGACGCTCGCACGGCTCGCTAGTCGCTAGGCGTTTATGATTTTTCTTGACCATCGGTATCACTCACAAAAAATCTCACAAAAGAGCTTTCGTAACTCGTTTTTGGACATTTCTGAGTTAGCGGTAACAAGTACTTTGATCAAATTCGCATAACTTGAGGTGTGTTAATATTGTTTAGGAGAGCAGCATCAACTTTGAGATCACAATGTACTACTTCATCTTCTGTCTCAAACGTCGCAGCTTTCTAAGTAAATGCTCAGGGTCTTTATCAGACCTTTTCTTGTCAAGGTATTCTTCTGCTATTTCTATCTGAGACCTCCGCTTGTTGTCATCAACAGTTAGTGTTTCCAATTGAACCATAATGTGAAGCATAGTCACATCACGATATTTGGCTTTCTTAGCAGCATAATTACCTATGCCTTTTACTGGTTTACCAAAGAAAGCATCCTCGAGGCTTATTTCTCCTTGTTTATGGATGTACCCCTTATACGTTTCCGCGATTTGTAATAAGACAGACGGTGGTGGGTAGACGCCAGCCTCTAAGCAGTAAGCTAAGGCAGCAAGTGGATGTTCAGCAATAGGAGCACGGTCTTCACTATTATCCCACCATGAGAAGTGTGAAGACCTTTGTTCCTCCCACATATCCTCAAGCTCTTCTACTGTTTCATCTGCTATTTCTAAATTCTTATATTCCATCGCATCCTCACACCACTAGACCGCATACTATGGCGACAATGAGTCCAGCCACAATATTCAACAAGATAATACCTGTAGGTCTTTCGTACCACTGTCTCGTCTCACGCTTCATTATATTTACCCTTATCGTTGTCGTGAGATAAGTATCTATTAAAAGGCGTGATGTTTTAAGGACATGCAGAGCCTTGGGTGTCCTGTCGTAATTATCTATTATTCCGCCATGCTTTTTAAGTAGATACTGCACTCAGGTAACTGAATCGTTCTGCCTCTCCATGGTTGTTTTCTTGATGGAACGAAATGTGTCGCTATGTCTACAGTGTGACCAATGTTAGCAGCCAGACCAGAGTGAAACGAAGATGGACAGAAGCCATTTATATTTATTGCTCTAATTGGTTCTACCAGATTAGAAAAAGTATCTTGAAACTTTAAATACTTTGTTAACATTATTTTTCAAACGTTATATTTGAGTAATTGATAGAATTTCGGTGCTTCTCTTTCAAGTAATCAAAAACGTCAAACCACTCAAGAGATGAACCAAATATTTTGTTCTCTTGCGTACACACTTCACATTGATAGTTTTTAAAACCAGTCTCAGTCGCATAGTTTTGCCACATTGACGTGAATGAGGCTCTCGCCTTACCAACAACCACTTCTGTTAATCTACGATTTAACATATGCTTCTGAGATATAGCGTATACAAAGCCATCGATTATTTCTGTAAGATCAAGTTTAATATCTTTGAATAACCTATCTTTAGGTACACTAGCTTTTACTAAATCTTCGTAATCATAATAGATATTAAAATGAGCAGTCCGGTTTGAAGTATCGTGATCGTAACGCACACCTTTCGTGATGGTTCTAACTGGTAACTCGCTATGCTGGCTGTGACCACGAAGTTTACAACCAACTACATAATTCAGATTTGTCTTATAGATTTCTTCACGATGATCGATGACTTGTTGCTGCGATCCATCGTCCTTTGTTAACTCGAATGAAAAGCAGCGCTTCTTGTCTTTATTGTAGTGCCAGTCTAGATATAGTTTACTTAGATTAAACAAATTAAAAGCTTGCCGATTCAATGAACTACGAACCTCATGATTAAAAGCATAGTTTGCGAACGGCGATGACACAGACCTCAAGCTCCAATAGTTCACTTTGTTTTTATAGTCCCAGTAAGCTTCAATTATTTGATCATAGATAATTTCTATATCTAGGGCTTTGACCAAAAGCTCTCTATAACCTAAAGCCAATGTAATTTCGGATTCGGAGACTTCGAAGCTTTGATACGCCACTTCATCTGTACTGTATACGAATAAATTTTCCATAAATCCTCAATAATGCTAACGCTAACTAGACGGCTAACAGTAACCTTTAACTCTGAAATAATGCCGTCTTTTACTTACTGACTCTATAACAAATCAATACTTTACCAAAAATGCTAACAAATTAGAGTACTAAGAGGTGCATAATTCCTAGATGAGCGGAATTCGCATAAATTGTTGTAGTGTAAATTCACATGAACAAGGTATGAATGAGTATTTACTCTGAATGATAATGGGGCACAGGCTTTTCAGAGGAAAAGCCTGTAGCAGATCCCGCCTGTCAGCAGTCTGTTTTCTCAGATAGTCTCAGAGCGTCTTCTAGCTCAACGCCAAGGTATCGAATTGTGTTATCTAGCTTCGAATGTCCAAGTAAGATCTGTACAGCCCTGATGTTTTTTGTTCTGGCATAGATTAAAGTGGCTTTAGTGCGGCGCATGGAATGAGTGCCGTAATAGTCAGCATTCAATCCCAGTTTTTCAGCCCAGTTTCTGATAATTGAGCGATAGAATGAGTAGCTGATAGGTTGCCCTTTGCGGCGACAACTTGGAAATAAAAAGCTACTTGTATCTAGGGATGCAGAGTAAACCCACCGACTAATACTCTGTTGTGTTCTCGGAGTAATCTCATAGTGTACATCTGTACCTGTTTTTTGCTGGGTGCATTGAACCCTTTCATAGATCACTCCTTGCGAAGAAACATCATATACATGCAGTTTTAGTAGATCACTCGCCCTCAACTTGCTATCAATGGCTAGGTTCAATAGTGCAAGTTGCATTAGGTCGTTTTCAAGCTCTAGCCTAGTTCTTATTCGCCAAATCTCTTCCAACTTGAATGGTCTTTTTATCCCGCTGCATTTTTCTGATGATGACTTTCTCATGTTGACCTCCTCTTAGGTGTTATTGGTCAACATAAAGTCTGGTTATTGACTAAAACTGTTGTAGCAGTTTCGATTACTGTCGTTCAGAGCGTGCAAGAACGCCCATGGACAGAAACGTGTTATCGAAAATTAAATATTTGTAATATATAAATAAATTCAAGTATGACAAAAAGAAGTTGTTAGGTTTGGACGTAAGTTGTAATGTCATGATTTTAATGCAACCAAGAGCACATCGAGAGTTTTAGGAAATAAAGCTTTGTGGTGGCGATTATTGAGGTGTCTATGTCATTACATGAAACAGTTGTAACTCTAGAGGAGTTACAGGGACTAAATCTAGCAGATATCTTGTCTGAAGTAGAAGAACACTCATACCACTACATCGAATCTGCTTTCGCAGCGCAACAAGAAAGCGTCCCAGCCCGATTGTTAGCCGCTGCATGTTCAATGCACTTTACCCCACGAGACCCCAAGGCTCCTTTCAAGCCCAAATTTGTATTTGAAGATCGTAGAGGCTTGATAGCTAGTGACTTCAGCGAAGAGTCACTTACGGCACTGAAAAACTTCTGCCCAGAAGTTGAAAACCATGAATTGCGAGCACGATTAGCCGATATTGCATGGATTACGAAGTCTGGGACTATCGAGCATGCTTATATGGCGATAGAAGCGTACTTAGAGTCAGCTAGACAACTTGCTGATGAATCTGATTCGTGGGTTCTGCCATGTGAACGTATTGAGCGTGCTCTACGCCTGAGCTGCATGTTCAGACGGGATAATCAACGTCCTGATTTATTCGAAAACGTATCTCAGTTCCTTCTTGAAGAATTCGAAGTACATAAAGAATCTGAGAAGTGCTTTTTCGCAATACGCTTGTTAACTCTTTGCCTTGAGTTTTGTATCAAAGAGGCTGATTGGATTTACGAACAAGCTCTAGAGCTAGCGAGATTACTGTTTGAAAGAGGCGATTACGATTCATCCATTAATGCAAACGAAATAGCTTTAGATGCAGCAATGTCTATGCGAGACAAAGAGAAAGAGATAGCTACTTGGCAGTCTATTTCTGAATGTCATGTCAAAGCGGCTGAACATTATCAGCAAGGCATGATTGCCGCTGGACGCTTGCTCAAAGCAATTGATGCTTTGAGCAAAGTTCCTGGGACTAAAGAACAAAGACTGGCTCTATATGAAGAAATGAGAGAGCAGCAAATTGAATCGTTGCACGACCTTGGTCTTATCGTTACTGATGGACAAGATATTAGTGAGCTTGTTAATACTGCTATTGCCAACGTGCAGAGTGTTGACTTGTTCGATGCTATTTTCCGCTTGGGTAAGATCACAAGACCATCGAACATAGAGCAGTTAAGAGAGCATGCAGTTGAGCAGATGCAAACTAGTATCTCGTGGATGTTCGGCACGACTCATCTAGATCATGAAGGTATGACAACTGCTGTAATTCCTGCTGGCCTTGGTATTGAAAATGACGAGAATGGCCTACTGTGCTGGAGTATTATGATGCGCAACATTGGTATTGAGCACCAGTTAGGTGTGCAAGGCAAGATTATGCCAGCTCTGAATGAAGTCACTACCAAATACGTTGTTACAGAAGAAGCAATTGAGCAAATCTGTTCAAATCATCCATTCATTCCAGATGGTCATGAAGAATATTTTGTGAAAGGTCTATTGGCTGGTTTCAATCGAGACTTCATGACTGCTTGTCATTTGCTAGTGCCGCAAATTGAGAACTCTCTACGCTATCTTGCACGTCAGAAAGGAGAGGAGCCTTCTACGTTACATGGTGACGGGTCACAAGAACGTAATGGTATTAAAGCTCTGCTTGGACACCAAGCGATCATTGATACTTTGGGGTCTGATTTAACCACCAACTTACAGGTAGTCCTACTTGATAAAGTTTATGGTGACTTGAGAAATCAGTTATCTCACGGGTATGTACCAGCATCAACTTATTGGGGTACTGCTCCTAAGTTTCTTTGGTGGTTGGTATTACATATAGTGATGATTCCATATGCTGGAATATGGAAAGAGAACTACAAGCAAGAAATGCAGGAATAAACGATTCAGCGGGAGGAAAATGGCTCCCGTTTTTAGTCTAAGCGGTGAGATACTATTCCAACATCACTTCGCATTAATAAATATTTTCTAAGTTCATCGCATCTTTATTGTTAATGATGTTGAAGCTCAAGTTCTTGTTTATAATGATATAACCCGATGTATTGAAGGATTAAACGGTTCAATGAGACGTAATTTTTCACTATGCTAGTCATACCTCTTCGGATAATTTTTCGTAGTGAAAATTCGCAATAACAATATGTGAATGACCCTTTACTCTAACTCGAAAAGGGGCAAATTTTAGTTAGCTATGGAAGCTAGCTCGTGTGATCAGTTCTGTTTGGTGTGAATAAACTGACGGACACAAATAAGCCTCGCATTGGCGAGGCTTAATGATGTTTATTTATAGTATTGGTGACGCCTTTTCGAATTATGCTTCCAACACTTAGCAACGTCATATACGTGAGCAGAATAATCATCCCACGGGTTAGCCAGTAATCTTCCTCTGGCTGCTCTCAGTTTTATTGGATATTCACGACACTCAATTTTGTGGAGGAAATAGTAGCTCTTCTCCTGCTTGGTTGAAAAATGCTTGTGAATTCGACTACGTACGCTAGGATACATATCCCATAGATAAGCCCCTTGCGCTTTTACATGACTTCGGTACTGTTGCTTCAGTTTTTTCATTTACCCTCCAGGTTTACATTACCTAGAAGGGGTCCTCTGCGAAGTAGTTCATTAGTCCACCATCATGTGTTCTTTCCCTAAGTCTAAGCCTAAAATCATTACCAAAACTTATCAAGCGAACCATGCTTCTTAAAACGCTTTGGGGCAAAAACGAGTTTGAAATTGCTAACTCAACAGTTCTTTCAGGTAGCTATTCCGCTTATGAGAGTGACTAGGTGCCTCGGTGATCTGCCTCATGTCATCACTACTTCCAACGATATGAATTTCGCTTTCTGCTCTTGTAATTGCCGTATAGAGCCATGCTCTATCGACTATTCTGCCTTTTTGCAGAGCGATGATGATACGTGGAAACTGTGACCCTTGAGCTTTATGTAGGGTGATTGCGTAACCCAACTCCATGCAATCGAGAACAGATTGTGTAATCTCGACCTTTTCACCTGTATCTAGTGTCACTTCACCGTAACTATCACCAGAAGGTTTGACGTTGGTTAGTGTGCCAAGTGAGCCGTTCTGAATGCCTTTGTCATAATGGTTCTGTGTGAATAACACGGCATCATTCATGCGAAGTGGCAAAAAGAACTTATCACCATTGATTTCGAACTCAAGGCTAGTGCTATCTGGGTTAACGGCTTGTTGGGTGAGTTTATTGATTTCTGATACGAGTGCCTTGGTTGGAGCCATGACGCGACTGTTTTCAGGACACTGTTGGTAAAGCTCACAGCAGACTTTGGCAATGTCTGTTTTACTGGTTTCGTGAAAGTGTATTGCGCCCGTATTTAATCGATCAGGCACCACTCCTTGATTGATGAGCTTTGAGTATTCGGGGATACCCGTTGAACCTTCCTGCCTCTTGACGATATCTAACTTCGTATTAGCCACCGTTTTTGCTTCAACGATGTCTGCCAACACCTTGCCGCAGCCGATGGGTGGAAGTTGGTCGGGATCGCCAGTGAATATCAATCGTACAGAGGGGTGAATGTGATTCACAAGACGATACATGGTTGGCAAGTCAATCATGCTTGCCTCATCAATCACCAGTAGGTGATTTGTTTTCTCGACACTAGGTTCTATGGGGTCTTCACGCAGCAATTTGGCAATGGTTGAGGTAACAAAACCGATTGATTCATGAAGTCTCATTGCAGCGCGACCACTAAGCGCAACAGCGTGTATTTCAAATCCGAGTTGATGGTAAGCCCTGAGAGCCGTTCTAAGTACCGTTGTTTTGCCTGTTCCTGCACCGCCTGTAATACAGCTTACCGAATTATCTAGGCAAGTTATTACCACTTCACTCTGTTTGGGCGTTAAATCATAAGGCAAATCCGCAATCGCAGCGCAATATGCTGCATTAGCCATTTCATCGAATAAGTTATTTCGCTGAACCAGTGCATTAAGCCGTTTAGCAACGACATTTTCCATCAGCAGTTGTGCGGTTGGGTGATAAGCCCCCGTATCAGGATTTAAAATGTACTGAGCTTTATCATGACCTGATTGGAACGCCTGAGTGACCAGTGTTTTGTCTTTCAGTAGCCTGTTGAGGTAAGGGCGCACATTGGCATGAGTGGTATAGGTGTGACCTTTTTCAATCTCCTTGCGAATCGCCATTTCCAGAGCAGCGCTGAGCCTTCTTGGGTCATTCTTCGCAACATCGCTCTTAAAATCCGTTACCTTGATAATATCTTCAATGGCACTGAACGAAAGACCAAAACCCATCAAAGCATAAGGATTATCCTTAATTACCTCTATGGAGGCTTCACCGTGATGCTTGAGCAGCCGTTGCTGCACACTGGCGGGGATGTTGTGCTCACTCATCCAGTTGCAATGTGCCAGATTTTTATATTTGGCGTACCCTTTAAAGAGTGCCTCTACTGAATCTTCGCTCAGAATCGATGTCAGAAGCTTTCTGGACTCTGGGGTGTCATTTCTCAGGGTGATATGGAAATCTTTCCCCAAGAGCTGCCAGAGCGCCCTAGCTTTACTTTCACCAATACCCTTGAAGTCACTTTCTTTAGCAATAAAGTGTATCAGTTGCTCACCTGTTTTGGGCATGGAGCATTCAATATGCTCTGGTAACTCATAAGTGTGTTGCTGCATGACATAATCGCCAGTTTCAACAGCTTTAACTTGGCGAGAACCTTTGACTGACCAATGCTGACCTAACGTGGGTTGCACAGGGATACGATTAGGATCGGCTATAATGGTGACGTAATACTTACCATTATTGGTTTTGTATGAGTCTTTTGCCAGTGGCACACCACTGAATATCACCATCTTGGTCGAGCGATAAGGAATGCTGGTTATGCGCATCTGATCTTCATGTAGGATAGTATTCATCGTGGCATCAACCCCATTTCAGATAGGGTCTCTGATAGCTCCCCAAAGCGCTCAAGTCGTTTTTCCAGCTCTTTTACCTTGGCTTTTAATTCAATGTTTTCAGCCTCTAATGAGGATACTCGTTTTGAGTCGAGCAGCTTGCGGTTGGCGGTATTGTCATAGGCTTTTGGTTTACCTTCGTTTTTCTTAGCTGAGTTGGTCAAAGGTGGCAGAATGCTTCTATCACGCAGCTCATCTTCTAATGCTTTGAGTGCGTCTTTGAGAGCAGGGTTTTGGTTAAGGGCAGATTTACCACAGCCGATCCCTTTCGCGACTTCGATGCGATTGAGCTGGCCTCGGTAGATAATTGGTTTAAAATCATCATCGCTTTGTGTTGCTACCCAAACCTTAAACGCCTCAAGATTGTGCTGCGCTTTCTGCTGACCACTTGCCATTTTAAGCCCTCAATTAGATTAGAAAATACAAAGAGTTGCATTAAGGTCTTTATTTACTTTCCTCGATACTCCGCATCGCCCTTTGAAAAATAGCCATTACATTTGGATCGCCTTGACCGATGTTGGCGATTTTTTGAACAAACGCTTGTAGATAACCGACTTCATCTTTTGCTACTTTTAATTCCGCTTCTAGCTGAATAATTTTTTCTGCTAAATCAATATCTTTTTGTAGATAGATAAGTAGATCAGTATTGTCAGCGGAAACAGGTTGCCCCTTGAGTGAGCGTTTTCTATCTTTGTATTCATTTTTTATATTGAGATATTTATCAAGAGTTTGCCGCGTCGTAGTGATCGCAAGGCTAGACTCAATTTTCGTGACTAATAAATCCCAAGTCAGCTTTCCTTCCCAACTTCTAATTAACGCTTGAATGGAGATTTGTTGATCAGTGTCTAATGATTTAGTTGCCATGTGTCTTTCCCTATACTGATCCCAAAAAGCCTAAAAAGTTATCTTTAGCCGAGACGTTATTTGTTTGGGTTGTTGCAGCAAGAGCCGCTTGAAGAGCTTCTTTCGCATCAGGTAGCGATAGCTTATGTTCTGTTACTGTCTTTGTTTCTAAATCTGTAATTCGCATGACATTTGAACGAGTCAAAAAACGAACAATAGCCCCTTCTTTGATGGAGTCATCTGATAGCACTTCAATAAGACTCTTGAGCATACAAGTATTTTGGTAGTGGGTTTCATACCATTGCTGCATTCCTTCACTGGTTGCAAAGTTAATGGCCTCCTGAACTTGCTTTAGGTTGTGTTTCTGGATTGTTAAATCCTTATTTAGCAGTTCAATCGCATCTTTATCATGCGCAATATGGCATGAGGATGAACAGAGTGTGCATTGTGTTTCAAATTCCGTCATGTAAGTGCAAGGAGTTAACGTTAAATCTTGGGTGCAAAAGCCGACCTCATTGACAAAAGTTGGGCTTAAGTTATCGGTGGCATCATCGTATTGAGCTTTACTCTGTAGGCGTTTGCCAACCTTATCTTGTACTTCTTCCTCGGTTTCTTTTTCATATAAAATATCACTGATGACTGAGGCATTTTGGGCATTAGTCGTATGAATATAGGTGAGTGTTTGCTCAGGGTTTTTACGGCCAGACAGCATCGTTATGAGTAAGTGGGGCAACCCCTTATTGGCTAGGTAGTTATTTTGCCAATGCCTGAATTGGTGAGGGGTGATTGCGAAACCTGTTGAGAAACTATGCCGCTCAAAGATGGTTTTGTAACCGTTTTTGGCTTTTTTGATGTTTCTATCAAAAAAAGCACTTACAGATTCGATGGGAACTAACAGGAAGTGAGAGGCTTGCTGAGTGCTTACTTGTTTTTCTGTATAGGTAAATAAAGCTTGCTCATAATCGACACGCTTGGTCTTAGCGTTATTGTACCCTGACATAGCTTGTTGATTAGTTGTAATGTAATGGTTTTGAAATTCCTCAACCGTCATTTCTGTTTGACCATTGAAATATTTACTTAATTGGGATTTGAAGTTGACAGCAGCGCCAACAAGTAGGGATGCATAAGGACATCGGCTTTTAATTTCTAGTTTATCGAATGGCAACAGCTTGGTGATGTGTTTGATAAATACAGGGGAATCTTTACGTTTTGTGGTATCAATCGCACCCTTGGTATCGCACGTAACACGGGCATAGCCGTCGCTGTCATCATAAAAGCCCAATAAAAAACCAAGCTGGATCAGGTTGGTCGGTTTACTGTCGTTGGGTTTGAGTGCATCTAGGTTTTTGGCACTTGGCTTAAACTCACCTAACACCTTTTTTAAACTTAGGTTTGGGTTTTGATAAAACCTTGCTAATACTCTCGCTGGCTCAGTTACAAGAGCGGTATAGTGTAATGCTCGGTCTAGGCTTTCGGCCATTTCAGCATTGATATGATTCTGATAGTCTTTATATCCTTTTGAACCTCGCCAATTAAGGTAGTAGACAGTATTAATGTTGTTATTGACTACTTCATTATGGGCTTTCACTCGTTGCTTAGTTAGTAACACTTGCTCTGCTGCCGCTCGATTAGGGGACGACATCGCAAGTGCTGACATGGTGCAAACATAACTATCGAGTTGACTCGTTGTTGGATGGATGAGAGCAGCCCAAGAATTAGTGTTCTCTTTATTCTTGATGTCGTGATAAGGCGGGATTGCATCATAAAAGATCGCCCCGAGTGCCAATAACGCCTTTTCATCAGGCAGTTTACTTTTTTCAGCCTCGATAGCATCATCACCGCTTTTGGCTCTTGTCTCTTTATACTCTCTCGTTAGGTTCGGGAATTGACTGACAGGAAGCATCTTATGGGCTTTTAGCCACTCAAAAAATGCAGAAAGATACTGGATATACTTCATTTCATCGATGATGTTTTGAATCTCATCCAGACTGGAAGAAGCGATATTTTCATTAAGAGCAATAAGAAATTTTCTTGCCGTAGTGACTTTATCTCTCTTGTACTTGTTAGAAATATTTTCTTTCAGCACATCAAGAGCAAAGGCAAAGAGTAGATGGTGCGTATGTTCATCGAGCCTGTCTTTATCGGAAAAAGTTGAGTTAATGTTGGCGTGGGGTTGATTATCGTTATTAAAAAGGAGGTTAATAGAGATGCCTTTGTTGCTGGTAAAGGTAACAGCAATGTCCTCCCACGTTGCTTGCTTTCCTGATGGCGCGGTAAAACCAAGTAATGGCTGTTTTTTCTTTTCGGCGATATAAGCGTGTTGATTGGCTATGTAACGGTTGAGCGTGTTCATTTTTCATCTCCAAGCTTAGTCGTATTTCTCTCTTCACAAATGGCGATGGTCACCTTGATATAAAGAATGATTTTCTTGAGGCGTTTGACTGTCGCAGGGTGTGCTGATTGACTATTTATCACCAGTTTTCTTTCCGCTTTATCAAGATATTGTTGATGGTTTGCCGTTTCTAGAGGTCTAAAGTTGTCGCAGGGATAACAGGCCATAGGAGCACCGCCTTTTGACTGACAACTGGAGCAGTTAGCAGGATTGAGTTTATGGCCAATTTCTTCATCAAACCTGCTTTTTACTTTGAAATCATCGTGCGCTTGTAACTCTTTTACCGACAGGCTATCAAATCGCTTGACGATATGGTTCCCAGCATACGCCTCATCAACTTTAACTCGCTCTGAGGTTTTCAAATCAAGATAGGGGGTAATCGCGTCAATGGTGACGCCTGTTATAGCAGCAAGGTGGGCAGGGCTTAACCCATATTTTGCACCTTGGGTGAGAATGGTGTGTCGCCAGCGATTGTTACCAAGTCGCAAAGAATCGTTTGGACATCTATCGCTGTTTGGCTTGAGTTTGTTTCCGAATAAATAACGTATATTATTTGCAAGGGTGACCGAAGCCATATGATAGGCTTTTGAGGTATCGCTATTGGAGATAAACAGTTCTGCTTTAGATTCAAAACTAGAGCTAAATAAGCTTTGGTCAGGCAATACAGGTAGGCGTCTCATGAGTTCTTTGGTTTCATCTTCACCTAATGTAATGTGTTGTATAGACAGCGAATGTAAAAGGTAGTGTTCATAAACCTGATAGTAACGCAAAAGCAATCGAGAAAAGTCTGACTCTAGGCGGTGTGAGCGTGATTCCGCATCACCGCGAAATTGTCCATCTTTGCCTTTAAAGGTGCGAAAGTGCAATTGCTCCATATCTGAGAACAAGTGTTGAGTAACGGGTTTCCAGTTAAGGTTCGGTTCTTTATGAGATAAAAAGGTTTCCCCTACAGGTAAAACATCACACCATTTAAGTTGCACAAGTTGGGTTGGTCGTCTTATCAGGGCGAGAAGTAACTGACTGGCTATGACATTCCGTAGTGCGGTAAACTTTTGTTGCGATAGTATTTCAACCTTTAATACTTGCTGTGTTTCAGTTCTTAAGCTTTCAAGAATATTGTCGTGCTCAACTTCACTGTAAGCACCAGTTTTTGGATCAAGAATGCCTTTCATTACACCTTGGCGCTTTAAATTTTCATCTTTAACTGTGTCAAATAACGGTTGGAGAGTATGACAGGTATAACCATTTCTTGGGTGGCATAGGGCGTTTATGACATCTCTGACTTTATTCTTGTAAGTATCTAGTGTGAGCCACCACGCCCGAAAATCGTAAATGTCGAGATATTTTACAATGGATTTGAGGATGCTAACGTGGCTGTATAGAGAGCTATGAGCGTAATGCTTTGCGGCATGTGCTATTGCTAATTTTAAGTCCAGATAAGTATTAGTATTTAGTTCATTCATCCAATTTAGATATAAATAGGATTTATAACCAAGCTCCCACGTATCTGAAAGCACATCAAAAGAGTAACCATCTTCTCTTGCATTGAATATGCGCTGACCATCGTACTCCTTTTTTAATGTTGCGATATGGCTATGACTCATGACCACCTCCTAACCTCGGAACAGTTTTAGATTGGGTTCTAGCGGAAATATCAGCCACAGTGACCGCCAGTTGATATTCGTTATAGACGGATGCCATTTTCGAGTCTTCAACCCAGCCCATTGCATATTTGCGTAAATCTTCAATTTTTTCAGGTGTTAACCCATGCTCTCTCGCCTTATCTTCAAAAACTTCATTCCATTTATGACGAAGCTTGTGAGGGTGGAGCTTGATACCTAATGCCTCACCAAATTTATCTACGATTTTGTGAATGGATTTATACGTGAGCGGTTGCCCTGATGTTGTCCCTTTTTCTGAGATAAACACAAAGTCATGTTCACGGGCGGTTGTATTTTCTGCTCGTACAGTTTGTATGTAGAGCTTGATAAGCTTCATTAACTCTGAGGAAATAGAAACCGATAGCGCTTTGGTTTTATTTGATGGGCGTTCTAACCTTGGATCAGTCGGATCATTGGGAGTTCTGGTCAATAGGAAGCGAGGGTTATCCCAATCGTCAATCAAGTCACTGACTTTTAGCTTTAAAACCGCACCAACACGAACCCCTGTGTTAATTAGAATTTGCATGATGAGTTGGTTTCTTAATTTGCTGGATTTAAATGGGTTCTCAGGTGAACTCTCTTTGATGATTTCAAGCAAATAAAAGAACTTATCTGAAGGTATTACCGACTCAAATGCATCTTTAACGATGGTGTTATTTTTACGTGTGCCGCCAATAAACGTGTTGATGTATAACTTAAACTTATTGAATTGGTCGTCCACTCTGGCTTGAGTATTAGTTGGCTCTTGATCATAGTGGTGGCAAACGAACAAGTATTCGATATAAGCCCTCAGTCGAATTAAGCGCTGACGTAATGTGTGTGCGGAAACTTGTGGTTGGCTATGTGAAGTTGCATGGATGGCATCTCTTATGCGCTTGTCAGAAATTGCTACGGTATTACTTTCATCAATAGTGCCTTCATTAGCATAAAGCTTGCACGATCTAACAAAATCATCGACCTCTTGCCTTGAAAGAAATTCACCAGAGCTGACACGCTCAACAAGATCGATACCTTGCTCGATAAAATAACAGTATAAAAATTTCAGCTCATAGGCGTATTTTTTTAGTGTATGAAAAGCTGGAGCTTGAGTGCTTGCTTTATTCTTTCTTGCCGAAAGTGGGGAGTTATGGTTTCCGTTAAGATAAGCATTTAGGTACAAGCAAGCGGGAAATACACCAGATCTTACAATGAGGGGAAAGCTGTACCCATCGGCATCTTTATAAATTTTTACTGCAACATTTTCACTTAATTCATTCATTACAAAATCACAAGTTGGTTACATATTAATCTAATATAGTTACACTTGGTGATTTTGTAAAGTAAAAAAATGGCTCATTAAAGAGCCATCAATGATTTAAGTGTATTTATTTCTTCTTTTTCTTTACACTTTCTTTTGGTGGAGAGTATTCACACAAGTCTTCAATAATACAGCTACCACAGCGAGGTTTACGTGCGATGCAGGTATAGCGACCATGCAAAATTAGCCAGTGGTGAACATCAACTTTAAACGCAGCCGGAACAACTTTTAGCAACTTTTCTTCTACTTGCTCAACATTTTTCCCCATCGCAAACTTAGTGCGATTACAAACTCGAAAAATATGGGTATCAACCGCAATGGTTGGCCAACCAAAAGCTGTATTAAGGACGACATTAGCAGTTTTTCGACCGACACCAGGCAGGGCTTCTAATGCTTCACGATTTTCAGGAATTTCTCCATTATGTTTATCTAATAGAATACGGCATGTTTTGATGACGTTTTCAGCTTTAGAATTAAATAAACCGATGGTTTTTATATATTGCTTCACACCATCAACGCCAAGATCAAAGATAGCTTGGGGGGTATTGGCGATAGGGTAAAGCTTATCTGTGGCTTTGTTGACACTAACGTCAGTCGCTTGGGCTGATAGCAACACCGAGATTAATAGTTCAAACGGTGTTGTCCAATGAAGTTCAGTTTGTGGGTGTGGATTTTCAGCTTGTAATCGTTCTAATATCTGAACCCGTTTTTGATTATTCATAGTCTTTCCTGACAAAACGTAGTGTAAATATCACCATGATTGTTGAGGGTGAGCACCGAGCGGTAATAGTTACAATTGTGATTATAATTATATAGATATCAATAGTAAAAACTGGCCCGAAAGCCAGTTTTATTATTTGTTAATGACAACAGCAATATTACTTAACATCAGTAATACGAGCACGCTCTACTTTGGGTTGTGGCTGTTCTAATGCTGATTGCTTATCGGCTTTATATTTATCAATAACATTTTTTACGGCAATCATGAAGCCAACACCAAGGAAAGCACCTGGTGGTAACATCGCTAATAAAAAACTGCTGTCAAAATGAAATAGTTGAATATGCAGGACTGATGCCCAATCACCTAATAAGCGGTTAGCGCCGTCAAACAATGAACCTTTACTTAAAATTTCACGCATCGCACCGAGTAAAAATAGGGCAGATGTCATACCTAGCCCCATCCATAAACCATCTAAAACGGCAGGCAATGGCTTGTTTTTAGAAGCAAAAGCTTCAGCTCGACCAATAATAATACAGTTCGTTACGATCAAAGGAATGAAGATACCCAATGATTTATATAAACCATAAACATAAGCATTCATTAATAATTGTACGCAAGTTACCAGTGATGCAATGATCATCACGAATACCGGAATACGTATTTCTGATGGCACTAATTTTCGAATAACAGAAATAGTAAAATTAGACATCACCAGTACCATGGTCGTGGCAAGTCCTAATCCTAATGCGTTGGTTGCGGTTGATGATACCGCCAGTAATGGGCATAGACCTAACAGCTGTACCACTGTCGGGTTGTTGTACCATAAACCATTTTTCATCAACTCTTTATAAGATGTGGTCATAATTATTCACTCGGACAGTCTAGTGGCTGGCTAAGAATCTGCTGCTGATTATTTTGCCAGTACAACGAGATATTTTTGACAGCTTTTACCACAGCACGTGGTGTAATCGTCGCACCTGTAAATTGGTCAAATTCCCCGCCATCTTTACGAACATGGAACTTAGGATCGTTGGCACCATTAACACGCTTACCAGTAAAACTATAGATCCAGTCACTGACAGAGGTTTCAATTTTATCACCAAGCCCCGGTGTTTCATGCTGCTCTAAAATACGTACACCGGTGATAACGCCTTTCGTATCAAGTCCAACAATCAGTTTAATCGCGCCGCTATAACCATCAGGTGCAATACCTTCAATAGCAATACCGGTAGGCTTACCATCTTTGGTTGCGATATAAGCAGGCATCGCCGTTTTGGTACCGATATATTGCAGGTTTTTAACTAAGGTGCAGCGCTTATAAAGTAAATTGTCGTGACTGCTAACAGGAATAACTTGGTTTAAGGTATTCAATAACTGTTGCTGTTGTTGCTGAAAAATACGATCAGCGGTGAAATAGTGAGTAAGAGAAACTAATGCCGTTGATAACAAAGCAAAAACTGCCAGAATCAACCCATTTTTTTTCATTGATTTAAACATGGTCATACTCATTATTAGTGTCCGTAAGTACGTGGGCGGGTGTAGTAATCAATGATAGGTACACATAGATTACCCAACAATACCGCAAAAGCGACGCCATCAGGAAAGCCACCCCAAGTACGGATCAGATAGATCATTATGCCAATAAAAGCACCAAAGATCAGTCGGCCTTTTATTGTTGTTGATGCGGTAACGGGGTCGGTTGCAATAAAGAATGCACCCAACATTGTTGCACCAGAGAACATATGTAATAACGGTGACGCAGCAACAGTTGGATCGATGACATAAATAATGCTGCTAATTACGAATAATGAACCCAGCATTGCAACAGGAATATGCCATTGAATAACACGTAATTTAAGCAGTAATAAACCGCCTAATAAGAAGCCAATGTTAACCCACTCCCAGCCAACACCTGCCAATGTGCCATACACTGGTTTTTTCATCGCTTCAGCAACAGTCATACCTGTTTTTAAAGAGGTTTTTAGCGTGTCTAGTGGTGTTGCCATGGTGTAACCATCAACAGACATTTTGAGTTGTTGAACACTAAAACCATCAGGCGTAAAACCAGTGAAAATGGCAGATAGACTATCCATAAAGGTAACGGGGTTAGCACTGAGTGATACCGGTGGTAACCATGTTGTCATCTGAACGGGAAATGAGATTAACAATACAACATAGGCAACCATGGCAGGGTTAAATAAGTTTTGCCCCATACCACCATAGAGGTGCTTTGCGATTACGATAGCAAAGAATACCCCGATAACAGTGATCCACCATGGTGCTAAAGGTGGAATTGAAATACCGATCAATACTCCCGTTAGTAGTGCGGTATTATCACGTAGATAAGGTGCTAATGGACGTTGACGTAATTTTAGTACGATGACTTCAAATATAATCGCACAGATAGATGCGAAAGCTATTTGGATCAGAGTACCAAGGCCAAAAAAGTAGCATTGAGCAACAACGCCAAAAATTGCGCATAAAATAACCGTACGCATGATGACACTCGTACTACGACGATTATGTGCATGGGGTGAGCTGGCAATATTAAAAGCCACGATTATTCTTCCTCAATGTTAGGTTGTACTTTATTGGCTTGCTGTTGAGCCGCTTTACGCGCTTTAGCACGTGCAACGGCAGCAGCGATAGCGGCTTTTTTAGGATCGCTTGCAACGTCAGTGTTTACCTCAGGTGTAGGCTCAGCAGCTGTTGCTTGCTGTTGAGCCGCTTTACGCGCTTTAGCACGTGCAACGGCAGCAGCGATAGCGGCTTTTTTAGGATCGCTTGCAACGTCAGTGTTCACCTCAGGTGTAGGCTCAGTTGCAGCTGTTGCTTGCTGTTGAGCCGCTTTACGCGCTTTAGCACGTGCAACGGCAGCAGCAATAGCGGCTTTTTTAGGATCGCTTACAACGTCAGTGTTTACCTCAGGTGTAGGCTCAGTTGCAGCTGTTGCTTGCTGTTGAGCCGCTTTACGCGCTTTAGCACGTGCAACGGCAGCAGCGATAGCGGCTTTTTTAGGATCGCTTGCCGTGTCAGTGCTTACTTCAGGTGTAGGCTCAGCAGTAGCTGTTGCTTGCTGTTGTTGAGCCGCTTTACGCGCTTTAGCACGAGCAACGGCAGCAGCAATAGCGGCTTTTTTAGGATCGCTTGCCGTGTCAGTGTTCACTTCAGGCTCAGCAGTAGCTGTTGCTTGCTGTTGTTGAGCCGCTTTACGCGCTTTAGCACGTGCAACGGCAGCAGCAACAGCATCTTTTTTCGCTGTTACTTGCTCTGCTGGTTGTTCGGCAGCGGTTTGTTGCTGCATTAACTCAGCATGTTTTGCTGCTTTTTGTTCACGTGCTTGCTGTTTGCGTTGTTTACGTAGTGCAGCCATTTCGCTGTTATCTGGAACGGCATTTGCTTCTGATGCTGAAGCGGCTTGTTTGGCTTTTGCTTTTGCTATCGCTGCAGCTACCGCGGGTTTTACTGCTGCAGGGGCTGCATCAGTCGCGGCTGCTTGTTTTGCTTTTACACGAGCAATAGCGGCTGCAACAGCATCATCACCACCTGTTGTTGCCATTTGTTGGCGACGATCAGTGGCTGCTTTAGCAAAGCGGTTTTCACGTTCAGCTTTATCACGTTCCATACGTTGCTGCTTGGCTTCGAAACGCTGACGAGCGCGCTCAGCACTGATTTCGTCTTGTTTGCGTTCCCAAATTTCAGCTTTAGCTTGACGGTAATACTGTACTAACGGAATTTCACTCGGACAAACATAAGCACAAGCGCCACATTCAATACAGTCACTTAAATTATATTCTTCACATTTTTCGTAGTTTTTATCTTTGGCGTACCATTGTAATTGTTGGGGTAACAATGATGACGGGCAAGCATCGGCACAGGCTGAACAGCGAATACACGCCATTTCATAGGTATGTAACGGTAGTTCTTTGCGCTTAGGCGTTAAAATACAGTTAGTAATTTTAGTAATTGGCACATTTGCATGAGGTAGTGTAAAACCCATTAATGAGCCACCAATAATTACTCGAGGATATTTTTTATCGGCTTGATAGCCAAATTTCTCAAGTAAGTACGCAATGGGTGTGCCTAATAAAGCAAAGACATTGCCACGTTGCTTAAAGGCTTCGCCAGTTAATGTTACGACACGTTCAATTAATGGTTCACCGTCAACAATTGCACGTTTAATCGCAAATGCCGTACCCACGTTTTGCATGATCACCCCGATAGAGGTTGAACGTGCTTGGCTTGGTACTTCGCGGCCTGTTAAGATTTTCACTAATTGCTTGGAGCTACCAGAGGGGTATTTGGTTGGGATCACGCGAATAAGAATATTATCATCTTCGCTGACACAAGCTTCTAATGCTTTAATTGCATCGGGCTTATTATCCTCAATACCAATGATGGTTAATTTAGGCGCGATGATATGACGTAAAATACGAATGCCTTCAATAACTTCATCGGCATAGTCTTGCATTAGTCTGTCATCAGCTGTGATATAAGGTTCACATTCTGCGGCATTGATAATTAAAATATCAACGTTACCTAAACCACCTTGTAGTTTGCGTGCAGTAGGAAAACCTGCGCCACCTAAGCCAGCAATACCAGCAAGTCGAATCGCTTCAATCAGTTCAGCTGGATCACGATCTTGATAGTCAGGATATTGCTTACCACGACACCAAGTATCTTGATTGTCGGTTGAGATAACAATAGATAGATCTGTTAAGCCAGAAGGGTGAGCAGTTGTACGTTGCTCTATTGCAGTAATCGTGCCCGAGCTCGGCGCGTGAATAGGCACACACATCGCAATATCGCCTTGCGTTAGTGGTTGGCCTTTTAGTACGTGATCGCCAATGTTGACAATGATGTCACCACGAGAGCCGATATGTTGTTTTAATGGTAGTACCAATTCACTCGGAATGCCCGCAGCTTTGATTGGCTGCTTACTTGATAAGAGCTTGTTTTCAGCAGGATGAATGCCGCCATGGAAATCCCACAGCTTGCCTTGTTTAATTTGTTCAATAATTGAGAGCATGACTACGGCTTAACCTTTTCTACATTCGCTGTTGCAGCAATATTCACCACAGGTATTTGGTTGAGTTGCCATTTCCAGTTATCCGGTGTTTCTTCAACAGGGATCATTTCAATACAGTCTGTAGGGCAAGGAGAAACACAAAGATCGCAACCTGTACATTCATCTTTTATTACTGTGTGGATTGCTTTAGTGCCACCGACAATGGCATCAACAGGGCATGCTTGAATACACTTGGTGCAACCAATACACATATCTTCATGAATAAAAGCGACTTTTTTAATGCTGTTGGTAACTTCATCAGAAGCTTGAGGTACATCAACACCCATTAAATCGGCCAGTTTTTCAATGGTTGCTTGACCGCCTGGTGGGCATTTATTAATGATTTCACCATTAGCAATGGCTTCAGCGTAAGGCCGACACCCCGGGAAACCACATTGACCACATTGTGTTTGCGGTAAAATGGCATCAATTTGCTCAACAATTGGATCAGCTTCAACTTTAAAACGTACTGAAGCAAAACCTAAAATAACGCCAAATATTGCAGCTAATACTGCGAGCACAATGGCAGCAATTAAGATTCCGCTCATTACAATTTCACCAATCCAGTAAAGCCCATAAAGGCAAGAGACATAAGACCTGC
Source organism: Photobacterium malacitanum (assembly GCF_900185615.1). Taxonomy (GTDB): domain Bacteria; phylum Pseudomonadota; class Gammaproteobacteria; order Enterobacterales; family Vibrionaceae; genus Photobacterium; species Photobacterium malacitanum. The sequence goes on from NZ_FYAK01000003.1 coordinate 254,094, forward strand.
AGTGATCATCGCAATAGATGCTCCCTTGAAGGGCGCAGGCACATCTGCAGCTGCAATTCGTTCACGCATGGAAGCAAATAATACTAATACCAATGAGAAACCCACCGCTGCACCAAAACCATAAATGACGGATTGGATAAAGTTATGGTGCTCATTGGTATTTAATAAAGCCACACCCAATACCGCACAGTTAGTCGTGATCAATGGCAAGAATATACCCAGCAAACGGTAGAGTGTTGGGCTAGTTTTATGAACCACCATTTCAGTAAATTGCACCACTACTGCAATTACAAGGATAAAGCTCAGTGTGCGTAGATATTGGATACCAAGAGGATCCAAAATGTAGGTTTCAACGAGATATGCGCACACAGAAGCGAGGGTTAGCACAAATGTTGTTGCTAAGCCCATTCCGATTGCTGTTTCTAGTTTCTTAGATACACCCATAAAAGGACATAGACCTAAGAATTTAACGAGTACAAAGTTGTTAACCAACACTGTCCCGATGAGGAGTAACAGGTATTCAGTCATACCAAATTCATTATCATTGCAAGAGATCTTAACATTATCTGATTTTGTGAGCCCTATAACAACTCCTCAAGGGTAGGGTTTTATCTATTAATTGTATTAAATTTAGCTAGTTGATTGAAAAGTAAGTTTTTAGTTAACGATAATTCTTATTTTAGCGTTGTTATTGAGATTGAGTTGTTGAGCAAATGTGTTTTTTTTGAGTGGCAATGGTATGCAGTGTGTTTTTTTTAAGTAGACAAGCTGCTAATAGATATGAGTGGATGGCTGTTTTTGATTGAAGTTTTTTTAAATTGTGATTTTGTCGGTTGTAAACACCACTAATTTTGCGTTTGATATAGTGAGCTAAATATAAATAGTGTTCGCGATAACACACCTGATAAATAAACATAGGTTATAGGATAGAACAATGGATATTTTATTACTCAGTAACGGCAAAATTGCAGGTAATACCCACGTAATGGAATTTGCGGCAGATGCAATTATCGATCAAGTTAAACGTACTGGGGCTAAGCATTTTGTCGTCATTCCATACGCAGTTATTCGTTCAAGCCATGATGATCGTGTGGCATTAGTTCAGGCAACGTTTGATAAGTTAGGATTGGATTGTATTGCAACAGGTTTACACAATGCTCCAGATCCAGTCGCTGCTATTGAACAAGCTGATGGTATTATTGTTAGTGGCGGTAATACATGGGTACTAAATAAAACCTTACATGATTTAGGTCTCGTTGGCCCTATTCGTAAAGCAGTATTAAAGCAAGGTAAAGCCTATATTGGTTGGAGTGCGGGCACCAATATTGGTTGTCCAACGATCCGTACAACTAATGATATGCCAATTGTGACTGGTGCTATTTTATCCTCGTTAAACTTCGTGCCTTTTCAAATTAATCCGCATTATTTAGAAGCATCTGTTGAAGGGCATATGGGTGAAACTCGTGATGAGCGTATTCAAGAGTTTCTTGAAGTTAATAAGCATGAGCCCGTGGTTGGTATTCCAGAAGGAACATGGTTAGCGATCGCTGATAATAATATTAGTTATCATGCAGCTAATGGTAAACCATTAAAATTCTTCAGCTACGGTAATGAGCCTGTTTATTATCAACCAGGCGATGATGTGCAGTTTTTAATGGATCTTAGTTACTGAGTGCATTGTTAGTATTTTGCGCTGATAAACAAGGCTAGCTATCAAAGCTAGCTTTTTTTTATTTTTTCATCAAAAAGACTTGATTTTTAAGAAGTGCCTAATGGTCTGGTGTTTTGGCTGTTGTCCACAATTTCTGTGGATAACTATGTTGATGATCGTCGTTACTTTGATGGGTGTTGATAAAATGCCAAATGGCATAAAGAAGCGCTACTAGCAATGAGAATAAGGCACTTGGTGATAAAATAAATATAAAGTTGTTATTAATAGTGACGAATTATAGGTATCTATGGTGCAATATTTAAAGTTGTAAATTCTGGAAAAGCTGTGGATGATCGTTAATTTATTAGCCGTTACAGTATTCAATAATTGAAAGTTGTCACTAAAAACTAATCATATCTACTGAGCATGGATAATTTAGCTTAGTTAAAAAGTGTTTTTTTAGTAAAAGTATATAAAAAACGATGAATTATTTTATCATACATTATAAATTTTGATTTTAGCTGTATCCCCTAATAGTTATTATTAATTTGTATCTATATGAAGTAAAAGATATTTTATTATTTGTTAATGTGATGCCTATGTTCACATAATAAATCACATCGCAAAGCATAATTATTGATTATCTATTGTTGCTGATATATTCATTAGTAAGTATTTATTATTTATAGACCTTTGCTTATTATTTTGCGGCATTGAGTATTTCTGTATTCATTATTGCCTTCTATCTTTACTAACATTAGTCAGTAAGTGATGAAATACTCAATGTTAAAATGATTACATATTATATGTATCGATATCTGTTTTTATTTTTAACCCAACATTGGTTGGTTTTGCTTCAGTAATAAAAATCTAAAGTCCAAAGGGGATTTAGCATTAATGCTAGATTGTGACTTTTGCTGTTAAAATTGATTTTGGTGTTCAGTTTTTGTTCGGTATTGTTTTTATTACTGAAGCTATTTTTTATATACTCTGCCTCTGCCTCTGCCTCTGCCTCTGCCTCTGCCTCTGCCTCTGCCTCTGCCTCTGCCTCTGCCTCTGCCTTACCGTATGTTACACATCTAACGCTTCAAGCCAGTATTGACATTACTGGAAGGGTGCTCACAATGATAGACAGTATTGTGATTACGGATAAATGTAATGAGTAAACTGTTTAATCTTGTCTCTGATTATTCTCCAGCGGGCGATCAACCTACGGCAATAGAGCAATTAATGGATGGACTTGATTCTGGTCTTGCACAGCAAACGTTACTTGGCGTAACGGGATCAGGAAAAACGTTTACAATTGCTAATGTTATTGCTCAAGCCAACCGTCCCACTCTAATCATGGCGCCCAATAAAACTTTAGCAGCCCAGCTTTATGGTGAAATGCGGGATTTCTTTCCTGATAATGCGGTTGAGTATTTTGTTTCCTATTATGATTATTATCAACCTGAGGCTTATGTACCTACTACAGATACCTTTATTGAAAAAGATGCATCAGTAAATGCTCACATTGAACAGATGCGATTATCAGCCACTAAAGCATTAATGGAGCGGCGTGATGTTATTATCATCGCGTCAGTATCTGCTATTTATGGCCTTGGTGATCCTGATTCCTACTTAAAAATGATGCTTCATGTTCGTCGAGGTGATGTACTCAATCAGCGTGATATTTTGCGTCGTTTAGCCGAACTACAATATAAACGTAATGATGCTGTTTTTGAACGTGGTACGTTTCGTGTTCGCGGCGAAGTGATTGATATTTTTCCGGCGGAATCTGAAAAAGAAGCCATTCGACTGGAGCTATTTGATGATGAAGTCGAGGTCATTTCAGCATTTGACCCACTGACTGGTGCCATCATTCAACGAGATTTAGCTCGAACAACTATTTATCCTAAAACTCACTACGTAACACCAAGAGAGAAAATTCTAGAAGCAATTGAAGGGATCAAGCTTGAACTCGCACAGCGTAAGCAACAATTGTTAGATAATAATAAATTAGTTGAAGAACAACGCATTTCTCAGCGAACCCAATTTGATATTGAAATGATGAACGAACTGGGTTTTTGTTCTGGTATTGAAAACTATTCACGTTATCTCAGTGGGCGTACAGAGGGTGAGCCACCACCAACATTGTTTGATTATCTTCCTGCTGACGGTCTATTAATCATTGATGAATCACATGTTACTGTCTCTCAAATTGGTGCCATGTTCCGTGGTGACCGCTCGCGCAAAGAAAATCTGGTTGAATATGGATTTCGATTGCCTTCTGCACTTGATAATCGACCAATGAAGTTTGAGGAGTTTGAATCATTAGCGCCACAAACTATTTATGTGTCGGCGACACCTGGTAACTATGAAATTGAAAAATCAGGTGGCGATATTGCAGAGCAAGTAGTGCGTCCGACAGGATTACTCGATCCTGAAATAGAAGTTAGACCTGTAGCAACCCAAGTCGATGATTTATTGTCTGAAATTAATATTCGCTCCGCTAAACAAGAACGTGTATTAGTTACAACGCTAACCAAGCGTATGTCTGAAGATCTGACCGAATATTTAACTGAACATGGCGTAAAGGTACGTTATCTTCACTCTGATATTGATACCGTAGAACGGGTTGAAATTATTCGTGATTTACGTTTAGGTGAGTTTGATGTGCTGGTGGGAATTAACTTATTACGCGAAGGATTAGATATTCCAGAAGTGTCTCTAGTCGCGATTTTAGATGCAGACAAAGAAGGCTTTTTACGTTCAGAAAGATCCTTGATTCAAACCATGGGACGTGCAGCTCGAAATGTAGAAGGTAAAGCGATTTTATATGGTGATCGTATTACGGGTTCAATGGAGCGGGCGATAAATGAAACTCAACGTCGACGTGAAAAACAAATAATTTACAATTTGGAAAACAATATTACACCACAAAAATTGAATAAGAAAATTGGTGATTTATTAGAGCTTGGTGCTCCAAGTGGACGCACTAAGTCACGCAATAAAGCTGCAGATCTTCATAAAGTTGCAGAATCAAAAGGCACTTATTCAATATTAACACCACAGCAATTAGAGCTTGAAATACAAGTGTTAGAAAAACAAATGTATGACTTTGCACAAAACTTAGAGTTTGAACAAGCCGCTGATACACGAGATAAAATCCATCAATTACGACAGCAGTTTATCGCTAATAGTTAAGCAAACGTTGTTAACATTAACTTTGAGATAAAAAAAAAGCCAGCCGATAAAAAGTTTCGGTTGGCTTCATTGTTACGTGAAAGAATCCACAAACAACGTCAGTTGGCTAGGTTGACCCCTAAGATAGAGAGTCAGTATTTATATAGCATACTCCATGCCAACTTTTATTTTATGGTGTGGTTGGCTTTTTTTGTGAATATATACGGTATTGGTTGTCTTTATTTGTCGTTTGCACTGTGCAAAAAAAGAATGCTTTTGCAAAATGCGAATCATTATGCGAATTGATCTGGCATAATATAAAAAATACAAATTAGGAACCCAGTTTCTGTTGTATTGATTACAATTAGCTTAAGGGGTTCGTTTTTGGAGGAGCGATGGAAAGCATTACACGACAACGCCAAGTCTTAATGGTTGAAGATACTGCGTCAGTGGCTGCCTTATACAAATCTTACCTAAATCCCCTCGGACTCAATGTTAGTATTGTGGGAACAGGTAAAGAAGCACTGAGCTTTATTAAAGATATTATTCCAGATCTAATTTTGTTAGATCTTCGTTTGCCTGATATGACAGGCATGGAAGTATTACAACTGGTTCGACAACAACACGGAAATATTCCCGTTGTGATCATGACTGCTCACGGATCGATTGATATTGCTGTTGATGCGATTCGACAAGGCGCTCAAGATTTTTTAATTAAGCCTTGTGAGGCGGATAGATTACGTATAACCGTTAATAATGTGTTTAAAGGCAACACCAAATCATCTGAAACAGCTTCTAAACAATCTGACGGTGCTCAATATCAAGGTTTTATTGGTAACAGTTTACCTATGCAAGCGGTATATCGTGTTATTGAATCTGCGGCATCAAGTAAAGCCACCGTATTTATTACAGGTGAAAGTGGTACTGGTAAAGAAGTGTGTGCTGAAGCGATTCATGCTGCGAGCCCAAGACATGATAAACCGTTTATTGCGTTAAATTGTGCTGCCATTCCTAAAGAATTGATTGAAAGTGAATTATTTGGTCATGTAAAAGGGGCATTTACGGGGGCATCAACCGAGCGTCAAGGTGCGGTTGAAATGGCACATAATGGTACCTTGATGTTGGATGAACTATGTGAGATGGATTTAGACTTACAGAGTAAGTTGTTGCGTTTTATTCAAACGGGTACCTATCAAAAAGTTGGCTCATCAAAAACATCGCGCGTAGATGTACGCTTTGTTTGTGCAACCAATAGAAACCCATGGCAAGAAGTACAGGAAGGGCGTTTTCGAGAAGATCTTTATTATCGTCTGCATGTTATTCCAATTACATTGCCGCCTTTGCGTGATCGCGGTGAAGATATAATAGAAATAGCTCACGCACTACTTGGATTAATGTCATTAGAAGAAGGTAAAGATTTTAGCCGTTTCTCTAAAGAAGTATTACAGCTGATAGCGTCTTATTCTTGGCCTGGTAACGTTCGTGAGTTGCAAAATATTATTCGTAATATTGTGGTGTTAAATACTGGCGAAGAAGTTACTAAAGAAATGGTCCCTCCGCCGATAAATGCTATTTTTGGTGCAGAAATTGCATCACCAATGTCAATCTATCCACAATTGAATACACTAACGTCTGCAGTGAATACGTCATTTGTTGATGAAGTACATAAAGATAAAATTGAACCGCTTTGGATAGTCGAAAAGCGCGCTATTCAATGGGCTATTGATGCTTGTGACGGTAACATACCGCGAGCAGCAGGATTGTTAGAGGTCAGCCCATCGACAATTTATCGCAAATTACAAACTTGGCAAGAAGCTACGGGTAGTCGGGAGATTGATTAATGGCAACCACTATAAATGCAGAAACATTAAAAAGACTGGCAGATGAAGTCGGTGCAGAAACAGTCGTTATCTTACTGAATGTATTTAGTGATGAGCTTGAACAGTATTTACAAAAACTATCAAGCCAGCCATCAGTGAATCAAATTGGTGAAATTAGTCATGCAATTAAAAGTAGTGCTGCAAGTTTTGGTGCAGATGATTTAGCATTGATGGCGCAAGAATGTGAATACCGAGTCAGACAAGGGCAAGATGATTGGATGATCGACCATTTACCTCAATTTAGGCAAATGGTCGAAGGAATGGCAGTTGAATATAAACAACTAGCTGGCAGCGATGAGTTTATCAACCGCATGCTTTAGTTTGTTACGATCATGACGCCATTCATGATTATTAGAAGCTAAATCAAGTACCATCTGTTGATACTTGGCTGCAAGCTGTGGCTGATGTTCGTCAGTAATAATGGTATCAATCACTCTGCCAGCCATTGCGCGTTCGCACCAATGTAACATTGTTTCAAGGCTCATCTCTCCAGCTGGGCCTTTTTCTTTGTCCAAATTAGTAATAAAGGCTATTTTCGCTTTACTAACTTTTAACGCTTGCTCGATATCACGTAATAGTAATACCGGCATGATGCTGGTTAAAAAGCTACCTGGACCTAAGAGTATAATGTCGGCTTCTATAATTGCATTTACCGCTTCTTTGGTTGCGGGTACTGCTGGCTCTAAATACAGCCGTTTAGGCGCTTCTGCCAATTCATCGACACTCGTTTCACCGTTAATTATTTTACCGTCATAGGTGATTGCGGCCAAATCTGATGGGTGTTCAGACATCGGAATAATATACGGCTTAACATGGAGCATATCGCGAATAAGATTAATAGCGTCTAAAGGACGAATACAAAGGTTATCTAATGCAGTTAACATTAAATTACCTAAGTTATGGCCATTAAGTTCGCCATTACCACGAAAACGGTATTCAAAAATCATCGAGCCAATTGATGGTTCTGTGATTAATTGGTTAATACAGTTACGCATATCTCCCCACGCAATTCCGCCCTGACAAGCGCGAATTCGACCAGTAGAACCACCATTATCTGTTGTGGTTACGATACCTGTTACTTGTGAACCATAATCGGATAATGAGGATAAAACACGACCTAACCCATGACCGCCGCCAATGGCAACAATACGTGTTGTTGCGGTACTCTCTATAGACATAATGTTTGTTCTAATTATTATTTTATGGGTATATTTTAACAAATGTTACGAGCTTATGCATTTATTGGTTAATGTGCATTTGAATATTAATCAGAGAAGAGCGATGCTTAAGTCAGTGTTGAGTGTAAATTTTACTCATAAGATAGTCGCAAGCTTGAAGGCAATCAGGATGGTTGAGTAGGGTTTGTTTTTCTTGAGTTGGTAGCGGTAATATTTCAAGCCAGCGTTGACACAGCCAACTTAAATTATCAAATTCTTGTTGATGGTGTAATTTGTCTAAATCGGGGTATTTGTTAAACATTAATTGTAACCGTGTCGACAATAATTGTTGTTCGGTGGTGAGCTGCTGTTGAGGCCAGTGCGGTAATTGTAGACATTTCCCCCACATAATATCATCGTTACCTTGTTCAATCGTGGTAATTTTAAACAGCTCTTGGCCATAAATATTTAAGCGAATTAATGGATTATTTGGTTCATGATTAAAATCTTCAATCGTGACTCTTGTGCCGATATTATATAATTTTTTGCGTGATGATTTATTACTAAACATGCAGATACCGATCCCTGTTTTTGATAACAAAAGGGCTCTCAGTGTTGTGATATGGGTAATTCCTGATAAATAAAGATGCATTCGTCCAGCAGGAAGAATATGACGTTTTTGAAATAATAAAGGCATATTGAAAGTAGTCATAGCTGCACTATTTTATGAATTGTATTCTTTTATAGGCAAGCAAGTCTGATGCCGAAGTAACACAAAAGCATGGTTGAGTAATCAACTGCCTGATTGCAAATAATTAAACAACCATTGCTTGATTATAATCATTTTAAAATAGCAACTACATTGCATATAGTGAGTGCAAAATAAAAACCATTATGCCTAATGTGCTACTTAGTTTGATCAATCCACGACTGAACACTGTCAGTTGGTAATAATTCTAAGTGGCCAAAATCATCGAAATACCATCCCTTAATTAAGCCCTTATTACGCATTTCGATAAAATTACCCAGTACCTGTTGTGCCGCTGCATGCGCAGAATCGCTATCAAGGCTCTCTTCTCGTTGCAGATAAAGAGCAATATCATCCAATGTTGCTGATTCGATTATATTGGACATAAATCCTCCATTAGTGACATCAATTTAGGGTTAAATACTTAACTAGTATTGTCGTGTTTCTGCTCGAAAGGTAGAATGTGAGCCTGTTTTTTTCAGTTATTTGTCAATTTTCGAAAAACTCTGATACTTTTAAATAAGAAATGCCGTTGTGTAACATTAATAGTTAATCAACGACTGATGTGCATAACTGCCATAACTCCGAGCTTTTTTCACTAAGTTGCTACGTGCTGTTTGAGTGTTCCTATAAGGAATATCTAATAGTCAATAAGTGATTAACGCCAGTGACATAATGTCACCAGGGTTGGTTTAGAAATGAATCGGCCTCCCGCATTTGGAAAGGTGTTCCGTGGCTAAACAATTACAAGATAGTTTTAATCGTAAATTTTACTATTTACGACTCTCAGTTACCGATGTGTGTAACTTCAAATGTACATATTGCCTACCTGATGGCTACCAACCAGCGGAAAAAAAGAAGCCTTCTTTTTTGAGCTTGGATGAAATTCAGCGTGTGACAGCAGCTTTTGCTGATTGTGGTACCACCAAAGTACGTATTACTGGTGGTGAGCCAAGTTTACGCCGTGATTTTACCGATATCATTCGTACTGTTGCGAGCCAACCAGGCATCACTAAAGTGGCAACCACCACTAATGGTTATCGCATGGCAAAGCACGTTCATGAGTGGCGTCAAGCTGGATTAACACACATTAATGTCAGTGTTGATAGCTTAGATCCAAAGATGTTTTACCAGATCACCGGTGAAAATATGTTTCATCAGGTTATGGAAGGTATTGATGCTGCCTTTGATGCTGGTTTTGAACAAGTAAAAATCAACACTGTTTTACTCAAAGATCTTAACTCTCAAGAATTACCTAAGTTTTTAGAATGGATTAAAACCCGTCCGATCCAACTACGCTTTATTGAGTTAATGCAAACGGGTGAAATGGATAGCCTGTTCAGTAAGCATCATGTATCAGGTGTCAGTATTCGTAATCATCTGATTGCTAACGGCTGGTTATTAAAAGTTAAAAGCAATAATGATGGCCCAGCTCAAGTTTTCTATCACCCTGATTATATTGGTGAAATTGGGTTGATTATGCCATATGAAAAGAATTTTTGTGAAAGCTGTAATCGTCTTCGTGTATCGGCAAAAGGTAAGCTACATCTGTGCCTATTTGGTGAAGAAGGCGTTGAATTACGTGATTTATTAGCTGACGATAGCCAGCAACCACAACTTATTGAGCGTATTCAAGCGAGCTTAAATACCAAGGCTGTCAGTCACTTTCTTGATGAAGGTAAAACGGGCATGACGCCAAACCTTGCATCTATTGGTGGCTAGGTTATACGACGTACGATGATAAATAATACATTAGCTATCGATATATCATAATCGGTAGTGCATAAGTTATTGCTTTTATTGGGAATAAAGAATGAATCAGTTTACCCATATTAATGCTTCAGGTGAAGCTAACATGGTTGATGTATCAGCAAAAGTTGAGACAGTACGTGAAGCACGTGCAGAAGCATTTGTGCATATGGCACCTGAAACCTTGGCATTAATTGTCTCTGGTCAGCATCATAAAGGTGATGTTTTCGCAACAGCGCGCATTGCAGGTATTCAAGCAGCAAAGAAAACATGGGATCTGATTCCATTATGTCATCCACTACTACTGACTAAAGTTGAAGTTCAATTAGAAGCTATTGCTGCTGAAAATAAAGTACGCATCGAATCTTGTTGTAAGCTAACCGGTAAAACAGGCGTTGAAATGGAAGCACTAACCGCAGCTTCTGTTGCGGCATTAACTATCTATGATATGTGTAAAGCCGTTCAAAAAGACATGGTAATCAGTCAAGTACGATTACTTGAGAAGACGGGTGGTAAATCTGGACACTTTAAGGTTGAAGCATGATTAAAGTACTATTTTTTGCTCAAATTAAAGAGTTAGTCGGCGTTGATGGGATTGAGGTTGCAGCAGAATTTGCAACAGCAGATGACTTACGTCAGTCATTATTATCTCGTGGCGATAAGTGGCAGTTAGCATTAGAGTCAGGTAAATTATTGGTTGCTGTTAATCAAACCATTTGCCGATTAGATACAGCCATTAAAGATGGTGATGAAGTTGCTTTTTTCCCACCCGTTACTGGGGGTTAAGATGATTTCAGTTCAACATCAAGATTTTTCAGTTGCAGATGAATATGCCAAGCTTGCTGAAGGTAATGAAGCGGGCGCTGTGGTAACGTTTATTGGTAAAGTGCGTGATTTTAATCAAGGTGATGCAGTAACGGGTTTGTCGTTAGAGCATTATCCGGGTATGACAGAAAAAGCGTTGCAAGAAATTATTGTTCAAGCACGTAGCCGATGGCCATTATTACAAACACGAGTGATCCATCGTGTTGGTGATCTTGAATTAGGTGATCAAATTGTGTTTGTTGGTGTTACAAGTGCGCATCGTGGTGCTGCATTTGAAGCCTGTGAATTCATTATGGATTATTTGAAAACCCGCGCGCCATTTTGGAAAAAAGAACAAACACCATCGGAAAGCCGGTGGGTCGATGCGCGTGAAACCGATAATTCTGCCGCAGACCGTTGGTCTAAATAACATTGATTTATAAATAAAAGGAGCTGATTTCAGCTCCTTTTTTTATAGGTAAACATTAACGATAAATACTATTTCTTATTTTTATTCTTATCTCGATTTGCCGCTGTAGTTGGAACGTAGCTAGTGCGAAAACGGGATGGACTTGGTCGTGAAATGCAGCCTGTGGGTCTCATAATTTACTCTTATTCTCACCGTATGAAATAACAGAGGGATTACTAAGAAATTTAACTTGGTACGGGATATATTTCTTAATGATTAAATGATAGCGAGCTTATTGGTTTATTTATAGGATCTTTACCAGCTTATGATGTTGTTTGCTAAAATAATCTATCTGTTACCATTTTAAGATCTTTTTGTTATTAATACGCAAAAACAGTGTCAATAATGCGGTGAGATTAAGCCTCATGTGCCATATTTATAGAGTGAAGGGCACTAAGAGAGTATTGAGCTGGTATAAGGCCAAGTCGTTAAGTGGTAGTGAAGGTCTGCTGGCGTCATTTAACAGCGGAGAAGTTGATTATGCATAAACGTATATCTTGCAAAAGAGTAAGGCAGATGATGGCTGATGTTGGCATTAATGATAATAACCATGATGATGAAGCACAGCTATTACTTGAACAAAAACAGCAAGCAGTCAGTGAAGATAAGCAGCTTATTAAGCTAGATAGCGAAAGTAAGTAAATTTAACTTAATTTATATAAGAAGGCATTACTAAGGTAGTGCCTTTTTTGTATTTAAAGTGTAACAATATTGTTTATTTTTGTGTGCTACTTTGGTGTGGTTCAGTAGTTTTATATTCTGGTTTCAAATTAAAGTTCAAATTATAGCCATTGGAAAGTACTTTTAAGCAATTTTTAATAATATTAATGGCTTTAACCTTACTAATTATAGGTTTAAAAATCTATAAATGTGATATTGATCTAGTCAATGTTATCTGTTGTTAACTAAATGTTTAGTATGAAATGTGTTTTATTTGTCTGTTTGTGGCAAATTAATATAACTCCTGTTAATGTTTTAGACAATTCTTCGGTTTGATGGCTGTTCTCTAGGATTGAGAGTGACTATTTTGTTATTAATTGAGATGACCTGCTGAGAATGTCATGGATGTTATAAATTGATGTATTGGAGTTAATGCATGTATAAGAATAAAATTACTCAAGCAGTGTTGCTTGGCTTAGGTCTCGTTGTTGCTCTTCCTTCTTTTTCAACTTTTGCAGCACAAGTTCCTGCCGATATTAAATTAGCAGATAAACAACAATTGGTTCGTGCTAATGGCACTGAGCCTGAATCACTTGATCCACAAAAGGTATCAGGTGTACCTGAATCTAATGTTATTCGCGATTTACTCGAAGGTTTAGTTAACCAAGATGCTGAAGGCAACTTGGTCGCAGGTGTTGCTAAATCGTGGCAAACAACAGATAACAAAACTTGGATTTTCAATCTACGTAATGATGCCAAGTGGTCAAATGGCGATCCAGTTACTGCTGATGACTTTGTTTATACGTGGCGTCGTCTGGCTGATCCAAAAACAGCGTCTCCTTATGCGTCATACCTTGAAATGACCACTATGGCCAACGCCACTGATATTATTGCTGGCAAACAATCACCAGAAACATTAGGTGTTGAAGCGGTTGATCCACATACGTTAAAAGTAACTTTAGATAAGCCATTATCGTATTTTGCTGCAATGCTGGTTCATACATCAATGAAGCCAGTAAATAAAAACGCGGTTGAAAAGTTCGGTGATCAATGGACTAAAGTGGGTAATTATGTATCTAACGGTGCCTATCAGCTTGATAGCTGGGTTGTGAACGAACGTATTGTATTAACGCGTAATAATAATTACTGGAATAATAAAGAGACGGTTATCAATCAAGTGACATTCTTACCGATTGAAAACCAAGTCGCGGCAATGAACCGTTTTCTTGCTGGTGAAGTTGATATGACCTATGAAATGCCGAATGAGCATTTTAAACGTCTAACAAAAGAATACCCACAAGATGTGAAAGTAACGCCTTATCTATGTTCTTACTACTACGAATTTAATACTGCGCGTAAACCCTTTGATAATGGTGATGTGCGTAAAGCGCTATCGTACGCGATTGATCGTGATGTATTAGCCAAATTCATTGTTGGTAAAGGTGAAACCCCTGCTTATAACTTTACCCCGTTATCAACGAATGGGCTTGAAGTAGACATGCCTGAGTATGCGCAATTAACTCAAAAACAACGTTTAGAAAAAGCCAAAGCATTATTAGCTGCTGCTGGGTATGGCAAAGATAACCCGCTGACATTTAAAGTGTTATACAACACCTCTGAGAACCATAAAAAGATTGCAGTTGCGATTGCATCAATGTGGAAAAAAAGTTTAGGGGTTGAAGCACAACTTGAAAACCAAGAGTGGAAGAGCTACTTAGACAGTAAGCGTCAAGGTAACTTTGATGTTTCTCGTGCTGGTTGGTGTGGCGATTATAATGAAGCGTCAACCTTCCTAGCAATTATGCGTACTGGCCACTCACAAAACTACCCTAAATACGCTAGTGCTGATTACGATAAAGCCATTGATGACGCAATTCTTGCTCCAACAGCGGCTGAACGAGCAGCAGATTATAAACGTGCTGAAGCTAGCTTAGCGCAAGATATGCCGATTATGCCTATCTACCATTATGTTAATGCACGTTTGGTTAACCCTCAATTAGGGGGTTACCCAATGAAAAACCCAGAAGATAATATCTACTCAAAAGATATGTACTTCATCGCTAAATAATACGCTTTTCAAAATAATAATTAGCTGCCTTCTAACATGAAGGCAGCACTCGCACGCACAGCAAATACGGTAGCTTTATATGATTAAATTCATTGCTAAAAGGATTTTTGAAGCGATACCGACACTTTTGGTATTGATCACCATCTCATTTTTTTTAATGCGCTTCGCCCCCGGTAACCCTTTTACTTCAGATCGCCCTTTACCACCGGAAGTACTCGCTAATATTGAAGCAAAATATGGCTTAGATAAGCCAGTGTTTGAACAATACACCACTTATTTAGGCAATATTGTGCAAGGGGACTTTGGACCCTCATTTAAGTATAAAGATTTTACAGTTAACGAATTAGTCTCTAAAGCGTTACCTGTTTCCGCTAAAATTGGTTTTTTTGCGTTTATTTTTGCGTTAGTCATGGGCGTGAGTGTCGGTACTATAGCGGCGTTAAAGCAAAATACCTGGCTTGATTACACTATTATGTCGACCGCAATGGCGGGGGTGGTGATGCCGTCCTTTATTCTTGCGCCGGTATTGATCTATATTTTTGCGATCAATTTGCAATGGCTGCCTGCTGGTGGTTGGCAAGACGGCTCGTTAAAATTTGTTATTTTGCCGATGTTAGGCATGGCTTTATTGTATGTTGCAACCTTTGCTCGTATTACGCGTGGCAGCATGATTGAAACCTTAAACAGCAACTTTATTCGTACTGCTCGTGCTAAAGGTTTAAGTTACCGCCATATTATTTTAAAGCACGCTTTACGTCCTGCGTTATTACCTGTGGTGTCATACATGGGGCCTGCTTTTGTCGGTATTATTACCGGTTCTGTTGTGATTGAAACTATCTTTGGCTTACCTGGTATCGGTAAGTTATTTGTCAATGCAGCCTTTAATCGTGATTACTCGTTAGTGCTGGGAATTACGATTTTGATTGGTTCGTTAACCATTATCTTCAATGCCATTGTCGATATTGTATTAGCGATGATCGATCCTAAAATTCGTTATTAAGAGGCTGATAATTATGATTTTAACTAAAAAAGATAATGTTGAAGCATTAGAGAAATTCTCTGCAAGCCTTGAAATAGAAGGTCGTAGCTTATGGCAAGATGCGCGTTCACGTTTTTTTCGTAACAAAGCGGCGATGGTATCGTTAGTGATTTTAGGGTTGATCACGTTGGCAGTTATTTTTGGTCCAATGGTGAGCCAATATGCGTTTGATGATACTGACTGGTATGCGCTGCATGCTGCGCCATCGTTAGGGGCTGAAGGGCACTTCTTTGGTACAGATAGTCTAGGACGCGATCTTTATACGCGTACCTTAATCGGTGGTCGAATTTCACTGATGGTGGGGCTGTTAGGCGCGTTAGTTGCGGTGGTTATTGGTACACTTTATGGCGCAGCATCGGGCTTTATTGGCGGTAAAACCGACCGAGTGATGATGCGTATATTAGAAATTCTATACTCAATTCCATTTATGTTTTTTGTGATTGTGTTAGTGACCTTTTTTGGCCGTAACATCATGCTGATCTTTATTGCTATCGGTGCGATTTCTTGGCTTGATATGGCGCGAATTGTGCGTGGTCAAACTTTATCATTACGTGGTAAAGAGTTCATAGAAGCTGCCCATGTGTGTGGCGTTAGCCGTTGGCGGATCATTACTCGCCATATCGTACCGAATGTGTTGGGTATCGTAGCGGTGTATTCAACATTACTTGTGCCTGCAATGATTCTCACTGAATCGTTTTTAAGTTTCCTTGGGCTCGGTGTACAAGAGCCGATGACGAGTTGGGGAGCATTGTTGCATGAAGGTTCACAAACGATGGAAGTGGCTATTTGGCAGTTATTGTTTCCTGCTGGCTTTATGGTGATTACATTATTTTGTTTTAACTATGTCGGTGATGGTTTACGCGATGCGTTAGATCCAAAAGACAGATAGAAATAAGCAGCTCCCCTTTTATTGCGTATTAAAGTGAAACTCATAGTAGGGGAACGTCAATATCATTCACTTGATAATAAATAATAACCGAAGCGAATGTACGGTGCTTAGCGTTGATAACAAGGAAGTAGTATGAGTTTGTTAGAAGTTAAAGACTTACGGGTTGAATTCACCACACCAGATGGCAATGTTACAGCGGTTAATGATTTGAATTTTTCGTTAGAACAAGGCCAAACCTTAGGTATTGTTGGTGAGTCGGGCTCAGGAAAGAGTCAAACCGTGTTCGCTATTATGGGCTTACTAGCCAAGAACGGCATTATTAGTGGCAGCGCTAAATTTGAAGGGCGTGAGATTTTAAATCTATCCGAAAAACAACTGAATAGTATTCGTGCTGAACAAATTGCGATGATTTTTCAAGATCCAATGACATCACTTAATCCTTATATGAAAGTCAGCGAACAATTAATGGAAGTGCTGATGTTACACAAAGGGATGAGCCGTGCTCAAGCTTTTGAAGAATCCGTAAGAATGTTGGATGCGGTTAAAATCCCTGAAGCACGTCAGCGTATAACGATGTACCCCCACGAATTCTCAGGTGGTATGCGCCAGCGTGTAATGATTGCAATGGCATTATTATGTCGACCAAAATTATTAATTGCAGATGAACCTACAACAGCACTTGATGTGACAGTACAAGCGCAGATCATGGAGTTACTCAATGATCTTAAATCTGATTTTAATACCTCGATCATCATGATCACTCACGATCTTGGCGTTGTGGCTGGTAGTTGTGACAAAGTGCTGGTGATGTACGCCGGACGGACGATGGAATACGGTGATATTAACGATATTTTTTACCGTCCTAGTCACCCTTATACTGAAGGATTACTGCGTGCGATTCCGCGTTTAGATACTGAAGGTGAAGATTTGCCAACAATTCCGGGTAATCCACCTAACTTATTACGCTTGCCTGTCGGTTGCCCATATCAAGAGCGTTGCCATCGCGTACTGTCACGTTGCAAACAAGAATCGCCATTGTTAATGCCATTTGCACAAGATCGATTACGTGCTTGTTTTGCTGAGATGGGAGCATAGTGATGAAAGCAGAAAAGAAAGTATTATTGGATATTACTAATCTCAAGGTGCACTTTAACATTGCCTCTAAATCAGCATGGCCTTGGAGCCAGCCTTCAAAATTAAAAGCTGTTGATGGGGTTAATATCTGTGTTTATGAAGGTGAGACTTTAGGTGTTGTTGGTGAGTCAGGTTGTGGTAAATCAACCTTTGCACGCGCGATTATTGGATTAGTGAAAGCGACAGAGGGCAACGTGGTATGGTTAGGACAAGATTTGACCAAACTTAATCACAGCGCATTACGTGAAACGCGTAAGCAAATTCAAATGATTTTCCAAGATCCATTAGCCTCGTTAAATCCGCGTATGACGGTTGGTGAGATTATTGCCGAGCCTTTAAATGCTTTTTATACCCACTTAAGCGCTGATGAAGTGAAGCAGCAAGTCCAAGCAATGATGACCAAAGTAGGCTTGTTACCAAACGTCATTAACCGTTATCCACATGAATTTTCAGGTGGTCAATGTCAGCGTATCGGTATTGCACGAGCGTTGATTTTAAAGCCTAAGATGATTATTTGCGATGAGCCAGTATCAGCCCTTGATGTATCGATTCAAGCGCAAGTGGTGAATTTACTTAAATCACTTCAAAAAGAAATGGGATTAAGCTTAATCTTTATTGCTCATGATTTGTCTGTGGTAAAACATATTTCTGATCGTGTTTTGGTAATGTACCTAGGTAATGCGGTTGAGATGGGGGAGAGTAAAGCTCTGTTTGCTAATCCTCAGCACCCTTATACTAAAGCGTTAATGTCGGCAGTACCGATCCCTGATCCACAGTTAGAGCGCAATAAACATATTGAGTTGTTAGAAGGGGATTTACCGTCACCGATGAATCCGCCATCAGGGTGTGTTTTTAGAACCCGTTGTCCGAAAGCTGCTGCAATTTGTGCTGAGAAAAAGCCCAAACTGCAAGGGTCTTACCAACATGCGGTTGCATGCTTACAAGAATAATGACTCATGTATGAATAACGTCCAGTGATTAACGGACGTTATTCTTTTTTAGGAAAGTTTGGTGGAGATTTGAAAATATAATTATTTAGTTGTTTTTGTAATGCTTTTTTATTTTCAGTTTTGTTTTTTTTATTTTTATATAATATTTTGTCTGCACGCACTAACGCATTGTGTAAACTTTCATTTTTTTCTATAACAGTACAGCCTGTTGAAATCGATATTTTAATATTGTAATGGCAAAAGTAGCCGCTAAAAATAGCTAATTCTAATCGATCAGCCATGATTAATGCTTTTTCTAAATCGGCACTAGGTAGCACAATGCAAAACTCATCCCCACCGAGTCGAATACAAATATCACTATCTCGTGTCATATCAGTAATGGTTGATGAAATATGCTTCAATGCTAAGTCACCAATATCGTGACCATAAGTATCATTTATTATCTTAAAATCATTAGCATCAAATATAATAAGTGCAGTAGGCTGGCCATTTTTATTATTCTCTGTCACTATATCTTTAATAATTGTATCCATTACTCGACGGTTAAATAACCCAGTGAGCAAATCAGTATACGCTTCTAATTGATAACGCTGCTTTTGAAATTTGTGGCGCTTTAATAGCGCGTTCATATAATTGAGAATAATTAATAGCGAAAGACCTAATATGGTTATTTTTATCGCAAAGTTAACAAAAAACCACGGTGATATATCAGCAAAAATTAAAATATTATTATTTAAATGCGTATATACTGGAATTGAAGGTAATATCCGATTGTTATATCCATTATAAATTTCAATTTTTTGTTTTTTGTCTTTTACATACAAATAAAAATTAAGCGAAGATTTTAATTTTTTTGGTAATGTAATTGATTTTATTAGTGATTTTACTGGAATATCGACCCCAATATCACCTGCGATTTTATTATTTTTATAAACAGGAGATTTAATTGTAACGACCATTTCTTGAGAAAAAAAATCTAAATAAGGATAAGTGTAATATATTCCTTTTTGTAATTCATCAAGTGATTGAGATATTGAGCTTTGGTTTCGGTAAAGATCGGTTGAAAAAAATTCTTTAGTGGTATTAAATTTGTCTACCGGAAGTTTTGAAGATAAATAGAAATATTTTAATAAGTGAGAAATATAGTAGTAGTTATACACAATTGGATGGGCTTGTTGTTCAGCCCATAATTCATCTAATACAGCAAATAAATGGGTATCTTTTTGAATTAATTGATTAGGAAACCCAGGGCCGACTAAACTACCATTGAACAAGTTATTAGGATAAATACCACGATTAAAGCCAAATTCTTTTAATTTTGGATAGTAATGAATTTCTGCCAGTACTTGTAATCTTTTATTGTACTCATCCATATTTGCGATAGCTTTTGTTGCAGTATTCGCATAACGTTTATTTCGATACGCGAGTGAATCTGTCGTGTTTTTTATTTGATTTAGATTTGCCTCAATATATAAACGCGTTTCGTTTATTTCTTGGCGTAGACTAAAACCGACAATGATTACCAGTAGCATTAAATTAAAAAAAAGAATCAAACAGCGCCTGATCATATCATTACCACATAAGATATGATCAAGTTGCCATTTTGAGGTTTTATTCTTTAATATGTGTTGTTCAGCTTTAGACATTAAAGTTTTTATCACTTGCTAATTTACTAAATGGCACCGGCTTACTGTATAAGAATCCTTGATGATAACGAATACCTAATTCGGTTAATATTTGAGCTTGTTGCTCTGTTTCAACACCTTCAGCAATCACTTCGACCTCTGCCTTTTCTGCAAACGCAACTAATGATTTAACAATAGAACTTGCTGCCAAAGAATCAATATCATCAATGAAAACTTTATCGATTTTGATTGTTGTTGCTTGCAATTTTTGTAACGCTAAGAAATCACAGTAGCCATTACCCACATCGTCCAACTTAATTTGAATACCCATTGCATTAAGCTTAATGCAGTTTTGTTCTGCTTGCTCAATATTATCAATGGGAGCGCGCTCTGTTAGCTCAAAGGCAAAATTATGCGGAGCAATATTATAGTGTGCTAATGCTGAACGTGTAATATCAATCAGTTCAGGATCTTGCAGAACGCTCGCACTGATATTGATACTGAAATAGTATGGCAGAGTTTTGCCATGTTGGATTTCTAGTTTATGAATATCACGTGCAACAGTATTAATTAATTGGAATGTGAGAGGGGTAATAACACCATTAGCTTCACATTGAGGAATAAACTCATCAGGCAGAATAACTTTACCTTTTTTAGTTTCCCAGCGGATTAATACTTCATAACCACAAGTTATCTTTTTTTCTGCATCAATAATAGGTTGGTAATACGGCACTAAATGATTTTGCTTTATAGCATTGAGTATTAAGAACTTAATAATACTGGTGCTATGATAACGACGATATAGCATCACTAAAACAATAAAAATCAATCCGCTTAGAATCAGTAATAAAAACGGTCTAATATGAGCGCGGTAGTCAGTAATGACTTTTGGAGTCACGTAATATTTTATCCATGCTTGATTATGCAGTGGCATTGATAAAATTGGCTTAACGGTAGTCTTGAGAGCGTGATTGGATGTCACAGTTGGCGTTTTTTGCGTATCATCGGTATACAGCGATACGCCATTATTTTCGATAACTTGCAACCAACATTGATCACACGCATTGGCCAGTAGTGCATTTGTAGGCTGTTTAACGATATCGACTGTAATAATTCCGCCAACGACTTGCTTACGGAATTGAACTATTGCTTCATTATTATCAGCATTAGCAATCACAACCACTTCGCGATTTAACGGAATTTTTTTGGTTGGAGAACCATAAAGTTGAGTGAGATTGGAATGGTCGCCACAAACCTTACCTGACTTGGTTTCCAAACTGATACTGCGAATATGTGATGAATAATAACTGGCACGCTCAAGTTCTGAAATATCTTCTTTATCGCAGGTATAGGAAAGATGGTACTGAAGATTATCAAGTAGAATAGAGGTCGATTGAATACTGTGTAAGTAGTTTTCAGAGCGTTGGTGTTCAAATGACTCGAGATTATATTTAAACAGCTGACGGCCAACTGTTTGTGAAGTAAGTGCTAACGTCACTAAACCTATAGCGATAAGTAAAGTCGCTAATGCAATGCTATAAAATGAAATTGAGGGACGTCTGATAGTCACGATGAAAGAACTCTACTTTTTGTTAGCCAATTGTCACAATTAAGATAGCAAAAACAAAATCGAGATGCTTCTGAAGAGTTATGAAAACAATAAAAAATTAAATCAGACTTTATTTATTATTTTTTATATTAGTTTTGCGAATTGTTTTATAAAATAGTGAATATTTGACGACTAAATATTCTTAATATGAATGGTGTTGTTTGTTCATTATGGCTAAAACGGAGTGTAGTTATTTTTAATTTTATATTTTTATGCATATTTCAGAAAAGCACCTTTTCTGAATGTCTAGTTGAATAGACAAAACTGTGATTATCAAGTTTAGATAACGATTAAAAGTATAGAAGTAACTACTATTTCTTGCGTCAATACAACGTCAGAAAATCTTCAATATTAGGTTAATAAAAAAGGACGCTATTAATAACGTCCTTTAGGAATAAGTTTATCTAGCGAATAATTTAAAGTAGATCAGTTAGCTTAACAGCATCGCCAATGTAGTTTGCAGGTGTTAATTCTTTTAGACGAACTTTTTCATGTTCAGGTAACTCTAGACCATCAATGAATGCGCGCATGCCTTCACCATCAACACGCTTACCACGCGTTAGCTCTTTTAGCTTCTCGTACGGTTTTTCGATACCATAGCGACGCATTACTGTTTGTACAGGCTCTGCAAGTACTTCCCAGTTTTTATCTAATTCAGCTTCTAGTGCTACCTGGTTAAGCTCAAGTTTACTAATACCTTTTAGCGTTGATGTGTAAGCAATAATTGCATAACCACAACCAACGCCTAGGTTACGTAATACTGTTGAATCTGTTAGGTCACGTTGCCAACGAGAAACCGGTAGTTTTTGTGCTAAATGACCAAAGATAGCATTTGCTAGACCAAGGTTACCTTCTGAGTTTTCAAAATCGATTGGGTTAACTTTATGTGGCATGGTTGATGAACCAATTTCACCAGCAATCGTTTTTTGCTTAAAGTGACCTAAAGCAATGTAACCCCAAATATCACGATCGAAATCAAGCAAAATAGTGTTGAAACGGGCAAAGCCATCAAACAATTCTGCAATATAATCATGTGGTTCAATTTGAGTTGTGTAAGGATTGAATGTGATCCCTAACGATGTCACAAACTCTTCGCTGTATTGGTGCCAATCAATATCAGGGTAAGCTGATAGGTGAGCGTTGTAGTTACCTACAGCACCATTGATCTTACCTAGAATTTCAACGTTTTCGATTTGCTTGTATTGACGTTCCATACGGTACGCCACGTTAGCCATTTCTTTACCCATTGTTGATGGAGAAGCTGGCTGACCGTGAGTACGTGTAAGCATTGGCATAGCACGATATTCGTTTGCTAGTGCTTTAATTGCATCAATAACATTACGCACTTCAGGTAGCATTACGCTTGTACGCGCTTCTGTTAGCATTAGTGCATGAGATAGGTTGTTGATATCTTCTGATGTACATGCAAAGTGAATAAATTCATTAACAGCATGTAATTCAGGAACTTCTGCTACTTTTTCTTTCAGAAAGTATTCAACTGCTTTTACATCGTGGTTAGTCGTGCGCTCGATTGTTTTAATTCGAAGTGCATCTTGCTCGCTAAACTCAGTAGCAATACGATCTAGAAAAGCATTCGCTTCTGCGCTGAATGCAGGAACTTCCACGATAGCATCAGTAGCGGCTAATTTTTGTAACCAACGGATTTCAACGATAGTACGGTACTTTAGTAAACCGAATTCACTAAAAATACTGCGTAGTACGCTTGTTTTACTTCCGTAACGGCCATCTACTGGGGAAACAGCTGTCAGTGCTGACAGTTCCATGTTGATCTCTCCTGGTTTATGAGGGTTAAAACAAAATTGATATTCAGCCTGATTTTTCAGGCTGAATGGGAGTTAGCATTGGGTTAGCTTAGTTGCGTGCGAGCAGGATTTTTGCTTGCTCTAGCATTTGCTTACGACCAAATAACAAATGGCGACGTTTACCGCCAACTTGACTCCATAATACGGCACTACGTACAGCGGCAAGTAATAATGCCCGTACTCGATGCTGAACATGGGGTAGCTGTAATTGCGCAGGCGTACCTGATACTTGAATCCGTGGTCCTAATGGACTAATGATATCTAAGTAAATACTGGCAATATTACTTATCATTTGCTCATCAAGTATTTCAAAATGGACTGTTTGACGCTTCAATGTACTCACGCGATCACCCAACTGTGCCATGCTATCACGGCGAGCTGATAGTTTACGCTCAAGTGCCATAACGCCAACAAGATAACGTGTTATCTCACTGCCTGATGACGAACCATCAATATCGCGTACCATCGCTTCTAAACCGATACGTAAATCAGCTTCGCTACCATAGACACCTACGGTATTGGCTGGATCGGTTGCCATGATACTGTTTAGCATGGTGGTTAATGCTGCTGAGTCGCAATTGCCATTACGGGCAACGTCTTGAACTAATTTGACTGCTTGGCACATGCCTGCAAACGCAATCGTTCGATCATAAATAGAGTAAGCCACGCGCAAGAACTCCTTTAAATTCGCTCTTCAATAATGCCACCACCGAGACAGATTTCACCGTTATAGAATACGGCAGATTGTCCTGGTGTTACTGCAATTTGAGGCTCATCAAAAATCACTTTAATGGTTTCATCATTCATTGGAATGATGGTACAAGGAAGATCTTGCTGACGGTAACGAGTTTTTACCGTGCATGTCATTGTCTCACGGATAGGCTGACGATCAACCCAATGTAATTGAGAGGCAATCAAACCGTTTGATTTTAAACGAGGATGATCTTTACCTTGGCCAACAATAAGCACATTGCGTTTTAGATCTTTATCAACAACATACCATGCATCTTCAAGACCATTACCGCCTTTTTGACCACCAATATGTAAGCCTTTACGTTGGCCTAGAGTGTGATACATCAAGCCTTGGTGTTCACCAATAACAAGACCAGTATCAGCCACTTCAATTTTACCTGGCTGAGCAGGAAGGTATTTACCTAAAAACTCAGTAAATTTACGCTCACCAATAAAGCAAATGCCGGTTGAATCTTTTTTGTTAGCAGTAATTAGCCCTTGCTCTTCAGCAATACGACGAACTTCAGGTTTTTCAAGTTCACCAACTGGGAATAAACTGCGTGCAATTTGCTCGTGACTTAAGGTGTACAAGAAATAGCTTTGATCTTTATTGTTATCGACGCCGCGCAGCATTTGAGGTTTTTCACCTTCAGCTGTTGGGAAACTACGACGAGTATAATGACCCATTGCAATATAGTCGGCTGCAAGCACTTCATCGGCAAACTCAAGGAAGGCTTTAAATTTGATTTCTTTGTTGCACAAAATATCAGGGTTTGGTGTGCGACCAGCTTTGTATTCCTCTAGGAAGTACTCAAACACGTTATCCCAGTACTCTGCTGCAAAATTAATGGTGTGCAGTGTAATACCAAGCTTGTCACATACCGCTTGTGCATCAGCGAGATCTTCTGCAGCAGAGCAGTATTCATCGTTATCGTCTTCTTCCCAGTTTTTCATAAACAGGCCTTCAACTTGATAACCTTGTTGAAGGAGCAGGTAAGCGGATACCGATGAATCTACGCCGCCGGACATGCCGACAATGACTTTCTTTTGGCTGTTATCAGACATATTTCTCTACTGTCGCTAATTTAGTGTTAAGAGCGCAATTCTAACAGAAACCCACCGTTTGAAACAGATCGAGAGCAGAATCACACTCTAATAAATAATCGATAATGAAAGCGAGAGTGAAAATAATCTTATTGATGTTCCAAAAAAGTATTTAAAAACTGAATGCTATAGAAAAAACGGTAATGGATTTTTATTAGAATCGTTGCAATAAAACCAAATAGCAAACGTTTGCTATTTGTCGCAATCATAGTGGATCTTAATAAAAATGTGTAGTTTTTTGTTGAGGAAAATAGTTTTACAACATTGAAGGGAATAATGCGCCCTGATTGTAAATCAAAGAGCGCAAATCAGATGACAACTAAATTATGCTTGAGTTGGCGCGGGTAGGGTAATTTCTTTCCACTCGCCTGGCGCTAAATCAGCCACAGTCCATTGCGCCATTTGGTAACGAATTAGACGTAATGTTGGAAAACCAATATGGGCAGTCATACGACGCACTTGACGATTACGACCTTCTCGTAGCGTAATCGCAAGCCAAGTGGTTGGAATATTTTTACGCTCACGAATAGGTGGCGTTCGATCCCATATTTGTGGTGATGCAATCACGTCGACACCAGCAGGTAGTGTTGGGCCATCTTTTAATGTCACTCCATCACGCAATTGCTGTAAATCTGCTGCTGTAGGCGTACCTTCAACTTGTACCCAATAGACTTTGGCTTGTTTTGATTGCGGCTGTGTTAAGCGTGCTTGCAAAATACCATCATTGGTTAGAACCAATAAGCCCTCACTGTCTTTATCCAATCGTCCGGCAGGATAAACGTCTTTTACTGGAATAAAATCAGCGAGGGTACTATCGCCAGGTTCACCTGAAAATTGAGTTAAGGTGTTATAAGGTTTGTTAAATAAAATCACTTTTTGTGGTCCACGAGGACGCTTAGGCTTATTTATTTTTCTTGACGCCCTTCGCTCATTATTGGCACGAAGAGGTTGACGTTTTGGGGTGTTTGGCTTCATAAATACGCGTTGTTGTAAGAGTTGATGAGTTAGACCGTGGTATTATACGTGAAAAATTACACAATTGACGTATTGATAAAATTTAAAGTATGATTTGCTCGCCTCTTACAAAATGATAACAAATGGATGCCAGGAGATTTAAAATGGATAGTAAAGTAATTGTACCAACAGCCGGCCAGAAAATTACAGTAGATGCTGAAGGTAAATTGATTGTTCCTAATACCCCGATTATTCCGTACATCGAAGGTGATGGTATCGGGATCGATGTAAGCCCTGCAATGATTAAAGTTGTGGATGCCGCAGTTAAGAAAGCGTATGCCGGTGATCGTAAAATTGAGTGGATGGAAATCTACACCGGTGAGAAATCAACCCAAGTTTATGGTGATGACGCATGGCTTCCACAAGAAACACTTGATTTTATTCGTGAATATAAAGTTGCAATTAAAGGCCCATTAACGACACCCGTTGGTGGTGGTATTCGTTCTCTTAACGTTGCATTACGTCAAGAACTGGATCTTTATATTTGTGTGCGTCCGGTACGTTATTTTGATGGCGTACCAAGCCCAGTTAAACGCCCTGAGTTAACTGACATGGTAATTTATCGTGAAAACTCAGAAGATATTTATGCTGGCGTTGAATTCCAAGCAGGCACAGCAGAAGCTGATAAAGTGATTCAGTTCCTTCAACAAGAAATGGGTGCAACTAAAATTCGTTTCCCACAACAATGTGGTATTGGTATTAAACCTGTATCAGAAGAGGGAACAAAACGTCTAGTGCGTGCAGCAATTCAATACACCATTGATAATGATCGTGATTCGTTAACTTTAGTTCATAAAGGTAACATCATGAAGTTTACGGAAGGTGCATTTAAAGATTGGGGTTACGATGTAGCGCTACAAGAATTCGGTGCTGAATTACTTGATGGCGGGCCTTGGATGACATTAAAGAACCCAAACACAGGCAAAGAGATTGTGATTAAAGATTGTATTGCAGATGCCTTCTTACAGCAGATTCTACTGCGTCCAGAAGAGTATGATGTGATTGCAACCATGAACCTTAACGGTGATTACATTTCAGATGCATTAGCAGCCCAAGTCGGCGGTATCGGTATTGCACCTGGTGCTAATATTGGTGATGGCGTGGCGTTGTTTGAAGCAACTCACGGCACTGCACCTAAGTATGCAGGTCAAGATAAAGTTAACCCAGGCTCATTGATTCTTTCTGCTGAAATGATGCTACGTCATATGGGATGGAAAGAAGCTGCTGACTTGATTATTAGCTCAATGGAAGCGGCAATCAGCAATAAGACGGTAACGTATGATTTTGAACGTCTAATGGACGGCGCTAATCTACGTAAATGTTCTGAATTCGCTGATGATATGATTGAACAAATGTAATAGATAGTATTATTGAGAAACGATTGAGGCTCAGCATTTGCTGGGCCTTTTTTATCGCTGTAACATGATAATAAAACGCCAGCTTATCAGTGCTATATAGATCTTAACTGTCGGTAAAATAATCAAATCTATCATACACTCGTGCGCTAACTCTCAAACAGACAACATGATAACTCTCTGATATAGGCAATAAATAAAAATTGGCATAGGATAGGTGAAGGTGTTGAATGTTTGTTTTTTGTTAATGGTACTATTGGTTTTTGGTCTCACCTTAAAGAATGAGGCATTGTTTTTTTATGCGGTTTTTATTCATTTTTTGATGGTGGGGATGATACGGCTTTTTTTGGGTTAGAAAAAGGCAATTGAGTGAAATTAAACCTAAGTATTGAATAACGGTCGATGAGAGTCGAAGTTGGTGAGTAATTGGTATATTGTATAAGAAATTGAGTTATTTGATTTCTAATTAACAAATAAAAGGCGGCATAACCCACCTTTTAATGTGCAGTTAATATTGGTACCGCTTATTTGGCTAGGTCGCCTTCTGCGGGAACAATAGCACTTGCATGGTAACCTTTAGGGCCAGTTTGAACTTCGTAGTTCACTTGTTGACCTGCCTTAAGTGTTCGGTAACCATCCATCTGGATTGTTGAATAGTGAGCGAAAATATCGTCTTCACCTTCTTCAGGGCAGATGAAGCCAAATCCTTTGGCGTTATTGAACCATTTCACTGTACCTGTTGCCATGCTATACACCCTTTTTGCATTCAATTTCCATTTGACATTAGTTGAACATTCAGTAAATTTGATTGCATACTAATGCGATTTTGATGCAGATTATATCTACTACAATTTACAATGTAGTAAAATAAACTAGTCAGTCAAGTATTGTTTGTAACATTTTGATAAAATCTTTTATTAACTTGGCTATAGCCAGCTCACGAATGAATGAACTAAGATAAAACTATGAGTAAGTTATACGAATGGATGAATCCTGAATCTGATGTACTGGATAAGGAAGAAATCCAAGTTAAGCCGCCATCGATGTATAAAGTAATTTTAAACAATGATGATTACACACCGATGGACTTTGTAATTGATGTGTTACAAACATTTTTTTCCATGGATTTGGAGAAGGCTTCTCAGTTAATGCTTGCGGTACATTATGAAGGTAAAGCCATTTGTGGCACCTTTACCGCAGAAGTAGCTGAAACGAAAGTTGCGCAAGTAATGATGTACGCACGGGAGAATGAACACCCGTTGTTATGTACGATGGAAAAAGCATAATCTTTTTCCGGCACGCCATATTGAGTGGTTTTTAGGGGAGGTGCCTATGCTAAATAAAGAACTTGAAGCAAGCCTGAACGGTGCATTTGCCCGTGCAAGGGAAAAGCGTCATGAGTTTATGACGGTAGAACATTTACTGATGGCTCTGTTAGATAATGTAGCCACGCAAGAAGCGCTATTAGCATGTCGCGCTGATCTTGATGTATTGCGTAAAGAGCTAGATTCTTTTATTGAACAAACAACACCTTTGATTCCAGTAGATGATGAAAGCCGCGAAACTCAACCAACACTGAGTTTTCAGCGAGTATTACAACGCGCAGTGTTTCATGTGCAGTCATCGGGTCGAAGTGAAGTTACAGGTGCAAACGTATTAGTTGCGATTTTTAGCGAGCAAGAGTCGCACGCCGCATATTTACTTAAGAAAAGTGATATTAGTCGTCTTGATGTAGTGAATTTTATTTCTCATGGCACTGTTAAAGGCAGTGATAATGATGATATTAATCCATCAGAGACAGGTAATACAGAAGAACAACGCGCAGAGCAGAGCTCTGACGATAAGCTTGAAAATTTTGCCACCAATCTTAACCAACTTGCGAAATCAGGTGGCATTGATCCTCTGATTGGCCGAGATAAAGAGCTTGAGCGAACAGTACAAGTACTTTGTCGTCGTCGTAAAAACAACCCATTATTAGTCGGTGAGGCAGGAGTGGGTAAAACGGCTATTGCTGAAGGTCTAGCGTGGCGTATTGTTGAAGGTCAAGTACCTGAAATTATTCAAGACTGTGTGATTTATTCACTTGATATTGGTTCGTTATTAGCGGGCACTAAGTATCGTGGTGACTTTGAGAAGCGTTTTAAAGCTATTTTAAAGCAGCTTGAGAAAGAAGATCATGCAATTTTATTTATTGATGAGATTCATACCATCATTGGTGCAGGTGCTGCATCGGGTGGTCAAGTGGATGCCGCCAACTTACTCAAGCCACTATTAAGTAGCGGTAAGCTGCGTTGCATGGGATCAACAACCTATCAAGAATACAGCAACATTTTTGAGAAAGAGCGTGCACTGTCACGTCGCTTCCAAAAAATTGATGTGGTTGAGCCATCACTAGATGACACCACTAAAATTTTGATGGGCTTAAAATCAAAATATGAAGCTCACCACGAAGTTCGTTTTACCAATAAAGCGATTCGTGCCGCGGTTGAGTTATCGGCCAAATATATTAATGAGCGTCATCTACCAGATAAAGCCATTGACGTTATTGATGAAGCGGGCGCACGTTGTCGTTTAGCCCCTGCAAGTCGCCGTAAAAAAACGGTTAACGTCGGCGATATCGAAACCATGATTGCTAAGATGGCGCGTATTCCTGAGAAATCAATTTCAAGCAGTGATCGTGACGTGCTACAGACACTTGATAGCCGCCTGAAAATGTTGGTATTTGGTCAAGATAGTGCCATTGATGTATTAACGGAAGCGATCAAATTAAGTCGTGCAGGATTGAGTGCAGATAACAAACCGGTGGGGTCGTTCTTATTTGCAGGTCCTACAGGTGTCGGTAAAACGGAAGTGACAGTACAGTTAGCACGTACAATGGGCATTGAGCTGTTACGTTTTGATATGTCAGAGTACATGGAACGTCATACCGTTAGCCGTCTAATTGGTGCTCCTCCTGGTTATGTAGGTTATGATCAAGGTGGTTTATTAACTGACGCTGTTATCAAAAACCCACATTCAGTGGTATTGCTTGATGAAATAGAAAAAGCGCATCCTGATGTGTTTAATTTGTTATTGCAAGTGATGGATAACGGTACGCTAACAGATAACAATGGCCGTAAAGCTGATTTCCGCAATGTTATTTTTGTGATGACAACCAATGCTGGTGTAACGGAAACGGTACGTAAATCAATTGGTCTTATTCAACAAGATCATAGCCATGATGCGATGGCAGAGATCAAACGCGTATTTACGCCTGAATTCCGTAACCGTCTTGATAATATTATTTGGTTTAACCATCTTGAGAAAGAGGTTATCGGCCAAGTAGTTGATAAGTTTATCGTAGAACTACAAGCACAACTCGATGCACGTGGTGTCTCTATGGAGGTGTCTGAGCGAGCACGTGAGTGGATGTCAGATAAAGGCTATGATAAGGCGATGGGTGCACGTCCAATGGCGCGTGTGATTCAGGAGAACCTTAAAAAGCCACTTGCTAATGAATTACTGTTTGGTTCATTAGTCAATGGGGGCTCGGTGCGTGTTGATTACATTAATGGCGAACTAGATTTCCAATTTAGCAGTGAGATGGAAGCCGCGCATTAAGCTAATATTTTAGCGAAATAGTAATAAACAAAAACGCCGTAGATAATAACAATTATCTGCGGCGTTTTTTATTCTGACTACTTGTGATGACTTCACAAAATAAAACCCAGCAATAGGCCGGGTTTTATTTGCAGCACTAATCTTTTAGAGAAAGATTAACGTGCGCGGAAGACGATGCGACCTTTAGTAAGATCGTAAGGAGTCAGTTCCACTGTTACTTTGTCACCAGTAAGAATACGGATGTAGTTCTTACGCATCTTACCAGAGATGTGAGCAGTAACAACGTGACCGTTTTCCAGCTCAACACGGAACATAGTATTTGGTAGTGTATCTAGTACAGTACCAGCCATTTCAATTACGTCTTCTTTTGCCATTGAATCCTCTTAGGCTACCAGCCATTCATCTTGATCGGGCTGGATAATGCCTTGAAACTGTTTGAGTGTAAAGTTTAGGACGTAATTTTACCCTTGCCAGTTGTTTTTGTCAGCTATTGTTCGCGATTAATCTATTTTTTCTCAGTAAATTAACACAAGCGAATGTAATTGATTCTTGGGTTGTAGTTAATTTGACCGTTTTGCGTGTATTTAACACTCAGCTAATCCACTCACCATGGATTAACTTTTGATGAGGCGTAAAGCGAACTTTATAATTCATCTCGCGGCATTGGTCTATTTGATAACCAGGATAGAGCCATTGGCGCTGGGTTTGGCGGCAAACTTCAATTTGTAAAAGCACGCATAATGTGCCTAATGAGAGTTTATGTTCAGGCTCAAAAAAGCTATAAACTGCACTTAAGGAATCTGCGAATACATCGGTAACAGCAACAGCAATTAATTGATTATCTTGATATAAATGCAAGAATGCCGTATTCATCCATGGTGCAGTAATAAAGTCAAAAAATTGCTGTTTATTGGCAGGAAACATCGAGCCACTAGCATGACGAACATTAATATAACGCTCATATAACTCAAACCAATTAGGGTCTAATTGTTGTTTAAATTGCCACTGTAGTTTTTTAATTTGGTTTTGTTGACGCTTTTGACTTTTAGAAGGGGTGAAGTGAGTACAATCAACCCGTAGTGGAGTACATGCATTACAATTTTTGCACATCGGTTTATAGATAATGCTACCACTGCGGCGATAGCCTGAACTAATTAATAGATCATAACCATTAGGGTTGAGCCAAGGTTGATCCATTACCACGCCAAGTTGATCGCGTTGCTGTGGTAAGTAATTGCAGTCACTTTCCGGTGTAAGGCCAAGCTGTAAAGATAATTCTTTCATTATTAATTTTGTTTATAACACTAAAGTTTGTGGATGATAACAGGCTGCGGGTAAGGCACTATCGCGTTGTTGATGCAGTTGGCTAATAAAAGCTGAGCGATTTAATTCGCATGCACCTAAAGAAGCGAGATGCGGATTCATCATTTGGCAATCAATGAGAGTGCCACCATGGTGTGAAAAATGGCGACAGAAATACCATAACGCAATTTTTGAGGCGTTATCAGCGAGGGAAAACATCGATTCCCCACAAAAAATGCGACCGACAGCAATACCATAGAAACCACCGACGAGTTGTTGATCTTGCCAGACTTCAACCGAATGGCAATCACCTTGATCATGCAATGTTTGATACGCATTAATCATAGCTTCAGTGATCCAAGTTTGATTTGGTCCACGAGATTCAGCACAGTGGCGGATCACGGCGTGGCATGCATGATTGAGTGTAATTCGATATGAGGATTTTCGCATAAATTTACGCAAACTTTTGCTTGGCGTAAATTGTTGCGGAATAAAGATGCCACGCGGATTGGGGCTCCACCATAAAATGGGCTCGCCTTGTGAGTACCATGGAAAGATACCATGTCGATAAGCCTGACGTAGTCGTTGGGGGCTAAGGTCACCGCCAAAGGCCAATAAACCATTTGGTTCTGTGCGAGCGGTATTGGGAGCAGGAAACTGTAATGATGCCGGCTCAATTTCAGGAATATAAATCGTCATTTGTTATCAACTG
Source organism: Photobacterium malacitanum (assembly GCF_900185615.1). GTDB lineage: Bacteria > Pseudomonadota > Gammaproteobacteria > Enterobacterales > Vibrionaceae > Photobacterium > Photobacterium malacitanum. The sequence continues at coordinate 287,333 of NZ_FYAK01000003.1, forward strand.
CATGCGAGGTCAAAAAACTACTGCAACCAATATAACATTTAACGATAGAGAAAAAAAACGCCGATAATCTCAACGATTATCGGCGCTATACGGCATGTTAGTGAGTTAATTGCTGTTTAAATACGACGGCATAATTCAGCATAGCGACCATTTTGTGTTAGCAGTTGTTGATGCTGACCACGTTCAATGATCTCACCTTCATCCATTAAGCAAATTTGATCCATACTATCGAGACCAACCAGACGATGAGTAATAAAGAGCACCGTTTTATGTTTAGCAAACGCTAGTAATAAATCCAGTATTTGCTGCTCAGTTCGACGATCAAGCCCTTCAGTTGGTTCATCTAATAATAGAATCGGTGCGTCATGAAGTAGAGCACGAGCGATACCTATACGGCGACGCTCACCACCAGAAATATGACGACCACCATCACCAAGCCAAGTATCTAAGCCTTTATCATCAAGTAAGCTTTTAAGACCAACTTTATCCAGTGCTGCGACTAATTGTTCATCGCTAGCATCAGCTTTAGCTAGAATTAAATTCTCACGTAATGAGCCATTAAAGACATCCACTCGCTGGCTGACGACAGTAATTGCATTCCGTAATGCAGGCTCGCTCCAACGAGTAAGATCGACACCATCAATAAGGATGTGGCCTTGTTGAGGATCCCAGCTACGAGTCAATAATTGTAATAACGTTGACTTACCACAGCCAGTACGGCCAAGTAGCGCTACCTTTTCACCGCGCTTAATCTCAAGTGATAAGTGCTTAACAACGGGTTGATCGCTACCATAATAGGTGTAGCTAATATTATTAAGGCTAATATCGCCGTTAACAACGGCAGTATGACCATTAGGATCGAACACTGTGTCAGGGGTAGCGTCAATGATTTCATTAAGACGTTTTGCTGATGATAATGTTTGCCCTAAGTATTGGAAAGCGCCTGCAACTGGCATCATCATTTCAAAACTGGCCATAGTCGTAAATGCGACCATTGCCACGAACGGATCGGGTGCGTTACCGGCAATACCGTTGGCTGCAATCCACATAATTAGTACTAATGTCCAGCCAGTTGCTGCCATTAAGAGGCCATTAGCAATACCGGTTAAACTCGCCATTTTCCGCTGCGCATCAAGCAGTTTATCTTGTTCTGCTTCAGCTTGTTGTCGGTAACGTTGTTCGGCATTAAACAGTAATAATTCAGCGTGTCCCTGAATCCAGTCTAATAGCGTAATACGGTAGTTGGCTTTTGCGTGAGTAAGAGTTTCACCATTGCGCTTACCTAAACGGTAAAAAACAATCGGTAAAATAATCATTAATGCCAGTAAAATACCACCTAAGGTAAAACCAATTGTGGGATCAAACCAAGCCAGAAAACCAGTAACAATGATAATGCCTAATACGCCGATCACTAATGGGCTGACTAAGCGTAAATAAACATGATCCATCGCATCAACGTCAGCGACTAAACGATTGAGTAAATCGGCATCACGTAAATTCGCATGGCGACCAGGAATTAATGGTGTTAGCTTACGGAAAAAGAATAACCGTAAATCAGCCAATAGCTTAAAGGTAGCATTGTGGCTGACCACCCGCTCACCCCAACGTCCAGCGGTACGTGACATTGAAAAGCCACGTACACCAGCGCCTGGTAACATGTAATTAAAAGTTTGACGAGTAATAACACTGAGGCCAGCAACCGCAGAAGCGGCAATAAACCAACCGGATAAGGTCAGTAGGCTAATAGCTGACAATAGGGTTAATAAACCTAAAATCATGCCTAAGGTTAAACCGAACCAGTGTTTACGGTAGAGTTTAAGGTAAGGGATTAAATCACGCATCGAGATCCCTCTTATCAGTATGAGTGAGCATATCAGCGAGTAAGCCTTGATGACGAAGAGTATCAAAGCTACCGTTCTGAACTAATTTACCGTTATCCATCACCAAAATACGCTGCATAGCATGCAGTTGATCAAGACGGTGGCTGACCATTAAGGTTGTGCGGTTAGTAACAGCTAACGCTAAACTTTCTAATACTAAGCGTTCGCTATTAGCATCAAGGCTAGCGGTTGGCTCATCGAGTAGCCAAAATGCACCGTTTTGTAACATTGCACGTGCAACAGCAATACGTTGTGCCTGACCAACAGATAAACCGCCAGAACGATCACCAACATGATGTTCGTAGCCTTTTTCAAGACGCTGAATAAATTCATTGGCATAAGCTTGGCGAGCAACTTGATCAATATCATCATTACTTGCACTAGGATTGCCTAAAGTAATATTGTCGCGCACTGTACCATGAACTAGTAATGGGTTTTGGCCGACCCAACTGATGGCTTGACGCCATTGTTGATGTTTAAGTTGGTTCAGCTCAACATCGTTGATTTTAATACTGCCACGGTAGGGTAAAAAGCCGAGCAGGGCATTAAGTAAACTGGTCTTACCCGCGCCACTTGGGCCAACGAGTGCCACATGTTCATTGGTATCAATGCTAAAGCTTAACGGTCCAGCTAGCACTTGACCTTCAGGGCTAAGCACTTCGAGATCAGTCACACTGATATGAATGGCATTAGGTGTTGGTAACGGTGTATCACCATTGCTCATTTCGTCAGCTTCAATGTTTAAGAATTCAACAATAGATTCCGCTGCACCAATGGCTTGTGCTTTAGCATGGTAGAAAGTACCAAGATCACGTAATGGTTGATAAAACTCAGGTGCAAGCACTAACACGAATAAACCGGTAAATAACGAAACAGGTACACCGTAGTTACCAAAGTTGAGTTCGCCAATGAATGCGAAACCAAAATAGACCGCAACAATCGCAACAGAAATAGCAGAGAAAAACTCTAACACTGCCGACGATAGGAAGGCTAACCGGAGTACTTCCATGGTGCGTTTACGTAATACATGTGAAGCGGCATCAAGATTTTCAGCCTCAGCATCAACACGATTGAATAATCGTAGGGTTGATAACCCTTGTAAACGGTCATAAAAGTGGCCTGATAACCGTTGTAATGCTTTAAAGTTACGACGGTTAGCATCTGCTGCACCTATACCTACTAAGGCCATAAAGAATGGCACTAAAGGTGCTGTAATAAGGAAGATTAACCCCGCAGCCCAGTTAAGTGGGAAGACCACCACAAGTATCACTACAGGAATCAACACCGAAAGTGACATTTGGGGAAGATAGCGCGCAAAGAAATCTTGCATTTCTTCTACTTGTTCAAGCACTAAGCTTGCCCATACTCCGGCTGGTTTACCTTTAATGTAGGCAGGGCCGAGGTTTTGTAAGCGGTTGAGGATTAATTGGCGAATATGGAGTCGAATTTGTTCACCACAACGATAACCACAAACTTCTCGTCCCCAGCTACATAACGCGCGTAAACCGATAATAACAATAAGGCCAACAAACTGATTCACAAGCTGATACTTATCCGTATGCTCGATGATCAATTGATGCAGAATATTGGCTAATAAAGCCGCTTGCCCGATAAGCAATAATCCCGAAGTAAACCCTAACCCAATACTGAACATCATCCAGCGTTTGGCAAGCTTACTTTGGGATTTTAACCATTTGGTCAAATCGCGTTGTAATTGTTTATCCATATAAATAAGGTTTCATTACGGTATTTATGGTGGGTCGCTCTTACAGCAATATGGTTGAGATTCACATTGCTATAAGGAAAAAAAAGCCACTATATAAATAGTCGCTTTTATAGTATTTATTGTTGGTCAGCTAATGCATCTAAATAACGTTCTGCATCAAGGGCTGCCATGCAACCAGTGCCAGCAGAAGTGATTGCTTGACGATAGGTATGATCCATCACATCACCAGCAGCAAAAATACCCTCAACACTGGTTTGAGTTGCATTACCGTGAAGACCTGATTGCACTTTAATATAACCATTTTCCATCTCAAGTTGACCGTCAAAGATGGCTGTATTTGGCTGGTGGCCAATAGCAATAAAGACGCCCATTACTTCAAGCTCTTCAGTTGCTTCTGATTGAGTATCTTTAAGGCGCAAACCTGTTACACCCATGTCGTCACCTAATACTTCTTCAAGGGTACGATCTGTGTGTAAAATGATATTACCATTCGCAACTTTATCCATCAGACGATTAATTAAAATCTTCTCTGAGCGGAAACTATCACGACGGTGAACAAGGTGGACTTCTGCGGCGATATTTGACAGATATAATGCTTCTTCAACAGCAGTGTTACCACCACCTATTACGGCAACTTTTTGGTTACGATAGAAGAAACCATCGCAGGTTGCACAGGCAGAAACCCCACGACCTTTAAAGGCTTCTTCAGAATCTAGGCCGATGTATTTAGCTGATGCGCCAGTTGAGATAATCAATGCATCACAAGTGTATTCACCGGTTTCACCTTTAAGGCGGAATGGGCGTTGGCTAAAATCAGTTTCGCTAATAAAATCAGTAATGATTTCAGTATCAAATTTTTCCGCATGTGCTTTCATGCGATCCATTAATGCAGGGCCCGTTAGCTCGTCTGCATCACCCGGCCAATTTTCTATTTCTGTGGTAGTGGTAAGTTGACCACCTTGCTGCATACCAGTGATCATTACTGGCGATAGGTTTGCACGTGCTGCATAAACAGCCGCTGTGTAACCTGCAGGTCCAGAACCAAGGATGAGTAGTTCACAATGTTTTACGTTACTCATTTTTTCTCCAGGCTGAATATTATTATTATGGAAGACTGATTGTAGGTAAATTGCAGTCGTAAAGGAAGAGGATGTAAGACAATCAATAATTTGTTAACACTGTTGAAGCGAACCAACAAATGCTTGTTCAGGCTTGAATCGTCTTAAATTAAAGATGTTATATAGATCACAAAAATACCGTAGCAAAAGGCTTTTTTGAAGTGTTAAAAGTGAAATGTCAGATCGTGATAATTTGATCTAGCACAAGCTTCCGTAAGAAAAATTGTCAACAAAAGCCATTTTAATTTTGCGAATAATAACGTTATAGCAATTGATTTAACTATTTGATACACGCATAAAAATGCCAACAAGTTAACTTATGTTAATATATTGGTGTTGATGTGATAATTTACTTTGATAATCTGCTTGATTTTGGTACAAATAGTTAAATGTTTGTTTTTGATTGGCTGGTTTCAGGATAATCCTCGTATGTCGTAGGGTAATCGCCATCATAAGACGAAAAACAATTATGGTGAGTAAATAGCATGATCGTCTGATCTTTATCACTGATTGTTTGACTATTAGAGTATTTGATTCTAAAAATAGATAAGATGTAGTATATTTTTTTGCAAGGAAGTGAGAAGGTGGAATAAAAAATGGTAGATACCAAAAAGAAACCATCCAAGGAATTGGATCGCATCGACCGTAATATTTTGAATGAACTTCAAAAAGACGGTCGAATTTCAAACGTAGAGCTTTCAAAGCGTGTAGGTCTATCGCCAACACCGTGTCTAGAGCGTGTACGTCGTTTAGAGCGCCAAGGTTATATCAGTGGTTATACAGCATTATTAAATCCACAGTTTCTTGATGCCTCATTATTGGTTTTTGTTGAGATCACGTTAAACCGTGGTGCGCCAGATGTTTTTGAACAGTTTAATAAATCAGTACAAGAGCTAGAGGATATTCAAGAATGTCATTTAGTATCTGGTGATTTTGACTACTTGTTGAAAACACGGGTATCAGACATGTCAGCTTACCGTAAATTGCTTGGCGAAACGCTATTACGTCTTCCGGGTGTTAATGACACTCGTACTTATGTTGTTATGGAAGAAGTTAAGCAAAGCAATAACTTGGTTATCAAAACTCGATAAATTGTCGCGGTTTAATTGCTGTAAGATTGTAAATATATACATGCACCCTGAATGACGTCATTGTTATTCAGGGTGTATTTGTTTATGCAGAGTAAAATAGTAATTGCTGCTTAATCACTCAAACGAAGCTATGAATTGACATAATGATGAATTTATTTGTCCACTGAGCGTCTAAAATAACCAAGGGCTAGTCGGTTGAGATAGTTAGCTTTTATTAGTTAGAAGATATTGCTTACCATAAAAAAAATTTTTATTTTAAAGGGCGACGAACACAGACAATGTGGTCTTTTAGTATAGAATGATGGCATTAAGACATTTACTTTATATTTGTGAGTTTGCCAACGGTATCGCTCGGTATTGAATACTGTATTGTTATTAACCGTAATACAGCATTGGTAGCTGAAAATATCAGCACTTTGGTAAAATATTCGAATTTGATAGAAACACCGGAGTTATTCTTGAGGAAGTTTAAAGGTAAAAAACTGCCCAAAATGCGTTTATCAGGTTGGCAACGCATTGTTGAAGGTTTTTTGATCATCAGTATTTTAGTTGCCATTTATATGATGGTTGCGCTAGTCACATTTAATCCTGCAGATCCTTCTTGGTCACAAACTGCTTGGGAAGGTGTGGTTCAAAATAAAGCCGGTTCATTTGGCGCATTAGTAGCAGATACTCTGTTCTTTATTTTTGGGTCTCTGGCCTACATCATCCCTATTGTTTTAGTGTTACTTGGTTGGTTTATTTATCATCATCGTAGCAAAATACTGTCACTTGATTTTATGGTTTACGGTACGCGCTGGCTAGGATTAATGCTATTAGTGCTAAGTAGCTGTGGATTGGCTGATCTTAACTTTGATGATATTTGGTATTTTTCATCGGGTGGTGTCATTGGTGATGTCGTTGCCAATATCTCGTTACCATTATTAAATGTATTAGGGGCAACCTTAGTGCTCATGTTTGCATGGGCAATTGGATTTACCTTATTTACGGGTATTTCATGGGTAACGATTGTCGATCAATTAGGTGCAAAGACACTCTCAAGTTTAACCTGGATATTAAATAAATTACGTTCAGATAAACATGAAGTCATGCGTCCATTTGCGGCTGATATTGCTGCTGAATCTGATATGCCTTATGTTCAGCATCTTAATAATGACGATCAAGATGATTTACTCTTATCATCTTATACCGCCTCGTCAGCTGTAGAATCTGCACATGGAAACGCGTTTGAGCGTAAAGATCCTGTTTATACGCCATCAAATACCACCCCAATTATTCGTTCATCTTCAGCTGCAACTGCAACGGTTAGCGATCCGCTAATGACTCCAGCAGTAGAACAAACGGTAGTGCAAGCTGAGCCGCAGCCATATGTTGCGCCGGTAGAACACGCCGCAGCGCAAGTTGAGCCGCAGCCATATGTTGCACCGGTAGAACACGCCGCAGCGCAAGTTGAGCCGCAGCCATATGTTGCACCGGTAGAACACGCCGCAGCGCAAGTTGAGCCACAGCCATATGTTGCGCCGGTAGAACAAGCAGTAGTGCAAGTTGAGCCGCAGCCATATGTTGCACCGGTAGAACAAGCAGTAGCGCAAGTTGAGCCGCAGCCATATGTTGCACCGGTAGAACACGCCGCAGCGCAAGTTGAACCACAGCCATATGTTGCAGCGGTAGAACACGTTGCACCACAGGTTGAACAAGCAGCGCCTTTACAAGGATTGTCAGTATCAGCACTTGAGCGCGAGCTTGAAAAAGATGAAGACTTTACTGTTGCTGTTGATGAGCAAACTCAAACTGTGATTAATGCCGTTGTTAATGAACAACCAGCGACATCACAAGTTTATACTGCTCCGGTTGCTGAATCTTTTGTACCGACAACGAATGTAGATACTTCAGAAGAGGGTTTAACCGATGAAGAAATCTTCCTTAAACGCATTCGTGATAAACAAAAACAGCAAGCGCATCTTGCAGGGTTAGATAATCCATTTTTAATGCAAAAAGAACCTGATCTACCAGTGCCTACATCACCAATGCCAACATTAGATTTATTACAACCTGCACGTAAAACGGTTGAAAAGGCATCTGATGAAGAGCTACAAGCGACAGCTGCCTTGATAGAATCAAAACTTGCAGATTATAAAATCAAAGTGCAAGTTAAAGGTATTTACCCAGGTCCTGTGATCACCCGTTATGAACTTGATCTTGCGCCTGGAGTAAAAGTTAGTCGTATTTCAGGGCTATCAAAAGATTTAGCGCGTGCTTTATCAACCACATCAGTACGTGTGGTTGAAGTGATTCCGGGCAAACCTTACATTGGTTTGGAACTGCCGAATAAGAGCCGTGAAACGGTTTATATGTCGGAAGTTGTTGCCAGTGAGCAATTCCAGCATGTTGGTGGCGCACTGCCTATCGTTTTAGGTAACGATATTGCGGGCGATGCCGTTGTGGCTGATTTAAGTAAAATGCCACACTTATTGGTTGCAGGTACTACAGGTTCAGGTAAATCAGTGGGTGTAAACGTGATGATTTTGAGCTTACTTTACAAATGTAAGCCTGAAGATTGTCGCTTTATTATGATTGACCCGAAAATGTTGGAGCTGTCAATCTATGAAGGTATTCCGCATCTATTAACAGAAGTGGTTACTGACATGAAAGATGCTGGTAATGCCCTGCGTTGGTGTGTTGGTGAAATGGAACGCCGTTACAAAGTATTAGCCGCTTGTGGTGTACGTAACCTTGCAGGTTATAACGCTAAACTAAAAGAGGCTGCTGAGGCGGGGCATCCTATTCACGATCCATTATGGAAGCCTGGTGATACCATGGATGAATACCCACCATTATTGGAAAAAATGCCAAGTATTGTGGTAATTGTCGATGAGTTTGCTGACTTAATGATGGTTGTGGGTAAGAAGGTGGAAGAACTGATTGCACGCTTGGCTCAAAAAGCGCGTGCTGCAGGTATTCACCTAGTATTAGCGACTCAACGTCCATCGGTTGATGTTATTACCGGTTTGATCAAAGCGAACATTCCAACTCGAATGGCATTTACCGTATCAACCAAAACCGATTCTCGTACAATCTTGGATCAAGGTGGTGCTGAAACGTTATTAGGTATGGGTGATATGTTGTACTTACCGTCAGGTCAAAGTCATACCATTCGTGTTCATGGTGCATTTGCATCTGATGATGATGTACATAATGTGGTTAACGATTGGAAAGCACGTGGCAAACCCCAATATATCGATAGCATTCTAAATTCAGATCAAGGTGCAGATAGCTTGCTACCGGGTGAAGCACCAGCTGGTGATGATGATTTGGATCAGTTATTTGATGAAGTGGCGGCGTTTGTTGCAGAAACGCGTCGAGCATCTATTTCAGGCGTACAACGTCGATTTAAGATTGGTTATAACCGTGCAGCGCGAATTGTTGATCAATTGCAAGCGCATGGCATTGTGAGTGCACCGGGGCATAACGCTAACCGTGAAGTGTTAGCGCCGCCACCAGTACAACAACACGATTAATCATGATCGATAAATAGCGACTCACTTGCTATGAAGCGCTAAAGTGAAAACAAAACTGCTGTGATAGTGATTATCACAGCAGTTTAATATCAAAGAGGTTAGCGAATATGATGAAGAAACTCGTAATGAGTATGCTAGTTGCTGCGCCAATGTTGGTTGCTTCAAGTGCATGGGCCGCAACACCGCAACAAGCGTTAAGCAGCCGTCTTGATAAAGTGAATGCATTTAGCGCTAACTTTACTCAAAAAGTGACCAGTCCTGATGGTGAAGTTTTAGTCAATGGTACGGGTGATTTATCGATTAAGCGTCCAAATTTATTTCGTTGGGCAACTGAAACACCGGATAAAAGCTTATTAGTTTCTGATGGTAAAACTGTATGGTATTACAGCCCGTTTGTTGAGCAAGTAACGGCAATGTGGCTTAAAGATGCCACTGAACAAACGCCATTTGTATTATTAACTCGTAATAGTGCCAGCGATTGGTCAAAGTATAATGTCGCGCAATTAGCCGACACATTTACACTTACACCAAAAGATAAAACCTCATCGATGGATAAGTTTGTGGTTACGGTATCAAATACTGGTCAAGTACGTAATTTCTCGGTAATTGAAACAGATGGCCAGCGCAGTAAATACGTCTTAAGTGATTTTAAACGTACTACGCCAGCGGCAAGTTTATTTACCTTTACACCGCCTAAAGGTGTAGAGCTAGATGACCAACGTAACTAATTGTTATTGAATTTAATTATTATGAGAAGGTGGCAAATAAGCCACCTTTTTCTGTCTTAGGGGAGTCATTATATTGAGTAATTTCAGCCTAGATTTTTCCTCGGATTTTAGACCTTTGGCAGCAAGAATGCGACCTCGCACCGTCGAGGAATACATAGGTCAACAACATATTCTTGGTGAAGGTAAGCCACTCCGTCGTGCTTTAAAAGCCGGTCAATTACATTCGATGATTTTGTGGGGGCCACCAGGTACAGGTAAAACGACCTTAGCCGAAGTTGCCGCACATTATGCTAATGCTGAAGTTGAACGGGTGTCAGCAGTAACCTCTGGTATTAAAGATATTCGCGCAGCCATAGATAAAGCTCGTGATAATAAAATGGCCGGCCGACGGACTATTTTATTTGTTGATGAGGTGCATCGATTTAATAAAAGTCAGCAAGATGCATTTCTGCCGCATATTGAAGACGGAACCGTAACCTTTATTGGAGCTACCACTGAGAACCCATCATTTGAGCTTAATAACGCACTATTATCGCGTGCACGCGTATATAAATTAAAGTCCCTTGAAGATAATGAAATTCTTGAAGTGATCGAACAAGCGTTAACAGATAAAGAACGCGGTATCAGCGAAACTGATTTTGAGTTTGTCGGTGAAGTTAAACAGCAGTTAGCTGAGTTTGTACGTGGTGATGCACGAATGTCACTCAATTATCTTGAACAGTTAATTGATATGGCAGAAGAAGATCAGCAAGGTATTAAACAAATCACGGTGGAGTTATTAGCTGAAGTCACGGGTGAAAAAGTGGCGCGGTTTGATAATAAAGGTGATCTTTGGTACGACATGATCTCTGCGGTGCATAAATCGATTCGTGGTTCTAATGCCGATGGTGCATTGTATTGGTTTGCAAGAATGCTGCAAGCTGGGTGTGATCCGCTGTATGTTGCACGTCGACTATTAGCAATAGCCTCAGAAGATATTGGTAATGCTGATCCTCGCGCAATGCAAGTCGCTGTGTCGGCATGGGATTGCTATACCCGCGTTGGCGCTTATGAAGGTGAACGTGCTATTGCGCAAGCGATTGTGTATTTAGCTTGTGCAGCTAAAAGTAACGCCGTGTATGTTGCCTTTAATCTTGCCAAAGCAGATGCGCGTGAATTTCCTGATTTTGAAGTGCCGCCACATTTGCGTAATGCGCCAACCAAACTGATGAAAGAATTGGGTTATGGTGAAGGTTACCGTTACGCTCATGATGAGCCGGGGGCGTATGCGCCTGGTGAAGTGTATTTACCGCGTGAAATTCGCGATCGAGTTTATTATCAGCCTTCAAAACGGGGCTTAGAGATAAAAATATCGGAAAAGTTGGATTATCTGGCTGCTTTAGATGCAAAAAGCCCGCTAAAGCGCTACCAATAATAAGGCTTTTTGGGTATCGTTAAGTGATTGGCAACAATTTGTTATGGTTGCCTCCCAACTACAACTATTTTAATAAGAAATGCCTAAATAACGCGCATTTCAGACTATTAAGAGCACAGGATTAGCATGCTAGATTCTAAATTACTTCGAACTGAGCTGGATGAAACAGCTGCAAAACTCGCGCGTCGTGGTTTTAACCTTGATGTAGAAACTTTACGCAACTTAGAAGAGCAACGTAAATCTCTTCAAGTAAAAACAGAAGAGCTACAAGCACAGCGTAACTCGCGATCGAAGTCGATTGGTCAGGCAAAAGCGAAAGGTGATCACGCAGAAGCTGAACGTATTATGGCTGAAGTTGGCAACCTAGGTTCTGAGCTTGATGAAGCGAAAGCAGCATTAGCCGAGCTTCAAGGTCAACTTGATACTATCACTCAAATGTTACCAAACATTGCTGATGAGTCAGTACCAACGGGTAAAGATGAGTCAGAGAACGTAGAAGTTTTACGTTGGGGTCAGCCAAAAGCTTACGACTTTGAAGTAAAAGATCACGTTGATCTTGGCGAAATGGCTGGTGGCCTAGATTTCGCAAGTGCAGTTAAAATTACTGGTGCACGTTTCATCGTAATGAAAGGTCAATTTGCTCGTCTACACCGCGCAATTGCACAGTTCATGCTAGATCTTCACACAGAAGAGCACGGCTACACTGAAATGTATGTACCGTACCTAGTAAACGCTGACAGCCTATTTGGTACCGGTCAATTACCGAAGTTTGGTGAAGATCTATTCCACACTCAGCCACTAACTGAAAAAGTGAACGATGAAGAGCCACGCGTGCTTTCATTAATTCCAACTGCAGAAGTGCCTGTTACTAACATGATGCGTGATACCATCACTGATGAAGCAGATTTGCCAATCAAGATGACGGCTCACACGCCATGTTTCCGTTCAGAAGCGGGTTCTTACGGTCGTGATACACGTGGTCTTATTCGTATGCACCAGTTCGACAAAGTTGAACTCGTTCAGATCACACGCCCAGAAGATTCAATGGCTGCCCTTGAAGAGCTAACAGGTCACGCTGAGAAAGTACTACAACTTCTAGAGCTTCCTTACCGTAAAGTAGTACTTTGTACTGGCGATATGGGCTTTGGTTCTTGCAAAACTTACGACTTAGAAGTGTGGGTTCCTGCTCAAGAAACTTACCGTGAGATTTCTTCATGTTCAAACATGTGGGATTTCCAAGCGCGTCGTATGCAAGCGCGTTTCCGTCGTAAAGGTGAGAAGAAGCCTGAGCTACTGCACACTCTAAACGGTTCTGGTCTTGCGGTTGGTCGTACTATGGTTGCTATTCTTGAAAATAACCAAGAAGCTGATGGCCGTATTATGATCCCTGAAGTACTACGTAAGTACATGCGCGGCGAAACACACATCGGTTAATTCCTGATGCTGTAAAAAGTATGTTGCTTAAAAACCCAGTCATGAAGGCTGGGTTTTTTTATGGGGGAAAAGGGGAGTTTCGAGTCTTTAGGTAGCGAGAGTCGAGTTGAAAAGCGTGTGTGCTAACCTTAACCTCGTCATTCCTTACAGTGAATGCCCGTGAGGGCGATAGTGAATCTACTCACCGCGTGTTGTCGAGTTATTAGTTTCGAGTTTTAAGTAGCGAGAGTCGAGTTGAAAAGCGTGTGTGCTAACCCTAACTCTGTCATTCCCTACAGTGAGGTTACGAACGCGATAGGGAATCTATTATCCGCGTGTTGTCGAGTTATTAGTTTCGAGTTTTTAAGTAGCGAGAGTCGAGTTGAAAAGCATGTGTGCCAATCCTAACCCTGTCATTCCTTACAGTGAATGCTAAACCCAACTCCGTCATTCCCTACAGTGAATGCCCGCGAGGGCGATAGGGAATCTACTCACCACGCGTTGTCGAGTTATTAGTTTCGAGTTTTAAGTCGCGAGAGTCGAGGTTCGAAATTCGAAATGATAGATAATGAGTGGTGCTGATGATGTTATGTGCAATTTTGGTTAAAAACATCCAATATTATTTAACAATATGAAGCACTTTTGAGACAGTGTGTATTATCTCTACTATTCATTTATTTATATAATGATTGAGCTTTATATTTATTGTTGATTTGATGGAGAATTTCATGGATAAGAAATGTCAATATTGTGCGCAACCACAGAGTGAATGTACTTGCGTTGATTGTGCTGTTTGCCATAAAACAAAAGCAGACTGCACATGTGTAAAGTGTAATGAATGCGGTGAAAAGGAAGTCGACTGCGCTTGTTAATCGGGCTTTGCTTATACTACTCAAGGCCGCTTTTGAGCGGTCTTATTTTATGCCAATCCCAACTCCACCCCGTCATTCCCTACAGTGAATGCCCGCGAGGGCGATAGGGAATCTACTCACCGCGTGTTGTCGAGTTATTAGTTTCGAGTCTTTAGGTAGCGAGAGTCGAGTTGAAAAGCATGTGTGCTAACCCTAACCTCGTCATTCCCTACAGTGAATGCCAATCCCAACTCCGTCATTCCCTACAGTGAATGCCCGCGAGGGCGATAGGGAATCTACTCACCGCGCGTTGTAGAGTTAATTGTATCTATTTTAGGGCTGATGACTGTTAATCATCGCCAACTGAGTATTTTTATTGTTGTTAACATCAGTAACAAATTAAATACACCATGTTTTGACTAATTATTTTAAATAAAACTTATTAAAACAAGACCTAAGCGATACTTTTTATATGAATAGAGATCGTATAGTACGGATTAGATACATATTGTTAAATATAGACCTTTTTGTTCAATTTTCAGGAGGCTGAATTTTAGATATAATCCACGTGCTGCATATGGGCGGTCTTTTTGTATCTGGGGGGTTTGTGGTTCTAAATATTAAAGGGCAAAGAGAGCATAAAGGTTTTCAATTAAAAATTGATGCTGATGTTAATAGCGATATAGTCGTATTAACAGGTAAAAATGGCTCAGGAAAAACTAGACTACTTGAGAGTATTCAAAATCGGTCATCTGAGGTGAGGATTGATGGTGAACTTATTGATAGTCAGGAAATATCAATAGTTCCACATTCTTCATTAAATCCAAACTTAAGCAATGGTTATGATATAACTCAACGACAGGCAAGGATAACAGCGACACTAAGGTTTTATGAGCAAATAAAGCATGAATTTGACCTTCCATATGATCAAAATCGCGCAAATATGTACGCTCGAAATTCTATGGGTAGAGATAATGGTCTAGATTATTTGTCTCTTTTTAGGTTAATTTCATCAATAGCAAAAACACTTAATAAACCAGCAAGTGAATTAACAGATAATGATATTATTCTCCATTTTGAAGAGCCAATGAATAATATTCTTGGTATCCAAAATATCTCTTCAATAGTAAATCAGTACATTCAACGGAAAGAACAAAATGAAATAAATGAGTGGAAAAACACAATAAAAAAACAGGATGTTGACTATTTTACAGATGAGGAATTTATCAATGTATTTGGTAATAAACCGTGGTTAACCATAAATGAGATATTAAATGATACTTTTGAAGGTAAATTTCAATTTAATATACCGGACGAAGCATCAAAAAGTTATGCTTATCAAGCACAATTAATTCAGAGCCATACGGGAAATTCTGTTGGTGTTGATGCGTTATCGTCAGGAGAAAAGACATTACTTTGGTTAGCATTAACATTATTTAATAGCCAATATTATGATGCGAATATTATTAAGGTTCCTAGAGTATTATTAATTGATGAGCCAGATGCATTTTTACATCCTAAAATGGTAGCTAAAATGTATAAGGTTTTAGATTCTTTTCATCGAAATTTTGGTTCAAAAGTAGTTATTACAACACATTCTCCAACAACTGTAGCGCTAGCTCCAGATAATAGTGTTTATATTATCGAACAAGGGGTTTTAACTTTAGTTGAAAAAGATGTCGCAATTTCTGAATTGTTAGATGGCATAACTCAGATATCATTAAGCCCTGATAACAGAAGACAAGTTTTTGTTGAAAGTCAATATGATGCAAATGTATATCAATTAATTTATTCAAAATTAGTCCATCGCTCTACGGAGATTGATCCTAAGATATCTTTAAATTTTATTAGCTCAGGACCTAAAATGGCAGCTAAACAAATTGAGGATAAAGTAAAACAAATTCTTAGAATTGATGACCTTGATCGTATTCAAGACTTTGTTCAAGCTGTAAATGGTGTGGGAAGCTGTAGTCATGTTATAGGTCAAGTGGATGCTTTAATTGAAAACGGAAATAATAGTGTCCGTGGAATAATTGATTGGGATAAAAAAAATTTCTCAAATAATAAAATAGCAGTTCTTGGCGAAAACTATGCTTATTCTATAGAAAATATTGCATTAGATCCTATATGTATAATGCTTTTACTTCATATGCATGAACCCGATAAATTCACAGTTTTTGATATTTGTGGTAAGGACACTTCTTGGTTTTTGTGGCTAGAAGATATTGAATTACTTCAAGCTTCTTTAGATAAGTTCATTCTAAAAGTTTTAGGTAGAGATAATAATAAAGACGTTACTACCTCATATATTTCTGGGATTAATTTTCTTACAGATACTGAATATTTAAATAAACAAGGCCATTCTCTTGAAAAGATAGTTAAACAAAATTATCCACAATTAAATGCATTCGCAACGTCAAAAAAGGATGGTGAATTAAAATGGAAAATAGTACAAAAATCAATGATTACATATACTGATGGTAAGTTAATTCCAAAAGCATTTGAATCTGTTATATCGTCTGTTCAAAAATAAAATTTAAAAATAAATCATGCGGTTGAATTGCTCTAAGAGGAGTGATTTGGCTGCCTTTTCTATATTTAATTTCAATGCGCATAAATCCCCATACTGTTAAATACCGTCCATCGAGGCGGTATTTTTATATCAGCTACACAACTATCAGTCAGGGAATCGCTGTTCTTCATCCCTAATAACCTCGATCCTATAACCCTATATTCCAAACCCAAAAAAGGGCACATTATGTGCCCTTGAATTATGTTGTGTTCGCAAGTTTTTACTTGCTGTTATGATTTCTGTGGTTGCGGCTGAGGATGAAAACGAACAGCTTCATCTTCAGTTGCAGCTAATGGATCGTTAAAACGCTCAACATCCATCTCGCCTTCAGATTTAGCAACAATACAGGTTACGACGCTATCACCAGTAATGTTCACCGCAGTACGCACCATATCAAGTAGACGGTCAACGCCCATGATTAATGCGATACCTTCAACAGGTAGGCCAACTTGGTTAAGTACCATCGCTAGCATAATCAGACCAACGCCAGGAACACCCGCAGTACCGACTGACGCTAACGTTGCAGTTAGAATAACCATTAGGTAATCGGTCATGGTGAGGTCGATATTAAACGCCTGCGCAATAAATACCGTCGCCACACCTTGCATAATCGCAGTGCCGTCCATGTTAATGGTTGCACCTAGTGGAACAGTAAATGAGGCAATTTTATTGTTTACACCTAAACGCTTAGTGGCCGTTTCCATGGTGACAGGAATGGTTGCGTTTGATGACGCGGTTGAGAAAGCAAACATCACCGCATCTTCCATTTTCTTTAGGAAGGTAAGTGGGCTTAAACCAGTAAAGGCCTTTAGCATCACGCTGTAAGTGACTAATGCGTGTAGTAATAGTGCTGCTACCAATACTAAGAAGTAGTTAATTAAACTATAAATAGCGTCAAGGCCTAAGCCTGTAAATAGCTTAGCCATTAAGAAGAACACACCAAATGGTGCAATGTTCATTAATAATGCCACCAACTTCATGATCACTTCATTTAAATCAGCAAAGACGGCTGCTAGACGCTCTCCCGGTTTACCCGCAGCACTGATTGCGATACCAAATAATACCGCAAACACAATAATCTGTAGGGTATTACCACTTGCCATTGCACTGATTGGGTTGGTTGGGAACATGCCTACGATAACGCTACCTAGTGACGGTGCTTCTTTTGAGGCAAAGGTTGTCGCTGCACTTAAATCGGCACCTGTACCTGGCTGAAAGATATTTGCCATGGTTAATGCAAGCGTAATTGCTAAGGCCGTTGTTGTTAGATAAAACGCAAGGGTTTTACCGCCTAAACGACCCAATGTTGCTAAATCTTTTAATGAGCTAGTACCACAAACCAGTGATACAAAAACCAGAGGAACAACCAACATCTTTAAACTGGCAATAAAGATTTTACCACCGACATCAAACAGGCCATTTACGATATAGTCATGAATAAAAGCGATATCAGCAAAAAGGGAACGGATCATAAATCCTGTCAGAATACCTAGCACCATGCCGAGAATAACGCGGCTGGTGAGTGACATTTTTTTCTTTTCTGTGGTCATGAAAACTTATCCTTATGTTTATTCACCCTGTCCTTCGGTAATCAGAGTGCCTTCGGAGAGTAGCAGTTATTTGTCTGTTAACGCGAAGTAATAATTATTATTAATGTCTAAAATATGCGTTAACTCACAAATTTTATACTGATTTCATGTTTCGAATGGTGGTTTTTAACTGTATTTTAACAATTGTGACATTTTAAAATCATAAATCACAGGGTGGTTATTGTTTTTGCGAGGTATTATGTCGGAATTTTCGATAAATGGTGTTTTGGTAAATGTCTTTTTGTGAATATATTAATGAGGGTAATAACAACAAAGCCACGCATTTTTACCGTGGGTAAAATACGTGGCTTGTTTGTGTCTTTTATTCGCTGATGGGGTTATTTATTTTGCGACATTACCAGCAACATTCATAATATCCCAAGTTCGCGCAAAAGGGGGCGCATAAGCAAAATCCATCATGCCTAATTGCTCGGTAGTAGCGCCAAGACTGATTGCGACCGCAAGTGCATCAACGCGGTGTACTGCACCTTTATTACCAATTAATTGACCACCCAGTAATTGTTTATTATCAGCGCGGTAAACCAATTTTATATAAAGAGGTGATTGACCTTCACAGTAATTGGTGTGGCATTTATCACTGATATAAACCGTGCGGTAATCAATATTTGCTTGTTTAGCTTCGCGTTCAGAAAGCCCGGTACGACCAGCTTCTAAACCCAATACTTTGACACAACTGGTACCCAATGTACCGTCATAGCTGAGGTTTTTTCCTGCGATATTCTCACCAACTAAGCGACCCATTTTATTGGCACCTGTTGCCAGCGGAATATAAACCGGTTGTTGTAATTGCGCATGCCAAATAGTGGCACAATCACCTGCAGCCCAGATATTATCAATCGAGGTTTGACCTTGTTGATCAATCACAATTGCGCCATTTGCTAAACGTTCAATGCCAGTTGCAGCAATAAAATCAGTATTAGGTTTTACTCCAGTGCAGCAGATAACCATGTCAGTCGAGTAGATGGCTTGATCGGTTTTAATACTGGTAACACGATCGTCACCAATAATTTCACACACCGACTCTTTAAGGTGAATGCTAACTCCTGCTTGCTCAAGCTCTGGTTGAATATGTTGGCTAATTTCATTATCAAACGCATCTGGAATTAAACAGGCTGCACGTTCAATCAAACGTACTGTTTTACCTTGATGGATCATCGCTTCAGCAACTTCTAAACCAATAAAACCAGAACCAATAATAGTGACGTGTTGACAATGTGGATCAGCAAGGGCGGTTTTAATATTCAAACCATCTTGCATGCGACGTAAAGAATAAACCCCTTGCTTTTCAAGACCTACAATCGGTGGCAAAACTTCTTTGGCACCAGTGGCAATCATTAAGCGATCATAACCGACGGTGTGCATTTCTCCTTGATGGACTACAGTCAGTTGTTGTTGTTCGGTATTGAGCTCAGTAACACGATGTTGAGTCAGTACTGTAATGCCTTTTTCTGCAAATTGTTGCGGTGTAAATTCAGCCATAAAGTTATGATCAGAAAACTCATCACCAATGTAATAAGGCAATCCACAAGCGCCGAAAGAAATAACATCAGAAGCTTCATAAACAATAATTTCAGCGGTTGGATTTATGCGTTTTGCTTTTGCTGCGGCACTCATGCCAGCGGCTTCGCCGCCAATGATGATAATTTTCATACTATTATGTATTCCTAAAAAAGTAGTAAGGGAGGCAATCCACCTCCCTTAAAGTGGTATTTAATACGGTTTACGCTGTCGCTTCTTCACCATCAAGGTTAACAACGTCATCGCTGTTAAAGATGGTCATATCTGTTTCGCCCATTACTTTACTGGTAATGGTACCTGCAGTGATTGAACCTGATACGTTAAGAGCAGTACGGCCCATATCAATTAATGGTTCAATTGAGATTAATAGACCAGCAAGTGCGACTGGCATATCCATTGCCGATAGGACGATAAGTGCAGCAAATGTCGCACCACCACCGATACCCGCTACACCAAAAGAACTGACGGTAATAATGGCGACTAAAGTACATAGGAAGCCAATATCCATCGGGTTAATACCCACTGTTGGTGCAATCATCACTGCTAGCATGGCTGGGTAGATACCCGCACAGCCGTTTTGACCGATGGTTGAGCCAAAAGAAGCGGCAAAGTTAGCAATACCAGATGGAATACCTAAGCATTTTTCTTGTGTTTGCACGTTCATTGGAATTGAACCTGCGCTGGTGCGTGAAGTAAACGCAAATGCTAATACTGGAATAATTTTCTTAAGATGGCGTAGCGGGTTAATGCCTACCATAGCAACAAGTGCTAAGTGAATGATGAACATTAGAATTAATGCTGCGTATGAAGCAAAAACGAAGTTCGCAAGGTTGACGATATCAGTGTAGTTTGAGCCTGAAATCACCTTGGTCATTAGCGCTAGAACACCAAATGGTGTCAGGCGTAAAACTAAGGTTACCATACGCATTACAATCGTTTGAGCGACTTTAATGAAGCTTTCAAATTGAGCGAAAATCTCAGGCTTTTTCTTGGCAATACCAGTTGCAGATAGGCCAATAAAGATAGAGAAAATAACCACTGCGATAGTTGAAGTGCGGCGAGCACCAGTCATATCGAGGAATGGGTTTGCTGGAATAAACTCAATCATTAATTTAGCAAATGACATTGCTTCAACATTAGAAAGGGTTGATTCAAGACTCTTAGCACGTGCCATTTCAGCCGCACCAGAGGTTAATCCTTCAGCAGTAAGGCCAAACAATTGTGCCATTAAAATACCAACACAAGCAGCAATCATGGTGGTAACAATCAATACTCCAAGAGTTAAACTACTGATTTTACCTAATGATGTACCGCCATTGAGTTTCAAAATAGCTGAAATGATAGACACCATCACTAATGGAATAATGATCATTTGTAGTAGGCGAACATAACCAACGCCTACAATGTCAAAATATTCAATCGATGTTTTGATGACCTCAGAGCCTGCACCGTAAAAAACTTGTAGTGCAGCACCAAATGCGATACCTAAACCTAAGCCCGCAAATACACGTTTAGTAAAGCTATAGTGTTTGTTTTGCATATGATAAAGAAATGCAATCAAGCCAATAAATATGGCGAGGTTCGTTACAATACCTAAGGTCATCATGAATCCTTCATATCAAATAAAAAGAGGGTAATTTTTATCGTTCCAATATATTTAGAGTTAAATTTTGCTTCTTTAGTATTGCTTGGAAGCAAATTAACGTCATCAATGTAAGGGATATTGAGAACTGTAAAAACGATCAAGATCGCTAATTCTGAATATGAGATGAAGATTTAGATGTAAAATTTGAATTAGCAGCGGAGCTAGATCAATATTCAACAATTCATTAACAAGGTTTAATAAATTGATTTAATTTGATGTATTGTTGCGAAGATATATAAAAAAAAGACAAAAAAATACCGATAACAAGGTTATCGGTATTTCAAATTAAAATGTGGTGTAAATTACATTACACGCATACCTGGTTGAGCACCTTCATGCGGTTCAAGGATCCAGAGATCTTTACCACCAGGGCCCGCAGCAAGGATCATACCTTCTGACATACCAAATTTCATTTTACGTGGTTTGAGGTTAGCAACCATTACCGTTAATTTACCAACAAGTTCTTCTGGTGTGTAAGCTGACTTAATACCAGAGAATACTTGACGCATTTCACCACCGATATCCAATTGGAATTTTAGTAGTTTGTCTGCTTTTGGCACTGCTTCACAAGCCACAATTTTAGCGATACGCATATCAACTTTAGCAAAATCATCAAATTCGATTTCAGCTTCAATTGGCTCAGCTGTTAATGGGCTAGCAGGTTGAGCGGCTTCAAGTGCAGCTTTATCAGCGGCAGCTTCTGCTTTTGATGCTTCAACCATTGCAGTAACGTGCGCAGGATCGATACGGTTAAACAATGCCTTGAACTTTGTTACTTCATGGTTTGTTAACGGTGTTTCAATACCTTCCCAAGTTAACGTTTCGTTTAAGAAGCCTTCAGTACGCTCTGCAAGTTTTGGCATTACTGGTTTTAGGTAAGCCATTAACACGCGGAATAGGTTAATACCAACAGTACAGATTTCCTGTAGTTCTTGATCTTTACCTTCTTGTTTCGCAACAACCCAAGGTGCTTTTTCATCAACATACTGGTTAGCTTTATCAGCCAATGCCGTAATTTCGCGAATAGCGCGGCTGTATTCACGGCTTTCATAAAGATCGCCAATGCGTGCTGCTGCAGCAACAAATTCTGCGTAAAGTTCAGGCTCGGCAAACTTCTCAGATAACATGCCGTCAAAGCGCTTAGCAATAAAGCCTGCGTTACGTGATGCTAGGTTAACAATCTTGTTCACAACATCGCTGTTTACACGTTGAGTGAAATCTTCAAGATTAAGGTCTAGATCATCAATGCGGTTGTTTAGTTTAGCCGCGTAGTAGTAACGTAGGCATTCAGGATCAAGGTGGTTTAAGTAAGTACCTGCCTTAATGAATGTGCCTTTTGACTTCGACATTTTCGCGCCATTTACCGTTACGTAACCGTGTACGAAAACGTTATTTGGCTTACGGAAACCAGCGCCATCTAGCATGGCTGGCCAGAATAGGCTGTGGAAGTAAACAATGTCTTTACCGATAAAGTGGTAAAGCTCTGTTGAGCTGTCTTTGTTCCAGAACTCGTCAAAATCAAGATCATCGCGCTTATCACACAGGTTCTTAAATGAACCCATGTAGCCGATTGGTGCATCTAGCCATACGTAGAAGTATTTGCCAGGTTCGCCTGGGATCTCAAAACCGAAGTAAGGAGCATCACGAGAAATATCCCACTGTTGTAGGCCAGACTCGAACCACTCTTGCATCTTGTTAGCCGTTTCATCTTGAAGTGCGCCAGATTTAGTCCACGCTTTTAGCATGTCTTCAAACTGTGGCAAATCAAAGAAGAAGTGCTCAGAATCTTTCATGACAGGTGTTGCACCAGAAACTGCTGATTTTGGATTAATCAGATCTGTCGGGCTGTAAGTTTCACCACAGTTGTCACAGTTATCGCCGTATTGGTCTTCTGCTTTACACTTAGGGCAGGTACCTTTTACAAAGCGATCAGGTAAGAACATTTCTTTCTCAGGATCAAATAACTGAGAAATAGTACGGCTAGTAATAAAACCGTTGTCTTTTAACTGCGTGTAAACAAAAGAAGCAAGTTCACGGTTTTCAGGTGAATGTGTGCTGTGGTAATTACTAAAGTCAATATCGAAACCAGCGAAGTCAGCTTGGTGCTCTTTGCTTACTTCTGCAATCATTTGCTCAGGTTCCACACCCATCTGCTGGGCCTTAAGCATGATTGGCGTACCGTGTGCGTCATCTGCACAGATAAAATGAACTTCATTGCCACGCAGACGCTGATAGCGCACCCAAATATCCGCTTGAACATGTTCTAGCATGTGACCTAAGTGGATAGAACCGTTAGCGTACGGCAGGGCGCAGGTCACCAGAATTTTTCTTGGATTAGCAGCCATAATTACTTCTTTCGCTCATGATGGGTAAAAAAACATAGCTGCAAATACTACCTGATGGACAGCATATTGACTAGCATCGATACGGTTTTATCTGTTTTTGATCAGGGGAAATCGGGCGAGAAGGACACTTTGGTGGTAGCATTAAGCAAAAGAGGTAAATATTACCCGGCAGCATCAACGTTACTGGTTGTTTTGTATACTAATACTGTGACGTAGATGTTGCTAAATAAGCTATTACATTTATGTGGAGCGCTAATTTATGGCAACAACGACAAATCATTTCGACAGTGTTGGTGATATAAGCCAATGGCTGAATCAGTTTGAACACCCACTGCTTAGTGCGGAATGGGCTGATGTCCCTCACTTTGTTTCAGTTTCGGCTGCGGGCGTTATCATCATCACAATCCCATTTGCAGCCAACGAATTAGCTCAGCAGTTGCAGCAGTGGATTGCACAGCAACAGCAGCAAGGCATCGTCAATAGTGGCTTAAATTTTGATGTCCGTTGTCGAGTAGCACCACTTGCGGTTGTCGATAAACAGCCTCTTCGTGGTGTTAAAAATATAATTGTTGTGAGTTCAGCTAAAGGCGGTGTGGGTAAATCAACCACTTCAGTTAACCTTGCCTTGGGGTTACAGCAGCAAGGAGCCAAAGTTGGCCTATTAGACGCTGATATTTATGGCCCGTCAGTGCCGATGATGTTAGGCACAATCGATCAAAAACCACAATCGCCTGATGGCAAAATGATGGCACCGATTGAAGCACATGGTTTATATACCAACTCTGTCGGTTATTTAGTGCCTGCTGAAAGTGCCACTATTTGGCGTGGGCCAATGGCCTCAAAAGCACTTGCGCAAATTATCACCGAAACCTGGTGGCCTGATCTGGATTATTTAGTGATTGATATGCCACCAGGTACTGGTGATATTCAATTAACCTTGTCGCAGCAAATTCCCGTAACGGGGGCGATAGTGGTGACGACACCACAAGATCTCGCTT
This sequence comes from Photobacterium malacitanum, assembly GCF_900185615.1. Lineage (GTDB taxonomy): Bacteria > Pseudomonadota > Gammaproteobacteria > Enterobacterales > Vibrionaceae > Photobacterium > Photobacterium malacitanum. The sequence continues at coordinate 311,760 of NZ_FYAK01000003.1, forward strand.
TAGCCGATGCAATTAAAGGTATCAGCATGTTCAATAAGGTTGATGTGCCTGTGCTAGGTATTGTTGAGAATATGAGTTACCACATTTGTAGTCATTGTGGTCATCAAGAGCATATTTTTGGTACTGGTGGTGCGGCAAAAATGGCGCAAGATTATGCGGTACCATTATTGGCCCAATTGCCATTAGATATCAAAATTCGTGAGGATATTGATAATGGTACGCCAACGGTGATTTCATCACCTGAATCAGAACAGGCTGCTGCATACGTTATGTTAGCTGCAAATATTGCTAGCCGATTATATTGGCAGGGTGAGGCAGTGGCTGAGCAGATTACTATTCGTACAATGTAGTTGTTGATTCAACAAAATTCGCTGAGATTATAATCAGATATGTCAGATGTCTCATTTTTACTGGTATCTGACATAGCAACTGCTTATAATCAGAGGGTTTAATTTATCCATATTCGCCTTGCTACGTGGTCTAATAGGTACTTTCTGATATGTCTGAAACTTCACACCAATGCGTTATTATCGGTATTGCAGGCGCTTCTGCTTCCGGTAAAAGTCTGATTGCCAGCACAGTTTATAAAGAGTTAAAAGCAAAAGTCGGCGATCATCAGATCGGTGTAATCACGGAAGATTGTTACTATAACGATCAAAGCCACTTAACAATGGAAGATCGTGTTAAAACTAACTACGACCATCCTAATGCGCTTGATCATAATTTATTGTGTGATCACCTTGAGCAGTTAATGAAAGGTGAAGCAGTAGAAGTACCACAATATAGCTACAGTGAGCATACTCGTTTACAAGAAAGCACGACAATGACACCGAAAAAAGTGATCATTTTAGAAGGCATTCTATTGTTAACGGATCCTCGCCTACGTGACATTATGCATGCTAGCGTATTTATGGATACGCCACTTGATATCTGTTTACTGCGTCGTTTACAACGTGATGTTGCAGAACGTGGCCGTACTATGGAGTCAGTGTTGGTGCAGTACCAAAAAACGGTACGTCCAATGTTTATGCAGTTTATTGAGCCATCAAAGCAATATGCGGATATTATCGTTCCGCGTGGTGGTAAGAACCGTATCGCAATCGATGTGTTAAAAGCACATATCGCTAAATTGCTGCGTTCGTAATAATTTAAAATGAATAAGGCTGACAATATGTCAGCCTTATTTTTATGGTTATGTTGTGGGAATACCCCGTTAACCGTTGCTAACCCATCATTAAAATTAACCATTATTGATGGGTTTTATTATATCACTCACATGTGCAGAGCACTGATAGGATAGAGTGCGTATTACGCAGGAGAGAGCTTAAATGAGACTGTGCGATAGAGATATCAGGGCTTACCTTGATGAAGGAAAAATCAGCATTGAACCACGACCAGCTGATGATTGTATTAGTGGTCTAACGATTGATGTTAGTCTTGGTAATAATTTCCGCGTCTTTAATGATCATGGTGCACCGTTTATTGATCTATCAGGTAAAAAAGAAGATGTTGCCGCTCAACTTGATAAAGTCATGAGTGATGAGATTGTGGTTGCGGAAAATGAAGCCTTTTTTCTTCATCCGGGTCAATTAGCATTAGCGGTTACCCATGAGTCAGTAACACTACCTGATAATATCGTTGGTTGGCTTGATGGACGTTCATCATTAGCACGTTTAGGCTTAATGGTGCATGTGACGGCTCACCGTATTGATCCTGGCTGGTCTGGACGCATTGTGCTTGAGTTTTATAATTCAGGTCGTTTACCTTTAGCACTGCGCCCACATATGCCAATTGGTGCGTTAAGCTTTGAGACTTTATCTGGCTCAGCAGAAAAACCGTATAATAAGCGTACTGATGCCAAATATAAAAATCAGCAAGGTGCAGTAGCCAGTCGTATTAATGAAGATGACAAGCAAAGTTAATCTTTTTAATCGCTAATAGGTGTATTCTCGCGTACACATTATTAAAGGCAGCCTTCGGGTTGCCTTTTGTTTAGCTATTACGCTTATGGTGAACTAATCTTGGAGTTAATGGTCTTAATAACATTGATTTTTAAGGTTAATCTTCAACAAATTATTTTTGCATAACGACCGATTCATTGTGGCGTTATATGCATAGCCGAGGGCACAATGAAAAAAATACTTTATATTCTACTCGGGCTGATTTTATTAGTCGTAATTGGCATTGGTGCACTGGTCACCTTTGTTAACCCTAATCAGTTTAAGCCATTGTTAACTGAACAAGTTAAAAAGATGACAGGGCGCGATTTGGTTATTAAAGGCGATATTAGTTGGCGTTTTTTCCCGACACTGGGTTTAAGTGTTGGTGAAACGGCATTTCGAAACCCAACCGGATTTGCACAGCCTAATTTAGTCCAATTTAAGCAAGCAGATTTATCTGTCTCTGTTTTACCTTTGCTGTCACAACAACTTGATATTGGTGATATGCGTTTAGAAGGGGCACATGTCTTTGTTCAAACCTTAAAAAATGGTGTGACTAACCTTGAGGGGTTAACTAACAAGAAAAACGCCGCAGACACTGCAGCCACAGAGCAAGCAGCAACAGATGAAGTTGGAGTAGATAATCAGCAAAGTGCTAAGACCTCGCACTGGAAAGTGGCCGTTGCAGGTATCGAGTTGGTTGATGCGAGCGCAGAAATTCGTAATGACCAAACTAAGACGGTAGCACAACTTAACCATGTTAATTTTACTCTTGGCAGTTTTGCGCCACAAACATGGACTAAAGCTACTTTTGATATTCAAGGTAAAGTGAATGCATTGTCTTTTACTGCCAAAGGTAGTACAGAACTCAATCTCGCCGCTAATTATGACAATGTTGAACTAAAAGCATTGACTGCTCAAATGAGCATGAATGACGGTAAGACTGAAATTAAACATGCGCAATTAGGATTAGATAAGTTTACGATCGGACAATGGTCTAATGTTACGTTTGCCGTTAACGGCCAAGTGCCTAATTTAAGCTTTGATACTCACGGTAGTGCTAAAGTAAAACTGTCGCCAGATCATAATATAGTCACGCTGCAAGGACTAAAAGTGACCAATGATTTAGCGGGGAGTGCCTTACCGCGTTCAACCATGAATGTGGTGGTTAATAGTGATGCTACTTATGATATTAACCAAAAATTAGCGTTAGTGAGCAAGATAGATATTAATGCTGATGGAACTAAGGTTGCGGGTTCAGGTTCATATTTAGCTGCGGCTATTCCTGATGTTCGTTTTGCATTATCAAGTGATAATATTGATGTTGATAGTTGGTTGCCAGCTAAAAAAACCACGACAGATACTGCAGAATCGGCCGCTGAAGTGGGGGATAGTGCAACTGTTGCAGTCGCTCATCAACCAGCAACGCTTGAACCTGATCTTAGTGCACTGAAAAACATTAATGTTGCGGGTATGATTGCTATCAAGCAATTAAAAATAGCCAATGCTGCGGTTGAGAATGTCAAAGTCGTTACGTCGATTAAAAAAGGTGTAGCAACGATTAATCGTTTTGAAGCGAACTTATATGACGGTAAGATCACCGGTAGTGCATCTGTTGATGTAAACAGTGCCTTGCCAAGCTATCATCTAAAAAATACCATTACCAATGTGGCTATTTTACCGTTATTAAAAGCGGTAGCGAATAATCAACAATTGGCTGGTAAGGCAAACATTACTGCAGATCTGAGTGGGCGTGGTTTATCTGAAGCGAATATTCGTCACAATATCGCAGGCTCTGTGAAAGTCAACATTGCTGATGGCACGGTATATGGGGTTAATATTTCTGATCTACTTCGTAATGCAAAGGCTAAACTAAAAGGCCAAGCCGATACGGGCACTGATACCACTAAGAAGACAGATTTCTCAGCGTTAACCACAACCTTACGCTTAGGTAATGGCATTGCATCAACGGATAATTTCCAGTTAACGTCACCTTTATTGGCGATTAATGGTCAAGGTAAAACGAATCTGGTTGATGAAGGTATTGATCTGATGATTAATACTAAGGTCGTTGCTAGTGGTAAAGGTCTCGATGAAATTAAAGGTATTAGTGTACCTATCCATGTTGGTGGTGATTGGCAGCAACCTAAATATCGATTGAATATTAAAGACTTATTTAAAAATAATGCGGTATTAGAGAGTAAAGCTAAGAAAGAGATCAACCGTGGCTTAGAAAAACTGTTTGGTGATAAAGCCAAAGATGACAACATTAAACATGCTGCAGATAAATTATTGAAAGGGCTATTTAATTAACCTTGAGTCTGTAGTGGTATCACTCACATAAAGTATGATAAAAAGGTTTGCTGTTATCGGCAAACCTTTTATTTTTAACTCTGTTATCAACCAAATCGCTGCCGTTTAGCGATTTGTTATTATCAATGGGTTGATTTTCATCCATTGTTAATATTGTTGAGTATTTTCATAACACATCATTAAAATTATGACTAACAAAACCACAACGACTGAAAAACCAACGATAATCTCCAAAGTAATAGCGGGATTAATTGTGGTGGGTAATACAATCAAAGCATTACCGCCGATAGACCATTTTATACGCGCTGCTGATCGATTTAATGATCGTTTGGGCAGTCAGTTTGGTGCAGCAATTACCTATTTTTCATTTTTATCATTAATACCCATTTTGATGGTGTTATTTGCTGCTGCGGGTTTTATCTTAGCGTCAAACCAAACATTGCTGACCAATATTATTGATAAAATTGTTGCAGGTGTTACAGATCCAAACTTGGCTAATACTCTTAAACAAATGGTACAAACAGCGATTAGCCAGCGTACAACAGTAGGTTTAAGTGGTCTAGCCATTGCCTTTTATTCCGGTATCAGTTGGATGGGTAACTTGCGTGAAGCCGTTCGTGCTCAAACTCGTGATGTTTGGGAGCGTAAACCCGAAGATAAAGAACATATTTTACTGCAATATTGTAAAGATCTGATTGGCTTAACTGGGTTAGTCGCGGCATTGATTTTTACAGTAGTGTTAACCTCTGTTGCAGGTTCCGCTCAAGCGACGATTGTTGATGCATTAGGGTTAGGCGGTATTACTTGGTTGCGCCCGGTATTAACATCTATAGCATTAACGATTTCAATTTTGGCCAACTATCTGATGTTTCTATGGATATTTTGGATGTTGCCTCGACGTCGCTTTAATCGTAAAACATTAATGCAAGGCACTTTATTAGCCGCGGTTGGTTTTGAAGCGATTAAATTTGCGATGACATTCCTATTGCCTAAATTAGCCAGCTCACCGTCGGGGGCGGCATTTGGCTCTATTATAGGTTTAATGGCTTTCTTCTATTTCTTCGCTCGATTAACGTTATTTTGTGCAGCATGGATAGCCACGGCAAAAGAAAACCGTCCCGGTTATGGTGTCGTTGCTGCTGATGACGATACAGACATAGATACCGATAAATAACGCTTAAATTAGTGCGATTAAACTCTAAAACTTTTGAAGGATAGCCAGTGAGCTATCCTTTTTTCGTGGTCTTTATTTGTATCAATTACGTTATAATAACGGGCTAGATAAAAGCAGTAGCAATGCAATTTGGTGTTTATTTGTGATGTATTGTAAGTCAACGTTATGATGATATTGCAACCAATAAGTTTAAGTTGGTTGTTTATTTGTTTTTGTTATGTTGCTTGAGTGGTGTTGTTAGGTGGCTAAGTTGTTTTATTGTGGGGGCGGTTTTTTGAGTGGCTTCTCAGTAGTGATACAAGACGATTATTGCTATTAAGTGACTTGATATTTATCAATATGACTTAGTGAGCTAACAGGCATTTTACTTCCTATGATAGGTATTTTGGAAACCAGAATACCGGTGGTATATAGGGAGATAAGTCATGTTGTATTTGGAATTTTTATTCCTGTTATTGGTATTGTATGCCGGTAGCCGTTTTGGTGGTATTGGATTAGGCGTTGTTTCAGGATTAGGGCTGTTGGTGGAAGTATTTATCTTCCGTATGCCGCCAACCTCACCACCGATCACTGTGATGCTGATCATTCTTGCGGTTGTAACCTGTGCCTCGATTTTAGAAGCGGCTGGTGGCCTCAAATACATGCTGCAAGTGGCTGAGCGTATATTACGTAGTAATCCGAAACGCGTTACTATCGTTGGTCCACTAGTGACTTACGTGATGACTTTTATGTTAGGAACCGGTCACGCAGTATATTCAATTATGCCTATCATTGGCGATGTTGCACTTAAAAATGGTATCCGTCCAGAGCGACCAATGGCTGCTTCATCGGTCGCCTCGCAACTGGCGATCACTGCAAGTCCTATTTCTGCTGCGGTGGTGTACTACCTCGCGCAATTATCAGGTCTTAATGAGTCTATTCATTTATTATCTATTTTAATGGTGACCATTCCGGCAACGTTAGGCGGAACCTTGTTGTTATCATTATATAGCTTACGTCGTGGTAAAGAGCTGGCTGATGATCCTGAATATCAACGTCGTTTGCAAGATCCCGTTTGGCGTGATCAAATTCTTCATACCACTAAAACCTCATTAAATGAGCAATTGCCACGTTCTGCAATGCACGCTGTGATGTTATTCGTAGTAGCGTTAGTCTCGATTGTTATTGTGGCAATGGTGCCAGAAATTCGCACTATTGGTGATGCCAAGCCAATTTCGATGTCATTAATTATTCAAATGATGATGCTGGGCTTTGGTGGCTTAATTTTGTTAGTGACCCGTACGAATGTGCAGAAAGTGCCTGAAGGGGTGGTGTTTAAATCGGGTATGGTAGCGGCAATTGCTATTTTTGGTATTGCTTGGATGAGTGATACGTATTTCCAATATGCGATGCCATCGTTTAAATCCGGCATTACCGAAATGGTACAAGGCTATCCGTGGACGTTTGCATTAGCGTTATTCACCGTGTCTGTGGTGGTTAACTCACAAGCAGCAACGGCACGAATGATGTTACCTGTTGGTTTGGCGATGGGATTAAGCCCAGCGTTGTTAATTGGTTTAATGCCTGCGACATACGGCTACTTTTTCATTCCTAATTATCCTTCAGATATTGCTACCGTCAACTTTGATGTAACAGGTACGACTAAAATTGGTAAGTGGTATTTTAACCATAGCTTTATGATGCCGGGTTTAATCGGTGTCGTTTCTGCTTGTTGTATCGGTTACGTGCTTGCTCAAATAATTATCTAACTGATTACTGATTGATAATAAAAAGGCACTTTGAGTGCCTTTTTTTAGTTGAACAGACTAAATGTAATTTAATTAATACTTTGATTGATAACCTTACTGTAATGCTCTATTGGTGGCATATTGTTGCTTTAATTTGTTTCAAGATGTTATGTTTTCTGTTTTATTATTTATTTAAGCTATTGTTATTTATCGTTTATTTTTATTAAAGTTAAATATTAACGTTTGCTTTTAATTAATGCCGTTGACTATCTTTTTTTTACACTCATAATACGCGCCGTTTATCCATGGCATCGAGCTTAATTTTAATGTTTGTATTAGATTGTGGTGGTAAAAATGGCGGCAGATAATAATTATAGTCTTGGTCCTGTGCCAATGACGGCCAGAAAAAGCGTAGTATCATTAACCATGGTGATGCTTGGATTAACGTTTTTTTCTGCCAGTATGTGGACTGGTGGAGCATTAGGTATTGGACTTTCTTTTGATGACTTCTTTGTTGCTGTAATTATCGGCAATCTTATTCTTGGTATTTATACTTCTTTTCTTGGTTACATCGGTGCTTCAACCGGTCTTTCAACACATCTTCTTGCTCGTTTCTCTTTTGGCGTTAAAGGCTCTTGGTTACCTTCGGCATTGCTGGGGGGGACACAAGTGGGCTGGTTTGGTGTTGGCGTAGCGATGTTTGCTATTCCAGTCCATAAAGCAACTGGTATTGATACCAATATATTAATCGTGGTATCGGGGTTATTGATGACAGTGACGGTCTATTTTGGCATGTCAGCGTTAATGATTTTATCAGCAGTTGCAGTGCCTGCGATTGCTTTATTAGGTGGATACTCTGTTTTTGATGCAATTGAGAGCATTGGTGGCATGAGTGTCATTAAAGCAGTAAAGCCTGAAGTGAGTATCGATTTCTCTGTTGCGGTAGCAATGGTTGTCGGCTCTTTTGTGAGTGCCGGAACCTTAACGGCTGACTTTGTTCGCTTTGGTAAAAAGCCGGCTAGTGCTGTGCTAGTGACGATGGTGGCATTTTTCATTGGTAATTCGCTGATGTTTATTTTTGGTGCAGCGGGGGCAGCGGCAACAGGCGAGGCGGATATTTCAGAAGTGATGATCGCACAAGGGCTATTGATTCCAGCAATTATTGTATTGGGGTTAAATATTTGGACCACTAACGACAACGCGCTCTATGCTTCCGGTTTAGGTTTTTCTAATATTACCGGCTTACCAAGTAAGTACATTTCGATGGTTAATGGTGTTATTGGAACGCTGTTTGCTTTGTGGTTATACAATAACTTCGTCGGTTGGTTAACCTTTCTTTCGTTAGCTATTCCACCTATTGGTGGCGTCATTATTGCGGACTTTATGGCAAATCGTAGCCGTTATAAAGATTTTGCAACGGCTGAATTTAAAAACGTCAATTGGGCAGGCATTATGGCGGTTGCTGTCGGTGTGGCTTGTGGACATTATTTACCAGGAGTTGTGCCAGTGAATGCCGTTTTAGGTGGTGCTGTGAGTTATTTAATTCTTAATCCTATTTTTAATAAAAAGCGCGTCGCTGACGTTCAGCCAGCGTAAGGACATATCATGACAACTTTATTGATTAAAAATGCCACTCTTCAAGGTCAATCAGGCTTAAAGCAGATGCTGATTGAGAATGGCCAATTTAAACGTATTGACAATAATGACGTTGATTTTGATTACCATGGTGAGATCCTTGATGCAGAAGGTGGATTAGCCGTTGCGCCTTTTTGTGAGCCTCATATTCACTTAGATACCACTCAAACCGCAGGTGAGCCAAGTTGGAATATTTCAGGTACCTTATTTGAAGGCATTGAACGCTGGGCTGAGCGTAAGCAAACATTATCGATTGAAGATGTAAAATCACGTGCAAAACAAACCCTAAAATGGCAAATAGCGAACGGCGTACAACATGTTCGTACCCATGTTGATGTCTCAGATCCAACCTTGGTGGCATTGAAAGCCATGGTTGAAGTTCGCGAAGAAATGAAGCAATGGGTTGATATTCAAATTGTTGCCTTTCCGCAAGAGGGTATTTTGTCATACCCAAATGGTAAGCAATTATTAGAGCAAGCAGTACAGTTGGGCGCTGATGTTATTGGGGCTATTCCTCATTTTGAATTTACCCGTGAGTATGGTGTTGAGTCACTACATTATGTGTTTGAATTAGCACGTAAATATGATTGTTTGATTGATGTTCACTGTGATGAGATTGACGATGAACAATCGCGCTTTGTTGAAACAGTGGCAGCATTAGCACATAAATATGACATGGGCGAGAAGGTTACAGCAAGCCATACCACAGCAATGGGATCCTATAATGGCGCTTATGCTTCACGTTTATTCCGTTTATTAAAAATGTCAGGGATTAACTTTGTTGCCAACCCGCTGGTTAATATTCATCTGCAAGGGCGTTTTGATGATTATCCTAAGCGTCGTGGTGTAACTCGCGTTAAAGAAATGCTAGCAGCTAATATTAATGTGTGTTTTGGTCACGATGATGTGTTTGATCCTTGGTATCCATTAGGAACAGCAAACATGCTGCAAGTTCTCCATATGGGGTTACACGTGTGCCAAGTGATGGGCTATGATCAAATTAACCAGTCACTAGACTTAATCAGCAACAACTCAGCACGAACACTGAATATTCAACATCGTTATGGTATTGAGCAAGGCAAGCCAGGCAGCTTATTAATTTTACCGGCTGAAAATGGTTTTGATGCTGTGCGTCGTCAAGTGCCAGTGCGCTACTCGATTCGTCATGGCAAGGTGATAGCCGTTACTCAACCCGCGATAACTGAAATTCATTTAAATGAAATAGAGCAAGTCTCATTTAAACGTTAATGATTATTAAGTTATAACGTTAAGGGCGAATCATGCGATTCGCCCTTTTTGATCGTAAGTGATGGTATTTAAAATTGATGATTAATCATCAGCTTGCTTTTTACCCGGCTCTTGTGGCTCTTCATAAGGCCAGTAGTGGTGACCAATACGGATCAATACCGTTGCCGCAGCAAGAATAAATGCTGCTAGTGACAGCCAAATAATAAAGGAGCCATCAAGCTCTTTCATACCGAGAGTAATATAACGGGCAATAGCCATTATGGCGATATAGAGCGGATACCGCACCGGAATCTTACCGTGGGCAACAAATTGCTGCACCATTGCCAAAATTTCGAGATAAATGAACATCAATAAAATGTCAGTTAACTGAATATTACGGTTAACGAACACATGAATAAATTCATTCACCATTGCGACAACAGTGGCTAAAGTAATCGCGGTTAATAGTATCGCTTCTAAAATATGGAACACCTTTAGAAAAGGTTTACTAAATGAGCGAGGTAAATGGGAAGGCATATTTTCTCCAGCGTTAGCGCTGTTTATATTTTTATCAAGCATGCTCTTTATTGTAAGAGATAATGCTTATTCTAATAGTGAAATTTTGTTAAATTTAACTATATGTGTGCTTATTGTTCGAATTGTGTTTTATTTAAACACGGTTGGTGGTGGTTGATCACCAATCAATACCTTTGCGAGCTTTTATACCTTGTTCAAAAGCATGTTTTACATTACGTACTTCAGAAACAGTGTCTGCAATTTCAATAAATTGGCGATGAGCAGCGCGGCCAGTAATGATAACGGTTTGTTGTGGTGGTCGTGCATTAATCGCTGCGATGATCTCAGCTAAATCAATGTAATCATAAGTCACCATGTAGGTGAGTTCATCAAGTAATACCACATCAAGTTTTTCATCGGCTAACATTGCTTTGCAATCAGCCCAAGTTGTTTGTGCTGCGAGTGTATCTGCGGTTTTATTTTGAGTTTCCCATGTAAAGCCTGTCGCCATCACTGAGAAAGTCACACCATGTTGTTGCAGTAGGTTCCGCTCACCACAATCCCAGGTGCCTTTAATAAATTGTCCTACTCCACATTGTTGTCCGTGGCCGATTGCGCGGGCGATCATACCAAAACCTGAGGTTGATTTACCTTTACCATTACCCGTAATAACCACTACCAGCCCTCGTTCTTGCTGGGCGGCATTGATTTTATTATCAACCTGCTGTTTAAGCCGTTGTTGACGAGCTTGATGGCGATCATCCTTGGTGGTTTTATCAACCATAATTTCCTCTCTAAAGCATTGTCGTATAAATAATATAGCGTACCAGTGATTATAAACGAAAGCCCGTGTAGTCATAGGACTGCGCGGGCTTTTTTATGCTATGGGCTTATTTTAAGTAAGCTAGTTGATAGCTTAACCTAGAACGTCAGTAGCAACTTTATAAGTTGGATCTTCAAGCATATTCACTTCGACCAGATTACCTGCTTTTTGCAATAGTCGGCGACATTCAGGACTTAGGTGGCGAATATGCAGAGTTTTATTACGGCTTGCATAACGTTCAGCGAGCGTATCAATTGCTTCTATGGCTGAGTGATCGGCAACACGAGAGTGAGCAAAATCAATAATCACAGTATTTGGATCATTACTCGCATCAAATAATTCTAAGAAATGGGAGACAGAGCCAAAGAATAGTGGGCCATTAATTTGGTAAACTTTAGCACCGTCGTTATCTGTGTGAGACGTCGCATAAATTTGTTTAGCGTGATTCCATGCAAAGACTAATGCTGAGTAAATAACTCCCACAAACACAGCCACAGCAAGATCGGCAGCCACAGTTACACAGGTAACAAGAATAATGGTGAAAAAGTCATGCTTAGGCACTTTACGGATCATACGTAAACTTGCCCATTCAAAGGTGCCGATAACAACCATGAACATTACACCAACCAGTGCTGCTAATGGAATCATCTCAATGAATGACGAGCCAAATAGAATAAACACTAATAAGCCAATAGCAGCTGTAATACCTGACAAGCGACCACGGCCACCAGAGTTAATGTTGATCATTGATTGGCCAATCATCGCACAGCCACCCATAGCACCAAACACTGAACAGGTGATGTTAGCCATACCTTGACCCACACATTCACGATTACCATGGCCACGTGTATTGGTCATTTCATCTATAACGGTCAGTGTTAGTAATGATTCTATTAAACCAACCGCAGCAAGGATCAGTGAGTAAGGCAAAATAATCTTAAGCGTTTCAAGATTAAAACCTACATTCGGTAGTGCAAATGTTGGTAGTGATCCTGCAAGAGTTGCATTTGCATCACCGCTCATGGTACGCACAAAATCAACCACTGTACGTGAATCAAGACCTAATACATGTACCAGTGCTGTGACGGTTAAAATGGCAACTAACGAAGAGGGTACCGCTTTAGTGAGCTTTGGTAAAATGTAGATGATAGCCATGGTTAACAGCACTAATCCCAGCATGATGTAAAGCTGAGTACCGTGCATCCATTCAAGGCCGCCAGTCAATGATGGTACTTTAAATTGACCAAGCTGAGCCAAGAAAATAACAATCGCTAAGCCGTTAACAAAACCGATCATTACCGGATGTGGGACCATGCGAATAAATTTACCGAGGCGGAATATACCCGCCAGAATTTGAAAAATACCCGCCAACATTACTGCGGCAAATAGATATTGAATGCCGTGTTGAGCGACAAGGCTGACCATTACGACGGCCATTGCCCCTGTTGCGCCCGAGATCATGCCAGGACGTCCGCCAAAGATGGCCGTAATTAACCCGACAATAAAGGCAGCGTATAGACCAACCATTGGGTCGACACCTGCGACAAAGGCAAAAGCAACAGCTTCTGGGACTAGAGCAAGCGCTACAGTTAATCCAGACAAGATGTCATTTTTGACTGATTGTTGTGAAACTTGAGGAAATTCAGACATATATTAGGCGTTCTTCTCTTCGCTAAAATGAATGGAGAATTAAAAAATATTGATTAACAGAATGTTACCGAAAGATTCACACAGCATCAACTTAAGCGGTTAGATGCAGTAAAAATGTGCCTTAAAGACATAAGAATGACATTAAGCAATCAAATTGTTAAAAATTATGGCTATTTTTGACTCAAAAAAGAGTAATAAAAAAGCCATGCAGGTGCATGGCTTTTTATTAGCAGTTTAAAATAACTTAGTCAAAAGATGGCTTAGTCATTGGTGCTGTTGCTGTATTAGTTGCAGTTTGGCTACCAGCAGAACGTGTGGCTGTTGCTGCACGTAATGGTGCTGCTTCAACTTTTACGTTTGTCACTGTTTCAGTTGGTGCTGGTGCTTTAGTCATTGCAGCTACGGCATGGAAACCACGTGGAGAGGTTGCTGTTACTGGCATCGCTTCAGTGACAATTTTAGTCATTGGTGCTGATGCTGTATTCGCAACAGGTGCTTCAACCACAGGTGCTTCAACAACAGGTGCTTCAACCACTGGCGCTTCAACCACAGGTGCTTCAACTACAGGTGTTTCAACTACTGGTGTTTCAACCACAGGCGCTTCAACTACTGGTGCTTCAACCACAGGTGCTTCAACTACTGGCGTTTCAACTACTGGCGCTTCAACTACTGGTGTTTCAACCACAGGTGCTTCAACTACTGGCGCTTCAACTACTGGTGTTTCAACCACAGGTGCTTCAACAACAGGCGCTTCAACCACAGGTGTTTCAACTACAGCTGCTGCACGTAATGGGAAAGCTTTACCCATTGCAAGTTCAGGCATCGCAACACCACCTAAAGTAGGCTGTGATACAACCTCTGGTAATGCTTGAGCGATTGCTGGCTGATGTGCTTGTTCAGTAACAACGTCTGGTTCTGCTACTGGCACTTCAATTGTTGGTTTAATGCGAGACCATACTTTGCCCATTGCCATTTCTGGTGTTGCTACACCTGATGTTGGACGTGGTGCTTTTGGTTTCTCAACAATCGAGACAACATTTACCATATCGCTAATAGTATCTGTTGCTTCAACAACAGCATGCTCAACCGCGTCGGCAACATTGTAGCAGCTTGGATCTTCGTGCTGCTCATAATCTTGCTTTTCAACACGCGTATCACGAATACGACGACGGCGTTGACCGCTTGCTCGTAAGTGGCGTGGTGAACGACGGTTACGACGTTGGTTGTTATCTTGCTCATTGTTTTCAGCTTGCTCATCAACCACAGGCTGATTTTGCGTTGTTGATTGAGCTTCTTTCGCGATCGTTGTACCCATCTTCATTAATGGCGATGGTGTCGTAAGTGCTGTAATAGCATTTGTTTCAACAACAGCTTGCTCTGCAACAGTCGTTTCTAGGTTGTTATCAGTGATACGGATTTTTTTCTGTAACTGACGACGTTGACGACGTTGTTTTGCTTTAACGTTTTTCTCTTCAGCTTCAACAGTGTTATTTGTTTTCGCTTTTACTTCTTCTGATTGTTGGCGTTGTTGCTTCTGCGCTTGAATCTCTTCTTTACGAGATTGGCGTTGCTGCTCTTTCGCTTCTTCAGAACGAGGTTGACGTTGTTGTTTCGCTGGACGTTCTTGAGATTGACGGTTTTTGTCCGTGCGCTCATTACGATCATTGCGACGACGAGGCTGACGCTGCTCGTTATTGCGTTCTTGCTGTTCAGCGTTGTTGTCTTGAGCACTCTCGTGGTTGTTATTACGGCGAGAGTTATCGCGATTACCTTGGCGGTCATTACGACGATTATCAGGACGACGGTTATTGTTGTTACGACGATTATTGGTGTTAGTTTGCTCTTTTACTGGTGCTTCAGGTTCTTGCTTAACAGCAACTGGTTGTTCAGTTTTGTTATTGAAGAAAGATGAAATAGCAGCAAAAATACGGCTAAAGATACTTGGCGCTTGAGCAATAATCGCTTGTGGTTTAGCAACAGCTTGTACTTCTGATGCCGCAGCCACTGGAGCAGGTTGTTTTGGTGCTGCAAAACCGTGTAGAACGGGTTCTTCACGCTTTTTAGCTGTACGCTCTTGTTGTGGTGACTCAGTCGTGTCAGCTTCTTTTAGTGCTTCAATAGTACTAGGAAGGTGGTACGAAAGTGTATCTTGCTCTTCACCCTCACGAATACGTAACACTTCAAAGTGTGGCGTTTCCATGTCAGCATTTGGCACAATAACAACACGAACATTATGGTACTTTTCAATGTGCTGTACAGCAGGGCGTTTTTCGTTGAGTAAGTAAGAGGCAACAGGCACAGGTACAATAGCAACCACTTGTGAACTGTTATCTTTTAATGCTTCTTCTTCGATTAAACGTAAAATTGAAAGTGACAATGATTCATTATCACGCACAACACCTGTACCTGTACAACGAGGACAGACATGATGGCTTGCTTCTGCTAAAGAAGGGCTTAAACGTTGACGAGACATTTCAAGCAAACCAAAGCGAGATATGCGTCCAATTTGTACGCGAGCACGGTCAACACGAACCGCTTCACGTAAACGGTTTTCTACTTCACGTTGGTGACGAACAGGCGTCATATCGATGAAATCAATAACGACTAGACCACCAAGATCGCGAAGACGTAATTGACGTGCAATTTCATCTGCTGCTTCTAAGTTAGTTTGTAGTGCTGTTTCTTCAATATCACCACCTTTTGTTGCACGCGCTGAGTTGATATCAATAGAAGTCAGTGCTTCGGTTGGATCAATAACAACAGAGCCACCTGAAGGTAAACGAACTTCACGCTGGAACGCAGAGTCAATTTGGCTTTCAATTTGGTAGTGGCTAAATAGCGGTACTTCGCCTTCATAACGCTTAATACGCGATAGGAAGTCTGGGCGAATTAGCTTGATATGGTCACGTGCGCGATCAAATACTTGTGGGCTATCGATAAGAATCTCACCGATATCACGACGAAGATAATCACGAATAGCACGTGCAATAACATTACTTTCTTGGTGAATCAAAAATGGAGCAGCTTGAGATTCAGCGGCTTCTTTCACTGCACTCCAGTGATTAAGTAGCACATTTAAATCCCACTCAAGTTCTTCACCTGATTTACCAACACCAGCAGTACGCACAATTAGACCCATACCGTGAGGCAATTCTAATGTGCTTAATGCAGCTTTAAGTTGTGTACGCTCTTCACCTTCGATACGACGAGAAATACCGCCAGCACGAGGGTTATTAGGCATTAGTACAAGGTAGCTACCTGCTAATGAAATAAAGGTTGTTAGTGCGGCACCTTTGTTGCCACGCTCTTCTTTATCAACTTGAACGATAACTTCTTGGCCTTCTTTCAAGACTTCCTTAATGTTAGGACGACCTTGGTAAGAATAGTTTGACGGGAAGTAATCTTTAGCAACTTCTTTTAATGGGAGGAAGCCATGGCGTTCTGCACCGTAATCAACGAACGCAGCTTCCAGGCTTGGTTCGATACGAGTGATGCGGCCTTTGTAGATATTTGCTTTTTTAGATTCGTGACCTGGGCTTTCGATATCAAGATCAAATAGCTTTTGGCCATCAACTAATGCGACGCGCAACTCTTCCTTTTGAGTCGCGTTAATCAACATTCTTTTCATTATATTGTACTCATTATTGTTGTTGTATTAGCGCCGCTAATCACATCAAATTTTTGATGGTGCCTGACTCCAAGTCTGATGTACGGGTGCAACCTCACGGTTGGAATGCAGGAGTGCTCTATGGCCACACGTATTAGCCAACTGTGTCGAGATGGTTAGATCTGAAATACACAGCTGGTATCACCACATCGAGGTGTGGTTGTATCTGTTACATCAAAAAAATCTGTAATCTGACGGGCTAAAAAAAACTCCGGTAACCATAACGTCTTACGCCACGTGCTGCGTTTATCACCTGAGTTGTATATAAAATAGCCGAAATGATGAGAGTATGCTCACCTTGTCAGTAAAATAAGCAATAAAACTTATTCTAGAATGCAATCATAGCAGGCTCACTTTTTTGCGGCAATCTGCTTTATTTGCATGGTACAATCAAACTTATGACAGAAGATAAACCTAAAGTGCAATTCATCGATATTAGCGATGATTTTGCTGGCCAACGGATCGATAATTTTCTCCGTGCTAGGCTTAAAAATGTACCAAAAAGTATGATTTACCGTATTTTGCGTAAAGGCGAGGTGCGAGTAAACAAAAAACGTATTAAACCTGAATATAAATTGCAGGATGGTGATCTCGTACGTGTCCCGCCGGTTTTTGTTCCAGAGAAAGATGAGCAAGCACCGATCAGTACTAAGCTTAATAAAGTGGCTGAACTTGAATCATGCATTATTTATGAAGATGATCATGTATTGATTTTAAATAAGCCATCAGGCACTGCTGTTCATGGCGGCAGTGGTTTGAAGTTTGGTGCGATTGAAGCGTTACGTGCATTACGTCCTGATGCGCGATATCTTGAGTTAGTACATCGTATTGACCGTGATACATCGGGCATCTTGTTAGTTGCAAAGAAGCGTTCTGCGTTACGTAAACTGCAAGAACAATTTAGAGAAAAAACGGTTCAGAAATATTATTTTGCCTTAGTGATGGGGGAATGGAAGGCAAACTGTAAGCGAGTCACTGCACCGTTATTGAAAAATGAAGTCAACAGCATTGTGCGTGTTAACCCACAAGGTAAGGCTTCTGATACACGTTTTAAAGTGCTTGAGCGTTTTGCACAGGCTACTTTAGTGCAAGCGAGTCCTGTGACCGGTCGTACTCACCAGATTCGTGTTCATTGCCAATATGAAGGCCATCCTATAGCTTGGGATGATCGTTATGGCGATCCACGTTTTGATGCTTACACGAAAAAAGCAGGCTTAGGACGATTATTCCTGCACGCTGCAAATATTAGATTTACCCATCCAAATACGGATGAGTTAATGGATATTAGTGCGCCAATGGAGCCGGTGTTAGAACGCTGTTTGGCTAAGTTACGCACATTTTAACCGTTTCAATGTGTCAGTGCATTTTAAAACGGGATAGAACAAATAAAAACGGCGAACATTAGTTCGCCTTTTTTATTGTTACAAAACGGCAATCTGTTCATTGGCGAGCATTTCTCGCAGCGCAATAAGTGGTAAGCCAACGAGTGTATTAGGATCTCGTCCTTCTAACCTATCAAATAAGGCAATGCCTAAGCCTTCACTTTTAAAACTACCCGCACAATAAAGAGGCTGCTCTTTAGAGACATAATGCGCAATTTCATTTTCAGTTAGGGTTCGAAAATGGACATGAAACAGTTCACAAACAACTTGAGTTGTTTCTGTGCGAGCATTATATAAGCAAAGCCCGGTATAAAAAGTAACCACCTTGCCGCTAGCTGCACGTAACTGCGCACAGGCATTGGCTTCTGTATGAGGTTTACCTAAAATCTTATCATCAATGACACAGACTTGGTCTGAACCTATAATAAGGTGATTAGGGTAATCTGATGCGCAAGCCTGTGCTTTCGCTTGTGCTAAGCGCTTCACTAGCGCAGAGGCTGACTCATTTTTTAATATCGCTTCATCTACATTTGGATTCGCCGTCGTAAAAGGTAGCTGGAGCTTTTCTAGTAAGCTTTTACGAAATGGAGAGGTAGATGCAAGAACAAGTGACTGGTTCATAGGCTATTTCTTTAATTAAAATGAATAACTGGTTATGAGTGTAACCATCACCGAGCGGCATTGCTAGTGAGCATAGTTTTGTGATTGTTTGAGTTTCGGTGCAGACAGACGATGTCATCGTTACAGCACAATGGTATTATAAGCGCCAATCATTGATATTAATTTAAATAGACCCATTATTGGCTATCATTTAAACGATGATTAAGTGATCTCCTGTTATTTTATCAGCAATCATCAAGTGATTGAGTGACGGAGAAATAAAAACTTTTTAATGAGGAAGGGGAATGAATTTTCATGGCAGCATGAGAATTACTCAAAAGCCGTTAATTCAGGCACATTTCCTTTGACTCAACCAGACTATAAGGCTAATATTCGCGCCCTATGCAAAAGGTAAAATTGCCGCTAAAGGTAGATCCAGTACGCACTGCACAGAAAAGACTCGACTATGATGGCATCATCAAAGCGGATCTTCTGTCTCGTTTAGCTGGTTCAACCCAGAGCGTAATAAGTGATGCAAACGTCAACTTGTCTTTTGACCTTGACCAACGTCGTATTCCTGTCATGCGCGGAAACGCGAGTATAGATGTGATGTTGACCTGTCAGAGATGTCAGGAAGAATTTCCACACACAATTAGTGTTGAATTCTGTTATAGTCCGGTTCGTGATGAAGAGGCTATAGACAAGTTACCGGAAGCCTATGAGCCGACAATTGTCGACGAAAATGGTGATATTAATCTAATTGAAATCATCGAAGATGAATTGATGTTAGAGTTACCACAAGTTGCAAGACATGATGATGACGATTGTAAGATCGGCACCCATAACTTGTCTTTTGGTGATATTCCCGTTGCTGATGAGCGTCCGAATCCGTTTGCAGTATTGAAAAATCTTAAAAGTTAAATTTAACAGGAGTAGGGTTAATGGCCGTACAAAAGAGCAAAAAATCACGTGCAGCACGTGGTATGCGTCGTTCACATGATGCACTAACTACAGCAGCAGTATCTGTAGATTCAGCATCAGGTGAAACTCACCTACGTCACCACGTGACAGCTGACGGTTTCTACCGTGGCCGTAAGGTTATCAACAAGTAAGGTTGAACCTTGATGGGTCTTACCGTTGCACTTGATGCAATGGGCGGGGATTTCGGTCCTCAAGTAACAGTGCCTGCCGCCGTGCAGGCACTGTTGCATTCGCCTGAGCTCAAACTCATTCTTTTTGGTGATATAAGTGCTATCACTGCTCAACTTACTCTCCTAAATAAGCTCAATCATCCTCGGCTATCAATCGTCCATTGCGATAACGTTATAGCCAACGAAACACGCCCGTCTCAAGCATTACGTCATAGCAAAGGTTCTTCGATGCGAATGGCACTAGATGCCGTTGCTGCTGGTGAGGCAGATGCCTGTGTCAGCGCGGGTAATACTGGCGCGTTAATGGCTTTATCTCGCTATGTGCTGAAACAACTTCCTGGTGTTGAACGTCCTGCTTTAATTTCAGAGATCCCTAATCGTCAGGCTAACCATACTTGGTTATTAGATTTGGGCGCCAATGTATCGTGCGATGCTGATACTTTGTTTCAATTTGCCGTCATGGGGTCGGTGGTTGCTGAACAAACATTAGGTACCGCTCCTCGAGTCGCATTACTTAATATTGGTGAAGAATCGATTAAAGGTAACGATCTGGTTAAGCGCTGTGCTGAAATGTTGAGTCAATCTGCTGATATTAATTACATTGGTTATATTGAAGGTCACCAATTGTATTCAGATAAAGCTGATGTGATTGTATGTGACGGTTTTGTCGGTAATGTAAGTTTAAAAACCAGTGAAGGGGTAGCTAACCTATTCATTGATTGTATTAAGCGTAATATTGGTCGCAATCCATTTAAGCGATTGATCGCTAAATGGCTGTTTCGTGAACTATTTAATAGTTTACAACAATTGAACCCCGACCAGTATAATGGCGCAAGTCTGTTAGGATTACGCGGTATAGTAGTGAAAAGCCACGGAAGTGCTGACACCACAGCTTTGGAGAATGCCATAAGCCAAGCGGTTTATGAGATTAAACGCCAAATACCGATGAAAATCAGTGACCGTCTGGAAGAGGTCTTACTAGAGAGGCATTATTAGTCTTCATGTATAGCAAAATTCTAGGAACTGGCAGCTACCTGCCACAACAAGTACGCTCAAATGCGGACTTAGAAAAAATGGTAGAAACAAGTGATGAGTGGATCGTTGCGCGTACAGGTATTCGTGAACGTCGTATTGCATCTAAAGATGAAACCGTTGCCGTTATGGGTTACCAAGCATCATTAAATGCAATAGAGATGGCGGGTATCAATAAAGAAGATATCGATCTGATTATTGTTGCGACTTCTAGCGCCAGTCATTCATTTCCCTCTGCTGCTTGCCAAGTGCAAGGAATGTTAGACATAAAAGGCTGTCCGGCATTTGATTTATCAGCGGCGTGTACTGGCTTTGTATATGCATTAAGTGTTGCTGATCAGCATATTAAAACAGGTATGGCGAAAAACGTACTTGTGATTGGTTCTGATGCGTTGTCTCATTGTTGTGATCCACAAGATCGTTCAACAGTGATCCTATTTGGTGATGCCGCTGGTGCGGTTGTTATTGGTGCCAGTGAAGAACCTGGGATCATTTCAACACATCTGTATGCTGATGGTCATTTTGGTGGTTTATTAAGTCTTGCTGTGCCAGAACACGGTAAAGATTTTGACGCGAATACGTGGCTTTACATGGCAGGTAATGAAGTGTTTAAAGTGGCGGTAACCCAGTTATCGAACTTAGTAAAAAGCACCCTTGCTGAAAATAATATGGATAAATCTGAGCTTGATTGGTTAGTGCCCCACCAAGCTAATATGCGTATTATTTCAGCAACAGCGAAAAAGCTATCAATGTCGATGGATCAAGTGGTTGTGACGCTTGATCGTCATGGCAACACTTCTGCGGCAACGGTACCGACTGCGTTAGATGAAGCAGTTCGTGATGGCCGTATTCAACGTGGTCAAACGCTATTATTAGAAGCGTTTGGTGGCGGTTTCACTTGGGGCTCAGCACTGGTGAAATTTTAAACTAAACTCGAATGGGTTTAGTTGGCGTCGCTAAAAGAATTTTGCGATAAGGCAGAAGGTTGAATATAGTAAACGCTGTCTTATTAGCTATTAATTTTACTGAACGATCAGTATATAAAGAATAAGGATTCTCAAATGTCTAAGTTCGCGATTGTTTTCCCTGGACAGGGTTCTCAAACTGTTGGCATGCTTGCTGATTTAGCAGAGCAATTTGATGTGGTTAAGCAGACGTTTGCTGAAGCCTCTGATGCGTTAGGTTACGACTTATGGGCATTAGTACAAAATGGCCCAGCTGAAGATTTAAACCAAACCCAACGCACACAACCGGCATTATTAACGGCGTCTGTGGCAATTTGGCGTGTATGGCAACAACAGGGCGGTGAACAGCCTGCTGTTTTAGCGGGACACAGCTTAGGTGAGTACTCTGCACTAGTATGTGCTGGTGTGATTGATTTCCAAGCTGCAGTTAAGCTAGTTGAATTACGCGGTAAGCTAATGCAAGAAGCAGTGCCTGCTGGCGTGGGCGCTATGTCAGCGATCATTGGTCTTGATAACGATGCGATTGCAGCAGCATGTGCGCAAGCGGCTGAAGATCAAGTATGTTCACCAGTTAACTTTAACTCGCCTGGTCAAGTTGTGATTGCGGGTAATAAAGAAGCGGTAGAGCGTGCTAACGTATTATGTAAAGAAGCCGGTGCTAAGCGTGCATTACCATTGCCAGTATCAGTCCCTTCACATTGTGCATTAATGAAGCCTGCAGCTGATAAATTAGCGATTGCATTAGAAGGTTTAGCCTTTAATGCGCCGACAATTCCGGTGATTAATAATGCCGATGTCGCGACTGAAATCGATCCTGTTGCGATTAAATTGGCATTGGTTAAACAGCTATATAGCCCAGTACGCTGGACTGAGTCTGTAGAGCGTATGGCGTCTGAAGGCATTGAAGAGTTGCTAGAAATGGGACCGGGTAAAGTATTAACTGGCCTAACTAAACGTATTGATCGTGCACTTGGCGGCGCAGCGGTAAATGATGTTGCATCATTAACTGCGGCACTTGCGAAGTAATTAAGCTTTAAAGAGGATTTACAATGAGCCTGGAAGGTAAAATTGCACTAGTTACAGGTGCGAGTCGCGGTATTGGTCGCGCAATTGCTGACATTTTAGTTGAGCGCGGCGCAACTGTTATTGGTACTGCAACATCAGAGAGCGGTGCTGACGCTATTAGTGCGTATCTTGGCGATCACGGTAAAGGTTTTGCGTTAAACGTAACTTCACCAGAGTCAATTGAGACAACATTAAAGCAAATTAAAGAACAATATGGCGATATTGACATTCTTGTGAATAACGCTGGTATTACACGTGATAATCTACTAATGCGTATGAAAGATGACGAATGGCAAGATATCATGGATACCAACCTAACGTCAGTTTTCCGCCTGTCTAAAGCGGTACTGCGTGCTATGATGAAAAAGCGTAACGGTCGTATCATTAGCATTGGTTCTGTTGTTGGCACAATGGGTAATGCAGGTCAAACTAATTACGCTGCAGCAAAAGCTGGCCTATTAGGTTTTACCAAATCAATGGCGCGTGAAGTTGCTTCTCGTGGCATCACTGTTAACGCTGTTGCGCCTGGTTTCATTGAAACTGATATGACAAAAGCGTTAAATGATGATCAACGCGCAGCAACGTTAGCAAATGTTCCTGCTGGTCGTTTAGGCGACCCGCGTGAAATTGCAGCAGCTGTTGCTTTTTTAGCCTCTGATGACGCTGCTTATATAACAGGCGAAACATTGCACGTTAACGGCGGCATGTATATGATTTAAGCAATTTCTTTGCAATACTTCATGATTCAAGTCAAATTGAACTATTTTTCTGGTTAAATCGTGGTTTGACCAGCATTATGAGTGTTGCAACTTTTGCTGTAATGAATAAACTACAACAAATCGCATTAGCGAATTCTTGTTAAAGGAAATATATTAGTATGAGCAACATCGAAGAACGCGTAAAAAAAATCATCGTTGAGCAACTAGGCGTAGACGAAGCAGAAGTTAAGAACGAAGCATCTTTCGTTGACGATCTAGGTGCTGATTCACTAGATACAGTTGAACTAGTAATGGCTCTTGAAGAAGAATTCGATACAGAAATCCCTGACGAAGAAGCTGAAAAAATTACTACTGTTCAAGCTGCAATCGACTACGTAAACAGCGCACAGTAATATAAAAAATGAATATCTCCAGGCGGTCATTATGACCGCCTGTTTTTTTTCAGTTCCCGTTTTATCCTCAATTCCCGGAGAAATTAATCGTGTCTAAGCGTCGTGTAGTTGTAACTGGCATGGGTATGCTTACCCCGGTTGGTAATTCTGTTGAATCTTCTTGGAAAGCTTTACAGTCTGGCACTAGTGGTATCAGTACCATCCAACATTTTGATGCAAGCGCATTTGCTACTCAATTTGCCGGAATGATCAAAGACTTCAATTGTGAAGATTACATGTCTAAGAAAGATGCACGCAAAATGGATTTATTTATCCAATATGGCGTTGCAGCTGGCGTACAAGCGTTCAAAGATTCTGGTATTGAAGTTACAGAAGAAAATGCACCACGTATTGGTGTTGCTATCGGTTCTGGTATTGGTGGTTTAGGTTTAATTGAAGCTGGCCATCAAACTTTGATGGACAAAGGACCACGTAAAATCAGTCCGTTCTTTGTTCCATCAACAATTGTTAATATGATCGCAGGCCACATGTCTATCATGTATGGTCTACGTGGTCCAAATATCGCTATCTCTACAGCGTGTACGACAGGTCTTCATAACATTGGCCATGCTGCACGTATGATTGCATACGGCGATGCTGACGCTATGCTAGCAGGTGGTGCAGAAAAAGCATCAACTGAACTAGGCATGGGTGGCTTTGCTGCTGCTAAAGCGTTATCGACACGCAACGATGATCCTCAAGCGGCTTCTCGTCCATGGGACAAAGATCGCGATGGTTTCGTGTTAGGTGATGGCGCAGGTGTGATCGTACTAGAAGAGTACGAACATGCAAAAGCACGTGGTGCGAAAATCTATGCAGAGTTAGTTGGCTTTGGTATGAGTGGCGACGCTTACCACATGACTTCACCAAGTGCTGATGGCTCAGGCGGCGCATTAGCAATGGAAGCATGTATTCGTGATGCTGGCATTAACGCTGACCAAATTGGTTACATTAACGCACACGGTACTTCAACGCCTGCAGGTGATGTGGCTGAAACATTAGGCATCAAGCGCGCGATGGGTAGTGCAGTTGATAACGTCATGGTGTCATCAACTAAGTCAATGACTGGTCACTTATTAGGTGCTGCTGGTTCAGTTGAATCAATCATTACGATTCTAAGCTTGGTTGATCAAGTGGTACCACCAACAATTAACTTGGATAACCCAGGTGAAGGTTGTGATCTTGATTATGTTCCAGGTGAAGCGCGTCAAGCGAACCTAGAATACGCATTATGTAACTCATTTGGTTTTGGCGGCACTAACGGTTCGTTATTGTTTAAGAAGATCTAATTTGATTGTTGCCTATTGAGCAATAATCGTCATAACCTGATATGATTAGATGGCCTGATATTTCGATATCGGGCTATTTTTTTAGCTGTGAAAAAGGATCTCCCATGGCGTTAGTCAATGGTTATGAGCAACAGGCCCTTGCTATTACAGATCGAGCAACCCAATACGGTGATGGTTGCTTTACAACGATGCTGGTTGAGCAGCAATGTGTTCAGTTGTGGTCATTGCATTTAGCCCGCTTAGCGCTGAGTTTACAGCGACTGGCGATTGCAGCACCGAACTGGCAACAGATACATAGTCAGGTTGCGGCATTAGCCTTGAAATATCCAGATAAAGGCGGTATTAAAATACTCATCAGTCGCGGCAGTGGTGGTCGAGGCTATAATCCGTTTGGCTGTGATGACACTCAAGTGGTGATTACTGATTTTGAATGGCCATTGCATTATCAGCAATGGCAGCAACAAGGGATTACATTAGGCGTGTGTCAGCAACGAATGGGAAATAGCCCTATGCTTGCAGGGATGAAACACCTTAATCGCCTCGAACAAGTATTATTGAAGCAAGAAGTTGAAACGGCAGGCTGGGTAGATGCGATTGCACTTGATGGCGATGATCGCGTCATTGAGACCACCGTTGCGAATCTATTTTGGCGTCACGGTAATACTGTATATACTCCAGCCTTACAGCGGGCCGGTGTTGCGGGAGTGATGCGTCAGCAAATACTGAATATGCTTGATGAGCTCAATTATGACTATCAAGTGGGGGATTTCGGTATAAATGCTGTGTTGGCCGCCGATGAGGTGTTTATCACCAACTCGCTGATGGCCTTAGTCCCTGTAAATCAAATACAAACAACACAATATTGTCAACGTACAATGTTTAAAACACTATGGAAGAGGTTACATTCGTGCTAAAGAAGTTGATGCAGGTGGTTTTCATTGTGGGCTTGCTAACAGCAAGTGCGGCGGGCTGGGGCTTTTTTCAACTCCAATCCGCAATTGATAAACCAGTGCAGATCGAACAACAAACGTTTATTACCGTGAAATCAGGTACGTCTTTTCGTGGCTTATTAACCCAGTTAAGTGATGAAAAAATCATTACAGAATCGCCATTGTTGCGATGGCTTGGCTATTTAGAGCCAAGTTTAACCGATATTAAAGCGGGTACTTATGCGATAGAGCCACAACAAACATTGCATGCGGTGTTAACCATGATCACCGAAGGTAAAGAATATCAATATGCTATTACTCTGGTTGATGGTGAACGTTTTAGCGAATGGCGTCAGTTACTACAAGCAGATCCGCATTTAACCCATACCACTGATGATATGACTCAGCAGCAAATTAGCCAAGCGGTTGGTATTGATAATGATAAAATTGAAGGCTATTTTCTGCCAAATACTTATCATTTTACTGCTGGCACCAGTGATATTAGTATTTTAAAACGTGCACATGCAGCAATGATGAAAGAGTTAGATATTGCTTGGCAGCAGCGCCAAAAAGATCTACCGCTAAAGACCCCTTATCAAGCCTTGATCATGGCGTCGATCATTGAAAAAGAAACGGCAGTAGCCAGTGAGCGTGGCTTAGTGGCATCCGTCTTTATGAATCGCTTACGTGCTAATATGCCATTGCAAACAGATCCGACTGTTATTTATGGTATGGGTGATAAGTATGATGGCAATATCACTAAAAAAGATTTACGCACGCCAACGCCTTATAACACTTACACCATGCGTGGTTTGCCGCCAACGCCGATAGCAATGCCAAGTAAAGCATCTATCATGGCTGCCGTCGATCCTGATAGCAGTAATTATTATTATTTTGTTGCAGATGGTAAAGGCGGCCATACATTTTCAACTACGTTAGTCGAGCACAATCGTGCGGTTCGTGCTTACCTTAAAATATTAAGAACACAGAAATGATCGGTAAATTTATTGTTATAGAAGGCCTTGAAGGGGCGGGTAAAAGTACGGCTATTGCTCAAGTTATTGCGACATTAGCTGAGTACGGTATTGAAAGCCCACAATCAACCCGTGAACCAGGTGGTACGCCACTGGCAGAACAAATGCGTGCTTTGGTTAAACAAGGCCATCCTGATGAGCCGTTAACGGATATGGCAGAGTTATTACTGCTGTATGCCGCACGGATTCAATTGGTTGATAACGTTATTAAGCCCGCGCTTGCAGAAGGACGTTGGGTGGTTGGTGATCGTCATGATATGTCGTCGCAGGCTTATCAAGGTGGTGGTCGTGGTTTTGATCGCGCATTGATGGAGAATCTACGCGATACGGTATTAGGTGATTTTCGCCCTGATTTAACTATCTATATGGATATTGATCCGGTGTTAGGCTTACAACGAGCTCGTGGCCGTGGTGAGCTAGATCGTATCGAACAAATGGACATTGCTTTTTTTGAGCGTGCCCGTGAGCGATTTTTAGCGTTATGCACCAATCAGCCCAATGTGATTATCATTGATGCTAGCCAAACGTTAGAACAAGTGACTGCTGATTTAACCCAAGCATTACAGACTTGGTTGGAGCAACAATAATAATGATTTATCCATGGCAACAAACTTTGTGGCACAACTGGCAGCAGTTGCTTGAGCAACGACGTTTACACCATGCTATTTTGTTATTAGCGGCAAAGGGCAGTGGGCGCGGCGTATTAGCACGACAATTATCCAAAACCGTACTCTGCCAAAATTCAGACAGTGAAGCTTGTGATGTTTGCCATAGCTGTAAATTGTTTGAAGCAGAAAGTCATCCCGACTTTCATGTTATTAAGCCTGAGCAAGATGGTAAACAAATTGGTGTTGATGCGGTTCGACAATCTAACCGTTGGGCAACGGAAACTTCACAGCTCAATGGACAACGGGTGATTTTAATTGAACATGCAGATGCATTAGGTGAAGCTGGTGCTAACGCAATATTAAAAACCCTTGAAGAACCGCCAGCAGGATGTCAATTTATTCTTACCGCGCAAAGCCTTGATCGGTTATTACCGACCATTGTCAGCCGCTGTAATAAATGGCGTTTAAATCCACCCGATGAAAAAAATGTCAAAAGCTGGGTTGAAAGTCAGCTGCATCAGTCTATTTTATTAGAAAGTGTGCGACTCAATAATGGTGCGCCATTAGCAACCTTAGCTTTTATCGAAAGTGGCTTAGACATTCGCTATGGTCACTTGGTCAGAGCGTTTACTGAGTTTGTGCAGCCGCCACATATTGGTATTTATGACGTGGCAGCAATGTGCAGTGCTGATGGTATTGTTACCCTGCAATTGTTGAGTTACTTACTCGTAGATAGCTTAAAGTGGCAGCAAGGGGCAACTCAGTATCTTGTTCATCAAGAGTCATTAGCCGCTGTTGAAGCAATAGCGACCACTATACCAACGGCATTATTATTAGAACAAGTGCGTAATATTAATAACTTACATCGTCAATTAGCCAAGCATACCGGGCTTAATATTGAGTTGTTAGTGGTTGAATGGTTAACCGGATTTATTGGTCAGTAACCTTGCTTAGTCGCAATGGGCAGTGGCCTTTCGATAACCATGTTTACCCGTGTTATAAAATGAAGTAATAGAATAAATAAAGAGGAAAGCCTGTGTTAGTCGATTCACATTGTCATCTTGATAAACTTGATTATGACAAATTACATACAGGGATTGATGATGTATTAAATAAGGCCAAGGAACGTGGCGTTGAATATTTTCTGTCAGTAGGGGTTACATTAGCCGCCTTTCCTAAAATGATGGAGTTAATTGCACCTTACGATAACGTGTTTGCATCATGTGGTATTCACCCATTGGATGTAGAATCAGGTTATGATTCTGAGCAATTTAAAGCCTACGCTAGCCATGAAAAAGTGGTTGCGATTGGTGAAACTGGGCTTGATTATCACTACCAGCCAGAGACTGCGGAATTACAGCAACAACTGTTCCGTGAGCAAGCGCGAGTGGCCGTTGAATTAAATAAGCCGTTAATTATTCATACTCGTATGGCGCGTGAAGATACGATGCGTATTTTACGTGAAGAAGGCGCAGAGAAGTGTGGTGGTGTGTTGCACTGCTTTACAGAAGACTTGGATATGGCATTAGCGGCAATTGAGCTAGGCTTTTATATCTCAATCTCGGGTATAGTTACCTTCAATACTGCCAGCGATCTGAAGAACGTTGTGAGCCAATTACCATTAGATCGGTTATTGGTTGAAACTGACTCCCCATTCTTAGCGCCAATCCCTTACCGCGGTAAGCAAAATCAACCTGCTTATACTCGTGAGGTGGCTGAATATATTGCGTTGCTAAAAGGTGTTTCTGTTGAGGAAGTTGAGCAAGCAACAACTAAAAACTTCTTTACCCTGTTTTCATTAGCGAAACAGTAACAGTTATTGTTGGTATGACATTAAAGAGAAGCTTCGGCTTCTCTTTTTTTTTGGAGTAAGGGTAAGTAAAAGCAGGGTTGAATGACGAGACCCGTAATCACACTGTCGGAATTAATTATAGTCCTCGCGATTATTCGCTATAGGGAATGATAAAGAAATTAGGGTAAGAGAAAACGGAGTAATAATTTATAAATTTTTTATTAACTATGTGACGACTGGTTATATTTATAACTGTTAGCGAATTAATTTTGGTTATTTAAACTAATATAAACACTGCAATTTGATTATTTTTTGATCGTGGTCGATAGTTGTATTCGCGATTCCAACGAATAAGAAAGTAGTATTTGTTGTTTTAGCTAGGTTAAATATTACGTTGTAGTCTAAATTGTATTCTTAATGGGATTTTTTGAGTTACATTGTGTTACTTTAGTTTCGTTTCTGTAATAAAAGTTTTATTATAATTACATTTTTTTGGTTTTATTATCAGTAATTTACGGCTCGTAGTGTGTTCTATGTGATCAATGTTCTATATTTTACATGTTATTTAAGTATATTCTGGAAAAATCGGTCAAAAACGAGCAATATGCTAATGGGGATATGTTTGTGAAGAATGTTTTAATCAATTTATTATTAAAACCAGCTCAAATTAGATTTATTAAAGTAGACGTTCACGTTATATCAAGCCCATATTAAGCTAATTAAATTAATAACTTATTACGTATGTACTAGTGAACGATTATTACATTCACTGGTATTTGTTTGAATATAAAAGGTAAAAATCATGTCGAAAGATATTCAATCTTCAGCGGCGAAGATCCTTGAAGGGATTGGCGGTGCTGGTAACATTAAGTTTCTGACGTGCTGTGCAACGCGTTTACGTTTTGAATTAAACGATAACTCAATTGTAGATAAAGCCGCCTTAGATGCTATTCCTGAAGTAATGGGCTGTGTTCCTCAAAGTGGCGAGCGCTACCAAATTGTTGTTGGTGGCGGTGTTGCGACGATGCATAGTGCACTGCAACTGTTACTGGAACAGAGCAAAGCAAGTGGTAGTGCTGATAACACCAAAACTGAAACTAAAGCTGCGGCATCAAATGATGATGTAAAAGCCTCGCTACGTTCAAGTGGTGTTCGAGGTAAAGTTGCTTGGGTTGATGGTTTCTTTGAGTACCTTTCAGATTCGTTCCGTCCCATTTTAGGTATTTTACTTGGTGCATCATTAATTATTGCATTATGTGCGGTATTAGATGCGCTACACATTGTTGATTTCCGTGGTGATAAGTCTGCAGGTTGGGTCTTTGTCGATTCAATGTGGCATTCTGTATTCTACTTCTTGCCAATCATGGTTGCTTACAACGCATCGAAAAAACTGAAGGTTGACCCTTGGTTAGGTGCGGCGATCATGGGTGCATTAATGACACCAGATTTCCAAAAACTAACATCGCTAGCATCTACATCATCAATTAAAGATGCGACACTAGGTACTGTCTCTCACGTAGCGCACGTGTTTGGTTTACCAATGCAACTTAATGATTACTCTGGTAACGTATTCGTGCCGTTGATCATGGTTGCTGTATTAGCACTTGTTTACCGCTTCTTAAAGAAGATTATTCCTGAAAACCTACACATGGTATTTGTACCATTCCTTTCTTTGATCATCATGATTCCGCTAACAGCGTTCTTGATTGGTCCACTAGGTGTATGGATTGGTACTTATTTAGGTCTTGGTTTAGCTTGGTTAAATACGCACGCACCGTTTGTGTTCGCGATTCTAATCCCATTATTGTACCCATTCCTTGTTCCATTGGGTCTACACTGGCCGCTAAACGCACTAATGTTAATGAACATTCAAACATTAGGTTACGATTTCATTCAAGGCCCTATGGGTGTATGGAACTTCGCGTGTTTCGGTGCAACAGCAGGTGTCTTGCTAATTTCTCTGCGTGAAAAAGATGCAACCATGCGTCAAACTGCTTCTGGTGCGTTAGCCGCTGGTCTATTTGGTGGTATTTCAGAGCCATCACTATATGGTATTCACTTACGCTTTAAGAAAGTTTACCCACGTTTACTTGCGGGTTGTTTAGCTGGTGGTGTAACGCTAGCTGTGCTTAGTTCTATGTACGGTAGTGTTAAAACTCAAGCGTTTGCATTTACGTCACTATTAACGATTCCAGTGTTCCACCCAATGTGGATTTACGCAGTATCAATTGCCGTTGCTTTTGTGGTGCCAATGATACTAATCGTTCTGTTTGATTACCGAACAGCAGAAGAAAAAGCAGAGCATAAAGAATAAGTTTATTTTTTATCCATTAGTTTAAAATCCCGTGATGAAAATCACGGGATTTTTTTATGCGTAACAAACAATACTTCAACAATAATGAATAGCCTAATAAGCTTTTTTATTTGGTGATGGTTGTTATAAAAATATTAATAACTAGTTTGTGGTATTTAAAATAAAGTAGGCTGTCGTCATTTTTTATGATTTATAAATTAGAAATGTAATAGCTGAAAGATTATATAAAAAGTTAAATTCCAACCTAATATTACAATCAATTAACAAATGTCACTTATTATTGATGTTACATAGGTTACAAAGGTTACTTGTTAGAGAGGAAGTAAATTGTTTTAATTAGCTGAGTTGATGACTTTTTATTCTTAATTATCAGTAATTTACACTTAAGTTTTTAATATTAAACGTAATTGTTTCATTGTGATCTGTATTAAAATTTGCAACTATAAATAATTACTTATTTGTAACTTTGACAGCCATCAAGTTATATTACCAGCCGCATTTTATACTAATGCTCGAAATAGACATAAAACAGGATTAGCAAAATGACTACGGGGGTATGTCGCTAATGCTGAGTCTTATTTTAAATTAATATACTCAGGAGCAAACAATGTTCACTAACGCAATTACCATTGGTAATTGGAGCTGGTCTCTAACCGCGAAAGTGTTCAGCAAATGCTTATTTGTTTTGAAAATGATTTAGAAAAAGAGACGCAATAAAGTCTCATATTTATTTCATCGACAAGTTTAGAGTCCATCTCAAGGAGAGAAGGTAATGAAAGCCTTTTTCAGTAAGTTATCTCAAGCGGTAATGCTACCGATAGCCTTACTACCAGCCGCTGGTATTATGCTAGGGCTTGGTGGTAGTTTTACTAACCAAAGTATGATTGATGCGTACCAGATTGGTATTTTGCAAGACGGAACACTTTTAAATAGTTTCCTACAGGTTATGACCGCAGCTGGCGGTATCGTCTTTGCAAACCTACCATTAATGTTCGCACTTGCAATTGCAATTGGTTTTGCACGTGCAGAGAAAGGTGCTGCTGCGCTGGCTGCGACGATTGCATACCTAGTAATGAACGTTGCTATCGCTAAAACACTGACTGTTGCCGGTATGGTTGATACTACCAACAACACCGTTATGCTAATGGGCAACCATTATGCAGGCGTACTAGCTGACGTATTAGGTATTCACAATACGCTAAGTATGGGTGTGTTTGGTGGTCTTATTGCTGGTGGTATCACTGTTATTCTGCATAACAAATACCATGACATTAAGTTACCTGAATTCCTAGGCTTCTTTGGTGGTGCACGTTTCGTACCGATTATTAGTGCATTCTCAGCATTATTCTACGGTATTGCGTTAGTATTTATCTGGCCATACATTGGTGCTGCATTTGGTTCTATCGGTGCAACACTTGGTGAAATGACAGCTTCTGGTCACGGTTACATTGCATCATTCATTTTCGGTATTATCGAACGTGCATTGATTCCTGTTGGTCTACACCATGTTTTCTATCTACCACTATGGCAGACAGAAATCGGTGGTACTGCTGAAATCGCAGGCCATGTATTTAAGGGTACTCAAAACATCTTCTTTGGCTCGTTAGCAAACGGTGATTACTCTCAATTCTCTTCAACTAACTTTATGACTGGTAAGTTCCCATTCATGATGTTTGGTCTACCTGCTGCAGCTTACGCGATGTACACTGTTGCTGATAAAGAAAACAAGAAAGCCGTTGGTGGTCTATTGTTCTCTGTTGCACTAACAGCGTTCCTAACTGGTATTACAGAGCCAATTGAATTCACATTCTTGTTCTTGTCTGCACCACTTTACTACTTCATTCACGTGCCACTAGCCGGTCTATCATTTATGATTATGGACTTACTAAACGTGAAAGTGGGTATGACATTCAGCGGTGGTTTCATTGACTTCGCACTATTTGGTATGTTGCCTGGTCTAACGGGTACAGAGAACCATTGGTACTACATTCCACTACTTGGTCTAATTTACGGTCCTGTATACTTCTTGTTGTTCCGTTGGTTCATTTTGAAGTTCGATGTGAAAACACCGGGTCGTAAGGGTAGTGCTGTTGCCGTTGTTCGTAAGCAAGATTACCATGCCTCAAAAGCTGCTGGTGGCGCTAATGACTCTCAAGCTGAAGCGATGATTGAAGCTCTTGGCGGTAAAGACAATATTGTTGATGTAGATGCATGTATTACTCGTTTACGTATCACTGTTAAAGATGGTGATTTAGTAAAAGACAACCAATTCTGGACTGAGCACTTAGGCGCGAAAGGTTTAGTGAAAGTCGGTAATACTGGTATTCAAGCAATCTACGGTGCACAAGCTGCAGGCTTTAAAGCACAGATTAACGCTAAACTAGGTAAGTAAGAACGCAATGGGCTTTACATTGAAATACCGGCGCATCGGTACCTTCATGATTGATATGGCAATTGTTCAGATGTTCGCGATGGTTGGTCGCGACATCTACCTTAGTGTGATTGCTTATATTTCAAAGGGTACAGGGATGACGCTTTCGTTAAACGATAGCATTGCTTTACCAGCATTATTGCTATTGTTTATTGGTTTAATGTTGTTATTTATTGGTGTCTTTATGGGCTATCAATGGATCTGTTATCGCTTATTAGGCACGTCATTATCACGTTATCTACTGAGTGTGCAGGTGGTTTCGACAGATGATAAGCCATTGACGAAGCAACGTTACTTAAAGCGTGAGTTTAATAAAATTTACCTTTGTGTCGCAACGTTGGGGTTATATCCACTTTATTGTGGTGCTCAATATTTAGCTTTTTCAAATCCACCGATGCATGATCGTACCAACCATACAACGGTTGTTGAACGTTGATTTAATCCGCACTTAACCTTGGTTATAGAGATATAAACCGCAGCTATTTCACATTGTGAAGCGCTGCGGTTTTTTTTTGATCTGTTGATGCTTGTGGCAGAAAAAAGCCAGCACAAGGCTGGCTATCAACGCAGAGGGTCGGTTTATAAAGAGATAAAGAACAGAATTAAAACCGGAACTAATAAACTTAAAATAAAGCCACTGACAATCGCGATCGGTACACAGCGGATTCCGCCACAGTTTTGAATAACCGGTAGGGTAAAGTCCATTGCGGTCGCGCCAGCATAACCAATCGCCGTGTTTGGATAGCGGTTAATTAATAATGGAATAATGATCAGTGCCAGTATTTCGCGAAGTAATTCATTTAAGAATGCAGCTCCGCCGTAGATACTGCCTAAGCCATCACCAATAAGAATGCCTGCCAATGAATACCATCCAAATCCAGATGCCATAGCTAAGCCGTTATTTATTGGAATATCGAGTACTAATGCTGCAATAACACCGCCTAACAATGATGTTACTAAGATCACCGCAGCAATAATAACCCCTTTCTTATTGAGTATGATTTGTTTGAGGGTCATGCCACTATTACGTAGCTGAATACCAATAAAAAACAGTAGCAATAGTAAAATGTTCTCACTGGCTTGTTCTACCCACGATAGATCAACATTGAGCAGTAAGCCAACGACTAATCCAAGTGCTACCACAACCACTAATTTAGCGGATTCTAACCCCATTTTTATCAATGGTAATTTACGTTGAACATGTGAAGTTGGCGTGGGCCATAACCGATCAAGCCAAGGTAATGCGAGTAGGTTACATACCGAAATGGAGATGAAAAAGGTGAAGGTATATAACAGGATTTGGCTCAAATTCTGACTAAGATTATCAAGTCCTGCCAAGCTGAGTCCCATTAGAGCTAAGATCACTAATACTAACCGGCTGGTTTGGGTATTAATAAACTCAAGGATATTGTTTTTTTTGATTGGGATTAAATATCCCAGCACCAATGGTAAAAAAATCAGCAGAATCCCTGATAACATATTTATCCTTAAATGTATAAAACTGCGTTGAAAGAGGAATTATTAATATCTTAAAACAATGCTGCGGTAACAACATCATAATAAGTGCTTAAAGATTAAGCGTTGAATTTGTGGCGAATATAACATAAAGCAGTAGAAAGAATATAGATATCAATGGGGAAACCGTTGCGGTAAATGTGTCGAAAAGTGTATACAGATGTGTCAATACGAATCGCCTAATCAATGCATTAGACGAACGTAGATATTTAATAACAATGATTGCAGTGGTACTCGATACCGCAATTCTGAATGATTTGTTTTAATTGATTATCAAATTCAAATGGGGACATGTTGGTTAGTTCATACATCACTTCTGCACCAGCGAGATCTAATTCCACTTCATGCTCATTGATTGCAGCATCATTAGCTTTAAATAACAGCAAGTGATGTGCCATACGGGCAATAGTTAAATAGCTTATTTCACTGTCATGGTGAGTGGTGATCGGATTGGTTGCAACCGTAATATAATCAGCATCAAACCCCCACTGAGTCAGAACTATTTTACTGGCTAATGCGCAGTTATCCTGAAAAATATATTTAGCGATATTAAAGTCTAAATAGTTACCTTGTTTAATAAAATTTGCATATTCATTAATGAGTCCAAATAAACCAATATCAGCTAATAGTCCCGTTAATAATGCTTTTTCTGGTTCAAGCTTTAACTGTTTATTACTGTGCTTATGCATTCTTTGGCAAATAAGCGCCATGGTTGCGGCAAATTGACGGGAGTGAAAAGCACTATTTTTAAGTAATTGGTTACATTCAATGTTTTCAATGGTGGTATTTTTTAATGAATATATAGTTTGAGCTGTAATGATATCTCTAATTCGAAAAATACCTAAACGTGATACTGCCGTGAGAATATCGTGACAAGTGATATTACGCCGATTAAAAAGAGTAGAGTTTGCAGTACGAATAATATTAGCTGTTAATACTGGATCATTAATTAATAAATTAGCTACGTCATGGATTGTAGTTTCCGAATTTTCACATAACCGATTTAAAGTTAATAGCGTATCAGGAATGGATGGTAAGGTTAATCGGTTATAGCGTGCTGCTTTTTTTATTGAATGACAAAGATTCGACTGAATGGCGCGAATATGGTGGTGGTTATTGGGTTCCAGCCAAAAAAAGGATAAATGTGGCATTGAATAATTACAGTGGTAAGAGGTGGTATCAGTGTACGCATTGTTGGCTCATGCACAAAGTGGCAACTGCTGTTTTTTTGACGCAGTTAACGCTTGAGTTGCTGAATAATGGCATTATTTTAATTATTAATTAAGTGATGGTTTTGCAATAATTGTAATAAAAAACTGATCGTCATATTTGCGTTTGGATGATGAATTAAAGATTGCTTATATTTGATATCGATTGGTAATACTTCTAGCCAGCGTTGGCATACCCATGTCGCATTATCATAGCTAGTTTGCTGATAGAGGTGGCTAATTTCGGGTATTGAGTTAAATAACAGCTGCAGTTTATCTGCTAATAGTTGGCTATCATTATTGATGTTAATTGGAAGCCACTGAACACAAGGCTTATAGGTGGCTGTCAGTAAATTATCATAAGCCATAGTGAGGGTTGAAACTGATATTGTGTTTATACCTTTGACGGTCACTTCTAATAATCCATTATCTAGAGTATTAAAATCGATGATTGATACTGTCGTGGCGATAGCTGGAATGTGGCGAATTGTCTCTGGCTCATGATTGGGTGCAATCATACCTAGTGCGAATGGACGCTTATTTGTCATGGCCTCTGTTACCATTCGAATATCACACACTCTTGAAATAACCAATTTAAGTCGTCCACCGGGCAAGAGATGCTGGCTATGTGGCAATAATGCGATGGTATTCATACTTTATCCTTGTCGCTTTAATCCATTTACAAAAATTAATAATAAGGTTAGCACGATATATTTCATTGAGAGGAAATATAAAAAAAGGCGAATTGTTAATTTGTTTCATAAATTTTCGACTAAAAATATGGGAGTAATCTCATATTCGAATGCTAACAGTATCATCTATTGATGCTATGGGCATAAAATAGCTCGTCAAATCATTGACACTGAAAATGATAAATATTGAGTGTGTTTTTAGTTGTTATGGATAATATCTGGAGCATGAGTTATGACGTCAATAAAAGATGATTATTTAAATTATTTATCGAAATTTGGAACGCAAGAAAAAAGATCAATGTTTGGTGGTACAGGTGTTTTTATTAATAGCGCCATGTTTGCGATTGTGACACCGACCTCGATGTATATTCGTGGGGGGGATGAACTTGATACTAAATTAACGGCAGCAGGCTGTGAAAAATTTAGACATATAAAGAAAAGTAAAACAGCAACAGTAAATTATTATGAGATTAAAAATCTATTTTTAACGGATAAAGAATTGTGTAACCAGCTTGTTGAAGAGTCGATTACCTTTTCTTGTCGAGATAAAAGTTTTAAAGCTTCAGAAGCAAATCGTCGTTTACGTGATTTACCTAATATGCGTTTAACCCTAGAGCGAATGGTAAAAAAAGCAGGGGTGAAGGACGTTGATACTTTTTTCAATGTCGGTGCTGTTAATGTATTTCGTCGTGTGTGTGAACATAACGGCCAAGAATTAGATCATAAATTATTATGGATATTTGCAGGTGCTATTCATGGTGGCCATTGGCAATTATTGAGTGAAGATCATAAGCAACAGTTATTAGATGAGTATCGTCAACAAACAGTTTAAATGGATAGTTAACTGAGAATAGAAACCTATTTAGCTGATGTAGCTGAGAATAAACATTTTTTTTGTTATGCTAACGACAATTATGTTGCCGTGGCTAAATTATGCAATTATCTAAATTGTCGGGTTCTATCCTTTCAGGATTACATTGTTTTTTGATTGCCGCTGATCAAATGAGTTTTACGCGCGCTGCTGAGACTTTATGCCTCACTCAGAGTGCCGTCAGCCACAAGATTAAAAATCTTGAAGAAATATTAGATGTGCAGTTATTTATTCGGCAACATCGAAAGCTGGTATTAACTGATGAAGGTCAGCGTTTAAAGCAAGTCTTAGCATCGAATTTTGGGGATATCATTCATGAAATTCGTGATTTAAAAAGTGCTGAGTTAAGTGGCGATTTAACAATTTCAGTGCCACCAACGTTTGCACAAACATGGTTAGTACCTCGGTTAGTTTCTTTTATTGATAAATACCCTAATGTACGCATTCATTTAAGAACACGGAATGATTTGGTCGATTTTCAAACAGAAAGTTATGATTGTGCTATCTATTTTGGCAATGGTGAATACCCTAATCTGGCTGTTGATAAACTGCTTGAAGAAAGCATGTTTCCTGTATGCAGCCATGAGTATGCGGTCAAATATCAGCTCTATCATCAACCTGAAAATTTAATACATTGCTTATTACTGCATGACGCAGCGCCATGGGCAAGGGCTGGACGTAACGATGAGTGGCAATTCTGGGCGCAACATTTTAAAGTTGCATTACCAGATAATGGTTGTACTTTTGATCGGGCTGATTTGGCGATTAAAGCAGCAGCGACGGGTATGGGGGTGGCGATGGCAAGACAATCATTTGTAGCAGAACAACTGGCGAGCTCCCGTTTAGTTTCTCCTTTTGATATGACAATGATTTCTGCGCACAGTTATTATGTTGTTTGTCGTAAAGATATGCAGACCTCACCTAAGATTAACGCATTTAAAAATTGGCTGTTTAGTGAAATTAACAACTAATGATTAACCTGATAGCAAGGTTTTAAAAAGGCGCATCATATGCGCCTTTATTGATTATTATGCATTATTGCATTATTGCATTATTGCATTATTGCATTATGTATATTTAATGCTTTATTTTATCAGTTCGTTGCCAGATAACTCACCTTTTTCAAAGTTTGATAAGTTTTCTAATGTTGTTTGCGCAATACTACCCAGTGCTTCTTCAGTTAAGAATGCCTGATGGCCTGTAAATAATACGTTGTGACATGATGATAAGCGACGGAATACATCATCTTGAATAATGTCGTTAGATTTATCTTGGAAGAATAAATCTTTTTCGTTTTCGTAAACATCGACCCCTAATGCACTAATTATACCGCTTTTAAGTGCTTCAACCGCATCGCTAGAATTCAGTAATCCGCCACGGCTGGTATTAATGATCATCATTCCTTTGCGCATTTTTGAAAACGCTTTACGGTCAAGCATATGATAATTTTCTTTGCTCATTGGACAGTGAAGGGTGATCACATGCGCTTGCGCATAAATTTCATCAAGGGTGCAATAAGTCACACCTAATTCAATCGCAATTGGGTTTGGATAAGGGTCATAAGCAAGAATATTCATGCCGAGCCCTTTTAGAATGCGAATGGTCGCAATACCAATTTTACCTGTGCCGATAACTCCAACGGTACGACCGTGAAAGTTATAACCTGTCAATCCTTCGAGAGAGAAGTTTGCATCACGTGTACGTTGATAAGCGCGGTGAATACGGCGATTAAGGCTGAGCATTAGCCCTAATGTATGCTCTGCAATAGATTCAGGTGAGTAAGCTGGAACGGTAACAACCTGTAAATTTAGTGCCTTAGCTGCTTCA
The DNA here is from genome assembly GCF_900185615.1 of Photobacterium malacitanum. Taxonomy (GTDB): domain Bacteria; phylum Pseudomonadota; class Gammaproteobacteria; order Enterobacterales; family Vibrionaceae; genus Photobacterium; species Photobacterium malacitanum. The sequence goes on from NZ_FYAK01000003.1 coordinate 352,287, forward strand.
AGATCGACGCGATCAAAACCAGCACAACGCATGGCGATAATTTTCACCCCTTGCTCTGCTAATATTTTGAGTATAGGTTCGCTAAGATCGTCATTAACAAAGGCACAAATTGCATCAAAACCTTCAGCCATTTTTGCGGTGTGATGATTGAGCTGAAAATCAAAATAAGTGAGCTGTTGATGGAATTTTTTATTTGTATGAGCAAATGATTTTTGGTCATATCCTTTGGTGCTAAAAACAGCTATTTTCATAATATCACTCCATAAACACTGTTTGTTATTCAGTCATTATTAAGTATAAAACGTTAATATCTGACCAACATACACGGTTATTATGTGATCACGATAACAACTTTGTTGCAAATAGCAAACCATTTGTATGACAAAATAGCCGCACTAAAATAAGGGTTATAGTTATACTGCTGTGGTTTAGTGGTTCATGCTATGATTCAGATTGTTTATTGCAACTTACTTTATTTTTGGGATTCAATATGTTGAAAAAAATTCTTGCCGGTGCAGGCGCTGTTGCGATCATTGCTTGTGGGCCACTCGCTACAGGACAAATTGGGCAGAGTATTTATACCGGAGCAGTAAAAAATTATCATAGCCCTTATATGTCGATCACAACGAAGAGCTTTGACCGTGGGTATTTATCCTCAAATGCGGTTTCTCGTATTGAACTTAAAAATCAATTAAAAGCGGAATTTGCCCAGCAAGGATTACCTACTGTATGGTTAGTAAAACACCATATTGAAAATGGTTTCCTTGGGGTGAAATCGACCAGTGAGTTTGTGATTGATAAACAAGCTGCTCCATTAGTGAATCAAATTTGGGGTAAAAATGTAGCGCCAATGCAAGTGGTGACAGATTCTGGTTTTACAGGAACTACGCACTTTACTCTGACAGTTAACCCAATGGATTACATACATAAAGAGGGCGGCAGTGCTGTCAGCGATAAGTTTGTGGTAACGGGCGAATTTGATCCAGAAAATAGTAAGAGCCAATTTAGTTACACTTTACCGGCATTAACCATCACTACTGCTGATAAAGAAAGCATGGTGGTTAATAATGTTAATGGTGAAGGTCAAGGCCAAATGCAAGGTAACTTTTGGATTGGGCACCAGACATTTAGCCTTGATAAGGCAAAGTTTACTGCAGCAGATCAACAGCATCTTATTGCTATTGATGGGGTAAATGTTGCAATGGACAACAGTTTGAGCCAGCCAAGTGATGAGAAAAATCCAACTGAAGCGACCCAGCAAGTTACTAATACCAATACTATTCAAGTGGCTAAATTAACCACTCTTGATGGTCAACATTACCAAGATATTGCCTTTAAATTAGCACTTAAAGATCTAAATTTTAAAGCGATTAGTCAGTTAGCAGCGATGGAGCAATCGCCACAAGCAGCACAAGATCCAGCACAAATTAAGCAGGCGATGTTAGCATTAGATTTATTGATTGCTCATGGCGCAAGTATTGATTTATCACAGCTAAGCGTTAAAACTCCACAGGGAACAGTCAATGCTCAAGTACTATTAAAAGTTAAGCCAGGACTAGAGCATGCATCAACTAATCTTACCGCGGTAACAAATCAATTAAGCGGTAATATTAATATTGTTATTCCAGAAGCATTAGCAGCTAAAGAGCCCTTATTAGCGGCAAAATTACCGATGTTAGTGAATCAAAAAATTGTTACTCAACAAAATGGCAATTATCAGCTTGAGGTGAAAATTGTTGCTGATCAGTTGGAGTTTTCTTCAGGTGCCAAACTACCATTAGCAATGATGGCACTATTACTGCATTAATTTTAATGTTGTACGCGAGTTAGGTAAAACGCTTGCTATTTTAGCAAGCGTTTTTATTTATATAAATTAAACATTATTTATCATGGGTTTAGGTTTTTTTTGTTGTAAATCGATGATTGATATTTAGTAAAATTAAATATTTAGACTTAACTTAATATTATCAGTACAGGTTTATTTTAATTAAGATTTCAAGGGATTAAACCTGAACGACGACAGCATAACGTACGTGGGGGAAGCTATGGAATCATTAAAAGTAAAAGACTACATGAATGTTCGTCCTGTTACATTTACCGAAACGATGCCACTATCTGGTGCACTTGATAAGTTACTTACGGCAAAACAAATTGGTGGACCTGTAATTAATGAGCATAAGCAAGTGGTGGGGTTTATCTCTGAACAAGATATGATCCATAAATTGCTTAAAGTCGGTTATCACTGCCAAGATTGTCATACCGTGAGTGAGTGTATGCGTACTGATGTACTGACCGTTTCAGGTGAAGATACGATCATTGCGTTAGCTGAAACCATGACAGGACAAAAGCCTAAAATTTACCCTGTTGTTGATGGCGGCAGTTTAGTTGGTGTGATTACACGCCGCGATGTATTAACCGCTATTAGTAATCAAATTGGGGCTTGCTTTAAGCATCCATTATGATCAAGATAGCAAAGAATATTATTAATAATAGAGGCGCTTTAAGCGCCTTTATTTTTGGTTGTCATGTTGATTGTTAATGGCATGGTAATGTTTGTTTGGAGATGTTGTGAACACAAAAAATACCACTGACAATAATCAAGCCAAATTCTTAACTGGTTCTACGATGCGACATATTATTGTGATGTCAGGTACCGGTGCGATTGGTTTGATGGCATTGTTTTTAGTCGATTTACTCGATATGTTTTTTATTAGTATGCTGGGGCAAATAGAACTTGCTGCCGCGATTGGTTTTGCCGGAACCCTCGTTTTTTTTTCTACCTCTATTTCTATCGGTACATCCATCGCTGCTGGTGCGTTAGTATCACGTGCTTTAGGTAAAAATGATCGCCAATTGGCACGAATGATGGCCTCTAATGTGATGATTTTTGCAGTATTAATTAGCGCTATCGTGGTTGCTTTAATGCTATGGCAACTACCATTATTATTGGATTTGATTGGTGCGAAAGGTGCTGTAGCGAAAGCTGCGACCCAATATTTGGTGATTCTATTACCCAGTGCGCCTTTGATTGCGGTTTCTATGTCTGCAGGTGCTGCATTGCGCGGCGTCGGTGATGCTCGACGCTCGATGGTGGCAACGTTAATTGGTGGTGGTGTTAATGCGGTATTGGATCCATTATTTATTTTTGGCTTGTCGATGGGTATGCAAGGGGCAGCGATTGCTTCTGTATTTGCTCGATTAGCGGTGATGTGTTTTTCCCTATATGCGGTGATATATAAGCATCAATTGGTCGCTAAACCTGATTTAAGCAGTTTCAAATTAGCGTTACCGACGGTGGCTAAAATTGCACTTCCAGCAATCCTAACCAATACTGCAACGCCGATTGGCAATGCAGTCGTTACTAGTAATATTGCCCAGTTTGGCGAGAGTTTTGTCGCGGGTTATGCGGTTATTGGGCGTATTATGCCGGTGTGTTTTGCATTGGTATTCTCACTATCAGGCGCAGTTGGGCCGATTATTGGCCAAAACTTTGGTGGCGAGCGTTGGGATCGCATTAATCAAATATTACGCGATGCGATGCTATTTACCGCAGTATATTGCATTGGTGTCTCTATCTTGTTGTGGTTTGGACAAGATTTACTGATCGCAATGTTTAGCCTTACTGGTGATGCCGCGGAAATTGTGGGTGTATTTTGTAGCGTTATTGCGATTACCTTTATCTTCAACGGCGCATTATTTGTAGCCAATGCTGCATTTAATAATCTTAATCGCCCGACATGGTCAACGGCCTTAAATATGGGTAAAGCGACGTTGGGTACGATTCCATTTGTTCTTATTGGTGGCCATATTGCCGGCGCGAGTGGTGTATTGATTGGACAAGCGGTAGGTTCGGTGGTGTTTGGTATTATTGGTTTTGGATTGGTTATTTACCAAGTTAAGAAAATGGGTCGTGTTCACGAGCAACAGCCATTGCAGAGTAATGAAATTCTTACGCCCTCAGTTCCTGTTGCACCATTTTGTTCTTCACGCACCTATATGGGGACAGAAGATGTGCTGGAAGAAACGTTAGCGGCTGAAATGGAACCTAGCAATAATACAACGTCGTCAAAAAAATCTGATTAATCGCTGCTATTAAGTGACAACTATCCTTTGTGATGGTTGTCACGATCTCAATGTCAATTGATAACTAAGTGACATTTTTTTTGTCGAACCATGATCGCTATTTTATCTAAGTAGCGATTATTTAAGCGCTTTTATTGATCTGAAACGATGAAAAAATAACTATAGCCATAGACAATAATAATACTAACAGCCATCAGTCTGAGCGGGAAGGTTGTGATTACCGCAATTGACCACCAGTCGCCAATGTTAGTCTAGCCATTTTACTTCACCTTTAGTTTAAGGAAAATAAAGGTGATGGCGTATTTATTGTTTAAGGGAATAATGTTCTATGCGTCAAAATCTTCGCTATATCATACCTATTCTGATCCCATTAATTATTTTGTTATTACCCGCTTCCGCTTTTCCGATTGAGGGATTAACGGTGATTCAACAGCGCGTTATCGCTATTTTTTTATTAGCAGCGTTATGTTGGATCATGGAGCCTATTCCTATTTATGCAACGTCAGTTGTTATCATTGTGCTGGAGTTATTATTGTTGTCAGATAAAAGCCTGTATTTATTTAGGCTTGATCAAGGGCAACCTCATTTTGGTAACTTAATGAGTTATAGCGAGATAATGGCGACTTTTGCCAGTCCTATTATTATGTTGTTTTTAGGTGGTTTTTTCTTGGCTATGGCGGCGACGAAATACCGTTTAGATGTCAACTTAGCACGGGTGTTATTAAAACCGTTTGGGCATCAACCTAAATATGTGATGTTTGGTTTAATGTTGATCACTGCTATTTTCTCGATGTTTATGTCAAACACGGCGACAACGGCAATGATGCTGTCTATTTTAGCGCCAGTGATCACGTTATTTGGTGCTAAAGATCCCGGTAAGATAGCGTTTGCATTATGTATTCCCGTTGCGGCTAACATTGGTGGTATTGGTACCCCAATTGGTACGCCACCTAATGCGATTGCACTGAAATATCTTACCGGTGAAAACCTGATTACTTTTGGTGAGTGGATGTTCTTTGGCGTACCGTTCGTGGCGGTATTATTGGTATTTGCATGGTGGTTGATCAATAAACTTTATCCTGCAACCCAAGCATCAATTGAATTGACGATTCAAGGTAAGTTTCTTAAAACGCCTAAGGCAATCACGGTGTATGTGACTTTTGCGGTGACTATTTTACTGTGGTTGATGGGCTCTATGCATGGCATGAACTCTTATACTGTCGCGTTAATTCCTGTCGCGATTTTCTCGTTAACCGGCATCATCAATAAAGAAGATCTGAAGAAAATATCGTGGGATGTTTTATGGTTAGTCTCGGGGGGTATTGCACTTGGTTTAGCGTTAGATAAAACCGGTTTAGCCAAGCTGGTGGTACACAGTATTCCATTTGATGTGTTCTCACCGTATGTGGTGTTATTAGGCGCGGCAATGTTGTGTTTATTGATGGCAAATTTTATGTCTCATACTGCAACCGCTAACTTATTAATGCCAATTATGGCAGCTTTGGGGACATCAATGGTGTCATTAGCACCACTGGGTGGCGAAGTAACGTTGATTTTAGTGGTGACTTTTGCGGCATCACTAGGTATGTCATTACCGATCAGTACACCACCTAATGCGTTAGCGCATGCAACAGGTCATGTTGAGAGTAATCAAATGGCACGCGTTGGTGTCGTGGTTGGTGTTGTAGGTGTTGCATTGAGTTTTGTGATGATTTGGGGTTTACAGCTAATCGGTCATATCTAATCGGTTAATACTGAATAAAGGATGATGCCATGAATCAACCTAAAGCATTAAAACGTATCATTGACACTTATTTTCAAGATCCTGCGACGACGATTGCAGTTACTGCTGGCACTGAAGTTTTACGTCAAGAAGGCTATAACGATCGTCTATATTGGGTTAAACAAGGCGAGTTATCTGGCTATTTAAAAAGTGCAGAAAATGGTTTAAGCGCCCAGGTGTTTGTGGTTAAAGAAGGGATGTTTTTTGGCGTCCATAGTTTCTTTGCGCAAACATTAGTCGCATCAACAACGGTGGTAGCTGAAAAAGACAGTGAAATTGCATGGATTGACTTATCAACGCAAGCGGTTGAACCGGAGCATTATGGATCATTAGCCGAGCAATTTATGCCGGTCATGGTGCATGAACTGGCTACGCGCCAAATGTTAACGGGTATTGCGGCGTTAGAAAAAGAAAAAGCCTTGCAAAAGCTCTACGCTACTGAGCAAATGACAACCTTAGGTCAGTTAGCTGCTGGTATCGCGCATGAACTTAATAATGCGATTGGTGTCATCAGCAGTAAAACAGAAAATATACAGACCGCAGTGAGCCAATTTGTTGAGGATAACCAGCCGCAAATGACCCCATTTTTACAGCATGGGATCAGTCATGGGCAAACCATCAGTTCAGCGCAAGTCCGTGAGCGCACCAGAGTTTTACAGCAGCAATATCGGTTAACTCGAGAACAAGCTCGAACCCTTGCACGTGCCTTACCAGAAGGGGAGGTTCCTGAAAATTGGCTTGATGATATTGATGCTGCGTTAATTTGTTGGGATAGCGGCCGTGACTTACGGGACATTCGATTAGCTGCACGCCATGCTGCCAGTATTGTGCGTTCAGTGAAGCAGTTAGGCGGCGGTGATCATGCACGTATCCCTGATGTTGATATTAACGACACCTTGCATAAGTCATTGGCGTTATTACAAAGTAATTTACGTTACGTGGAAGTGGTATTGCGGCCTGCTATTTTACCGCCATTAACTGCAAGTGTGACTGAGCTCGTACAAGTGTGGGTTAATCTGATCAAAAATGCGTGTGATGCCATGGAACATACGCCTGCACCACAGATTGAAATTGCAACACGAAGTGTTAAAAATAAGTTATTGGTCACTATTACTAATAATGGTCCAATGATTGATGAAGTGACGCGACGTAAAATTTTCAATCCAAATTTTAGTACTAAAAAAGGCGGGTTATCGTTTGGTTTAGGATTGGGGTTAGCAATAGTACAACGTATTGTGAACAGTTATGGCGGTACGATTGTGGTGAAAAGTGATCATCAACGGACCACATTTAGAATCAAACTACCGATAACGTAAAGGACGGTTATTATGGAAAAAATTACGATTATTTGCGTTGATGATCAACGTGAAGTGTTGAGTGCAGTATTAAAAGACTTAGCACAATTTGAACCTGCTTTTTTATTGGAAGATTGTGAGTCTGCAGATGAAGCTTTAGCTTTGATGGATGAGCTTGATGCTGAAGGTCAGTTTATTGGCGTGGTTATTTCAGATCATGTGATGCCTGGTAAAAGTGGGGTCGAGTTATTAACAGCCGTCGCTAATGACAGTCGCTTTATTCACACTAAAAAGGTGTTGTTAACGGGTCAAGCGACCCATCAAGATACCATCGCAGCTATCAATCAAGCACGTATTGAAAGTTATTTTGAAAAACCATGGGATGCAGAAGTGCTGGTGAACTGTGTGCGAACATTAGTAACCGAATACATTTTTGATATGGGATTAGATTATACTCTTTGGGGTGATGTGATTGATAACACAACAGTTTTAAGGCGTTTACGTTAATTAGTCTCTACGGGTGTAAGAGTATATTTATTTACTGATGATAATTATTATCACTATTTATCTTGACCTTGGTCTTAACTCAAAGGTTTATAGTTATCAGTAGCAAAACCTCATAGCACCCAAGGAGAACGATTATGTGTGCTCAATGTCATAATAAAAAAGATCATATTCATACAACCAAATCAACGGTTGCTAATAAAGCAACCGTTACTGTTGTTGCCGCGACGACGGATTGTTGTTCAAGCGTCACTTCAGAGTGTTGTTCAACCAATAAAGATGCAGAAGGGTATGGTGATAATGACACCGAAGGCCCCGCGGCGAGTGGCTGTTGTTCAACATCGACCAGTGATGCTGTCCGTTGCGTCACTAAAAAATCAAGTTTTACTATTACTGGCGCTCATGTCGCTGGTGGTGATACCGCAGTTGTAAAAAATAGCCATCAAGCTGCTGAGAATAAACATAGTGATGGTCATGATCACGCCTTAGATGCCAACGGTACACATGAACACCATCATAGCGAGCATGTTCATAGTGGTCACTGTTGTTCAGCACCAAGCATGAGTAAACAACAAGAATTAGCGTTAGAAGCTTCTCTAACCAATAATGCTCATGGTAAAACATTTAGCTGGAAAGTGTTAGGCATGGACTGTCCTAGCTGTGCTGCTAAACTTGAAAAAGCCATAATGGCGTTAGCTGCTGTTGATACTGCGAAAGTGATGTTTGCAACTGAAAAATTGATTGTTAATCTCCATGATAACCAGCAAGCAGATGCAGAAACGCTAAAACTTGAAATAGAAAATAAAGCCAAACAAACCGGTTTTACATTAGTGTCTTCAGCGACGAAGGCTGCCGACCTACCAACACAATCTTTCTTTTCTCAACATCTCACGGTAATTGTTATTGCTTTGATGATGGTGATTTCTTTTGTCTTAAATAAAACCGTTTCAGCTGAGGCTGGGCTATTAGCCTTTACTTTAACGACGATTGTCGGTTTATTCCCTATTTTGAAAAAAGCGGTTGTTCTAACAAAATCAGGCACACCGTTTTCGATTGAAACATTAATGTCAGTTGCTGCTATCGGGGCATTATACCTTGGTGAAACGGCAGAAGCTGCGATGGTGATTTTGTTGTTCCTTATCGGTGAACAACTTGAAGGTTATGCCGCTTCTCGTGCACGTAGTGGTGTAAAAGCATTAATGGATTTAGTGCCAGAAGAAGCGACGGTTATTTTAGCTGATGGCAGTAAAACCAAATTATCAGCGGCTGAATTAAAACCGGGTGATGTGATTGAAGTCGTGCCGGGTGAGCGTTTACCTGCAGACGGTCAAGTGCTTGATGTTATCGCCAGTTTTGATGAAAGTGCATTAACTGGTGAATCAGTTCCTGTTGAGCGAACGCCTGGTGAAAAAGTCATGGCCGGTAGTATGGCATCTGATAAAGTGGTGCGTTTAACCATTATTTCAGCGCAAGGTGACAATGCTATCGATCGTATTTTACATATGATTGAAGATGCTGAATCACGTAAAGCGCCTCTTGAGCGTTTCCTGGATAAATTCAGTCGTTGGTATACACCAAGCATGATTTTATTAGCGGCGTTAGTGGTTGTTATTCCACCGCTAGTCTTTGGTCAATCATGGGATGAATGGATTTATAAAGGCCTCGCATTATTATTGATTGCTTGTCCGTGTGCGTTAGTTATTTCAACCCCAGCGGCCATTACATCAGGTTTGGCGGCAGCAGCACGTCGTGGTGCACTAATTAAAGGTGGTGCAGCGCTAGAACAGTTGGGTCATATTGAAGTGGTTGCGTTTGATAAAACCGGTACCCTAACAGAAGGTAAGCCCGTGGTTACCGACATCATTTGTTGGGATAACGATGACGCTAAATTATTACGTCAGGCGGCAGCAGTTGAAGCGGGGTCATTACATCCATTGGCAAAAGCGGTGGTAAATCATGCGCAACAACAGCAGCTTACTGTTGTTGAAGCCACTGAGCGTGAAACCTTAGTTGGTCGTGGTATTCAAGGTATTACCGAAGGCGATAAATTCTTATTATGTGCCGCTGATCGTTTACCACAAGATATCGTCTTAACAGATGCGCAACAGCAACAAGCGACAGCATTAGAAAATGAAGGTAAAACTTTAGTGGTTGCTGTTCGTAATACGCAAGCTGTTGGTTTAGTAGCATGGCGAGATAATTTACGTGATGATGCGTTAATTGCGATTGAGAAACTAAATAAGTTGGGTATTAAATCAGTGATGCTTACTGGTGACAATACGCGTGCCGCAGCAGCGATTGCGAAAGAAATCAATATTGATTACCGCGCAAGTTTATTACCCGCAGATAAAGTCTCTGAAATTCGTAAGTTAAATGACGTTCAAAGTGTAGCAATGATTGGTGATGGTATTAATGACGCACCAGCAATGAAAACTGCCACTATTGGTATAGCAATGGGGGGCGGTACCGATGTCGCACTTGAAACAGCAGACGCTGCCATTACTCATAACCGGTTAGCTGAGCTACCAGTAATGATTGAATTATCGCGAGCAACTTTAAATAATATTCGTCAGAATATCGGTCTTGCATTAGGTCTTAAGGGCGTGTTCTTAGTGACAACTTTACTTGGTGTGACCGGATTATGGGTTGCGGTGTTAGCTGATAGTGGTGCAACTGCTTTAGTGACATTAAATGCGCTGCGTTTATTGCGTTTTAAGCCCAAGCAATAATCGAGCTCATCGGCTACAATAATTAGCACAATAATGATAAGCAGAATAGGTTAAACACTATTCTGCTTTTTTATTTTGTCGCTCATTGGCAGTGTAATCTGCAACCAAAACGTTAGATGAACGTTGCTAAATTTTTGTGATGAGCTCGATAGGAAAACGTTTTACTGTGATCTAGATCTTGTTAATTTGTAACTAAAAATTTCATTGCTTTCATTTAATGTGATTCAACTCACTAAAAACAGTTTCAGCTTCCGTTATCGTTACAATAGTTTTTGACAGACGTTGTTGTTATGTTGCGTATTACGTTCACTGTCAAATCATAAAAATTAACGATAATTATCCATCTCTGTGCCTACAACAGAGCGATTAAATTTAAAGGGTATCATTATGTCTGACAATAAAGTGTTCCACCTAGGTGTTAATAAAGCCGATCTTAACGGCGCTGAATTAGCGATTATCCCAGGTGATCCTGCTCGTGTAGAAAAAATTGCCAACCTAATGGACAACCCTGAGTTCTTATCAAGTGCACGTGAATATACCGTATACCGTGCACAACTAGATGGTAAGCCGGTAGTAATTTGTTCTACGGGTATTGGTGGCCCATCAACTTCAATCGCAGTTGAAGAATTAGCACAACTTGGTGTAACAACGTTCCTACGTGTTGGTACAACAGGTGCGATCCAACCTAATATTAACCCTGGCGATATGATTGTAACGACAGGCTCTGTTCGTCTTGATGGCGCAAGTCTTCACTTTGCCCCAATGGAATTCCCTGCAGTTGCTGATTTCACTGTAGCGACAGCGATGAAACAAGCATGTGATGATGCAGGTGCGACTGTACACACAGGCGTAACAGCTTCTAGTGATACTTTCTACCCAGGTCAAGAGCGTTACGACACATTCTCTGGCCGTGTTGTACGTCGCTTCCAAGGCTCAATGAAAGAGTGGCAGGAAATGGGTGTACTTAACTTTGAAATGGAATCTGCAACATTATTAACTATGTGTGCAAGTTCTGGTTTACGTGCAGGTTGTGTTGCTGGTGTTATCATCAACCGTACTCAAAAAGAAATCCCTGATCACGCAACATTAAAAGAAACTGAAGCACGTTCAATTAAAATTGTTGTTGAAGCTGCACGTCAGATGCTGACCAAGTAAATATATATGTACTGAATGTAATTAACAGTACAGATATAAACTAGACTATAAAACCGATGCTTATAATGAAGTGTCGGTTTTTTTGTTTTGATTTGATTTTATTGGTGATGTTGAATATTGTAAGGTTGAAATGCAATTAATTACTAATATATTAATTAGTTAGGAATTTAACCATTCATTTCTATTTAATGTAGAATGAAGATTTGTTTTGCTGAGTGAAATTATAGATATGATTGATTATAAAATTACCTTTCCGAATGGACATCAAGATATTGTCGCACTGCCTATTTCTCCTGTATTACAGATGAAAATTGCTTATTTAGGTGATGTGTTTGTTGTAAGAGATATTATTGCAACAGTGGGCGAGAACACGACGACGATGACGTTAGTATTAGATGATGGCCAGCATCACTCACAAAAACCACAAGCTGCTGGGGTTGTTTTTAATCGGCTTGGATAGGTGTTCTCAAGCAGTATTAAACGATAATCAATATTTGATTTAAATAAAAGGCCTTTTGATAAGGCCTTTTTTGATAACAGTATTTTACACCTATTTATTATGCTGGATTATGTGCTTCGCCACCGGCACCTTTAAGCCAATCATAAAGGTGGGTATATAAATCACCCAGTTGATCTGGACCAATAATAGCTAAGCCTAAATCTTGTGCGCGGACTAAATCGTGATGACGCAAAGGACGGAAACTGACGAGCATTGCACGTGCTTGTAAACCACCAAGTAGGTCTCGTAATGATTCTAGTTTATATAAGGTATCATCACCATCATCACGCATACCTTTGGTCTTACATTCAATGATATGGAGCTTATTGTTAACGATAGTGGCTACATCGAGTTCATTACGTACTTCACGCTCACCAATTTTACGGTAAACTTGCACACCTAAAGAGTGATCTTGAATGGTTGGCAGTTTATTTTGAATAGCACGAACAGTACTATGAACCAAGCTTTCTAGCCACTCGCCATTAGCAAATCGACGTGCTTCTTCATGTTTAAATGTCAAAATACCATTATGGTATGTCGCTAAACCTGTTTCTTCTAAATCTGTTAGTAATGTACCGAGTTCTTTATAGCCTTGTTGTTTTTCACTAAGCTCAACATGTAATATTTGTTCTTTACGACATGTTGTTGCAAGATAGTTAAGCGTCGCTAAACCTGGACCTAATTCTAATGCTGAACTTGCCCAACGTTGACCTAATTCCCATAATTGGTCGTTAAGCGATTCTGGCATCGGATTATCAGATAACTCACAGCGAGCACCAAAGATTGTTAAGTAGTCAGTAATTTGAATACGATCTTGAACTTGTTGTTGTTCACGGTCATTAGGGAATAACCAACACATTTCATCACTGAAAGGCTCAATGACGTAAATAGGCCAATGGAAAGAGCGGAAGACTTCATAAGCAGACAATAAGCGGTGACGTAAACCACAGCTTGCATTAAACCACACATCGCGGCTGTCTTGTTTTAATTGGTCGGCTAGTTGGTTAAGGCGTTGTCGAATTTGGGTGACATTAATAATGTCGGGAATGATGAAAAATTCAACAATAATGTTTCGTGGAGTCAGAATAGAAGCGAGGCGATCGTATTGTTGTTGTTGTTGTTCAGTACCAATAAACACCATTTTATCTGCAGGTATTGCTTCGTCTAATAATGGAGTGATCAGACGGACTGGATCCTGATCAATAATGCCAACGTGAGTAATCATAATAATCCTTAATGCGCCCAACATATTGGGCGTAATATTGTGGTGCGCATTAAATAAAAGAAATGAAAAGGTAAGCGTGCGCAGCACATCTATAAGGTATGTATATGAGGTTTTTTAGTGTGAAATTCAAGTCAAATTTTATAGACTAATTATTCTCATATAAATTTAGCTTGTTACCTATTCATTTATTTTCTCTAATACACTATTTTTAGTCATCTTTTTTAGATAGCTAACGTATTTTTTAAAAATGCCACTGCAATTAATGGCATTTTTTTTGTTGGAAACATAGTTATCAATAATAACTTACATACTTGGTGGTGTTGGTAGTTGCGATGCTAATAACCAAATAGCAAGCACAAAGAATATTAATCCCATGAATTTATGTTGATTATTACGGAATTTTTCATTCTTTAGTAATGATTGCCCAAATACGCCAATGGTGGTGACTAAAAATAGATTAAATAATAACCCTAAAACATTTAACAGAAGTCCAAGTACTAGCATCTGTTCGCCAGACGATGTCGCCACGTGCGTTGAAACAAACTGTGGTAAAAACAGTACAAAGAAAATCAGTGCTTTTGGGTTAAGTAAATTAGTAAACACCGCACGGCGATATAACGTTGATGCCATTTTATTGCTATGTTCTAGTTCTTGAGGGGCGTCATCAGGATGAGTACGCATACAGTCCCAGCCCATTTTTAATAAATAAGCGCCACCGACTAGGCGTAAAACATGCAATGCGATTGGATTCATTGCAATCAGTGCTGATACACCCAGCGCTGCTAAAATTGTTAATAAAATACCTGAGGTAGCGTTACCTAAGCTTGCATAAATACCGACTTTTCGACCGTAAGTTAAACTTGAACTCGCAATGAGTAACATGTCTGGTCCGGGAATAAGCAATAAGGCGATCACGGCTGTGAGGTAAAGCGGCAATATATTTAAATCAATCATGGTAAAAACAAAGTTGGAGTGCAGAAGACTATATTTTACACAATAAATAGTTTCATTCTATGGCTTATAATCAATAGCTGGTGTTTTTTACTTCATTGTAGTGTTCTTGTGTATTAATTGTCTGTTTTTGGTTATTTGAAGGTAGGCTACTTGGTGTGAGGATGGGGTTTTAGAACAATAAAGGCCAGCAATATGTAGTGAAATAAAAAAACTGACCATTAATAAGTGCTATTAAAGCTCCAATGTAATGATCAGTTAGTGGCTGTTTTTAAAACTGTTTTGTCTGGTTTTTATTATGCTTTATTGCGGTGGAAATGAAATCGCTCATGAAAATAAGCTTTTAAATGTTCTTCCATGCTGTGGACTTTATTATCAATCGCTTCACACAAAACAGCATCATTGTTCATTGCATTAACGCGGTTAATAACCATTTCTTCAATGGCTGATTTTTGTGCTTCTGTCAGTTGTGGTTGAGTCGTCATTATTGTTTTTATCCTTGATATCACGATAAATCAGTAAAATATATTTATGGGGTCATAGTATCGATATTTATTCAAAGAAGGAATATTTGAATAAATTGTTTGCTGATAAAAAGTAACTAAAGCCTATTACAGGCTGTGATTTCTCTTCCAAAATTGGACTTAATCGCCCTCACAGGTAGAATAACCGCTCACAAGATGAGTATGTTTTTTAAAGGCACGGTTATAGATGGGTCATAACGCGATGAGAAGTAATTTTGAGCTGTTAGCTCCGGGTGGCGATATAGAGTCGATTAAAGCGGCAATTGTCGCGGGTGCGGATGCTATTTATTGCGGCCTAGATAATTTTAATGCCCGTAATCGTGCAACCAATATTACGTTTGAAGATTTAAACGGCATTGTTCGTGTTGCGCATCAGCGTGATTGTAAGATCTTTCTTACGCTTAATATCATGATTTTAGAAAGTGAAATTCCAGCGGTTATTCGACTGCTAAATAAGTTGGTCAACACTAAAATTGATGGTGTTATTTTACAAGACTTAGGGCTATTTCACTTAATCAAGCAGCATTTTCCAACGCTTGACGTTCATGCATCTACTCAAGTTAATAGCCATAATGAAGGTCAAATTTTATTTATGGGGCAGCTTAATGCTAGCCGTGTAAACTTATCGCGTGAACTTAATATTAAAGAAATAAAACATTTAGCGCAGTTTGGTCATCAGCATAATGTACTGATGGAAGTGTTTGTGCATGGTTCATATTGCATTGGCTTCTCAGGCCTGTGCTATATAAGTTCGGCTAAAAATGGTAATTCAGGTAACCGTGGTCGTTGTAGTCAGCCTTGTCGTGATCAATATCAGACAACGGCGGTGGGAAAAGATTACCCGCTTAATATGAAAGACAATTCTGCATTTTCAAATTTAGAAGCACTGGCTGATGCTGGCGTATATTCCTTAAAGGTTGAAGGGCGGATTAAAAAATCTCACTATGTGTATACCGTCGTCGATAATTGGAGTCGTCAGTTAGACAATTATTGTAATCAAAAACCATTATTAGCGGATACGCGTGAGTTATATACCGTATTTAACCGTGATTTTTCAAATTCATATTTAATGGGTGATATCAATAAAGCAATGTTTATTGATAATCCTCGAGATAACTCTGTTGATCACTTTGCACAGATTGCTGATGCTAAATCTGAGACGGAAATCCAAGCGGTTAAACAAAAATTATATGATGATAAAACCACAATTATTCAAACTGTTGAAGAGCGAATTGCTGATTTAGATATTAGCTTATTAGCCTTAGAGTTGACGATTATTGGTCAGGTAGGACAACCACTGATTATTCGCGTAACAACGCCATTACAGCAGTTTGAAGTAGCATCAACATCGTTATTACGACAGTCTGAGCATACGGTGCTTGATAGTGATTGCTTTGAAAAACGCTTTCGTAGCTTAAATAACGGCGAATACTTACTAACGCCGATGAATTTAACCCAATTAGCGGGTGATGTGATGGTGCCGTTTAAAGAGCTCACCATGATGCGTGATCAAATTGCATGTGTATTAAATGGTGATCAGCCGCTGGTGGAGCCGTTTGAGTTACCAAAAGCTGTGCGAGCGCCACAACCTGCACTGACACCGTCGCTATCTGTGTTAATTGCCAATCCTGCTGATATTGACGCAGTGAGTCAGCCAAATACAGCTGTGTATTATCAGTTGCCTGAAGCGATGGCAATGGAAGGGCTAAAATTAGTCTCTTTGTTCCAACAAAACCCACATTTGATCCCTTGGTTCCCCGCCATTTTGATTGGCGATAATTACCAAGCTGCAGTGACGTTCCTTGAGCAAGTGAAACCATCACGCATTGTGACTAATAATAGTGGTGTTGGCTATGCTGCACATCAATTAGGTTTGGCGTGGATAGCTGGCCCGCAAATGAACATCAGTAATAGCTTGAGCCTTGAGTGCTTGCAGCAAGAATTTGGTTGTGTAGGGGCGTTTATTTCTAATGAGATCAAACGTTCGCAAATTAAGCCAATTGTTGCGCCTGCTGGGTTTGAATTGTATTACAGCATTTATCATCCAATGATGTTATTAATGAGCCGCCAGTGTTTATTCCATCAAACCGTTGGTTGCAAAAAGAAGCGTTTTGACGATAAATGCTTACGAAAATGTGATAAGTCTGCATCGATCATTAATCTTACTGAAGCATCATTTGTGGTTGATAAACAGCGTGGCGATCATAATGCGCTATATAACCCTGAGAACTTTTTAAACTTGGATATTGTGGCTGAGGTTCAGAATAAATTTACTGGCTTTATGGTGGATTTACGGGCTATTAAAACTGATACCCAAGTGACGGTATCAAAAGCGGAATTGACGACATTATTTAATCAGTATGTTGCAGGTAATAATGAACTGGCACGTAGTGAAATTGAAGCCGCTATTATTGGTCATACGTGTAATCAGTACACCAAAGGCTTGTAATAAGTTTATTGACAATAAGTAAGCTTTTACAATAAAAAGCCCCGCAGAATATATGTTCTGCGGGGCTTTTTGTTAGCTAATAAATAGCGAACTCTTAATTACTTTTTAGCGTTGTCTTTTAGGAAATCAAGAACAAGTTTGCGATCTTTTTCGTTTAGACCAGCACGTGGGAACATACTGTTAGTAATACCTTTCCACTGTTTGTAAGTAAAGTCGCTAGGATGCGGTGCTGCGTGACAAAGCGTACAGCTACCGTAGAATAACTTCTCACCTGGTGACTGAGCAGGGCCTTGTTCTGCGGCTACCGCTTTCAGGCGCTTACCTAGTTGTAATGACCAGATATCAACTTTAAAGTCTGATTTCACAATCTTAGGTGGCATGTAAGCTTGGTTTGGTGTTTCCGCATCAGTACATTTCTTAAAGTAAGCCAAACAAGTATTAGCACTGGTTGCTTGTGCTAGACCACTGGTTGGTTGACTACTTGTTAGCATGTTGATTGAACCTGAGTTACAACGGCCTTTGCTATCAAGTTGTAGCCATGCACCTTCGTGAATGTAGATAACACCAGGCATTGCTTCATCAGTGATACGCGCACCAGCAAGTAGAGTACCGCGCTCGTTATACACCTCAACCACATCGCCGTCTTTCACGCCACGTTCTTCAGCATCTTGTTTGTTAATAAGAACGATTTGACGTCCATCAACAGATTCATAGCTGTTAACATCAGCATTCGCCATTTGTGAGTGCAGACGCATCCATGGGTGTGGACTTAGTACGTGAACTTGACCTTTTTTAGCATTACCTAACCATTCAAATGGTGGAATCCATTGTGGCATTGGTGGACAACCTTTAGCTTTAAATCCAGCCAGTGTTTCACTGTAAAGCTCGATTTTACCACTTGGTGTATGCAATGGGTTTTTATCAGGATCTGCATAGAAATCACCATGACGAACAAAGCTATTTGCTGCATCAGGCGTTGTTACATGAGTGATACCATTTTGCCAGAATGTTTTAAAATCTTCTGTTGCGTCAGAGGCTTCATAAGATGCTTTAACATGTTGGTACATAGTTTTACCATCGGTAAACTCTTTATGTACGTTAAACATGAAAGCAAGACGAGAGAAAATTTCGTAGTCATCTAGGCTTTCACCTACAGGCTCAATGACTTGACGCATTGCGTAGATTTTGTTGTTGCTGTAAGTACCGCCAGATGAAATGTCATCACGCTCAAGAGTGGTGGTGGTTGGCAATACGATATCAGAGTATTTTGCCGTAGCACACCACCAAGGTTCATGACAAATGATGGTATCAATATTATCGTTCAGCGCGTTGATTAACTCGTTAGTGTCTTGTTGGTGAGACAGTAAGTTATTACCTGCGTTGTAGATAAGTTTAGCTTTTGGCAAGGTAAGGTTTGCGCCATCACGAGTATAGGCTTTACCTGGGTTTTTCAGCATGTCTGAAACCATAACCACAGGACAGGTTTTAGTGATAGGGTTACGGCCTTGAGATAAACCGATAGGCATACGCTTACCAGATGCTGGCATACCGCCGTTACCATAGTGCCAACTAAAGCCGGCACCTTCACCTGGCTTACCAATTTTACCTGCAATTGCGGCAAAGTTGATGATAGACCAGTGGATCATTTCACCGTGGTCGGCACGTTGTAATGCCCAACCAGCAGCAATTTGGGTGCGTTTAGTAACACATAGTTCAGCTAACTCTTTGATTTTTGCTGCTGGTAAACCTGTAATTTCTTCAGCCCATTCAGGCGTTTTCGCAACACCGTCTTCGTCACCAATTAAATAAGCAAGGTATTTATCAAAGCCAACAGTATATTTATCGATGTAAGCTTTATCGTGCTGACCTGTTTTGTATAAGTGATAAGACATTGCAGTAAATAGGGCTGTATCCGTATTTGGACGGATATTGATCATTTCACTGCCAACGGCTTTATCTGTTTGGGTTTGTTGTGGGTTAATCGAGATAAATTTAATCCCTTTTGCCTTAAACGCCTCCCAATGTTTTTGCATTGAGTGATCTGCAACACGGAATTCTACACGGTTTGTTTTCCAAGGGTCACAGCCAATAAATAGTACTGCTTCCGTATTTTTTTCAACGATTTCCCACGCGGTTTGTGGTGAGTAAACTTCCATATCACCGATGACATGTGGAAGGATAACTTCTGAAGCACCAGCAGAGTAGTCACCGGCACAAATACTTTGACCACCAATAAGGTTAAAGAAGCGGCCTTGTAGTGTTTGAGGGCGGTTAACACCACAATGTGACCAACCACCGTATGAAGAGCTAAACAGTGCTTCGTTGCCGTGCTTTTCAATAGTACGTGCGATACAGAAAGCAGTTAATGCAATTGCGGTATCCCAATCGACACGGACAAAAGGTTCTTTACCACGAAGATGAGGATTATGATCGCCTAATGGATCTTCCAATAGTGATTTACGTACCATTGGATATTTAATACGTGTATCACTGTAAGTACGGCTTAACACACCTTTGGTTAACATTTCTGTTGGAAATGGGTCAACATCATTAATAGGTTGAACACCAATTAATGTTCCGTTTTTAACGACTGCTTTAAAAGGACCATAGTGGGTAGCTGATGGAATCGTAATTGTATCTGATGCAAATACTTTACCAGCAGGGAAAAGGGTAAGTCCGTTAGCAGCAATTGCGGTTGCTACTGAACCTTTTAAAAAGTTACGACGAGATAGGGTCATGTTTATATTCCGAAGACAAACCGAATGAGTAAGCGTTCAAGTGGCATAATCACCATTCAAATACTAGCCGGTATAGTGATCTATTATTTGACTTATTTCTTGATAGGCTACACGTATATATAAAATATATTAGACTGCTAAGTGGAAAATAAGTTTTCACAAAAAACTATAATAGACGCTAATGTTTAATGTTCAATGTAAATAATGGAATAGTTAGCACAATAATTAAAAAATAACTGATAATTATTCTCGATAGGCGACTTATTGTATGACAATTACAAAATGGCGTACTGTAATTGGAGTGATATGTTTTTGTTATTTATGTGATTTTTGTCATTCTTA
The DNA here is from genome assembly GCF_900185615.1 of Photobacterium malacitanum. Lineage (GTDB taxonomy): Bacteria > Pseudomonadota > Gammaproteobacteria > Enterobacterales > Vibrionaceae > Photobacterium > Photobacterium malacitanum. Next base: position 372,564 of record NZ_FYAK01000003.1, read on the forward strand.
TATAGAGTGTTGTATATTGTATCTATTCTTGTAAAAGATTATTTAGGGTTTTAATGTATTTAGAGTTCTAATTAAAAAAAATTTTGTATCGTTTTGCTGAAACAACTATGATCAATTGTGATATTAATATTTTTATATATTAATAGCGTCCATTGCCCTGTTAACATTCTAGTGTTAGTTTGTGCGCAACACTTTTTTTAACGTTGTTTTGACGTTTAATTCATTTTGGACCATCCATGAAGAAACTATGGCGTTTTTTAGTCAAGCCTAGTAGTCGTTATTCAGTATTAGCGATTGCTGTTGTCTGTGTGATCATCACACTGGCAGGTGTGTTTACCTTTCACGAGTCGATAAAATTTAGCTCGACTACCGAGTTTTGTACTTCATGTCACTCAATGAAAGAAAACTACAACGAATATAAAACAAGTATTCACTATAAGAATGCTTATGGCGTACGCGCTGAATGTCGTGACTGTCATATTCCAGAAAATAACCCGATTGCTTTCATGAAAGCAAAACTGGGCGGTGTGGGCGATATTTACAGTGAATTCATCAGTAAAGATATCGATACGCCAGCGAAGTTTGAGGCGAACCGTTTACGCATGGCACAAAATGTGTGGCGTATGATGGCTGAAACAAATTCAGCAACCTGTAAGAGTTGTCACTCATATACTGCAATGGATCACGCTAAACAATCTCCAGCAGCAGCAGCAGCGATGACGACAGCAGCTGCAAAAAATATGAACTGTATTGAGTGTCACAAAGGTATTGCGCACCAGTTGCCACATATCAATAATGATTTCCAAGCAACATTTAAGCAGTTAACAGTTAACGCTGGTGAAGCGCCTGCAACTAAAACGCTTTACACACTAGCATCGAAGAAATTGTATACTACTGACTCAGCATCAGGCGATGAACAAGGTCAGTTATACCCTGCATCAGAAGTGCAAGTGTTAGGTACAAGTGGCGACATGCTTAAAGTACAAATTACGGGTTGGCAGCAACAAGGCTCTACAACTGGTATGTTAGTGCAAGACATGGCGAAGCAGATTCAGACTGTATCACTGAATGCCGATCTACAAAAATCAGCAACTATTTTAAATACAGTGAAAGCTGAAGATGGTCAAACATGGCAGCAACTACAAGTATCTGCATGGATCACACAACGTAATATGCTAGCAAGCATTAAACCAATCTGGGCTTACGGTAAAGAAATCCTTGATGCGAGTTGTGGTCAGTGTCACGCAGTTCCAGATCCAAAACACTTAACTGCAAATGGTTGGGTTCAGGGTCTGAAAGCGATGCAACAGTACTACATGCTAAATAAAGACGAAGAGCGTACCTTGTTGAAGTATCTACAAGATAACGCAAAAGATGCACCTGCGGCGGCAGGGCAAGCAACTGAGTAAATCACTCGTTGAAAAATAGATAGCTTGCGTTAAACACAACGCCAAGAACGGAAAGGGGATCTGAGAAATCAGGTTCCCTTTTTTTGCCATTATACGGTGTGGTGTTCTGTGCTTTGTAAGGGATTTACTATGAAAAAATGAGTTTAATCTTATGCAAACCCAGCAAAGAAAAGAACGTAAAATACATGTGGATAAAGCTAAACAGTGCAGTAAGTTAACATACATTCTTTTGGGTTCTGGACGAGATGGTAATGCGCGATCTTATCAAAATATTGGTGTAAAAGATGAGCTTGTGTGTGGTGGTGAAGTGATAACAAAAAATAATAAACACGATATTGAATTAACCAATAATACTTGTTTAGTTGAAAGCATAGTGTAAGAGAGTATTGGTAAAATTTTGATTGATAAATAAAATATAAAAGGACTGAGTGTCACCTTCAGTCCTTTGGTTTATCTTGCTAACTTACCTTATGCAGTTACTTCTTGTTTTTGCACTTGAGGAACAAGTTGATCTGCCAGTTTGTGCATTTCAGGGAGCATGCGGTGGATCAAGTGAAGTTGCTGTAACACCATACGTACCGAGGTGCAGTCTTCATCTCGCCATTGTCCTAAGCGTTGATCTAAATCGACATTTAACGCTGGCGCTCTTTGACATGCGTGACCTGCCAGTTGCGTCGCTAAACATTCTAAGTGGCTGTGAATAATGCGGTGTGCTTCTGATACTAACTGGTGGGTTTTATCATCATCAAGTTGTGTCCTGTGAGCACCTAATGCCGAAATATAACTTAGCATTGCATGGTTTAAGGTTAAGAAGCGGAAACTTTCATTCGCATCAATTTGGTAACGCTCAGGCTCTGCCAGCATATTACTGATTGCCGTATTTAAATGAGCATCGGTATTGTGGGCGTCTCGGCGTGAAATACGGTAACTCAAGCTATCACGTTTACCTATACGGTACTGACCAATAATTTGTGCTAAGTAATCTTTATTGGCATGAATTGCTCCAGACATTGCCTTGTGTAAACGCTTTGATTCCCAGTCAGGAAGAATAAAGGTTACCGCCAATACTGCCAGTAAACAGCCAATCAAGGTATCGCCTAAACGAGGCAAAATAACCGCATAACCTTCACCTAGTTGGTTAAAACAGAACAATACTAGCAAAGTAATAAACGCTGTTGCCCAACCATATTTAACCATTCTAAACGAGAAAAACAGCACGCCAGCCACCACCATGAGTACTAACTGACCTTCTTGTCCCGGAAATAAATAAAGCAGGGGAATACCCGCTAAAATACCGCCAATAGTACCTATCACACGTTGGCGTAATTTTTGGCGGGTTGCGCTGTAGTTTGGCTGACATACAAACAGCGTGGTGAGCAAAATCCAGTAGCCACGTTGTAAATCCAATACTTGAATACAGCCATAGCCGACGGTTAATGCAATCGCCATACGTATAGCGTGACGAAATAGCATCGAATCAGTATTACATTGTGCACTGATACGTTTTGCTAATTCTTTAACACCATGAGCTTCATTATCAGATAATTGGATATCATTTTCTTCTTCTACATGTGTGGCATCAGGGTTATTGATATTCATTAGCTGACGTTCAACGGTTGCCAAATTGTTGAATAGAAAATCAAGCTGGATCAGCAACATCTTCCATTCTGGCTTATTTTGATCGTGCAAATATTGCAGTGAGTCTTGCAACTCGTTTAATGCTTTGAGGCTCTTTTCATTGTGGGTATAAGATTTTCCCATAGCTAACGCCGTTGAAATATCACGGCATGCAACAGCTTGTGAGCGCAATAAACGCTGGAAACGAAACAGCACATCACTGCGGTTAAAGTTGGCTGCCAGATCTTGGTAACGATAATGTGAAGAGCTTACGCGCTCATGAATATCTTGCGCCATAAAGTAAATGGTCAAAAAACGATCGCCTGTAGTATTGGGTTGCCCACGGCGAGCACGATGTAATAGGGTTGCTTTGGCGATGTTTAAGGCATTTACCACCCGCGCATTTTGGCTTGCTGCTTTTAAACGTAATGGTTGCGGCACTAAATCAGCGACAGGTTCAAAAAGCTGACTTTTATGATCAAGGTAATCAGCACACTCACTAAAGACGTTAGCAAGGCTGCGTTGTACTGGTTGGTTAGGCCACAAAATATGCCAGATTAATGATAAACAGCCATACCAGAATGCGCCGCCAAGGAGCAGCATCGGTTGATACCATAAATTCACACTATGTTCAGCACCGAGCATGGTGTAAACCGCTAGTAATAATGAGGCAAAGGCAATGCTGGCATAGCGCGCCCCCATCGCACCAAGCATAATGAAACTAAATGTTGAACAAAATAGACCGATTGCAAAGAAAAGGGGAGAGTCAAACAAGACTTCAATAGAAAGGGATGCAATCAAAAAACAAATCAGAGTTATCGTTAGACCTTTAATTCGGCCAGTTAAATTATCGTCAGACTCAGCTAGCGCAGCAGCGATAATGCCGAGCACTAAGGGGGTAACAGCATGGTTTGTTTTGAGGTACCAGCATGGTAATACAACACCAACAAGCGCAATAAATACGCGAATAGAGTAATTAATACGATCATTGACCCAGTAGCGACGAAAATTTACATGTAAGTCTTTAGTTTGCATGGATATTAACAATCTTCTGATAATAATGAATGGAGAAAACGATAGAATTCTCTAACGTTATAAAAACGTCACTAAAGATAACAGAAATAGGGTTATTGCTGATAAAAAAAATTAACGTTACCTTGCGGAATAATATTTAACCAAATAGACGTTTCAAGACTATGGCTATACGAGAGTTATTGATATTCTAAGTGACATTATCCCGATAAACGGGTGACAAGTAATGATTCAATCGAGGTTGAGTAACTCGGTTACCGGCCAGTAATGAGTATTACAGCCTAATTAAAGCATGGAACAATTGGTGGAATCACAATGCAATTAAGTGCCAGTCGACTAGCACAATGGTTAGTTCAAGGTGATTATTACAGTATCGCTTTAGACGGTAATAGCTTGGTATTAGATAGTCAGACTTCGTCTGATGTGATCTCTTTTGATGACTGGGATGGGTCGGTTGAAATCCATCGTGGTGTATTATGGGGTGCGCTTGAGCTGACGTCTTCAAACCAACAATACTGTTGGACAGTTCATGGTTTGCCTTGGCACGAATGTAAACCTTTCGCTGCATTTTTAGTTCGTAGCTATCAAGATTGGGCACAAAACCGCGTTGATAAATTAGATGCGATGTTGCCTGAAATGCTACAACGAATTGCACTTTTTTCAAATAAATCAGGCTATTTGCGTCATTCTGAACATCATGAATTACATCAGTTCCTTAATGATAGCTTACATGATTCAGACCTAAGTCCTGAGCTTGCTGCAACGTTTAGACCCCGTAGTTTTGAAAAAATCTCCCCTTGGTTGGGTGAACACCAAGCGTGGGTTGAAGAGCATAATCAACAATGGTTAGTGCAGCAGTCACAAAAATGGGGTTCATGGTTTGATAGCTTTGAGAAATCCCCTTTAAATGAATCGCAACGTACCGCGGCTTTGATTAACCAAGATTATAATTTGGTCTTAGCGGGAGCGGGTACAGGAAAAACCAGTGTGTTAGTTGCACGTGCTGGTTATCTTATTGCTAGTCAGGCAGCAGTACCTGAAGATATCTTGATGCTATCGTTTGGTCGTAAAGCTGCCGAAGAGATGACTGATAGGTTAAAGCAAAAGGTCAGTGATCGGATTAAAGTCGCCACTTTTCATAGTTTGGGATCACAGATTATTCGTGATGTTGAACATGATAAACCCAATGTAGCTTCCATTACATTAGATGTGCGTGCCCGTAGTGCGTGGTTGGCGCGGATGTTAATTGAACAATGGAATAACTCAACGGCAGCGAGCAAGTGGCAACGCCACCTTACTCAGTGGCGAGTACCTGGGTTTAGTAAAGAAAACTCAATGGAGCAGCAAGCTGAAAATGAGCAATTACAAGCTTGGGTATGGCGCCATATTGAGTTACTTGGCCAGTCAGGAATGAAAAAAGATGCGTTGCTAGAGGCGATTGTAAATAATAATAACCCTGCAATGCGACCACGAATGAAAAGTGAGTTAGCGTTATTATGGCCATGCTATCAAGCCTATTTACAGCACTTAAAAGTGAAAAAGCAGATAGACTTTAATAGTATGATTGAGGTCGCTACTGAGTATGTTAAAGCCGGTAAGTTTATCTCTCCATGGCGTTATATTATGGTCGATGAATACCAAGATATTTCACCACAACGATTAGCGTTAATTGAAGCATTATGTCATCAGAAAATGGCAGATCATACGACGCCAACATTATTTGCCGTTGGCGATGATTGGCAGGCTATTTATCACTTTGCAGGGGCTGATGTTAATTTAACGACTGATTTTGAAGGTCGTTTTGGCAATAGTAATATTACCGAGCTTTCAACAACATATCGCTTTAATAGTATGATTGGTGAAGTGGCTAACGTGTTTATTCAACAAAATCCAAGTCAAATTAAGAAGCAGCTAACCAGCTTTACTAAACAGAGTAAAAAAGCGGTAACGTTATTAGCAACTGATTTATTACCGCAAGAATTGATTCGCCTTAGTAAACATTACGAGAACAAGAGCACCAATGTGTTGATTCTTGGTCGAAATAATAAGCAGAAGCCTGAGAAGTTTGAAACGTGGAAAACACAATGGCCGCAGCTGAACTTGGAATATATGACATGCCATTCGAGTAAAGGGCGTGAAGCTGATTATGTGTTTATTGTTGATGTTAATAAAGGGATTTTCCCGTCACCGGATCGTGAAACAGGTTTAGCGGCAATCATGCAATCAAGCACTGAAACCTATAATGATGCGGAAGAAAGACGTTTATTTTATGTGGCATTAACACGGGCGAAAAAGCATGTGTGGGTGTGTGCTAACCCTGATAAAACATCACCATTTATTAATGAATTAATTGAAGATAAGTACCCAGTTAATAATAAAATCAAACGTACTAAATAAATACGGTTGATAACCTCAAGCCCCGCCATTAAATGTCATTGATAATAATGATAACGAATAGCGGGGCTTTTTTGTCAAAAAATTGATGTTATGTGCTGACATGTACCACAATTTTCCCTGAATGGGTTTGTTGTTTTAATTCAGTCAGTGCTTGAGCAAGTTTGTCAAAAGGGACTATCTTTTCAACCATACTTGATAAATGACCATCGGCGACTAAATCACTAATATTATTACCAATATCAGCAAGGTGGCTGATGTGTTCTGGTGCGCCATGAGCATAAGTCCCTTGTAATGCAACTTCATGAATACTTAACGCTTTGGTGGTTGCAAGCAGTGGTACCTGATCAAATTGATTAGCGACCATGACGATATGGCCGTTATAACGAATGAGCGCACTCATTATGCTACCAGATTGCGCAGATATACAGTCAATCACGCCGTGTAATAATCTATCTTCAGTCAGGTTGATCAGCTCAAGGGCAACGTTTTGTTGGGGACTGATAACAGCATCAATACCATAGCTAAGTAGTCGAGGGTGATGTTGTCGCTCAGCAATAGCGTAAACATGCGCGCCTGCAAGTTTGGCTAATTGTGCTGCAAAGCCACCGACACCGCCTCCAGCTCCGGTGATAGCAATATGTTGGCCTGCTTCAACTTGTAATTTATCGTGTACCGCTATCCAAGCACTATAAGCTGCACACGGTAAGGCGGCTGCATCAGTAAACGAGAGTATTAATGGAATACGACTCACTGCGATGGCTTTTACACATACATATTCAGCAAAACCACCGGCAGTACGAGGATCGGCAAAGAACATCACTCTATCGTTAACTTTAAATTGATGGACATTGGCGCCGACACTATCAATATTACCCGCAACATCAAGGCCTATTATTTGGGGGTAATTCCATGTTGCATAGCCCCACTCGGTGAGTTTGTAATCAATTGGATTGAGGCCTACTGCTGCAACTTTTACACAAATTTCATCAGCAGCAGGAATAGGCTTAGTCGCTGTTGTCAGTGATAAGGCTTGCAGCCCATCTGGTTGTTGTAACATCCAAGCTTTCATAGGCGACTCCTTATTAGACTACTTATAACCATATAATGAATTGTTCATTTTGGCTTAAATATATTGTCTAAATCATGATAATAAAAAGCCTTCGGTATTAACGAAGGCTTGTGATTTCATTGATTATTAGGCCAAGATAGTTAATCTAGGCGTTGCTTTAGGTAAGCATCGTAATCTGGAATTTCGATATCAATTTCTTTATCAAGCAAAGGAGAGGTGACGATAAAGTTCGCACTGGCACGGTTGGTTGCAACCGGAATATTCCACACGGCAGAAATACGTAGCAATGCTTTTACGTCAGGATCGTGTGGTACAGCATTGAGTGGATCCCAGAAAAAAATCATCATATCGATTTTACTTTCTGATATTAATGCTCCCAGTTGTTGATCGCCTCCCATCGGGCCACTGATTAAACAAGTAATGGGTAGCCCTGTTTCTTTTGCGAGTAAATGGCCGGTTGTGCCCGTTGCATAAAGGGCATGATTAGCTAACTTTTGTTGGTGTTCTTTCACCCAGCGCAGTAATGCCGTTTTACAATTATCATGAGCAACGAGAGCAATGTTCTTTTTAGCTGCCATTGTGCGAGTAGTAGTAATCATGAACGTCCTTTTAATCTCAAGTAAATCTTGATGAAGCTAGGTGATAAGACTTATAAGTATCAAAGACTAGACAGGGTGTAAATCATATTAGGCGAAAAATTAGTGGTGGCCCATAAATTATTGATATTAATCTTTATAGGCCCCAGTTTATTTAAGGTTATCGGCTGATATGATGGTCATTAACATAGAATGATGGACGGAACTCAGCGGGTGATAATGAATTACGAATCACCGTCGCAGGCAAGTGTTGAGGGGTTAAATCAACAATCAATGGCGATATATCGAGTACCATTGGTTTTTTCTCGAGGTAACGCACGGTTTGATCGATTGATAATCGCGCTTGCTCTGCCATTTTATCAGTGGGCGCAAATAAAATTTTATGACGACGTAAACCCCGGTAAACACCATGACTTAGATATGTCGATACAATTTTGATATCGGTAATGTGATTGGTACGTAATTCACTGATTGCGACTTCAGCTGCAACTGCACCAGCAACAATATAATCAATGTTTTTATAGTCAGTAAATAATTGCTGTAATAAATTACGTTGTAGCTCTTTACTGTTGTCATCCCATAATGTGGTAGCAATCTCAATATCGCTATTGGCTATCGCAGCTTTAAAACCTTTAGTAACCGGTTTAGTGCCGCCACGTAACTGTGGTCCAGGAAGCCATGCAATACGTACTTTACCGGAACCTTTAGGATGTAATTTAGCAAGATAAGTCCCCGCAGCTTTACCCATATCGTACCAATTAACCCCAACTTTTGCTTTTACATGCTGACGAATATCAGGATCAGTAAAATCAATATTATTGGTCATTAAAAATACCGGAGTATTGCCAATGAGAGAGGATAACTTTCCGTTATAGGCTTGTGCATCTACGGTGCCTAAAATAATGGCATCAGCCCCCCACTGGTGACAAGCTCTAAGTTGACTCTGTTGTTTATCAAGATTGCTATAACCGCCAGCTTCAAGCACTTTTAGGGTAATACCGAGTTTTTTTGCTTGCTCAACCATTCCATAATTGATCGACAACCAATAAGAATCTTTTAAATGTGGGTACACTGCACAGACTTTCCACGGTTTTGTGACCGAGGTTAAAAAGGAGTATTGAATTTTTGTCGGTTTTTTGTCCGTTTGAAAAGGAGGTTGATATGAGATCACCTCTAGCGCAAACACCGATTGAGTGGATAAAATCATTAAAATAAAAAATAAAATGCGCATTGTTACCAACATTATTTAGGTCTAAAGCCATATCGCTGGCAAAATAGTACCGTTTTATTGTGTTTGGTGAAATAGCCAGTATTGCACAAGCCATATTTATCGTGGCAATTCACCATACTAAACAAGATTTATCAGATAGAGACTATTTATGACATTTACTCGAAAAGGTATCGGAACCAAATTGTTGTTGGCCTTTTCTGCCATGGCTGGCTTGATGATCATAGCTGTTATGATCGGTGTAGCAGGCTTTTCGCTAGTAGCTCAAACTGAGCGTACCGTGATTAACTCCGCAGTACCTGCGTTAGCTGAAGCGAGAAAATTATCAGATTTGAGTTCGCGAATTATTTTTAATGCTCAAGTGTTGGCGAAATCGAAACTTGAATCGGAACGAATGCAGCAAGGGCGCGCATTAACTATTCACATAGAAGCTTTGAATCGCAGTTTACACGCACTGGAACAATATTCGTTTGATCAGCCATTAATGGTGAAATTAGAAGATGATGTAAAGCGTATTGTCGACAATTTAGCTTTGCTTGGGTTGCTGGTGGGAAGACAGATAGACTTACAAAGTCAATTGGATCAGTTAACAACGGCGATGACTAAGGCTACCCATCAAATTGATAATTTATCTCAATCACAAGTGGCGAATGCTAATACGATTGCTGTGGCGAACGTGTCTCGAATTTATGATTTAGTCGCCGCTAATAATAAACCCGCTGTTTATAATGCTCTTGATAGTTTAGTTGAAGTTGATATGGACTTATCTGAGCGCTTATTTGAATTACGATTTTTATCATTACAAGTGATTAATATGTTGGATGATTCTGAACGTATTATTGATATTAAGTCGCTTGTAGCATTAAAAACACGCTTTAATAATGCTGTTAATATTATTAGTCATCGAGTTAAATCAGTTGAGGATCCTAGCCGTTCAGAACAGTTAATGAAAGAAACGGCCAAACTTGAGCGCGGTGATTTACTGTTTAGTGTTGGTGAGCAATTAATTTATGCAAAGCAGGATGTACAGCGACTAGATCAGCAAAACTTAGTGTTATTTCAACAGTTAAATAATACCGTTGATGAAATAATAGCGGCAGCTAATGTTAATACTCAACAGGCAGTTAAGCAAGTTGATCAGACGCTTACCGTTGCCCGTAATACGCTAATTGTGATTTCAGCTATTGGTTTATTAGCATTAGTGTTGATCATGTGGCGTATTGTTTATATGCAAGTTATTTGTCGTATTAACCGTTATAGTCGCGCTTTATTATCGATTACTCGAGGTGATCTATGTATCCAACTTGATGTCGATGGTGATGATGAGTTAGCGCAAATGGGGCGGGCGATTTTAGTGGCACGTGATACAGCCAATGAACGCCATCGTTTAGCACAAGCAGAAGCTAAAATTAGGCAGGAATTGCAACAGCATAAAGCAAGTTTAGAACGATTGGTTGCAAAGCGTACAGGCGAGCTAGAACGTATCAACAGTCGCTTAAATGAAGAAGTTTATAATCATTATAAAGCGCGTGATGAGGCAGAAAAAGCGAATCGAGCTAAATCAGCATTCCTCGCAACCATGAGTCATGAAATTAGAACGCCAATGAATGGTGTACTAGGAACTGCGTCTTTACTCGCCGATACGGATTTAAGTCGTCAACAAAAACGCTATTTAGATGTGATTAATCGTAGTGGTGAAAACCTGCTTGATATTCTCAATGATATTTTAGATTACTCTAAAATTGAAGCTGGGCACTTAGATATCAGGCCAAGCGATTTTGCTTTAAAGCGCATGGTTGTGGATGTATTTAATATGCTTCATGGACGTGCTGTAGCAAAGCGAATTGGGTTTGAATATCATATTGAGCCAGAAGCCGATGCGATTTGGTTTGGTGATGAAAGTCGTATTCGACAAGTATTGGTAAACTTAGTCGGTAATGCGATTAAGTTTACAGATACTGGTAAAGTTACTATTAATGTACAACCACACCCAGATATGCCAGATGAAATATTGTTTTCAGTGCAAGATTCAGGGATCGGTATTGATACCAGTGAGCAAGCGCTATTATTTAGTGCATTCCAACAAGCAGAAGCTGGGCGTAAATCAATTGAAGGCACAGGGCTTGGCTTAGCCATCAGTAAACATATCGTGGCAGCGATGGATGGCGAGATTGGCGTTGATTCAGTGATTGGTGAGGGGAGTTGCTTCTGGTTTGCTTTACCTTTAGAGCCAGGCGAGGCGACATTAAGTACCGATGCTAATCAAGTTATTGTGCCTGCTGCACATATACTTTTGGTTGAGGATAACCCTGTAAATTGCATGGTTGCTGAGGGATTCCTGAAGCGATTAGGCCATACTGTGGTTATTGCTGAAGATGGTGCACAAGCTGAGGCCTGTTATCGTAAAGAGCCGTTTGATTTAGCGTTACTTGATATTAATTTACCTGATACAGATGGTATTACGCTGTTGCATCAATTACGCCGTATCGATAGTACTAAAAATGCGTCATGGCAAGAGCCGACCCCAATGGTGGCTTTCTCTGCTCATGTATTTAGAGAAGAAGTTGAAATTTATCTCAATGCTGGTTTTTCTGGGTTTTTGCCAAAGCCACTGGTTGAACAGCAACTTATCGAGACGATGAACAGTATTTTAAAAGGGGATAAGCGAGTGGTTATTGAGAAAGGTGCCGGTGAAGAAAAACCACAACTGGTAGAAATTGATGAGACGTTACCTCTTGTAAAAGAATCTGTGTTAGGTAGTGATTTACAAGTACTTGGTGCAGCACAAGTGAAGCAGTTAATAAGCTTATTTGGTGATTCAGCTAGTAAAACACTGGTGACGTTACAGCAAGCTATTGCAGATAATGATTTACCAGAGATTGCCAAGCAAGCCCATACACTAAAAGGTGCATCGGGTACGATGGGGTTAATGCAACTGCATCAGCTATGTTTAAAGTTTGAAAAATCAGCGCAAGAGGGCTCTATAGAGGGCTTAGCGGTTGAACCATTACAGCAAGTATTTGATGCTTCTGTCGCGGCGTTAGCTACAACGTTTGTTGATGATTAATGTTGTTCGCAATTGCGAGATAAAAAAGAACGCTGCGGCGTTCTTTTTTTATGGCAACAGATTAAGTGTCATAAATGTACTATGAGGATCAGGTTGATAATCCGCAAAAGGCAGGCACTCAATAAACCCGTGTTTAGCATACAGTGCGCGTGATGGTGCAAAGAAGTCCATTGAACCTGTTTCTAAACTTAATTGTTGATAGCCCTGCATTTTTGCATAAGTAATAATATGTTGCAGTAAATGAGAAGCGACACCTTGACCTCGAAATGCAGCGGCTGTTCGCATTGATTTTATTTCAGCAGTGGTTGTGTTTAAGTGCTTGATCGCGCCACATCCAGCTAATTGGTGCTGCTGCCAAATAGACCAAAAAGTTACATTTGAATGCTGAAGTTGGGCTAAATCTAATGCATGTACACTTTCCGCAGGCGCAGTGCTATTCATATCGATTAAATGTGCTTGTAATAATGCTTGAATAGCGTGTCCTTGTAAGTCGTCAATAATAATTTTCATAGAAATCGCCATGAGTAAAAGCATTACTTTACGGTTAAGTGCTTTTTTTGCCTAGTTTTTTGTCTGGTTATTTTTATAAAGGTAATCGTAATGATGAGTTAAAGCGTGTTGTTAAGCCGCGAGGAAAAAAGTTACTGGTAAGCAAGTGGGGAGGCTTATTAGTTTGGTAGCAATATTAGGAAGTCGTTAGATGGATAAATGTACTATAAAAAATAACCCCGAGAGCAAAGCCCTCGGGGTTAAAAAGATTACTTAGAGTAATTAAAAATTACTTCTTAGCGTTCTTTTCTTTCTGCTCAGCGATTACTTTTTCAGCAACGTTTGCAGGACATGGTGCGTAGTGTGCGAACTCCATAGAGAACTGACCACGACCAGAAGTCATAGTACGTAGAGTACCGATGTAACCAAACATTTCTGAAAGTGGAACATCACCCTTGATACGTACGCCAGTAACACCAGCTTGTTGATCTTTGATCATACCACGACGACGGTTAAGGTCACCGATAACATCACCAACGTGATCTTCAGGAGTGAACACGTCAACGTGCATGATTGGCTCAAGAAGCTGTGGACCAGCTTTAGGCATAGACTGACGGAATGCACCTTTCGCTGCGATTTCGAAAGCGATTGCTGATGAGTCAACTGCGTGGAAACCACCGTCGAATAGCTCAACTTCAACGTCTAGCGTTGGGAAGCCAGCTAGAACACCGTTGTTCATCATTACAGCAAAGCCTTTTTCTACTGCAGGCCAGAATTCTTTAGGCACGTTACCACCAACAACTGATGATGTGAACGTGAAGCCAGAACCTTGCTCGCCAGGCTTGATACGGTAGTCGATCTTACCGAATTGACCAGAACCACCAGATTGCTTCTTATGCGTGTAGCTATCTTCAACAGGCTTAGTGATAGTTTCACGGTAAGCAACTTGAGGTTGACCAACGATTAGGTCTACGCCGTATGTACGCTTAAGGATATCAACCTTAATGTCTAGGTGAAGCTCACCCATACCTTTAAGGATTGTTTCGCCAGTTTCTTCGTCAGTTTCAACTTGGAAAGATGGATCTTCTGCAACCATTTTACCGATCGCGATACCCATTTTCTCAGAACCGCCTTTATCTTTAGGAGTTACAGCGATTGAGATTACTGGAGTTGGGAAGATCATTGGCTCAAGAGTACACTCGTGCTTAACATCACAAAGAGTGTGACCAGTTTGAACGTTCTTCATACCAACGATAGCGATGATATCACCCGCTTGCGCAGATGTTAGTTCGTTACGCTCATCAGCTTGCATCTCAACCATACGGCCGATACGCTCAGTCTTACCAGTAGCAGAGTTAAGGATGGTGTCACCCTTGTTTAGCTTACCAGAGTAGATACGTACGAAAGTTAGGGCGCCGAAACGGTCGTCCATGATCTTAAACGCAAGAGCGCGGAATGGTTCGTCAGCAGATACAGTTGCTACTTCGCCAGTCTCTTCACCAGTTTCTGGATCAGTTAGAGGTTGAGGATCAACTTCGTCTGGAGCTGGTAGGTAATCTACAACAGCGTCAAGAATGTTTTGAACACCCTTGTTCTTGTATGCAGAACCACAGAAAGTAGGGAAGAATGCTAGGTCACGAGTACCCTTACGGATACAACGCTTAAGTTCTTCGATAGAAGGCTCTTCACCTTCCATGTAAGCTTCCATTAGGTCGTCGTCTTGCTCAACAGCAGTTTCAACAAGCTCTTCACGGTAAGCTTCAACATCGTCAACCATGTCCGCAGGAACATCTGTGATTTCGTAGTTTTCTGGAAGACCAGTGTCATCCCATACGTATGCTTGACGAGTTAGAACGTCTACAACACCTACGAAGTCTTCTTCGCGGCCGATTGGTAGAGTCATAACTAGAGGAGTAGCACCTAGTACGTTCTTAACTTGGTCAACAACGCGGTAGAAATCTGCACCCATACGGTCTAGTTTGTTAACGAAGATCAGACGAGATACTTCTGATTCGTTAGCGTAACGCCAGTTAGTCTCTGACTGAGGCTCAACACCACCAGAACCACAGAATACACCGATACCGCCATCAAGTACTTTAAGAGAACGGTATACTTCAACTGTGAAGTCTACGTGTCCCGGAGTATCGATAACGTTTAGGCGGTGATCTTTCCAGAAACAGCTAACTGCTGCAGACTGGATAGTAATACCACGCTCAGCTTCCTGCTCCATGAAGTCAGTTGTAGTTGAACCGTCGTGAGTATCACCGATCTTATGGATTTTACCAGTAAGCTTAAGGATACGCTCTGTAGTAGTAGTTTTGCCCGCATCAACGTGCGCGAAAATACCAATGTTTCTGTATTTAGATAAATCTGTCATTGTTTTTCTCTATAAACAATTACTGTCACATGTGAGGTGCCGGATTATAGCACTACTTCTGCCAATCGGAACATAGCCATGTGTAATAAAATAGTTATTCGCTTGCTTTTTGCCCTAGGTAGCATACCTGTTGACGAAGATCCGAGCAAATAACGGTGATAAAAACCAAGATTAGCCGAGGTTGATTATTATTGTAAGTCGATTTAAATGGATTTTAGTGATCTTTTATTACTGTGGTGTTAAATCAGCGTGATATTTAAGTGTCAATAAAAATGGACAAAAACTATTTTTAGCAGTTTAAGTTAGAAAAAAGAGTCACTAAGCTAGAATTTATCATTTGTTTCACTTTATGTTTGGTAGTGAGGTAGAATTTAACTCAGTTCCTGTTTTTTATTTGAGTGTCAAAAATGTCTGAAGAAATAGAAGTAGAAGCATTGGAAGTTGAAGTCTCTGTACAACCAATTGAACTCTATAAAGTGCTTAAAATTGCTAATTTAGTCAGCGGCGGTGGAGAAGCTAAATATGCTATCTCTGAAGGTTATGTTGCTGTTAATGGTGAAATTGAATTACGTAAGCGTTGTAAAATCTATGATGGTGACGTGATAGAGTTTAACGGTGAATATTTCGTCGTTATTTGTGACCAACCAGTGCAAGAAACGCCAGTTAGAGAGCAAAAAACAGCCCAAGCAGCTACTGTGGAAAAACAGTCTAAAAAAGAGAAAAAAACACCAGCGCTAAAAGCTAAAAAAAATAAAGCGACTCCGTCAACTAGCAAGAATCGCTCGATAACAAAAAAAGAAGCAGAAAAAGCAGACAAGAAAGCTGATACAGCAACAGGTCGTAAGCCGATCAGTTTTTAATGTATTGATACACTATTTTATAGGCGTGCAAAGGCACGTCTTTTTTATGACTATTTATAGACAGGTATTTAAAGATGATCATTTGTTATCGTCATATGCCAATGACATTATTGGTAGCCGCGACTGTGAGTACCCCTTTTTCAGTCAGTGCTGCGCAAATTAGTGCTATATCGGCAGCAGAATGCCAAGCGATGACTAATGTTGGTGTTATGGCTGCGGCAGCACCTGTATCTTGTCAACGACTTAAAAAAGTCACTTTCAATTACCGTGACTTTGCAGGTAAAGCACATACTAATGGTCAATTGGTGGTAATGGACGCTGTTGCACCGTATGTCGGTCAGATATTTGATGCTTTATATCAGCAAGGTTTTCCTATACATAAAGCAGTACCGATTGAAGCCTATGGCGGTAATGATACTCGTTCGATGACAGCGAATAATACTTCGGCTTTTAATTATCGCCCAGTCGCAGGAACAGGGAGCTTATCTTTACATGCGTATGGTGCCGCGATAGATATTAACCCATTGCAAAATCCATTTGTGACCTTTAGTGGTAATGGCAATGCTAAATTTAGTCCAACTCAAGGGACGCGTTATGCTAATCGCGCCAGTTATCGTTTTGGTAAACCGGATAGTCGAGGTATGGCTGAAGTGGTTATTGATATTTTTGCCCGTAATGGCTTTCAATATTGGGGCGGATTTTGGGACTCTCCGATCGATTATCAACATTTTCAGTTAACCAAAGATATGGCATTAACGATGAGCAAAATGACACCCGCGCAAGCGGCATTATTTTTTAAACGTTATGTCGCATGGTATGACAGTTGTAGCAAAATGTACCCGACAGCTTATAGCCATTATAAATTCAATGATTACACTGAATATTTAAAAAGTAAGTTATCGGTCAAATCATTAAATAAAGCGTATAGTGCTGATCCAACACGAGTGATGAATGCGATAAATCTTCAACCGGTTCGTTCAGCTATCTGTGTTAAGCGCTAAATTAGCAAGGCCTTTATTGATAAGTTGCTGCCTAAGTCATGGTTTTTAGTTTACAGACTTTGTTTTTAATAAATGTGTTTGCGGCTATGGATGGAGGCTTTTAGGATGGTCGCTAATCAGTATTAATTAACAGCGGATGGTTTCAATGGTTAATCAAGTCACAATGGTTGCGCAGCAATTACAATTTTCAGAGTTAGTGCAAGGCTATTGGCGTTTAGCTGAATGGGGCATGACAACACAACAACGATTGACCTTTTTAGAGCAACACCTTGAATTGGGGATCACTACGATTGATCACGCTGATATTTATGGTGGCTATCAATGTGAAGCGTTATTTGGTGAAGCATTAGCATTAAAGCCTAGCTTACGTCAGCAATTACAAATAGTGACCAAATGCGACATTAATTTGTGTAATCCTAAATACCCTCAACGTCGTATTAACCATTATGATACCAGTAAGTTACACATTACTGAGTCAGTTAATAACTCATTGGCTAATTTACAGGTTGAAAATATTGATTTGCTGTTAATTCATCGTCCCGATGTATTGATGGATGCCGATGAAGTTGCTGCGGCGTTTGCCGAGCTAAAGCAACAAGGTAAAGTGAATCATTTTGGAGTGTCAAACTTTGCACCTGCGCAATTTGATTTACTGCAATCTCGACTTGAACAGCCTTTAGTGACTAACCAAGTAGAAATTAATCCGCTTAATTTTGAGGTGGCACATGATGGTACGCTTGATCAATTGCAAATGAAGCGTATTCGTCCAATGGCATGGTCATGTTTAGCGGGCGGTGATATTTTTAATGGTAGCAGCGAACAACATATTCGAGTTCGTGCAACGTTAACTGAAATTGCGGCTGAAATTGGTGCGGATAGTATCGATCAAGTGATTTATGCGTGGATTCGTTGCTTGCCATCAAATCCAATCGCTATTACAGGGTCGGGCAATATTGAGCGCGTAAGATCGGCGGTTGCTGCGCTTGATTTTAGCTTGTCACGTGAGCAGTTTTATCGTGTATGGGTAGCGTCAAAAGGTCATGGCGTGCCATAAACTCTATCAGTATTGTAAACGCATTTAAAAACGGCAGGCAATATAGCTATTGGTTTAGGCGTATTGCACTGCCGTTGTTGTATCTAGTCGCTAATTACCTAGTGTACACTTGCAGGAGCAATGGTTCCCTCTGCTATTGGGTTGTTTTTATTGGCACTCCATTGATACCAACCGCCATCGTAAACACTGATATTTTTCCAGCCGAGAATATGGGCAAAGAAAAATGCTTCAGATGCTCGCCAACCTGTACCACAGAAAAATGCCACATCCTGATCAGGTTTAATGTTCCATTGTGCCCATTGAGCGGTAATTTCATTGCCGCTTTTCATGGTTTGATCGGGATTTAGATAATCTTGCATGTGGTAAGAATCGGAGCCAGCATGTCCCCATTTGGCTCCCTTTATACGCCCCTTGGGTTTAATGTAATCATAACCGCTGGTTTCGCCAATATATTCTGGCCATGTACGAACACTAACAACGGATTGTTGATTAACGGGTTTTTTCAACAATGCTTTTACTTGTGCCGTATCGATTAAATATTGTGGGTTTGCTGGGATTTTTTTACCAAATGCAACTGGGGTTTTGTTGTAATTAGGCAAATGCTCTGTGGGATAACCAGCATCAGACCATGCAGTCCAGCCACCATTTAATAATCGCACGTCTTTAACGCCGGCATACATTAAGAAGTTAGCAAAGCGTGCTGCCGACATATTATTGCGAGCATAGAGAATAACCGTGGTGTCGTAACGAATACCAAGATTTGCAATAACTTGTGCTAATGCCTTGTTGTTGACTTTATTCCACCATGGTTTTGATTCGATAGTGTTGGTATTTACGTATAAAGCTCCAGGTATATGATCGAGCAAATATTTAGCGGGGGGCCCCCATTCAACTTCAACGACTTTATAACCATGTTTTGGAGCATAGCGTGGATGTTTACCAGTAATAAGATCATTTAACCATGATGCTGGCACTAATTGTTGAAAGTGAGGTAACGCAATAAGTTTACCGTGGTAGTTATTGAGAGGTTGATCAATGGTGGTTAGCGAGTGGTAACCTTGATTCTGTAAGGCGGAGCTTAATTGCTGTGCTTTATCTGCTGAGCAATATAAGTATGTAGGAAGGTCAGATTTAAGGTGTTTATCACGCAATAAGGTTTGAAAATCTGCAGTATTTAACGTTTTTAGCCAATTCGCATCGATGTTAACTGCACCTGCAATGTGCCCTCCATTTTGTTGCTGGGCTTCAGGCCAACCGTTATAAAAATTGCTGTTACGGCAATCAATAATTTGTAGTGGTGCTGTTTGCGCTTGCTGCTGAGCAAGTTGTTCAAATGTTGCTGTTTTTAAAGGAGAGGATGGACTGGCAAATGAAGTACTTGATGTCAGTAATAATGTTACTATTGCAGTTATTTTAATGAGCATGATTAAACCTAATCACCTTAGTGATCGTCAGAAACAAGCGCGCATTTTAACGGTTTAAAAAGGTAATACAATTGGATTGTTATAATTTATAAGCAATTCTATTTTTAATGAATGATAGTGTAATAAATTCGGTGTGAGCATCTATCGAGGAACTATTATGAGTGTTTTATGTCAGAACTACATTGCAGTATCATCGAGTGGTGATATATCGTGTTAAGGCATTAAAAGGAACATCTATGAAACGTTTTATCCCTGTATTTATGGGGCTATTTACCATTTATAGTTCAATGATAATGGCTGCAGAGATAACAACGTTAGATGCTCATGTTATCGAAACACAACAAAAGCCATCCTCGCCATTAGCAACCCATGTTACCCATTCTAAGTCGAGCAGCAACGGCCAATCATACAATTACTCATTACCTGTGTTACAACAGGCTTATTATCAAGGTATTGATTCAATTGGTGGTACTGTTCATTTACAGCAAGGCTTGTGGGCCGGTGAACCCTATCAGCCTGGGGGGAATGTGATGCCACAAGTGATGTTATTAAATGATTTGACAGCAGTAGGCCCTTTAACTGCGAATAATGATCCTATGGCAGTGGTGTTACTGAATTATTCACCAGGAGGAAGTGGTCAATATTTATATATTGCCGTAATGGCTTATCGACATAATAAGCTTGTTAATATTGCCACTCACTATGTTGGTGATCGAGTGCGTGTTAAAGGATTGGTGATTAAAAATCATCAAATAATCGTCGATGTTATACAACCAGGAAAGCATGATCCTATTTGTTGTCCAGGTGATGTAGCGCGTCATATTTGGATATTAAAACAAGATAAACTAGCCGAAATTCCTAGCCATAAACCGATCGTGAGATTAACCCCAGCTATATTGGCCAATACTGAATGGCAGCTTGAGAGTTGGCGTTACGGGGAGCCGGTGGCAAATAACAGCAAAATAAGCTTACGTTATATCAATGGTCATTTTGTTGGTATGGTTGATTGTAATAACTATACCATCACGGTTAAGCCATTATTACCACCTGGTTCAATTAAGGTCTTAGGCCAACATGCGGCTGTAACAACACGGACGTGTAATGCTCCTTTAGCGCCACATCGACAAAAACGATATTTAGAACAATTAACAAATGTGACCCAATTTACTTATTTTGCGGGGAAATTGGCGCTTACATATCAAGTAAATCATCATACTGGAGTGATGATTTTTTCAACACTAAAAAAGCAACCGTAATTATTCTAGCTGTTAGCATGATTATTGGTTCTATTAATAAACCGCAACTGAGCGTTGTCTCTTTCTCGTTAAAAGTATATTTAGTTGCGGTTTTTATATGGTAGTTATAATTACTCTTGCGCTAACCATTCAAGAATAAACTGGCAAATAGCGGGTGGATTATTTAAATCTAAGTGCGGTAAATCACAGTCCATAGGTGCAGGTTGATCACTGGCAAACGCCAAAATAGTGTTATCCGTTGGGTAAAGTAATGGTTTACCGTAGCTCGGACGATGAATTTCTATTTTTGGAAACGGTTGATCACGAAAACCTTCAATTAAGACCAGATCTAATAAGTCATGATTAAGCTGACTTAAACAATGATTTAATTCAGGATCTTGGCGCTCTGCCTGCGGGTATTCAAAATACAGCATATGTCGTGATTTGGTGGCGAGTAAGGTTTGACTGCAACCAGCATGGCGTAAACGATAGCTATCTTTTCCTGGTACATCGGGATCAATATCATGATGACTGTGTTTGAGTAATCCTATCCGTAAATGGTGCTGGTTAAGTAAAGGGATAAGTTGTTCAAGCAGGGTAGTCTTTCCGGAGCCACTAAATCCAGCGAAACCCAGTATTGGTGTAGGAGATGTAATCATTATGAGACCCGTTGATATTGATTCTTTTGCTATTATATACCTAACAAAAGTGAACACCTATTAACAGTACGTATTTATTGATATGTAAAGAATTTATTCAAATAAACATGACTTATGACCGCGGAATAAAAAAACAACCTCGTATTTTTTTGGTGATAATGATCTTACGGTCTACATTTAGCTTGTATTGAGCTTTTTGTTATTAATGAATACTGTTAGATTCATAGATACAAGTGATTAATATGATATTCCTAACAGGGAGTGTATATGTGGGCGACGTTAGATTTTGAAGCATCAGGATTATCCGAATTTTCTTATCCAATAGAAGTAGGATATTCACTGCCTAATGGTACCGATAATAGTTTATTGATTAATCCTTTATCTGCCAGTGATGAGTGGGTGTATTGGGATGCTTTTTCTGAGTCACATATTCATAAAATTCCCCGTTCTGAATTAGAAGCCAATGGTAAGCAAGTGGTTGATGTTTGCCGGCATCTGAATGCAGTACT
Source organism: Photobacterium malacitanum (assembly GCF_900185615.1). Lineage (GTDB taxonomy): Bacteria > Pseudomonadota > Gammaproteobacteria > Enterobacterales > Vibrionaceae > Photobacterium > Photobacterium malacitanum. The sequence continues at coordinate 394,587 of NZ_FYAK01000003.1, forward strand.
TGGACAATATGAGTTGGTTTTTTGTGATAGTGAGTGGGATTTATTTTGGCTAGGTCGGTTATATCATGCAGCACATATGCGACCTTCATTTATGCTGACAGAGATCTGTTGTTGGTTAAAGCAACATAATGGTATTGAGCGGGTGCATTTTCAATTAGCACTTGAGCGTCAAGGCCCTGTGCGGCATCGAGCAAGTCATGATGCAAAACAAATTCGTTTGGCATTAAATGCGTTAGTCGGCAATCGCTAGGCTTAATCGTGCAATCATTGGTGTGTTTGTTATTGGTTGAATGGACAATGGCTATTACAATATATGCAATGAAAGTATAAGTATATGAGAATGTTAAGTGAAATCTGCGTCTAATTGCGATCTATTACTTCGTGTTGCAATGTATAATATTTCGATGTCTGATACCGAGCCAGAAAAAATATTAGCATTAACCTCTAGCTCCAATAATCCGCGTTTACGACGTTTAGCCGCCATTATTCAGCATGCTGCGGCTGATGTGATATTACTGTGTGAGTTTGATCATCTGGGAGCAGGAGGCGATGATGGCGCTCTGGCTAATTTTTGTGATAATTATTTATCTGTTGGCCAATACGATCAACGTCCTATTAAATACCCATATCGCTTATGTCCTGCAACGAATACTGGCTTGTTAACTGGAATTGATTTAAATAATGATGGTGTTATTTCATTACCAGCTGATGGGATGGGATTTGGTCATTTTCATGGTAATTTTGGCTTTGTATTATTGTCTAAGTATCCAATCCAAAATGAAAATATTCGGTCATGGCAACATATGTTGTGGAATAAAATGCCCAATGCATTAATTCCACGTGATTTTTACAGTGATGAAGCCATCGACATATTACGATTATCTTCTAAAAATCATCTTATTGTTCCTATTGAATATGATCAGCAAGTAATTAATCTTGTGTGTTGCCATCCGACGCCACCGGTATTTGATGGGCCTGAACGACGTAATGCCAAACGTAATCATGATGAAATTCAATTAGTTTGCGATATTCTCGATAATGTTGATTATTTAGAAGATGATCGCGGAAATCGTGGTGGTTTAAGCAATGAACAATCATTTATCGTTTTAGGTGATCTTAATGCTGATGTGGTTGATGGCGATGGTTTAAAAGCGCCGATTAAGCAGTTGCTCAATCATAGTCGTATTCATCAGCAAGTAAGTCATGGGGCGTTAACCCCTAAAAGTGATGGTGGTAGTGAATATCGACCATGGCAGCGACGCAAAGGGCGGCGTAATGAATGGACGCATCTAGGTGGTATGCGTTTAGATTATGTTTTGCCGTCAGATGATCTAACTGTATTAGACAGCGGGGTGTTCTGGCCATCAAAAAAACACCCTTTACGACAATTGATACTCGATGACAAAGGTCGTGAGAAGCCAACAGCCGGCTCTGATCATCGCTTAGTTTGGGTCGATATAGCATTTAGTGAGAATGTATAACTGCTTAATATCAGCCTTTGATGACGTTATACATCACCATTGTTACTAGCTGAAGATGATTGGTTGTTGTTCTTTGCCCCAAACTTCAATGACAGCTTTAGAGGTTATATCTGCGATTGATAATTGTTTATTACCTAAGCGATGAAAGTTGATTTCAATTGCGGTAATTTTGCTATCGGGGTAATCAAGTAACTCTGGTGGACTAGTACTATTTTGAGTCATTAAGCCTTTTGTTCTAAACAGCTGAAACTCACCATTGTCATAATGAATTTTGATTTTCTTAATATTAACGGCTCCTTGCGCACAGGTAAGGCGAAGGTGGTTATAGAATTTTTTTGATGATGTTTTATCGAGAATAACATTGTCGTTAGCAATGTGAAAATTCGCAGTTTGAGTGGTTAATTTAACCCAAGGTGAAGGCTTGTTTGCTGTAAGTACACTACAGCTGTTTACACTCAATAATAATACCAGCATAAAACAACGACATAGGGTTTTCATTTGGGGCTATCGCTATATTAAATGAAAGATTGAATAATCTTAGGGATTGGATGCTGCTAACTATGACATGAGTGAAAAGAGGTTATGTTATCTTGTCGACAAAACAGCGTTAGAGAACATGCTGTTTTGTCTGGATAAAGTTAATTGTGGAATTAAACTTAGAAATATTTCCCACGAATTGTTTTGAAATTTTCTTTTAGGGCGCAAGTGGTAAATGTTTTAATGACCATGGTGTCTGACCAATAATTAGCTGGCCAGCCTGCTTTTTGTTTGAGTAGTTGTATAAATTGAGGGGTTGATAATCCTCGGCGCCACGCGCTAGGTAATACCACTGTTTGTACATGTTTATCAGTTAGTAATACGCCTTGTTTATGATGAGATAAATATTCAAATAACTCAGCTTCAGTACTAAACGGCTGAATAACAAGTGGCGATAGAACTTCTACTTCAATACTTAAATCATCAAGTTGTTCTTCAGCAAGAGGCATAAAACGGCGATCTTCATAAGCACTCGCAATCGCTTTATTGTGCATCTCTAAGATTAAAGGCCTTGTTGCGATGGTTGAACCAATACAGCCTTGCAGTTGGCCGTTTACTTCTAAAGTGACAAAACATGCCGCTGGTTGCAGCATTTTGCGGGTGTAGTGATCCAGTTTCGGTGCTGAAGTTGAAATAGCTTTATCTGAAAAATGACCTCGAATAGCATCACGGGCAATATCCAGTAGCTGTGTAAGTTCACCTTTATTGTATGTTTGATATGTGACAGCTGAAATATCCACCAGTGCTCTCCTTTGGAATATTATAAAAAAATCAATACATCCGTATATGAATAATGAAGTGTGTTGTAAATAATGATTTATAAAATGCTTGTCAGTGATTAAGTAAGTGATAAAAAGCCTTTTAATGGCAATAACTTATTTCACTGTCATGCTCAATATTATCTTTTTTTAATGATTATTCAATATATGTTGAACTAAAAATTGTTAACTTGTTTGTCAAACTTATGCTGTGTGTAATTTTTATATATTTGCGTGGGTAAACTGAATTATATGGGTAATATTTGTACTTTTGTCGCTGTTTTTTTCAATTGTGTTGTTGATAAAATTTACTAGTACCTGATATTGTTTTATCGTTAATACCATTTTTGATCTAGAAGATAAATGAGTTTATGAGCATTGACCAAGGTTTGACAATAGAGCAGTTAATGGCATACCAAAGTGTTGTTATCACGCAGCCGAATTGCCCTTATTGTGTAAAAGCAAAAGCATTACTTGATCAACAGGGTATTGAATATTCAACATTAGTATTAGGACAACAGTTAACTAAAACTGTGATGGTTGATTTTATACATCAATTTGCCAATGTTACAGTAAGAACAGTACCGCAGATTATTTTAGCGGGTCATTATATTGGCGGTCATGATGATTTAGTCGCATACCTTGAGCGTCAAATAGATAATAATGATTTTGATGATTTTGAATTATAAAATCATCATGATATTAATAAAAAGGGTGAGCAGCCCTTTTTATGGTTAACGCAAGAGGACACTATATGAAATTAGATTTTTCGCAATTAAATAAGCAAACCAAGAAATCATTTAGCGATCAGCATGCTGTGATTAAAAAAGTTATGCAAGGTAAGCTTGTTGCTTGTGAACACTGCCTACAACCATTAATGCTTATTGCACCAGAACAGAGCGAACAACCTGGTATTGGTTGTTCAAAAAGATGTACTTTTATCTCTCTTGAATTTGGTTAACAGATTTTACTATTGTTATTTGACTATTTTTTGGTGCTGTTTTGTATAAAATATCACCAATCTAAGTTTAATTTCTGCAAACTTAATAATTAATTATACGTAATAATCCAGTTTTTTTATCTTGCTAAACGTTTTTTCTCGCTATTTAAATATATCGATAAATAAAGGCTAATTCAGTCTTATAATATTATAAATAAGCGTAACGATTGTTTGTCTATATATTGCAAATATTATTGGTTGTCTTATTTTTCAATATTATAGCTAATCTATTGATTAAACGTCATAAAAATAAATTAAATTTGTTGTCGTTGCACATAAAAAACAGTTAAAAATTTAAAATGAACTAAAGTTGTAGCAATGAATGATTAGAATACAAATAAAAATATGTTAACGGTCATTAAAACTAATCAATAACAACGAATATATTAAGATTAGGAAGCAGTGAATATAGCCTATATTGCTGTTTTTGCTCTATGTTGACAGTTCTCGCCTATTAATGGTTATATAATGGCGCTTTGATTTTTGTTTACATGACTAAATATTATAGTTGAGGCGATACCTAACAGGATGTAATAAATGAGTAAACACGATAAATATAGTATAGATAATACAGATTACACTATTGGTCAAGATAATGTCCAAAAGTGGGGATTTGATGTGCATAATGCCGTTTTTGGTGTGAGTGCTGGACTTATAATCATTTTTTTAGTGGCGATTTTAATTTCAGATCCAGCAACCGCTAAAGCAGCATTAGATGGTGTTAAAGGGGCGATTGTTAATCAGTTTGCTTCTTTATTTATATGGGCGGGTAATTTCTTTGTCCTTTTTTGTTTAGCGTTAATCATTTCACCTTATGGTCGTATCCGTATTGGTGGACAAAAAGCGAAAGCAGAGCATTCAACATTGTCATGGTTATCAATGCTTTTCGCTGCCGGTATGGGTATCGGCTTGATGTTCTGGAGTGTTGCCGAGCCTGCCGCTTACTTTACTGGCTGGGGTGGTTCAACACCGCTAAATGTGACTCCTGGTACGCCAGAAGCATTTAAAGTTGCAATGGGTGCAACCATGTACCATTGGGGTTTACACCCGTGGGCAATTTACGCTGTTGTTGGCTTGTCTATGGCATTTTTTTGCTATAACAAAGGGTTGCCGCTTTCTATTCGCTCTGTGTTTTACCCTATTTTAGGCGATCGCACATGGGGTTGGCCTGGACATATTATTGATATTCTGGCTGTTTTAGCGACACTGTTTGGTTTAGCAACTTCATTAGGCTTAGGTGCTCAGCAAGCTGCAAGTGGTATTAATCATGTATTTGGAATGCATGGTGGTTTAGGGCTACAAATAACAATTATTGTTGTCGTTACCATGGCCGCTATTTATTCAGTGGTTAAAGGTATTGACTCTGGGGTTAAATTACTCAGTAACATTAATATGTTAGTCGCGGTTGTTTTACTTATTTTTGTTGCTCTGGTTGGTTTTTCTGTTTCAATGGATACCTTACCAAAAACAATTATGGGTTATATTGAAAACTTTATTCCACTAAGTGACCCTTATAATCGTCCAGATGAAAAGTGGATGCATGCTTGGACAATCGTTTATTGGGCTTGGTGGATTTCATGGTCACCATTTGTTGGTTCGTTTATTGCTCGTATCTCAAAAGGCCGTACTGTTCGCGAATTCTTAATTGCGGTTATTATTACGCCGACCGTGGTTACTTCGGTATGGATGTCTGTCTTCGGTGGTCAAGCAATTCACCAAATTATGGATCATATTGGTACATTAGGCGCGAAAGGTATTACTGAAGTACCACTAGCAATGTTCCAGATGTATGACGCATTACCATTTGGTAGCATTTTATCGTTTATCTCTGTGATTCTGATTTTAGTGTTCTTCGTAACCTCATCAGACTCAGGTTCATTAGTTATCGATAGTATTACTGCTGGTGGTAAAATTGATGCTCCAATTCCACAGCGTGTTTTCTGGGCATCAATTGAAGGTCTTATCGCCATTGCGTTGTTATGGGTAGGTGGCACGCAAGCTATTCAAGCATTGCAAGCAGGTACGATTTCAACGGCATTACCGTTTACGTTTATTTTGATTATTATGTGTATTAGCTTGTTAATGGGCTTTAGAACTGAGCGTTATAAATAATTTCTTAGTGAAGTAATTGCAATAAATGTAACGTAATAAAAGCAGCCTTTAGAGGATATCTAAAGGCTGCTTTTTTACATGACTTACAGGCGCTAAAATATTACTCCCATAACTTACTAATCGGAGTATCAGGACTAAAATGGTAGGCTATTTGCGCTTGAAGTAATTCTGCGGTTGCTAAAGAGTCGGTTAACGCGTGATGGGGTTGATAGGCAGGCAACCCATAACGAGAACGGCATTTACCTAAGCGTACCGAGCCTGGACGTTTGCCTTTTAATTTATTCCACCACCCACCAAATTGCTGTTGCTGGATTGTAGCTTCAATGGCTAAAGTATCAACAACGGGAAATTGAATGCCTTCTCCTAAACGAATCTTTAACGCTCGATCCATAAATTGGCGCTCAATATTTTTATAATGCACCACAACAACTTTCCCTGCGAGAGCATCTAATACTGCTTCAAGAATACGGCGTAAATCTGGCGCCTGTTGAACATCAGAATGGGTAATACCGTGAATAACGACCGAATCTTCTTCTAATTTCACCTTAGGTTTTACTACCCAGTGTTGTGACTGGCGGCAATAAATTCGATGAATATCAAACGGTACTAATCCAATACTAACGATATCGTCACTATTTGAATTAAGGCCTGTTGTTTCAAAGTCGAGAGCAACAAATGGCACCTCGCATAGTGGCGTGTCTTCACTAATAATACCGGCCTGATAATAAGATTTTATACGGCTATCCTGTGCTTCTTGTGCTAATCGTTGAAAACGTAAATGCCAATCTGGAGTGGCGATATTACGTATAAAGTGCACAGAAGCTGAGTGTTTTGATCCATGATGAAACATTAATGGCTCTTTTTATTAGCGTGCTGACTGATAACGAAATTTGACAAAGTTTTGTGCTTTACTCAAAATCTGGAACGCGTCTTTGAGATTACGGCGTTCAAAATCAGACATGTTTTCAGGCTCTATACTATTGTCTGGCTCGATCCCTGCTTCAATATCAAGTGCTTGGTGACGAATACGCACGAGTGAAATATATTCCATCGCATCACGTAAATCTTGTGCTCGACCTGGTGGTAAAATACCGCTATCAATGATGTCATCAAGGCGTTCTAATGAGTTTTGTGAACGAGAACCAACAGCAAGGGCATGTACACGAATCAAATCCGCTAAAGGTGCAGTACCACGGCGTTTAAGATTGATTGAGTTGTTATGACGACCATCTTTTTCCATCACAAAATCTTTGAAAAAACCAAGCGGCGGAGTGCGATTTAACGCATTACGTGCTAAACAAGACAAGAAGCGAGGGCTATTACGCGCTCGTCGTACAATAAAGCCATTGAGCTGTTTGGCCCATTTAGTTTTGCCCCATACCCCGCCAAGATCAAAAAATATTGAGCTATTAAGTAATGCGACAGGTTTAGGGTTATCAATCCAATCAGCGAAGCAATCCTCCCATTGTTGACGTGTTTTACGCCACTCTGGATTCGTTGCCATAATATCGCCAGTGCAATAGGTATAGCCACATTCAGCTAGCCCATCACAGACAAATTTAGATAGCTTTTCAAAGTAAGCGTTATGCTTGGCATGATTGAAGTTATTATCAAGAATAATGGCGTTATCTTGGTCGGTAACAATCAATTGTTCGTCACGAGCCATTGAGCCTAAAGCAAGGAAACAGTAAGGCACAGGAGGCGGACCATATTCTTCTTCTGCAAGTTCAAGTAACCGTTGCTTAAAGCTTCGTCCGATTTCAGCCATTGCGCTACCAATCATATGCGAGTTGGCATCTTCATTGACCATGCGTACAAAACAGTCTTTAACTTGGGTTGAAAGCACTGTTAATTCTTCAACAGATTGTTGCTGATAGATACTGCTTACCAGTAATAAACTGTTTTGAGATTCATAGCGCACAATATCAGAGACACTGATAATACCAACCGGATGTTTGTTTCGCATCACAGGAAGGTGATGAATGTTATAACGCAACATCGTCAACATAGCTTCAAAGACATAGGCATTATGATCCAGTGTGATTGGATCTGCTGACATCACCGTTGAGACAGGATTGGACGTTGATACTCCTTGTGCTAGCACACGGGTACATAAATCGCGATCGGTAATGATTCCAACAACGAGGTCGTTATCATCATCGTCATCAACGATAGTTTCATCGCTGATTAATAATGCAGATATGCCTTCTTCTGCCATCGTTTGAGCGGCGACTTGAATGGTTGCATTTTGATCAAGGATCACCGCATCACGTGTTAATAATGTACGAACTTTAGAGGTGGTTAAATCGTTTTCATCATTTTGGCGAGATACAGCATGACGGAGTCGAGAACCATCATCAACTTCGACAAAATCTGCAAAGCTATCGAAATCGTCACAGAGTTTGGTAAAAAGACTATTAGGAATACAATAGAGCAGGGTGTCTTCTAAAGCTTTTGCTGGCATTCTAACGCGATTATTCATTAATAATCCCATTTGGCCAAAAATATCACCTTCATCTAAACGGTTATAAAGTTCTCCTTTGCGGCGATAGACTTCGACCGCACCGCTTCGAATGAGAAACAGATCATTGATACTATCACCTAGGTTTAAAATCATGCTGTCTGCACGGTGATAGGCCACTTCAATTTCGATTGCTAACTCATTCAGTTGTTGTTCTGGTAGCAAATCGAAGGGTGGATATTGGCTGATAAAATTAAGTATTTCTATTTGTTCTGCTTCCATATCTCAGTCCATATCAATAAAAAAATCAGGAGCAAGGCTCCGCTGATAATAATTAGAGGGCGATAGATATTACACCGTCATAAAGTGTTATTACTTATGAAATTGTAACCTATGCAGGTACGGAAATCATATATAGTTCATCATTAACAATTACAGTTGTAAGTGTTAAATGTATATTGACCGTGTCAGTATATAAGTCATTTTTAGATGTTACCTATCAATATATATCATCGTTTTGAGTGAGCTGTATCATAAATATGAGCGGTATTCTTTAGCATTAAATAGCGCAAAAACACTAATTAATAGGTATATTTTATTTTTTCGTATTAAATGATACTTAGCTCTAAAATAAGTCTAAATCTAGAATATTGTAAGGATAGAGATAAAGCAGAATGTATTACGCTTTTAATTAGTCAGTTTCAATATACGTATTGTCATCTACCGCTATCTATAGCGAGGAAGATATGAAGATTGTCTTTTTGGGCGAAGCATTAGTTGAGCTAAACCATTCACCTCGACATCAAACATATGGCGGTAATGTCGTTAACCGTGCTTTATATTTGGCAAGGCTAGGCGGTTCACGTGCTATTGATGTCAGTTATGCGACCTGTATTGGGATTGAAAAAATCTCGATGAAAATGATGCAGCGCTGGCAACAAGAAAATATAGATACTAGTTTAGTCAAATGTTTAGCAACTAAATACCCTAATTTATGTTTTATTGAAACCGATAGCCATGGTCAACGACACTATCATTATTGGAATAAAGATAATGCAATGCGGTATTATTTTTCTTATGGCCCTGCATTATTAAATCATGCCTTAATGAAGCATGATTATGGCGCAATTTATATTAGCGGTAGCAGTATTGCTGCATTAACAGATGATGATAAAACATTATTGTTGTCGTTATTGGAAATACATAAACAACGTGGCGGTAAAGTTTATCTCGATAATAATTTTCGGAATGACTTATGGTCAACAAGACAAGCTCAATATTGGTACGAGAAAATATTTCCTTATGTCGATATTGCCTTTATTGATTTAAATGATGAAATGCGAATTTGGGGAAGTTCACGTTATTTAACTCAACGTTATATTAAATGGGGGTGCCGTGAGGTTGTCTTTAAGCAAACCAAGAAAAATGGATGTACGGTATGTACTTTAGTGATCAGTTCAAACTCACTATTACGTGTAGCAAGCATTAAGTTGGCCGTTAAACAAGGTGATGATATTGCAGATAATGCCTTTGTCGCAGGATATCTTGCTGAGCGAATCAATAAACACACCATTGCACAGTCTTTATTATTAGCACAAAAGCTGAGCCATCGAGTAACAACCTGTTCAGATGCAATTATTCCTTCAGATTCAATGCGTGACATTATGTAGTTTATTGTATGGCATGTAATCGGAACGACTTGTTTTGTATGTAAAATAATCAAACAAACATAAATTTTAAAAATGCTGTTGACTCAACCCCAGCAATCCGTACAATGCACCCCATACCACGAGACATCAGCGTCTCTGGTTAGGAAATATGGCGCGTTGGCAGAGTGGCTATGCAGCGGATTGCAAATCCGTGTACCTCGGTTCGACTCCGGGACGCGCCTCCATACTTCCTCTTGCGACACTAGCTCAGCTGGTAGAGCGCAACCTTGCCAAGGTTGAGGTCACGAGTTCGAACCTCGTGTGTCGCTCCAAATTTTGAAATATTGACGTTGTCAGTATTTAGTAACATAAGAGATGACATCAACGATGTTGAGGTCACGCCTGAGTTTAGAAGATCGGGAACCTTGAGTGTTACACCAAATTAAAAAATATGGCTTAATGGCGATATTTACAGATGGTGTCTTACCCATCGCAAGAAATTGCGTGCCCTGGTGGTGGAATTGGTAGACACAAGGGATTTAAAATCCCTCGGCGTTCGCGCTGTGCCGGTTCAAGTCCGGCCCGGGGCACCATCTATTTATCTACACTGAGTAGGTAAGAGAAATATAAAAATTAAAAGATATGGCTTGATAGCGGTATCTACAGATGGTGTCTTACCCATCGCAAGAAATTGCGTGCCCTGGTGGTGGAATTGGTAGACACAAGGGATTTAAAATCCCTCGGCGTTCGCGCTGTGCCGGTTCAAGTCCGGCCCGGGGCACCATCTTTTTAAAAAGCTCATCATTTGATGAGCTTTTTTTCGTCTAAAGATTACCCAAATGTTCACTGTTATCTTAATCGTAATTAAGTGTGTTTTTGATTTATTTTTTATCGTCACTTAAGCGAATAATACAGTTTTTGGTAAACTCAACCGCTTCATTCGCAGTCCATTCTCCTTTAGCTTTGTCTTTTAGTTGCTTACACCACTTCTCGCTGCCAACTGTTGGTGAGCACGCTGATAATAAAAATACAGCACTGAGCAAAATTAAAATTGTCTTCATTAGCATCCTTTCTTGGGGGTGATATTAGATGGCGTTATGATTTGATAACCATTATAGCTAAGGTAATTTAAATCATCATGTTAGCTATTTAATACTACACTCAGTTAGGAATAACGACATAATATTTATGGCATGTTGTTAGCGCTAGGAGGGCGAATGAAATTAAATTGTGATATGGGTGAAAGTTTTGGTGTATGGAAAAAAGGCAATGATAGTGATGTTATGGCTTCAATTTCAATGGCAAACATTGCTTGTGGTTTTCATGCGGCAGATCCAGACACAATGGCGGAAACGATACGCTTGGCCAATCAGCATGGGGTTATGTTAGGCGCACACCCTAGTTATGATGACAAGTTAGGCTTTGGTCGACGCCATATTGCGCATTCTTTACCTGCTATTGCACATCTAATGAGCTATCAAATTGGCGCATTGGAAAGTTTGTGTCAGTTACAAAATTCAACGCTGCATTATGTAAAACCACATGGTGCGCTCTATCACGATATGATGATGGATGAACAGATCTTCACTGTTATAATTAAAACACTCAATAAACTTAACCACTGTCGCCAACAGCCTCTCGCTTTAATGGTCCTTTCACGTAAAGATAATCAGTATTATAAAACTATTGCGCATGATAATAATGTAAGTCTTATCTTTGAGGCTTTTGCTGATCGTACCTATTTAGCATCAGGGATGCTGATGCCTCGTGAACAACCTAATGCGATCTTAAGTTCACCCGCTGCAATTCAACAACAAATGCAACAACTATTACAGGGAAAAGTGCAAACGCTCACTGGTGATTGGTTATTATTGGAGGTCGATTCAATATGTGTGCATGGTGATAATCCGACCGCCGTTCAGTCAGTCAAAACATTAGCTGAATTGATTATTGCTGCTAATCCTTGTGGTGATGATGGGGGGTAATATGAAAATAACTCCAATCTCAGAAGGTACACTAATGGTAGAGTTCAGTGCAGTGATAAGTGCTGAAACGACCCAATGTATTGCTGATTTTGTCACATATTTTGAGCGGCAATATACTGCATTTATTGTTGAAATTGTGCCGTCATATACTAAAGTAATGCTGCAATATAAGTTGAGTCAATGCGATTTCAATCAATTACAGCATATCTGTTTGAACTGGTATCAAGAGTATAATATTGACCAACGGCGAGCACCTGTAAAAGTACACCAGCTAGCGATTTATTATCACCCTGAAGTTGGTCCTGATTTGCCTTCTTTAGCAATGTCACGGCAGCTAAGTATAGAGGCTGTTATTGCATTGCATAGTCGTCAAACATACGATATTGGTGCGATAGGTTTTGCACCTGGCTTTGCATTTTTATCAAGCGTTGATGAGGCAATTGCCGTTCCTCGTCATCAGACTCCTCGACCATGTGTTCCTGCTGGTAGTGTTGGCATTGCTGATCAGCAAACGGCAATTTATCCTCAAACGAGTCCTGGCGGATGGCATATTATTGGCAATTGCCCGCAATCTGTATTTGAGACTACAACTTACCCACAATCCTGCTTTGCTGTTGGCGATAAAGTAAAATTCAATGCGATTGATCGTGCGACATTCTTAGCACTTGGAGGTGTGATATGTCCCGTTTGGCCATCATAAATCCAGGCATATTATTATTAATACAAGATTTAGGTCGTTATGGTGGTGCTCAACAAGGCGTCACACAAGGTGGTGCAATGGATTTACATGCTTTTTGTTGGGCTAATTATCTTTTATCTAACGACAGTAACGCCGCACAATTAGAATTGACCGTAGGTTTAGCTTGTTTTGAAGCATTGGACGACTGCCAATGCGCATTAACAGGTGCCAATATGGCGGCAACAATTGATGGTCAGCCAATAGCACCATGGCGGTCTTTTCTTCTGAAAAAAGGCCAAGTATTGCAATTTGGGGTGGCTAAACATGGCTTGCGTGCTTATCTTGCAATTAGAGGTGGCTTTAACGTTCCTAAAGTATTGGGTAGTACGGCAACCGTTATGCGAGAACAATTGGGTGGGTTAGAACGCGGTCAGCCATTAGCGAGTAATACAGTGCTTGATGGCTATAAAGTGGCTTTATTAAACCGATATTCTGTCGTACCAACGGAATATATTCCAGATTATAGTATTGATGTGGTGCTACATGTTATTGAAGCTTATCAAGCTAACGCCTTTACAAATCAGCAAAAAAAACGGTTTTATAGGCACCATTATCAAGTTAGTCCAGCCTCAGATCGTATGGGATGCCGATTAGAAGGTGAAAAAGTAACCGGAGTGGCAATGGAATTAATTTCACAGCCAATTGCAACAGGGGCGATTCAAATCCCGCCTGATGGGGTACCTATTGTTTTATTAAATGATCGTCAGACTTTAGGGGGATACCCTGTTTTAGGGTGTATTACTCGAATGGATCTATTGCGTCTCGCTCAAGTTAAGCCCAATGAGAAGGTGAAATTTAAAGCGGTTGATACTCAGTTACTAATAGATTACCAGCAACGATGGATGGATTTTTGCCGTTTTTTTACATTACCTTTTTAGAAAGTGGTAGGCTAAATAAGTTATATAATAAGAGGGAGCATTATGTATATTTTTGGCTATGGAAGTTTGATCAATGCAGATTCACGTCAACGTACAGGTAATACTGGTGAAGCAATTCCAGTCGTTGTTGAAGGATTGCAACGGTATTGGGGAAAAATAGCGGGCAGTTATCCCATTTCGCCATTAGTCGTTATTCCACAGCAAGGGCAATGTAATGGCGTGTTGGTCGAGGTTGATGCCATCGTATTAGCGGAGTTTGATAAGCGTGAGCATGGTTACCAACGAATAGAAATAGAATGGGATAAGATCACTTGTATAGATAAGTCGACTGTAGATATTACAGCCCCAGTATGGGTTTATGTTAATGATGATTTTTGCTCACCATGCCATCAAAAACCCATTATTCAAACTTATGTTGATACTGTTTTAGCTGGATGTTTAGCTATTTCGCCACAATTTGCTGAGCAATTTATATCCATGACGAAAGGTTGGCAGCATGCTTATGAAAATGATCGCCATCAACCAAAATATGGTAATTTAGCGCATGTTTTTGAGCAAGATAAGGATATTATTGCTCAATTAGTCCAATCTGTAATTATTCAATCTCATCAATAGTTATAAAAATAAGCATTATAATGGCTAAACCTAATAAGAAAGGACCGACTAAAACGGTTGATGTAATATGTTGTCGCTGTAAAACACTGTTATTTAAATACCGCAAAGGTGGTAAAGGTGCGTTGGTGAAATGTTTTAAAGAAAGGATCAGTAGAGATTTTACGCTACAAGCGTGCATTTGCCCTGAATGTCAAACCATATTTGCACGCGAAGCCTTAGTTAGAGGAACGCCTGCGTATAAAATCATTGGCGGTAAAGCGATAGCTAAATGAGATTACCATCAAACAGTCATTCAAATAGTGACTGTCTGATGGTTTTGAGATTATTTAAGGATGATGGGTTGCGGACAGTGTATTTTCTTGCTGATTAAAACTGCTTTTAAATCCAGTAATTTACGTTTATATGTCGCACGAACTAGTTGGTAATCAATGGATGGTGCAAACCAGAGTGACAGTTGGCGATCGCTTTTCTTTATTTGGTCAACACGGATGGTTTTTAGATCACCAAAATTGGTTGCTATTGTTTCTTCTCCGACCACTTTGAAGTAGTAATGGCTAGTGTCATCACTATTTTGTAAAATAAAGTCGAAGTTTTTCTTTCCTTGCATTATATCTAATCGCATCTGGGTACCAATCGTATCACCATCAAGTATTGGTAATAAAGACTCACTGAATTGATGTGTCTTTCCGCCTTCCGTTACTGTTGATTGTGCACCGTCATCGGTAAAAATGGCAGATACTTTTCCTGTCATTAAGCCTTTTATATTACGTTGAAACGAATCTGTAACAAAACTTTGGCGTTGTTGCGACCAATGAAGTTTTGAGTGCTGGTTTAACTTTGCTTTAGTAATTAAAACACTAACAGTACTGTTGGTATAAATATTTGCATGTGTACCATCCCAAACTAAATTACGCTCGTAATCACCAATATGATGCCCTTCAAAAAAAACCTTATATTTTAGAGTTTTATTACATTGGTTGTTTTTATTGGGGAATAATTGAGTAACAGGCTTATCTATAGAAGAGGGGGTCGCTAATGTGCTTGCGTTAGCATTAATGATAGAGCTAAATATACTCACCAAAGAAAATGTAATAATAGGCAATAAACGCACAAACACTCCTGAAACAATGAAAATAACGATGTTAATAATGAATATTAATAGTCTAGCAGATGTACTGTAAATTTAACGCTGTTAATTACGCAACAAAGATTAAATCTTGGTGTAAATAATTAGTAAATGTTAAAAAAAAGATATTTTAAAAAGTCATTATAATCAGTTAGTTAAAATTATCTTATCAATAATATATTTTATAATTAATGTTTGTTATTTTTAAGTTTTTGTTTTTAAAGTAAAAGGCATGAATAGCTATAGCTTAAATATGTGACAATTTAAAGACAGTTATTTGACGAAATCTAGAGATGAGCCTATTTTTATTTAGTCGTTATTTATGTATCTCATTGCAAGAGGAGTCAAAGATGAAAAAAATGAACTCGTCATATCGTTTACAGATAATTAAAGAAATTGCTCAAAAAAGGCAAATGCAGTCTACCGATGATCCGATGGCGAGGCATATATCTGAACTTCTTGATTGTCATCATGATACACCAATAAGAACGACGCCGACGTTTTTAGATAATCACTATGATGATAATGTTGGTGGTTGGGTAAGCGATCTATGGCAACCTAATAAGTAATCCAATAGCAGCATTAAATGGTGTAAGCTTATAACTAAAGGTACGATAACATTCGTATCTTTTTTTGGTTTTGGCCTTGATAGGTGAAAATTATTAGTCAGAGACTGGAACAAATATCAGCACTGATGTACATTGCGTGGTGTTTATTTTTTTAGGCTGACAAATGAATTATACCGAATTTGATAGTTACGTACGTAAATGGATTTTCACTCATGCTTCAATGCCTGTTGCTGAAGCTGATTTAGTACAAATAAAGCCATTTACTCAAGCTCGTTCGGCGCAATTATGGTGTGAACACGTGAGTAACCAAAGTTCTGATGCTGATCATTTTGAAAAAGGTGACTGGGCATTTGATAAAAAAATTTGGTCCGAAGCGATGGATTGGCAACAAGCTTGGGACAGCGATGAGCCTGAGCTACCTACAGAGTTGTTAGCAGATATAAAGTGGGAAGATAACACCACTATTTTCTTCTGTTATGAAAAATACAATATTATTGAAACTAAATGGGGGGTATTTAAACGTAATTGGAAGAATTTCTTGTTCTTTGATGATGGCCCATTATTACTTGGTCGCAAACAGAAGCAAGTGGTTTGGTTTCAATCAAATGGTACATTCCAATTAGCAACCCGTCCATAAGCCAATTTATCATGCCGTATAAATCTCTATTTATACGGCATTTTTATTAAAATGAATTACATTCTACAATTCTGCCTTTTCCCGTCATTTTTGCTTTATACATTGCAATATCTGCTTGAGATAAAATGTCTTCAATTGTTTGGTGCTGCTTGGGGTGAGCGTAATAACAACCAAGACTAGCACTCATTTCTATATGATGTTTATTAATGATAATTGGTTGCTGTAGGACGTTGAGTATACGTTCACATGCTTGAATAACATCTGTTTGTGTTGTTGCTGGGTTAATAATTGCTATAAATTCATCACCCGATAGACGTGCGACCATATCGGTTTTCTTGATAGAGTTACGTAATTTGTAGGCAGTTATTTTTAGTACCTTGTCACCCATTTGATGGCCGTAGTTATCATTTATTTTTTTAAAGTTATCTAGATCAATAAAAACAACAGCAAACTTATGACATTTTGTTTGTTGTGTATTAAGTTCATCATTTAAGCGGTTCGTAAGCGCGACTCTGTTCGGTAATTCCGTTAATGAGTCATGATGATTAATATAAACAAGGCGGTCAATTTCTCTTATTGTTGTCAAATCTGTTGCAATGATGGAATACTGTATATGATTGTTTTTATTATCAATAAATTTATTTATTTTTACATATAGTGGAATGGTTTTTTTGTTGGTTAGATGTTGAATAGTAAATTCACCTTGCCAGTGATGGCAACGATTAAGCTCATGTGTAAGAGAAGCTTTAATATTTTTGTATGCAACTTTGTTAATAAAGTTTATTAAAGGTTGGTGAAGAAGGTTTTCATATTTTACACCGATCAATTTACAGAAGGTTGGATTTACGCGAGTTATAATTCCATTATTATCAATAATGATAATAATATCCTGACTATTATTGAAAATACTTGAGGTTAATTGGTTGTGCGACATTAATGCTTGTTTTTCTTTTGTTAACTCAGATGTTTCAAAATCAACCTGAGAATCTTTTTTATTTACTTCGTCTATTATAGCGCTGCAGTATTTAAAGGTGTCACTTATATTTATATCGTGAATGTTTTCATCGTTAAGTATATTTCCTTTTTCATTTAATTCTTTGTTTAATTTTTTTAATGGGTTAATAAACCATTTATTAATTACATTTATAAAATAAAATAAAATAAAAAATAGCGTAAATACGAATAGAATATTTATTTTAGTGCTGTGATTGTGAATTACATTTAATGTATCTTCACTAAAAAACTTAAAGAGCACAAGCAATTGAAAAGAAAGGAAAATAAAAAAAAGAAACGCAGTTATTTGAAAGGCGATTTTTTTATACATTGAATAATTCGAAAAAAAATTTTTTACGGATAACATGAAGAATACCTTTGACATTAATTGTAATTATGTAATAACAAAACTAGCCATAATGTTTATTACACATTAATGATTTATTTTTAGTATAAGTATAAAAGAGATAATATCATGCTATTAAAATTATTGTTCATATCAAACTTATAAGTATTACTTATTGGTATTGTTATCATTAGGTTTCATGTTTTAATTAGGTGTTTTAATACTTGATATTAATTTTGATATTGTGGTTTTACTTTTATTGATATTATTTTCGTTTGAGTGAAAAGAATGTTGATTCGTTATCATTTTTTGCTTTAGTGGGACTGCACAAGCAATGAAAAAACGTGAACTTTGATTGGTTGTTGTAATTGTGATGGGGTTTGGTGACGATTCAAATAAGCCCATTTGTAATGGTGTGAGTTTATTATTTGCGCTATAAGCAATACCTGACTTTAAGTAAATAAAGCTAGAGAGATATTGCAGTGGAGGAGTAAAACACCAAGAACTATATGATGTCATAATGATATCTAATAAAATAACATCACAATGACATATTACAGGACTGTGATGGTGATGATAGCTTCCAATTAATACTTTTGTTGCAGAATGGTCGACTTCAATAAGCGGCAATTGGTTCTTGGTGACTAATTTGCTTGAGGGTTGGCACATTTCAATATTATTAGCAGCAGGTAAGGCGGTCCATAGTTGAATTGATTCACTGGTTGATTGTAGCGGTAAGACTGTCGATTTATGAATAACACCTTTACCAGCGGTCATTACGTGAATATCTCCACTCTGAATAGTATGGTGCTGTGGAGTCGAATCATGATGATTAATAGTACCGATAACAGGATAACTGATAGCTTCTATTCCTGAATGGCCATGAAAATTTAGGCTATGGCGGGTGTTATTTTTTGATGTGAAGTGTTCCCATAAAACAAATGGATTTGTCGCTGGAAAATCTTGTTCATGGATAAAAGAGGTCGTTGTTCCTGTTTTTATGCCATGACGAATATGGGTAAGCTGTCTACTTTTTTGCATAAGCAATTAATATCCACTTTAAAGTACAGCAAAGTGATTGTTCAATTTAATCATTACGATTATTACTACTATTTAAAGCGTAGTTGTGATGGTGGTTATTTGCAGATGAATTGTATAATTTTTACTGTTTTTTCTACACTGTGTGCTTTATTAGCTATCGTTCTAAGCAGATATAATGATAAGTGTGTAATATAATAAATTAATCAGTTGGTTATATATTTCAATGAATCTCTTTTGTGATAATCAATATCAAGTTTAATTCATTGTATACATAAAGCAGGGTACAGTAATGACATTATCTTTAGGTGGATTGTTTAAACAGCAAGCGTTTATTAATGGTGAGTGGATAAACGCTTATTCCGGAAAATCGACAGTTATCACTAATCCTGCCACAACAGACGTTATTGGCCATGTACCTCTAATGGGGGTGGAAGAAACCCGCACTGCGATAGAAGCTGCAGATAAAACCTATCGCCAATGGGCAAAAACAACGGCTAAATACAAAGCAACAGTATTACGTCAGTGGTATGACCTTATTGTCGAGAATACGGCTGAGTTGGCGACAATCTTAACGTTAGAGCAAGGCAAGCCACTAAGTGAGGCTAAGGGTGAAATTACCTATGCTGCTAGCTTTATAGAATGGTATGCCGAAGAAGCTAAACGCATGAATGGTGAAATGATTCCAAGCCATAAGACGGACGCGCGCATTTTAGTGTCACGCCAGCCTGTTGGTGTTGTGGCTGCTATTACACCGTGGAACTTTCCTGCGGCAATGATCACGCGTAAATGTGCTCCGGCATTTGCGGCTGGTTGTGCTGTGGTATTAAAACCTGCACCGGATACGCCTTTTACGGCACTTGCCTTTGCCGCATTAGCACAACAAGCGGGTATTCCTGATGGCTTATTTAATGTTGTTACTGGGGATGCGGTTAAAATTGGTGCAGAATTAACCGGTAATAAAAAAGTCAGGAAGATATCTTTTACGGGCTCAACGGCTGTCGGTAAATTATTAATGGCACAAGCGGCAACGACGGTGAAAAAAGTATCATTAGAGCTAGGTGGTAATGCGCCATTTATTATTTTTGATGATGCCGATATTGATCGTGCTGTTGATGGTGTAATGATTGCTAAATTTCGTAATGCAGGTCAAACATGCGTATGTGCAAATCGCATTTATGTTCATGAGGCTATTTATGAGCAATTTATTGAACGATTATATCAACAAGTATCGTCATTAAAAGTTGGTAATGGTTTAGATGCTGGTGTAACAATTGGTCCGTTAATCAATCGTGCCGCAGTTGAAAAAGTTGAACGTCATATTCATGATGCGATGTTAAAAGGGGCGAGTTTAGTTTTAGGCTCGCAACAACCATCGAGTGATTGTTTTATTCAGCCAACGATTATTCGTGATGTGCGCGATGATATGCTGGTGGCAATAGAAGAAACGTTTGGACCATTAGCTGCTATTTTTAGCTTTAGTGATGATCTAGAGGTGATTGAACGCGCTAATCATACCGATTCAGGCTTAGCTGCTTATATTTATACTCAATCACTCTCGCGAGCGTTCACTGTAAGTGAAGCTTTAGAATATGGCATGGTCGGGGTTAATGAAGGGCTAATTTCAACAGAACTTGCCCCGTTTGGTGGCGTTAAAGAGTCGGGATTAGGTCGAGAAGGGGCTCATCAAGGTTTAGAAGAATATACCGAGATGAAATATACCCTCATGGGCGGTATTTAACTGTAATAATAGTCGGTGTTCAGTAGGCTAATTTTAATCGGCTGCTGAACACCAAGATATTACCGTAGAAATAGTTTTGTTTAGTTTCTAGGTAGAGTAAAGTGAAATAATATACTTTTAACATTTTGTTAGAACGAGTAATTATAATAGTAAGCCCAGTTGTCGTAGGACGCGGCAGCGCATGATTGCGTAACGACTGGAGAGGGAGAGTTGAAATAATGTTACCTGCATTAACCTATCAAAGCAGTATTGATAATGCTGTACTGTCGTATTTAACTGCATTATCAAATGCAGGCTTTCAAGGTGATATTGAAAAGAGCTATGCAAGCCGTTTGGCAATGGCTACGGACAATAGCATCTATCAACAATTGCCCCAAGCTGTGATATTACCGCGTGATATTAATGATTTAATATTAGTCGGGGAGTTAGGTGATCGTGAAGAATTTCAACATGTTACATTTACCCCTCGTGGTGGTGGTACAGGAACTAATGGTCAATCACTGACTTCAGGTATTGTGGTTGATCTCTCACGCTACTTTAATAAAATATTAGAAATAAATGTAGATGAAGGCTGGGTTCGCGTGCAAAGTGGCGTGATCAAAGATCAGCTAAATGATGCTTTACGTGAGCATGGATATTTTTTCTCACCCGACCTTTCAACCAGTAATCGTGCCACAATTGGCGGTATGATAAATACTGATGCATCCGGCCAAGGGTCGCTTAAATATGGCAAGACCTCTGATCATGTTTTAGCTCTGACTGCGGTATTAGTTGATGGTTCAATACTCAATACTGAGCCATTGAGTTTGGAACAATTAGAGGCCTTAAGTCAGGATACGTTAGTTAATAAAGCCTTACAAACAACCGCTCAAATTTGTCGAGATAAACGCCAACAAATATTAGATAAATTTCCGCAGCTTAACCGCTTTCTAACCGGTTATGATTTAAAAAATGTGTATGATGATCAACTCCAATCTTTCGATATTGCACGGCTATTATGTGGCGCAGAAGGGTCATTAGCATTTATTGCAGAAGCAAAGTTGAATATCACTCCAATTCCAAAATCACGTACCCTTGTTAATATTAAATACGATAGTTTTGATTCAGCACTACGTAATGCACCAATGATGGTAGCAGCAGATGCGCTATCTGTTGAAACAATAGATTCTAAGGTTTTAAATTTAGCTAAAGAAGATATTGTCTGGAATACAGTTGAAGAGCTATTAATCGATGTACCGGAAAAAACCATGTTAGGTATTAATATGGTTGAATTTGCTAGTAATGATATTGTAGGTAATCAACAACAAGTTGCGGCACTGTGTCAGCGACTTGATCAATTGATAGCGGATCAGCAAGCTGGAGTTATTGGTTATCAGGTTTGTGATGATCTTGCTGGGATTCAAAAAATTTATACCATGCGCAAAAAAGCTGTCGGTTTATTAGGGGCTGCAAAAGGTGCTCAAAAACCGATAGCATTTGCAGAAGACACTTGTGTTCCACCTGAAAATCTGGCTGATTTTATTGCTGAGTTTAGGCAATTATTAGATGATAAATCTCTTAATTATGGCATGTTTGGGCATGTTGATGCTGGTGTATTACATGTGCGACCTGCACTAGATATGTGTGATCCTCAGCAAGAACTGTTAATGAAACAAATATCGGATCAAGTCGTTACATTAGTTGCTAAATATGGCGGTTTAATGTGGGGGGAACATGGAAAGGGATTTAGGTCTGAGTATGGCCCTGAGTTTTTTGGTGAAGAATTATTTACTGAGTTACGCCGTATTAAAGCAGCGTTTGACCCCCATAATCGCATGAATCCAGGTAAAATTTGTACACCACTTGGCAATGACAGTGAATTAGTCAAAGTTGATAGTGTGAAACGTGGTTTTTATGATCGTCAAATAGCCATTTCGACTCGCGATAGTTTCAAACAAGCCATGGAATGTAATGGCAATGGCTTATGTTTTAATTACGACACCAGTTCACCAATGTGTCCATCGATGAAGATTTCTGCCGATCGTCGTCATTCACCGAAAGGTCGTGCTGGATTGGTGCGTGAATGGTTAAGGCAATTAGCCGAGCAAGGTATTAATGCCGATGAACTGGAACAACAACTATTAACCACATCACCAACAGTAAAGCAGATTATTGAGCGGTTGAAGAATACTTATGGTTCAGCTCGTGAACATTATGATTTTTCACATGAAGTGATGGAAGCAATGAATGGTTGTCTGGCGTGTAAAGCGTGTGCCAGCCAATGTCCGATAAAAGTCGATGTACCCAGTTTCCGGTCGCGATTTATGAATATCTATTACAGCCGTTATCAGCGACCTGCGAAAGATTATTTAGTCGCGTATGTTGAAAATGTTTTACCGTTAATGGCAAAAGCACCTGTAGTTGTTAATAGCCTTATTCGTCCACAATGGTCTAAAAAGCTGACAGAAAAAGCCATTGGCTATGTAGATATGCCATCATTATCAGTCCCAACATTAGCTGAAAGCCTTGATGGTCATCACGCTTTATGTTTTGACATGCAATGGCTGCAAGCATTATCAGATCATGAACGTCAAAATTATGTATTGATAGTTCAAGATCCATTTACCAGTTTTTATGACGCTCAAGTTGTACGTGACTTTATTCATTTAGTTGAAAGGTTAGGTAAAAAACCAATATTGTTACCATTTAAACCCAACGGTAAAGCCCAACATGTAAAGGGGTTCCTAAAGGCTTTTGCAAAAACGGCATCCTCAACTGCTGACTTTTTAAATCAATTAGCGGTATTGAATATTCCAATGGTCGGGGTCGATCCTGCGTTGGTACTGTGTTATCGCGATGAGTATCAAGAAGTATTGCAACAACAGCGCGGGAAATTTACAGTGCTAACTGTACATGAATGGCTGTTACCACTTCTAAAAGACATACCCCAAAAAACACCAGTGAACGATACGCCATGGTATTTATTTGCCCATTGCACTGAAAAAACCAAAATGCCAAATGCTGAAAAGCAGTGGGGGACTATATTTAGTCATTTAGGCGGTGTAATGGAAGCGGTAGCTGTTGGGTGTTGTGGTATGGCGGGTACCTTTGGTCATGAGGCAGATAAACTTGACGCATCTAAAAAGGTCTATGATTTAAGTTGGAAAGCAAATATTGAACAGTATGATCCTGCGCGTTGTATGGCGACTGGATATTCATGCCGCAGCCAAGTTAAACGTCTAGCGCATATTCAATTTAAACATCCGTTACAGGCTTTATTAACATTGATGAATAAATAACAGACTCTACAATTGCTTTGTATTAAAAATACGGTAACGATAAAAAGCGAGCTTAGTCATAAGCTCGCTTCTTTATTTGTAGTATTGATATCGTTATTAGCTTACTGAACGATATTCATTGTCTGGACATAACCAACGGTAAACAACACCGGCAAGTACAGCACCAATAAGCGGTGCTACCCAGAACATCCACAATTGTGATGTCGCCCAATCGCCAACAAATAATGCAGGACCAGTACTACGTGCAGGGTTAACTGATGTATTGGTTACTGGAATACTGATTAAGTGAATTAACGTTAGTGCTAGACCAATTGCAAGCCCCGCCATTTGTGGCGAAGAAAGCTTATGTGTCGCACCTAAAATTACGAATAAGAACATGAATGTCATTACAACTTCAGTAACAAATGAAGACAGTAGTGAATAATGACCAGGAGAATGTGCACCGTAACCATTAGATGCAAAGCCATTTGCTAAATCAAAGCCGGCATGGCCACTTGCTATAATATAAAGCACACCCGCACCCGCAATACCGCCAAGTACTTGTGATGCAATGTAAGGAATAACGTCTCCAGTAGGGAAGCGACCACCTGCCCATAAACCAACAGTAACTGCTGGGTTTAAATGACAACCTGAAATATGGCCAATAGCATATGCCATAGTAACAACGGTTAAACCAAATGCCAGTGCGACACCTAAAAATCCAATACCTAAGTCTGGGTATGCAGCTGCCAATACAGCACTACCACAGCCACCTAAAACTAACCAACCGGTACCGATAAACTCAGCAACTAATTTTCTCATCATAAAGATTATTTCCTTTTAAATTGCGATTCAGGTTGCGCTTAAAGTTTTAATAACGAATTAATAGCACTTTCTAATTTTCCCTTTATAAGGGCTAAATACTTGTACCAAATTCAGCTCTAATTAAATTATTACGTTGATGAATCTGTCACTATTACAACTATTATTAATAGAATTAATGCTTAGCACCCCTAATTTATGGCGCACATACTGAATTAAAAACGCTGTACAAGCTAGCCATTAGTTAAAGTTTTAACCATAAATTATAATTATAAAGAATAATTTATTATCATAGATTGTAAGTGTTATCTGAATATTTACTTATAGATTGGAATAAGTTTAGCAATAAATATCTGTTTGTCAGATCTATTTACTATTAAATTATATTTTATCATTAAAAAGTGATTACTTTATAAATTCACATTAGTGTTAAATTTATGCAATATTTAATGCACTAATTACAGCACGTATCATATTGATATTAATCACTTTCAGCAAATAAATAGGTTTCTAATTGTTCAGAAAGCCATTTTACAACAGTGCCACGGCGTGCTTCATTTTCAACAACTTCACCATACGACTGCCAATTCATAGCTCGATTATATTTAATGACTTTAAGTGTCCCTTCTCGTAAATGTTGTTTAATTAAAATAGCAGGTAGTGATGACCAGCCAGTTTGATCAAGTACAGCATCTCGTAGGTGTTCATAAAAAGATAACGCGATATATTTTCCCGCTTTTGGGGTCACAATACGTAAGCTTTCCTCATCAAAATAAGCGACCGCAATCTCAGTGTAGCGCTCTAGATCGGCATCATTAACTTTTCGTAGCTGACTCAGAGGATGATCTTTATGAGCAACAGACATCATACGTATCTGACCTAAGTCTGTCTGTTGTAATCGCGAAAAATGGTGTGTGTCAGGTAATAGGCCATAAGCTACATCGACTAAGTTCTGTGCCACCATTTCTTCTAGTTCTTGGGTTGGTGCACTATAAATAGAAACACTTGTTTGCGGGAACTGAGTTCGAATTTGGCGTAATAATTGTCGCCATAATGCTTCTGGTAATGAATCATCGCGTGCAATGCGAATGCTGGCTTCAACACCTATATTATATTGCTCACAGCGAGTATCAATATCTCTTGCAATGAGAATGATACGTTCAAAATCATTCACTGTTGCTTCACCAATAACTGTTGGCGTAATACGGTTACCACTGCGGTTTAAAAGCTCAACCCCTAGGTGATCTTCTAATGCACTTAATGATGCACTGACTGTGGTACGACTTTTACCATGGCGACGAGCAGCTTCAGCAATTGAGCCTGTTTTTATAGTCGATAGAAACATTTCAATTTGAGCAATTTTCATAGATGAGACCAATAGAGTAAATGTGAGAGTAAAATAACGCGTAACAACACTTTGAGCGACGGAAAATTTGACGCTCAGTGATTATAGTATTAATAGAAGAGGTTGTATCATCTCATTAGATTCATAATTAAACAAAAAAACGACGAAAAATTTGTCGATTGAGGCCTATATGTCTAGTTCAATGCAACAAGAGCGCGGTTTACTCCTGTTGTCTACCGTGTCATCGTTTACTTTTGCTATTTTGGGGATTGTACTTGGATCACTAGTGGGTTCTTTGGTGATTATTTTTGATGGTGCATATTCTTTAGTGAGTTTGGCATTAACGATGTTATCTTTAGGTGCCGCGCATTATCTTCATAAACCTGAAATAAATAAAGATAGTTCGCAAGTAGCAATGATAGCACCAGCTGTTATTGCCATTAAAGGCTCTGTGATTGCTTTAATGTGTATATGGTCATTTTATTCCGCTGTTGAAGCCATTTTAGCGGGTGGGCGTGATATTAATGCGGGTGTTGCTTTAGCCTTTGGTATGATTAGTGTTGTTGGTTGTTATGGCACTTATCGTTATATCAAAGCCAAAAGTAAAAATATCTCATCAGCATTAGCAGACGCCGAAGCTAAGCAGTGGGTAATGGATACTGTTATCAGTGCCTCTGTATTAATGGGCTTTGTTGTTGCAAAAATTTTGATGATGACCCAATATGCGCATTTGGCTGTTTATGCAGATCCGACAATGGTGATTTTAGCATCTATCTACTTCATTATTGTTCCTGTAAAAATGGTACGCCAAGCTACAAGTGAATTGATGAATATTTATAGTCATGGCGGTCTTGTTCACGCTCAGAATATAAAATAAACATCGAGTTATATATAAAAAGGCCAACAATATATTGTTGGCCTTTTTAGCTATACTACCGTTCAAGAAACTAACGTCCAAGTAGTAAAGTAGTTTCAATCTCACGATAACATTTTGCAGTATTCACAAGTGAGGTTGCGGTGAGTCCTGGAACGCCATAGACTTCAACAATGGCATCATATTTGGTTTGTACTTTATCGACCAATAAATCAAAATCACCGTCACCAGATAATAAGATAATCCGATCAACATCTGCAGCATGTTCTAATACATCAATCGTAATACCAACATCCCAGTCACCCTTTGCAGAGCCGTCACTACGTTGAATAAAGGGCTTTAATTTAACTTCAAAGCCAATACCGCGTAGGATATTTTGAAATTGTCGCTGTTTTTCATCGCCTTTATGAATAGCATAAGCATAAGCCGCAATAATTTGACGCCCTTGCGATACTTCTGCCCAAAAAGCATTGTAATCGAAATTACAATGGTACTTTTCTTTGACGGTATAATAGATGTTTTGGACATCGACAAAAATAGCAACTTTTTCCACGAGAATCCTAAATAATTAACTTGCCAGTTTATTATGGTGGACAAACTGGCGCTATATTACAACTATTATTAATTAAATAATAATGAGTGCTATCACAACCATTATTTATTTGTTGGTTGTTGACTAATATTACCGTTACGCAATG
Organism: Photobacterium malacitanum; assembly: GCF_900185615.1. Classification (GTDB taxonomy): domain Bacteria; phylum Pseudomonadota; class Gammaproteobacteria; order Enterobacterales; family Vibrionaceae; genus Photobacterium; species Photobacterium malacitanum. Next base: position 422,248 of record NZ_FYAK01000003.1, read on the forward strand.
TTTGTAATACCTGAGCTTTAGGCCCATCAGCAACAATATGACCATGTTCCATAACGATCAACCGATCAACTACATCAAGCATTCCGGTTTTATGGGTGATTAAAATCAGTGTTTCTTCGTTAGTCATTTTATGAAGCTGCTGCTTTATGTACATTTCAGAGCGGTTATCCATGCTACTGGTTGGCTCATCCATAACCACAACTGGCGGTTGAGTGAGAAATGCGCGTGCAATTGCGATTGCTTGGCGCTGACCGCCTGAGAGTGCTTGCCCACCTTCTCCGATTTGTTTTTCTAAACCAGCCGCATCATGTTGAGTAAATGCTGTCACACCTGCACGTTCAGCCGCTTTTAAAATTTCTTTGTCGGTGGCTAAAGGGCGTCCAAGGATAATATTATCGCGAATAGAACCAAAAAAGAGGGTGATATCTTGTGGTACACAGCCGATATTACGACGAATATCAATATGGTGCAGTTGATTAATATCAGTATCATCAAGACGAACAGAGCCTTGCTGTGGCTGATATAGGCCCATTAAAATACGCTCAATACTGGTCTTTCCTGAACCAATACGGCCGATGATAGCGACTTTTTCACCAGGATTAATGGTGAAACTAACATTCTTTAGTGCTGCTTGGGTTGCATTGGGGTAAGAAAAGGTGACATTATCAAATTCAATTTTACCTCGAATAATGGGGCGATGAATATAACGTTTACCGTCTTCTTGCTCAAGTGGCATTGCCATTAATTGTTCAATAATGGTCATTGCTGATTTAGCTTGGTTGTAACGTGTTGATAGCAAAGCAAGTTGTACCATTGGTCCAACAGCACGTCCACTTAGCATCGTTGAAGCAATTAATCCCCCCATGGTTAAATCACCATTAGCGATTAAATAAACTCCGACAACGATCATCGCAACAGAGACAAATTGTTGCAAAAATCCGGCAGTGTTTTGAACTGAATCTGTTAGACGACGCGATTTTAACCCCCAATTTGAAATATGGGTAACAGCTTCTTCCCACCTATATTGAAATTGACTCTGAGCACCAAACATTTTTATAGTTTCTAACCCAGATAGACTTTCAATTAAGTTAGCGTGCTTTTGAGATGCAAGCCGAGAGCCTTCTTCAATGGTGCGACGTAGTGGTCGTTGAATAAAGTAGCTATAAATAACTAAGATTAATACCGCAATCATTGGCACTAAAGCCAGAGGACCGGCCATGACATAGATGATAAATAAAAACAGTAATGCAAACGGTAAATCAATTAATGATGACACCGTAGCTGATGTGAAAAATTCTCGAATCGATTCAAATTCTTGTAAATGACGAGCAAAGGCTCCCACAGAAGCTGGCTTAGCTTCCATTCGAATCCCCATTACTTTGCTATATATTTTCGCTGAAATAAGGAGGTCTGATTTTTTACCTGCTAAATCAATAAAGTAACTACGTAATAATTTTAAAACAAAATCAAAAATAAAAATGATAGTAATGCCGACAGCCAATACCCACAATGAGTCAAATGCAAGATTAGGAACAATCTTATCGTAGACTAAACGGGTAAATAGTGGCGCAGCAATAGCAAACATGTTAATTAAAATAGAAGCAATAAAGACATCACGATAAATACTGCGTGATTCCCATAACGTGCTCCAGAACCAATGACCATCGCGGTTTTTTAATATTTCAGGAGAGCGTTCATCATAGCGAAACCGTTTTTTGAACAGAAATAAATGACCGGTGTATTGCGCATTTAATTCATCGATATTGATCCATTGTTCAGAGCTATCAGTTTGCGGTAGTACAACTTCTGCTTGACCTTTCTCTTTATCAAGACTGAGTACCACACAGGCGTCACCACCTTTTAGGAGCGCAATTACAGGAAATAATAATGGTGATAATTTCGTTAATGTTATCTGTGTTTTTTTTGCCTGAAGCCCCGCTTTTTCTGCTGCTCGAGGCAATAAATAAGGCGTCAGTAATCCATCAGTAAGTGGTAGATCTGCAATTAATGCATCGGGTGAATTTGCTTGGCCATAAAAGCGACTAATATAAGTCAATGATTGTAGTAATGGATCTTTCATTTCTGCTCTCCATTAACTAACTCTTCCGTAACATAACCTTGGAAACCTTGAACGTTTAGTAACGTTAGTTTTTGTTTTTGCTCAACAGTTTCTACGCGGGAAGCAATCGTCATTACAGCAAGGTTATTAGCACTACGGGTAATTGATTCTAAAACATCCATTTTTACTTGATCATCTAATTGTGAGGTGTAAGCAAAATCAAGCTTCACGTAGTGAGGCCGTAATTGATTGAGATACCCAGTTGAACTGAAATTATGGCCATAATTATCGATGCCAAATTGAAATCCATTTTGACGAATGATTTCACATAGTAAACGAGTGTTATCTATATTTTTAATAAAACAAATTTCAGGCAATTCAAATAAAATATGTTGCTTCATTTGTGGGCTTGATTGCAGTTTATTGTTTAGCCAACGAATAAAGCCCGTGTCATTAATACTACTTTGAGTAATATTGATTGCGACAGGAACTGATTTAGTTTGTTTAGTGAACTTATTAAAAATAGTGTCAATGATATAGCGATCAAATTTTGCGCCATCGTTGAGTTTTTCTAAAGCAGACAAAAATTGGCCAGCATTAAATTTTTGTTGGCCTTTTTTGATGTATGCAAACATTTCTTTATGAATAATTGCATTGTTAGCATCAATGGCTTTTTGAAAAGTGAAATGGATTAAATTATTTGCAATTGCTTCATCGACTAATGCATTCCATTGCTGTTTTCCGATCGCTGCTATTGTCTTATCAGCACTGATCTCTAATAAAGCAAGTGGTTCTTTTGTTTGTTGGCGCGCTTTATTTAGGGCGTTGTCAGCATGTGCAAGTAGCGCTGTTATTGTTAATGTTTTAGAACACATAACAATGCCGACAGCGGCTTGAAGTGGGGCAATACCGAGTGGGTCAAGATTCAATTCTGATGTCATCGATAGCATGGCACGAGCTGTTTCGGTAAGATCTTCTTTCGAAATGTTTGGTGCAATAAGCATAAATTCAGATTGATTTAAACGCGCAATAGTAATGTCATCGGCAGAAAGTTCTTTCAAACGATCAGCTAATTTTAATACTAAAGGATCACCTAATTCATAACCTGCTTTTTGGTAGCTATCCTCAATCGCATCAGACTTCAATAGAATGATGCCACCTGTCGGTTTATTGGCTAACCATGAGTGTAGTTTGGTCATTAAGTAGCTACGATTAGCTAATCCTGATACGGGATCTTGATAAGCACGAACGCGTAATGTATCCGCTTCTTGAGCTTGTTGTTCAAAGTGTTGTTGTAGCTGAATATTCATTGAGTTAAAAGCAGTGACAACATCAACTAACTCGCGAGTATGTGGGGTTGGTAACGGTGCAGTAAAGTGGTTATTAGCTATTTCTTGAGCACTTTTTTGAATTTGTTTTAAAGGTTTTAATACTTTATTAAGTACAAGTGATAACACAATTGCACCTAAAAATAGACAAACAATAAAACCAAGAATAAGTTGAACCGTCGCTTTCCATAATTGGACATATGCAGATGCAGAGCTACTTGTTACTGTCAGTTCAGCAAGCTGCAGCCAGCCATCGGTTAATGTTCTGGTTTGGGTAATAGCATCAATATGGACAAAAGATTGAAACCAATTAGGTACATTTTTTATTATTTGTGGGTATTGACGAATGATTTCTTTGTTTGAGTCTAATAAGGTTAATTTTACTTTACTGTAATACCCTGAATCAAAGGTCGCATTGATGACAGATTCGGCAGCAATAAAATCATTGGCTTTTAGATACGGAGATAATGCAAACCCAACTGAGCTGACAACATTATTGAGCTCTGTTGATTGTTGTTCAATTAAGTAGCTTTTAGTGGTATTAAATTGAATCGCAAATACAGTACTGGTCAGTAAGAATAATACCACTAGCATCCACAGTAAAAGTTGTCGGTAAAGAGTCATTGTAATTTACTCATCAAAAAATGTTTCGTGGTTGGTTAAGTTTTATATATTGCGAACGATGACGTAGATCATTCCAAAGGCTTAAGCGAGAAGCGTTACCTGCCACTTGACCTTGACCTTTCTGCTTTACGAGCCATAATTTACTACCATTGAAGCTGTAGATTGGTAATAAATCGTTACGTTCAGTTGCTGGTGATATCGTCCCTTTAAGATTATCTAAAATCACAGGAACAGCTGATGGCGTTGGGTAATAGGCGACTACCATGTGGAACTGATTAAGCTCAAGTGCTTTTACGTACACTAATCTGAGCTTATTATCATCAATGCCAAGTTCAAGTAGAGCTTGATATTTAGCTATACTAAAATCCTCACAATCCCCAGCACCAACACCAACAAATTCATAAGGTGTTGCCCAATAATCCTCTTGTCCCCATAGCTTTTGATCGCTAATAAAAACAAACTGGTTAAAGAAATCATTAACAGCGGTGAGTTTTTGTTGAGTCGTCAAATGTTGTGAATTTTTGATGAGTGCGCGCCATGCGATTGCTCGTATACCTGCGCGCTCACCATAAAATTGTGTTATTTTATCGATATGCAGCTTACTTGCAGCATATGCATTTAGTGTAATTAAACAACACAGTAGCCAAAAAATTATTTTCTTCAACGGGTAATTATCTGATTAGTTTTTACGAACAGTATATACAGTCCATTCTTTCACAACATTACCTTGATAACCAATAACTTGCGCAACAACTCGACGGCTTAACGTATTGGTTTGTTCGATATCATTGGCTTTAACAGGATCGTTGTCACCAAAGCCCACGGTTTTTATTCTAGAGGCTGCAACACCATCATTGATTAATGCTTGGCGAATGGCGATTGCACGGCGTTGCGATAAGGCAATATTATAATTGGCATTACCAACCGGACTGGCATAACCTTTAAGTTCAATATGTGTTTTAGGATATTTCGCTAAGAATGCACTCATTTGTTTGATATTTTGGATGTAACTTTCTGCTATTGCTGAGGAGTCATTAGCAAATAGAACATGAATGCTATTTTCTTCTGAGCTATCAACATAAGTAGGGCAACCATTATTATCAACAACGGCATCAAGCGGTGTTTTAGGGCAATAATCTCGCTGATTAATAACGCCGTCACTGTCGTTATCAAACAGATTTTTGGTTTGTTTAGCAATCGGCGGTTGAGGTACTGAAAGAGAGCAGCCAAAGAGTGTTAGAGCCAATAAACCCGTAATGATATATTTCATATTATGTTCCTTTATTTAACCGACTGTGCCCAAGATTGAGGTATTTCAACCCGCATTTCACTGAGGATAAGCCCTGTGGCATTTAGCACGCGGTATTTAGCTAAAATGCCATCATATTCAGCGGTTAAATAGGCTTTACGTGCTTCAAATAACTCATTTTCAGTATTTAACACATCCAATAAAGAGCGTTGACCAATTTTGAATTGTTTCTCATAAGCAATAACAGTACGAGCTGAAGCATCAACATGTTCTTGTAAGAATAATTTTTGTTTTTTCGATAACGTTAGTGCACTCCAAGAAAGGCGAGTCCCTTCTTCTAACATGCGATGAGCGCGATCACGAATATCTTTAGATTTATTGATTTGATAAGCTGCTCGACGAGATTTTGCGACATCACTGCCACCGTTAAACAGGTTATAGCGCATTTTTAGCATTGCTTTAAGCTCATCAGTATCACCGGGTGAGCCGTTTAAATCTTCTCCCCACTCTTGAGAGGCTTCAATACTAAAAGAAGGGTAGAAGGTGCCTTTAGCCTGTTTGTATTGATATTCAGCAGCATTGATATCATTGGATGCGATATAAACCACCGGATTATTTTTTTTAGCTTTAGTTAGTGCATCATCTAACGAAGTAGCGAGATAATTAGTATCTACTTCTGGTTTTACAAGATCGGTTGGGTAAGTACCAACAATACGTACAAATGCGGTGATCTTATCCTGAAGGTTACTTTCTGCTGCTAATAAATTGGTATTAGAACTGGCTAAACGGCCATCAACTTGTGCTAAATCTGCTGTAGACCCAATTCCAGCATCAGCACGTTTTTTAATATCAACGTACATTTTTTGATGTACTTTAAGGTTAGATTGAGACAGGGTTAGTACATCCTGCGCGTGAAGAACATCAAGATAGGCTTCAGTTGCTTTTAATGCTTTATCTTGTGCATCAGATAATAACTGGTAGCGTTGTGCTTCAGTTTCAGATTTATTACGTTGAATGTCGTTATAGGTAATAGAACCATCCCAAATTAATTGCCGAATATTAATTTTGGCAGTTTGAGGGCGGTACTGGCCTGAAGGACTTTTGGCTTTATAGTCATCGTGTCCGATACCTGCTTCTAGATCGACTGAAGGTAAATAGTCGCCTTGAGCCGCATTGATCAATTGATGCTTACTTTGAAATTCATTATAAGCACTTTTGATCTCTGGGTTAGTTGATAACGTTTCTGCAATCGCTTGCTCTAGAGATTGCGCCATTACAGGCGTTGCCAAACATTGAAGGCCAATCAATAACGTGATTTTTTTTAACACATGTTTTTTGGTCATTATTTATTCTCTTAACGCCGTTTGACGCGCTCTGAGGACAGGTTTCAACAGGTAATCCAATACAGAACGTTTGCCTGTAATAATATCTGCTGATGCTGTCATTCCTGGAATGATAGGTAATGCTTCGCCATTTGGTCCTTTAAGACTACTTGCATCGGTACGAATCTTTACTTGATAGAAACTATTGCCTTCTTTATCTTGGATCGTATCAGCACTGATTGTTTCTAATGAACCTTTTAGCCCCCCATAATTAGTAAAATCATAGGCGCTAAATTTTATAATTGTTGGTAATCCAGGTCGCAAAAAACCGATATCTTGAGGGGCAATTTTTGCCTCAATCAATAGCGTGTCTTCTGTAGGGACAATCTCCACTAATGGCATACCGGGTTGTATAACACCGCCAACGGTATTGACATAAATAGTTTGGACTGTGCCATTAACTGGAGATACTACCGTCGTACGTTTTACTCGATCTTTTAGGCCCACTTGTGTTTCTGTCATACTGGATAATTTATCGCTGGTTTCATTCAGTTTAGCTTGAATTTCTGAACGGAATTGCAAAGCTATATCAATATATTTAAACCCTGCTTCTTGAATAGCGGCTTGAGTCACTGGAATCTGAAGTTTAGCGGAGTTTAAGTCCCGTTTAGTGTCATTAAGTGCCCGTTGTAACTTAAGTAACTCAATGCGAGGTACGACACCTTCTTCTGCTAACGGCTTGGTTATATTGTATTCTTTTAATGCAATGCTATAGCTATTACGAATATTTGTTACTCGTGATTGAGTTTCTGTTAACTCTCTTTCTTTTTGTGATGCTTGTTGAGAAGCGACAGAAAGCTGATTTTCTAAATTGTTTAATTTACCCGTAAATTGGTTGAGTTGCCGATGAACCAATTGTGGATGTTGTTGTTGAAATTCAGCCGTAAATGTTGGTGGTTGGCTTTTGACATTAACACTTTTACGCCATTCATTATTGTTTGAATTTCTATTTACAGTCACGCTAGCAAGTAATGCATTAAGGCGTAATGAATCAGCTTGGATTGATGCAAGGCTTTGTTTTTTCTCTTTAAAGTCAGATTTAAACTGAGTGTCATCAATAAGTAACAGTGTCTGTCCCTTTTTTACTTGCTGGCCTTCTTTCACTAAAACCTGCTTTACAATCCCGCCTTCAAGGTTTTGTACTACTTGCAACTGAGATGATGGAATCACTTTTCCTGAACCGGTAGTGACTTTATCGAGTTTTGCAAAATAAGCCCAAATAAATGCGATAAAGAAAAATAGCACCATTACCCATAAAATGATTCTGGCACTTTTGGGAGTGTTAAGCAGTAATGCTGCTGACTTATCATCAATAAAATCGAGATCATCGGTTGATATCGAGGTGGTCTTTTTGCTCATATAAAAACCTATGTATCGAGAAATAACGGCCTACAAAAATGTTAGTATTATTGTTAAAAAAACAACGTTTTGATTGCGGTAATTGGCTCGTTTCCTTGCTGTGTAATCTATTATTATTGTTAATGTAATTGACGATAAGGGATATTATTTTTCTTATTGGTCATTAGTTTAATAAATGATTCTAATGCAACATATCACCAGTTGTTATATGTTACATTGTTGTTTGTTTATAATTAAGACTAATGATAAGCTCTTGAAGTATTGACGTAAAGTGGTTTTTAACCTTAACGTATACAATAAGTCTATGATTGATTGAGCGATCTGAACAATTAGCAATAATTTATGGATTATAATCTATACAGTCGTGACGATGTTAACTTATCCAGTTTAGCTATTATGCTATTGAAGAATTTAAAGGTTGGGCGATTTCATGGTTAATAATGATAATAATAAAGTTGAAGATTTTAAGCTTGTTGATGGTGAAAGTTTTATTCTTCAGCCAAATCAAATGCCTATGCCTTTAGTCGATACCCATACGTTGCAGAGTAACGAAGTCATCGTTACTAATCGTGATGCTAAATTTATTTTTATAAAAGATGGCATAGAGCAAGTGGTTAATTTCCCTTGTCCTAGTTGTTCAATATTAACCCCCGCAGGGATTGAAACGATTGAGCTAGATAACAGTATTTCCTTTAATGGTGATGCTAAATCCGATACATCTTTTTCTGCTGATGACATTGAGTCTCTTCAAAATGCAATCTTAGCTGGACAAGATCCAACAACATTATTTGAAGCGCCTGCTGCTGGTAATGTTACTGCTGCTGGTAATGTGGGTTTAAATGGTTCCTCGGCAACGGCAAGCTTTATTACTATCAATTATGATAATGATGCCGTGTTAGCAGAAGCAGGTTTTGATACTGCTTATAACCCTCAGCGTGCAGCTCAAGTAATTGATCCCAAAGTGATTGTTGCGGCAGATGGTGGCGAGTTAGGTTCAATGATTGTTGTTGAAGGTGATCTAACACCTCAACATGGCGAACAGGGTTACCCTGTTGAAACATCAGCATCAATTTTTGTTGACGCAGCAACATTACCATTAGAAAGTAATTCTTTTGTTTTTGATCCTCTTTCTATTAATGCATTACTTTCTGAATTAAATAGCGACATATCTTCTGGTGGCAAAGCGGTTAGCTTTGTTTACGATACTGGGACAAATACAATTATTGGTACTCTCGACGGTACGACAGTTATGTCTATTACCCTTGAAGCATCATCAATAAATGGTCGTGATGTCACTGTTAATGTGACTACTACAATTAATCAGCCCATTGATCATATTGCAGAAACTAATGGCGGTTTAGTTTCTCATGATGGTGATAACATCATGATTAATGTTGCTATTCAGGGGGCAGATTCAAACGGTAATTCACTTGATAAACCAATTAATGTCGATATTACTATTAAAGATGGTGCTAACCCAGAATTTGGCACTGACAGTGGCACCACCATTAATGAAACCACCCAAAATGGTGAGGTTATTAGCGGCGAAGTGCCGTTGGATGTGGGCTCAGATGCGATCCATCAGCTTGATTTCAATGCTGACCAACCGGATTTAGCCAACCTAACCAGTAATGGCACCGCGACCACATTTACAGTTAACGGTAACGTATTAACCGTGCTTGATAGCGATAACAAGCCAGTGATGGTCGTAACGATTGCGAAAGATGGCGCATACACGGTTGAAGTGACAGGCCCTATTGATCAAAACGATGCAGACATTGCCAACATTAACCTTGGTGTGACGGCGACGGATAATGATGGCGATACTGCTAACGGTCAGGTAGTGATCACTATTAATGATGGTGCTGATGCAGGTGGTAATGAGCACGGTGATATTACCATTACTGAAGGTGATTTAACCCCTCAAGCTGGTGAGCAAGGTTACCCTGTATCGGGCAACACCACGATTGTGATTGAGGCGGGCGCTGATCGTCTAGACCCAACTAAGGTGACCATCGATCCGACTCAATTAACCCAATTAATTAACGAATTAGAGTCAGAGTTAACTACGGGTGATAATCAAGCGATCAGCTTTAGCTATGACAGCACCACCGGGAAATTAGTCGGTGTGACCGCTGACGGCGAGCAAGTGGTGACGGTATCATTGGATGCCGTCCAAGCGGCGAACGGCCACGATATCGACGTCACAGTGACGATTAATCAAGACAAACCGTTAAACCACACCGACAGTGGTGTCGATGGTTTGGTTGATAGTGTTAACGATAAAATCACCATTGATGTGCCGATTCAGGTGCAAGATACCGATGGTGATTGGCTACAAAAGCCTGCCAATGTTGATATCACCATTGTTGATGGTGCCAACCCAGAATTTGGCACTGACAGTGGCACCACCATTAATGAAACCACCCAAAATGGTGAGGTTATTAGCGGCGAAGTGCCGTTGGATGTGGGCTCAGATGCGATCCATCAGCTTGATTTCAATGCTGACCAACCGGATTTAGCCAACCTAACCAGTAATGGCACCGCGACCACATTTACAGTTAACGGTAACGTATTAACCGTGCTTGATAGCGATAACAAGCCAGTGATGGTCGTAACGATTGCGAAAGATGGCGCATACACGGTTGAAGTGACAGGCCCCATTGATCAAAACGATGCAGACATTGCCAACATTAACCTTGGTGTGACGGCGACGGATAATGATGGTGACAGCACGCAAGGACAAGTTGTTATTACTGTCACTGATGGTGCTGATGCGGGCGGTAATG